>NZ_JQBR01000003.1 GCF_001438655.1 Pediococcus cellicola
ATGTTTGTATCAAATTATAACTTCAGTTCCGACGCTTTCCGTGATACCACCTTGATTTGTAGAATATTCGCATATCCTGCCTCAACAACTCCTGTTTCCAAAAGTCAGAGGCGTTAACGAACCTCACCACGAATTCACAGCTTGCACTGTCAATTTACTCCAAGTTCATCTTCGCATCGTATTCTGATCCGCGTTCTCAGCAACCCACGGTCTCTAAAATCATACTAACCATGCTACTCTTCTTATCGCAGTATCTTATGTTTTCTCGTTTTCTAATATATTTTTAATTTACCACAGATTTTTTTAGTGTCAATGTGAAATTATATTAATATGTTTGTTTTATTGAGGCGTCGCTTCACTCAAAATTGCGCATCATTTTTTACTATGATATAAAGCTAGACTCACAGACAACAAAAAAAGCACTCACCAGTGTGAATGCTTTATCATGCTTGTTACTGGACTTGAACCAGCGACCTCCGCTTTACTAGAGCGATGCTCTACCAACTGAGCTAAACAAGCATAAAAACTAAAATTGCTCCTTAACTAGTATACCGAATTTGACCAATAAATAAAATGCTTTTTTGAAATTTATTTATTTTTTCCAAGTAACTAGCCTATGTAGCTAGGCGCAATAACCGCTTAGATGAGTATTTTATCAAGAATCTAGCTTGGAAGCAAGTCTAAGACAGTTACTCTTAATTTCTATGCATGAAAAGCCATCAAAATAATATTTAGATATTGGTTCAGAATTAGAGCTACCTTTTACGAGCTATTTTTCAGGTAAAGATGCAATCTTTTCATTCTTTAGAATAACCCGCCTTAACCATTTTGCAGTCGAATTTGGGCGATGAGAAACCATTAAAATAGCCACCGGTAATTTTTTTAAAACGCGTAAAAAGTCGTTTTCGCTTTTCTGATCTAAGTTCGCAGTAGGTTCGTCCAAAACTAATAACGGTCGTTCTTCCACCAACGCTCGTGCCAAACCAATTTTTTGTAACTGCCCTGCAGATAAATTAATTTGGTCTCCACCAGACACCCTAGATGCTAAACCATCAGGTAATTTTGTGACCAAATCAGTTAATTCTGCTGTTTCAACGACCTTGGCCAACTGTTTGTCTGAAAGTTCACGACCTAAGAGAATATTTTCTCTTAATGTACTCGAAAAAAGTTCTGTCTTTTGAGGAACATAGGACACAAGTTCCCTATGAGCGACACGCTGCACTACTTTTTTATTTTTTAAAATCTCTATGTTTCCGGAAGTAGGCCTATAAAAACCCATTAATAATTTCTCGGCGGTTGTCTTGCCTGTTCCACTCTCACCTGTCAAAAGAACTTTATCTTTACTTTTCAAATTAATGAAGAAGTCTGCATTTTTCAAAACCCACTTTTGGTCTTTCGTATAGCGAAATGAAACATTTCTGAAACCCAAGCTATCTGGATGACTCATTGATTCCATGGCAATCTCTGTAACTTGTTGTTGTTCCAAAAAGTCTACAATTCTTGTTAAAGAGACCTTTTGACGTAACCAGTTGGCATACAGTCCAGGCAACTGATAGAAGACCCATGTGAAATTGGCATTTAACACATTAAATCCCATAAATTGCCCCAGTGTCAGCTGGTTAATACTGATTAAGTAAATACTGAACACTAGCGGCGTCACATCAAAAACGAATCCTGACGCTAGGCTCAATCCCGTCATTTTCCACTGACTTTTTGCATTTTCAAGTTGACTTTGTGTGTATTTTTCGTACTTTTCCTTAAATAAAGTCAGTCCAAATTTCTCGGCAAAAAAACTGTACAATAGGGCCCTAGCATCAAAAACCTGCAACATCGTTTCTTGCATATTTTCTTGGTTAACCTGCTTTTTTTGCTGTGTTTGACTGATTAGCCTCCCAGTTATTTTTGGCACCCATGCTGAAAAGAGACTCAGAACTAAGATCACACACGTTAGTAACCACGAAGTCGAAAATCCAAATATTAGGGCTGCCACAAATGAACTTATACCAACCAACAAGCTCGTCACCGTTTCCGGAACTACACCTGCTAACAAATTGGCATCCGAGGTGCTTAACGTCAGCCAACTTCCTTCTCCCATTTGTTCAAGAACTCTCGTTTTTTTCGTGAACGCTTTTTGAATCAGTTGATCAACAATTTTGAATTCATAAACTTGTTTCAAAACGCCTTGACGACGAACTGTAAAAAGACGACAAAGCCCAATCACAAGGCTTAAAGCCGTCAAATAAACAGCATTCCAAACGAATCGCACCGGACTTGCACTCAAGTAATTTACTAGCCCGTTTAAACCATTTGCTAAAAAGAATTCAGCAACGGCACCTAGTACACCGGCAATCCATAACCAAATAAGTCGTTTTTCCCTAAAAAGTGATTTCAAAAATTGTCTTTCTTGTTTTTCCATAAGCTATTTACCTACTTTGATGACCGTGTCACTATCCTGAATAAGATCAAAAGTGTGCGTAATAATTAAAACACCGATTTTTTGGCTAAGCTCGCGAACTGTATGCATTAACTCAGACTGGTTTCTGGCATCTAAATCCGAAAAGGGCTCGTCCATAATTAAAAATTGTTTATGCGCTAAAAGTGCTCTGGCAATCGAAAGGCGCCGCATCTGACCTTCAGAAAAATTAGTTACTTTACCAACCTCTGTGTGCCAACCGTCCGGTAGTGCATCTATAATCCGATCCATATTGACCGCCTGTAAAGCTTGATGCACATCTTGCCTATCATAAGGCTTATCCAACGTCAAATTACGCCAAACTGTGGTATTGAACAATTGATTTCTTTGCGGAACATAAGCCAAAGCACCTTGAAATTGTGTCCGCTGTTGGCCTTTCTCGTTTACTGCTGAAATGCTACCTTTTCCAGGATCTAACAAGTTCAAAAGGAGCTTAATTAGTGTTGTTTTACCAGCACCATTATGACCCACAACAAAAGTGATTTGACTTTTTAAAATAGATAAATTGAGCTTTTCAAAGACAGGCTCAGTCTGACTGGGATAAGTAAAGTCAACATTGTGAAAAATCAACTTCTGCAATGGCTCTTGTGTTGTGCTTTTTACATTATCTTCATGAGTCTGTTCAGTTTTAACAGCCGCTAATCGTTTATTTACTCGGTCAATCGCAACTTTTTGTTGTGCCAAAAAAGAAGTCACAACCGGTAGTGACATAAACGGATCCAAAATTGAGCCAATTCCAGCATTCCAAACTCCGACCATAACATTAAGGTTAAGAAAATTGTTTTTGACTAAAAAGAGTCCTCCAACCAGCGAAATAATTTCTACAAAATAAATACCACCCGTAAACAAACCATTATTGGCAGCTGCTGTATTCACATTTTGCTTTCAATCAGGCATTTTTTGGTCATAAAAATGTTTATGGGTATCCAAAGCCCAATTAGCCACATGAAAAACTGAAAGGAGCGGTATGTTTCGATATAGCTCTGTAAAGAAACGTTTATGCTGGTCATCAAGGCGTTCATATTTTCTTCGTGCCTTAGCCTGCTTAGTATAAAAGCCACGTGCTAACAAGAAAAAAGTTATGCCAATGACAAGGTAAAAAAAACCAGCTACGTATGACGCAATAAAGACATAGCCTAACCCCAAAAGTAAAGAGAGTGAAAAATCAAATAATGGCGAAACACCAGAGTATAGATAATTTGCGATCGTTTCAGCATCTTGATTAACTAAATTAACTAGTTCTCCCTCTTTAATATCCTTACTATTTTGGTAATTTAAAAAGCCTCGCATAAGTTTGAGACTAACTGTTTCGCTGATGTGCTTCTTGATACTTTCCATAAGCATTGAATACTTATAGAAAATGAGGCCATAAAGTAACGATCCTAAAATCAAAGCTATTAAAACGCCCCAAAGTCGTGTGCCTTCGCGTTGCATTGCAATCGCAATTCCCACTTGAATCATGATAGAAACAAACAAATTAAAGCCACTCATAAATAATTTACTTAAAATGAGCCATGGATATGCTGATCTAGGCACCAGTTTTAAAACATCATTTAATCGCATCAAATCACCTACTTTCTTACCTATTCCTCTAAAACCGCTACCGTGTTAAAAGCATCCTATCACTCCTTATTTTATTTGTAAACGGTTAAAATTAAATTAGATTCTTTTAATCATAAATCTCCATAATTTTATGGTAAGGAGCAAAATGAATGGCCAGTAAATCTTAGCCAGCCATACAAACAAATTCACACCCACCAAGAAATGGCATTTTGACGCAAATGTTTTTCAACATCTTCCGACTGCATCAAAAAAACCTCCCAAAACGAGAAAATTCTCTCATTTTGGAAGGCTATTTCGACAGTAATGCCTAAGCTAATTTAATCGTTCGCCATTGCTAGCAATCACTTCTTTGTACCAATCAAAAGAAGCCTTTTTGTATCGATTCAAGGTTCCATGTCCTTGGTCATCTAAATCGACATAGATAAAGCCATATCGTTTCGACATTTGACCTGTTGAAGCACTCACTAAATCAATGCATCCCCACGGTGTATATCCCATGAGATCCACACCATCTTCAATTGCCCCGGCCATGGCCTGAATATGTTCCCGCAAATAATCAATACGATAATCATCTTGCACGTGAAATTCAGCGTCCGGTTTATCAACTGCTCCTAAACCATTCTCAACAACAAATAATGGTTTACGATAACGATTGTACAACTCATTCAAAGCAATTCGCAGTCCAACAGGATCCACTTGCCAGCCCCACTCGCTAGTCTTCAAGAAGGGGTTCTTTACCCCACCAATCAAATTACCTGAGGCTTGTTCTCGATCCGAGTCAGCAACATCAATAGTTGTAGACATATAGTAACTAAACCCAATGTAATCTACGGGATTGGCTTTTAAAAGTGCTAAATCCTCATTACCAACCTGCAAATCGGAAAAACTGAAACCAAACTTATTCATGAGTTTTTCCGTATAAGCTGGATATTCTCCACGCACTTGAACATCCCCACAAAAGTGGTTAAAAGCTTGATTTTGTTCTAACGTGGCCAACTGATTAATTGGATTAGCATCGTAAGAATAGGTTGTGGCATATAACAGCATGCACCCAATTTTTAGCTCAGGGTCCAAGGTATGTCCAATTTGAACGGCTTTAGCCCCGGCAACGAACTGATTATGCCAAGCTTGGTAAATATTTTGCTTGTCATTAGCACCGTTAGCTGCAATTAAGCCCTGACCCATTACTGGAAATGTGTAGGCACTATTAATTTCATTAAACGTCATCCAATACTTAACTTGATGATAATACCGTGTCAACACCGTACGTGCGAATCGTTCATAAAACGTGATTAATTGGCGATTCTTCCAGCCACCGTACTTTTTAACGAGATTTAAAGGCATTTCATAATGTGAAATGGTGATCACGGGTTCAATATCGTATTTTTGACAAGTTGCAATGACTTGATCATAAAATTTCAATCCAGCTTCATTAGGCTCTTGATCATCACCATTGGGAAAAATTCGTGACCACGCAATCGAAAAGCGATAACACTTGAAGCCCATTTCGGCAAACAAGGCAATATCTTCCTTAAAACGATGATAGTGATCAATGCCATTATGATTAGGGTAGGTGTACTGTTGTTCGTCAATCGTCCAATCAAAGTCGGGTGCATTCACCAATTTAAAACGATCTGGTCCCCCAGGCAAAGCATCAGCAATGGACAAGCCCTTACCATCAGCTTGGTAGGCACCTTCTAATTGATTAGCAGCTGTTGCGCCACCCCACATAAAGTTTTTGGGAAAACGACTCATATTTAGTTTCCTCCTTAATTAAATAATATACATAGCCACATCTTCATTAGTGACCGTTGTTTTTTCATTCGACACAATTTCAACAAAATCTTTGGTATTCGTCACAATCACTGGTGTGGTAGTATCGTATCCAGCCTGCTTAATCGCTGCCAAATCAACATCCATCAGTAACTGTCCCTTTTTAATTTTATCGTTATCTGCGACATGTGCAGTGAAAGGTGCTCCTTTCAAATTAACGGTATCTAAGCCAATATGAATCAACAACTCAATGCCGTTATCACTCTTTAATCCAATGGCATGTTTGGTTGGAAAAACGGTCATCACTTCACCGTCAAACGGCGCATAAATTTTGCCTTCTTCAGGAATAATGGCCACCCCATCCCCCAACATTTTTTGGGCAAAGGTATCATCTGCGACACTCTCTAAATTAATCATTTCACCTTTAACGGGACTATAAACTTTTTTAGTTTCTTTGGCGCCAGATGGCACAGTTGTTTTAGGCTGATCTTTGGTTTCTGTTTTTGTTGCTGCTTCAACTGGTTTTTCATTAATACCAAATACAAATGTCAAAATAAATGTAAGCACAAAGGACACAACCAACACAATAATGGCATTAATTAAATTACTGCTGTCTGTTTTGCTAACAAATTGTGGCAACGAAATTAGAGATGGTACGGCAAATGCGAAGGACTTCAGATTTACAAAGCCCATGAACAATCCAGTGACACCACCAGAAATCATGGCCGCATATAACGGCTTTTTATATTTCAGCGTGACACCATACAAGGCGGGCTCAGTCACCCCAGCTAACAAGGCCGAAATTCCTGCAGCACTTGCAATTTGGCGAGTGTTTCGATTTTTAGTCATGATCGCAACCGCAAAACTAGCAGCACTTTGCGCAATATTCGCCGCTAGCATTGCTGGTAAGATCAGGGTATCGGGTGATGCCACTGAAGCTGCTAAGAAGATTGGGGCAAATGCCCAGTGCATGCCTGTCATGACAATAAGTGGCATAAAGGCTGCCATCAAAGCCATCGCTAACCAGCCAGCCTTGCTTTGAATAAACAGAATAATAGCTGACAATAGTTTTCCAGCGTACGTGCCAATTGGTCCAATCAAAACCAATGCCAAAGTACCTGTAATAAATAAAACTAATAATGGTTTCAAAATACTTTTTAAAGATGCTGGACAAACTTTGTCAATTCCCATTTCAATGTATTTCATCGCCCAAACGACCATCAGAATTGGAATAACTGATGAGGAATAATTTACCAATGTAATTGGCAAGTCCATAAAATGAACGGCTTTTCCCGCCGTCACCATCGCGATAAAGTTAGGATGAATCATCACACCAGCAATTGTAATGGCTAACATTGGTGTTACTTTAAAGTACTTAGCGGCAGTATATGCCAACATAACTGGTAGAAAATAAAAAGGAGCATCTCCAAAGATATTCAAAATGGCATAGCTTTGTCCTTTTTCGTTTAACCAGCCTAATAGGGGCAGTATAATCAAGATAACCTTGATCATCCCACCGCCGATTAAAGCAGGGATCAAAGGTGACATACAAGACGAAATAAAATTAGCAAATCGATTGAACAAGTTGACCTTTTCTTTGCTGTCGGTTTGCTCATCAGCTTGACTGGCATCTCCGGTATCGATCTTGCCTAACTTCAAAATTTCATTGTAGTAATTAGTGACATCATTACCAATGATAACTTGGTATTGGCCTGACTGATGATTCACGCCCACGACTCCGGGGATATTTTTTACCGCTTCGTCATCCACAATACTTTCGTCTTTTAAACGAAAGCGTAGTCGGGTCATACAATGAATCAGTGAATGAATATTTTTATCTTCACCCACTGCTTTATAAATTTGTTTAGCTGAATTTACGTAATCCATGAATAAACTTCCCTTCTTTTATAAAAAAAGACCCAAATAGCCAAATACGCTATTTAGGTCATGCTCAATTAAGATAACACCCTATAAATTTTTAACTAACCGACTAATATGCACCGTCAAATATAATAATTCTGTGCTACTAATCTCGTACTGATATTTCTTTTGAATAAACGCTTGTACTTTGCGAGAACACTTATACGGTTGGGCATACTTCTTTTCCAAAGTATGAAGAAGATCTTCATCATCGTCGTCATAATGTTTGTTTAAAAGCACCCGTTGTGCAAAAAACTTCAGATGCGTGATAAATCGATAGTAATTTAACGAACCTTCGTCAAACTCCGTATGATAATAATTTTTGACAATGTCCTCAACTTCTTTAACCATATTGGTGACGCCATAGGCTAAATTTTGCTCAACACCAGACTCTGTCTCTGCATTCACAAAATGCAAAGCCACAAAAGCACTCTCATCATCTTCAAGTGCGATGCCTAGTTCCTTTTTGACGACTTCCACCAATTTTTGCCCGACCGCAAATTCATCTGGATAAAAACGCGCCACGTCCCATTTCAAAGGATTTCTTAAAATAATTTGATCCCGATACCTCTGAATAGTCGTGTGCAAATGATCCGTTAAATTCACATAAATAATCTCGTTGAGTTGTTTACCCAACTTAATTTTAGCAAAATTGATAATTTTTTCGGCAATCATAATTTCATTCAAAGGAACATCAATGACTAAATCCGTAAATTTATTCATGGTATCCGGATCCTTAATTATGAAAGTCTTCTCTACTTTTTCAATCTCAATCTCTTGTCCCTGTCTTTTACCGAATGCGATCCCGGGTCCCATCAGCAAAATGTCCATGCCATCGTGGTTTACAGAGATGGCTGTATTATTATTTAAAACGCGTTTTATTTTCACTTAAACCACCTAAAAAGACTTATCCATCATAGGTTCACTTGTTCCTACAATAAATAAGTCATGCTCAAAATTTTGATAACACCTTAATTATTCAAATTTAATAGTTTCGGCCACACATGCTTACCCGAACGCAATCACATTGTGACAATGTTTCTATATTAACAGTGAATGTATCCGCTGTCAAACCTTTTCATGAAACTTATGGCACGATTTGTTCAGAAAGTTCATTTTCAGATTGTAAAATCTCAATTTACTCACAGCAAGGATGACTAGACCAATTTTTGTAAAACAGCCAAAAAGTTATATATCATGTGACATAATGTAACATGACCACTTGTGTTTTTGTGTTAAATATTCTAGACTAATAAATGAAATTATTTTGTAACTTTCATTCTTTTTCAGGAGGCTTTCCATTATGAAAACATATTTTCAAAGATTAGGGCGTTCTTTGCAGCTCCCCGTCGCTGTTTTACCAGCCGCCGCGCTGCTTGTTGGCGTTGGCTTTTGGTGGGCATCTGCCGACAACGGCTTTATCGCTAACTTCTTGCAGGCTGGCGGAAATGCAATTCTTAACCAACTACCGTTACTCTTTGCGGTCGGGACGGCTTTAGGAATGGCTAAAGACAAAGATGGTGCCGCCGCACTTGCCGGGTTAGTGGCTTTTGAAGTTCCCACTAACGTTTTAAAAACGAGTTCGGTTGCTACCTTGCTGGGAACAAAAGTTTCGGCCGTTGATCCATCATTTGCGGCCATCAGTAATGTTTTTATCGGGATACTATCCGGACTCATTGCTGCAGCCCTCTATAATCGATTCCACGAAACAAAATTGCCTATGGCGCTGTCATTCTTTAGTGGGAAACGATTAGTTCCTATTTTAGCGGCACTCGTTATGTTAATCATCAGTGCTGTTTTACTAGTTGTTTGGCCTCCACTCTACAATGCCTTAGTTCTTTTTGGTAAATTTGTAGTTGGCTTAGGACCACTTGGAGCCGGTATCTATGGATTCTTCAATCGTTTACTAATTCCAACCGGCCTCCATCAAGCGTTAAACTCTGTCTTTCTATTTAACGTTGCCGGCATTAATGATATTGGCAAATTTCTGGCCCATGAAGGTCCCAAAGGTATCACCGGTATGTATCAAGCTGGTTTCTTCCCAGTTATGATGTTTGGCTTACCAGCTGGTGCTTACGCTATTTATCGCAATGCCCGTCCAGAACGAAAACAGGAAGTGGGTTCTTTGATGCTTGCTGGAGCCTTCGCTTCATTTTTCACTGGTGTTACGGAACCACTTGAGTTTTCTTTCATGTTCGTGGCTTGGCCATTGTATGTGATTCACGCTTTCTTTATGGGACTCTCAATGGCTTTTGCCGCCTTTATGCACTGGACAGCTGGTTTCTCATTCAGTGCTGGACTCATTGACTATGTCCTAAGCTTAAAAAATCCCATTGCCAACGAACCGTTGATGTTAATTCTTCAAGGTCTCGTCATGGCTGTGATTTATTACTTTGGCTTTAACTTTGCCATTCAAAAATTCAATTTAATGACTCCTGGACGCGAACCCGTTACAACTGGTGACACAAAAAGCGCACCAGTGGCCATTAAAACGGATCAAAAAGATGATAAATATACCCTTCAGGCTAAAAAGATTTACGTTGCCTTAGGCGGCAGTGACAACTTAACTGCCGTTGATAATTGCACCACCCGTTTACGTTTGCAACTTAAAGATACAGACAAAATTGACGAGGCCGCCATCAAACGCAGCGGTGCCGTGGGTATCAACAAGTTAGACAAGACTAATCTCCACATTGTGATTGGCACAGAAGTGCAATTTGTCGCTGACGCCTTAAGTCAACTATTTAATGAAAAGACACCTCTTTCGGCTTTACAAGCGACCACCACAGCTTCAAAATCAACTCCAAGCCACCCTGCAGATACCAACGTTCAATCAGGTGTCGTAAATGACTTTTACAGCGTGGCTACTGGGCGCTACTTAAATATTGAAGATGTGGCTGACCCAACCTTCTCCAAAAAAATGTTAGGAGATGGATTTGCGATCGATCCCGATGATGGTACCATCACGGCCCCCGTTGATGGTAAAGTCACCACTGTCTTTCCTACCAAGCACGCGATCGGTTTTACAACCGATTCCGGTCTCGAAATTTTGTTACACATGGGAATTGACACCGTTGAATTGAAAGGCAAACCTTTTGACGTCAAAGTGACCGAGGGACAATCTGTTAAACACGGTGACTTGGTTGCTCAAGTGAATTTACAAGCTATTAAAGACGCCGACAAACAAACTTCCATGTTAGTCGTTATTACTAATATGGATGCTGTTTCATTGCTGAAGTTTAAAATACTTAACAATCAGGTGTCTTCCGATACAAAAATCTTAGAAAGCACAACCAAATAAAAGTTCGTAAACAAAAGGCCGGGAAAACTCCCGGCCTTTTTGGGTCTCTAAACTTTAATCATCGAAAGTGGGGAAAAGCTGGCTTCGTCACTTAACTACGTCGTATGCGCGAAGCCAAAACCTTTTTTCACTTTTTTGATTACGCTTGTTCAGTTATTAAGCTACGGCTACTGAGATCTTTTCAATAATCGCGGCAAAATCAGTTAGCGTTTGTTTCCACGTAATCGATTGCAAATGCGCAACTCCCCTTTGGACACGTTTTTCAATGACAAAGCTGTTCTGACTGGCATTCAAGAAAGCTTGTGCTAAATCTTTCTCGTTGAAACTCGTTTGTAAATAGGATCCCGTTGGTAAGAAATACTTACCTGTGCCTTCCTTAAAATCAATGAGTGGTAAGCCACAACTCATCATTTCAAATGGAACGAGTGAGAAATTAGTCATGGACGGTGCAATACCAAAGTCACTTTCATGATACAGTTTAATCATTTCAGCTTGCGTTAGTTTTCCTAAATTTTCACCACTTATAAACTGAGCGTCTTTTTCGGTGCCGAAGTAATGTAAATTTAGTTTTACACCATGGTTAGCAAGGATCTTTTGGCAATTCTTCAGCGTTAGTTGAATATTAATAGGTGCGCGACGTGGACTACGCCATTTGGTATAAACTGCCACATCAAACGTCTTTTTATTTTGATAACGACTAAAATCTCGTTTTTGATAAGGATAGCTTTCTAAATTAACTGGAAAATTAATTTGATCAATTGGACTATTTACCTGACAATTTTCACGGATCATTTTCGCACACCATGGTCCCAAAGACACCATGTGCAATCCTAGCTCGTAACTCTTTTTAGCCAACTGGTAACGATCCCCAAAAGGATAAAAATAAGGTTCATAGTCTTGAACAAAATACATTTTATATCCTGGTTTGTTCTTAATGACATAAGCCGACTCCCATAACGTGGCAATCCAAATATCAGATTTGTGCTCATCCAACTGACTCATGTCTAAACAAGTTCCTTGATAACTCGGATAGTTAAATTCAGCGTTTTGTGCCATCTCTTGGCGCGTCTGCGGGACGTAACTTAAATAATAAACGTCGTAGCCTTCTTGACTAAGTAACGTACCTAAATGTAGCATGGTCGTTTGCCCACCGTCATAAGCAATGATTCCCGTAGTGACAAAGGTAATGGTATGGTAAACATCCTTTTTCTCTTGCTTAGCTGGTTCATAATTAAAATATTTTAAAATATTATCGTATTCGTGAATGTCTCCTTGTGGTACATCTTGCATAACTGTTTTCACTGGTTTCATAAAATATGACTCCTCCTTACTTTAAAGCTTGAATTTCCTGTGCTTGTAGATCTGCTTTGCTACTTGTTGTCCACAAATTATTCTTGGTTTCCGGAACCACCAAGTAAACGAAAATAATGCACAACACCCCGCATCCGGCAAAGACTCGGAACACTTGAGATAGCCCGATCGCATTCATTAGAATGGGATAAACTAAGCTCACGGCGAAATCCGCGAACCAAACAAAAAATGTTGCGACACTCATCCCCACATCACGCATGTTAATCGGAAACAACTCTGACAGTATCAACCAAATAAGCGGACTAATTAACCCTTGTTGGCATATTAAAAATAACGTGATGAATCCTAAAACTGTCAGAGCCAGTGTTGTCCCAGCGAGCTGATGTGTAATCAAACTCAAAGCTGCTAAAATAGTAGAACTACCGATTAAGCCCATCAATAATAAATGACGGCGCTGATATCGACCGACAATTCGGACACTAATACCCACACTCAGAACGGAAACTAACCCAATCATAATGTTGCCATATAGCGAAGAACTTCGTGTTAATCCCGTTTTTTCCAACATTAACGTTCCGTAATACATAATGGCATTCACGCCAGTAATTTGTTGTGCAATGGCCAGTCCCACACCAATCATGATAAGTTTAAAATGACGTGAAAAAATAATTTCCCGCCAGTTCAGCGTTTGCACTTTTGTGCCATCCGCTTCAAGGCTTGCTGCTTCTTGTTTAGCCTCTTTAGGACGGAGATAGTTCAACATAACGGTCTTGGCTTTTTTTAAATAGCCTTTTTTCCAAAGCCAAACCGGGCTTTCTGGTACACTCCGATTCTCAAGCAACAAAAGCCAAGCTGGCAGTGTCGCCATAAATAACATTACCCGCCAGATCCACATGACATGGCCAAAAACGCCGCCAAGAATGGCATTCACGACGTAAGCAAAGAATTGACCCAATACGATCTTAAAATCGTTACGTGTCACAACCATGCCACGTGCCCTAATGGGTGAAATTTCTGATAAATAGACAGGAATCACTTCGGAAGCGGCTCCTACGGCAATCCCCAAAACAAACCGAAAGGTAATAAAAATTGGCTCATTGATGGCAAGTGCACACAAGAGATTTGCCACAATAAACAAACTGGCAATCCATTGCACTACGCGATGACGACCATAGACTTCCGATATCTTTCCTGTAAACATAGATCCTAACGCAGCTCCTAAAATAAGCACACTAGAGACTAATCCTTGGCCCATGGCATTTAGATTAAGCTGCGAACGATTCGACATAAACGGCAAGGCACCATTAATAACACCTGTATCATAACCAAACAACAGACCGCCAATCGTAATCACACTTGTCGTATGTCGTAAATTTCGCGTTCTCTGATGCAAATAAATCACTCCTTAGAAAATTAAAAATGACTCTCAAATCAGTATTCTGCCTCGAAAGTTTCCCTCCTTTGCTAACTAATTTAAAGTGCCATCCATTTACACCGTAACACGCTATTTTTTTTGCTTCAAACAAACCCTACCATAAAACGTTTTCATTAAAAAAACATGCTATAATAGAACAAAATTAATGAGGTGATTACAATGCCGTTACTTACTATTCTTATCGATATTATGGCGTTTTCAGGTTACTATCTACAAGATAGTTTGCGTACCAATTCTATATTTATCGTTGGATTTATTTTTCAAATTCTAGTTGTTTTGGTGCTACTTGTTTTTACATTTGGCTACCATGGAAAGCGAAGAGAAAAGCATGATTACACATTTAAGGGGTATCGCTACTTCACGTTAAGATACGCTATTATCGTGGCCTCACTTTTTATCAACGCTGCTGTGTTATTTCTTTACTATCTGCACCTTTCTGGAGCCGAGAACTTAATTTTCAACTAATTCTATCCCTATCAAAAAAGAGTTGGTTTCCCAACTCTTTTATAGTTTCTTTTCCATTAAGTAATCTGTCTGCTCATCGTCCCCCATAAAAAAGGAATGCTGACCAATGCGATGAAATCCTAATTTCTCATAAAAATGTTTAGCAGGTTCGTTATGCTCCCAGACCCCTAACCAGAGTTTAGTTTTGTGTTGGGCATTGGCAATTTGCTCTGCCTTGCCAATCAGATACGTTCCCAATCCTTGTTGCTTAAACGGCGGTCGGATGTAGATGCGTTCAACTTCCAAACTCTCAGGACCCATTGTTTCGGTTTGCGCATCGCCCACATTTATTTTTAAATAGCCCGCAACCTCTTGTTCCACTTTGACAAAATAAAACTGTGAATTTGGATTTTCCAGCTCTCCTTGTAATTTTTTAGCTTCGTACGCAGTCGTGAGATAAGCTTGCATAATTTCCGGTGAGTTATATGGTCCAAATGTATCCGAATAAGTTTCAATACTAATCTTCTGCAACTCTTGCCAGTCCTGAACACGTAGTCTTACTAATGATCGCTTTTTTGTCATTTCAATACCTCCGTTGATTTCCCTTTTTGACATATTCCCAATCCGATGCTACATTTTTCCTCATTCGGGTTAAGAACTCGGCTATCTGTTGCTTTTCTGCTTCAGTAAATTCGGTTAATGCCACTTCGGCTGAATGGCGATTTTCACGTTGAATAATTGGAAAAATTTTTAAGCCGTTAGCTGTCGGAAAAAGTTGCTTGTTTTTTTTATTTTCCGTCTGCATTCTTTTTTCAATCAAACCATTTGCCGTCAATTTTTGAATGGCTCGCGCAGCAGTCGTTCGATCCACCTTCAACATCTCGGCCACTCGCTCTTGAATGATACCTGGATGTTCGCAAATGCGGACCAAATAAAGATACTGCCCTTTTGTTAAGTCATACTGCTTAAATTCAATATTGCTGATGGAATCTAACGCTCGTGCAATCGTGCCGATTTCGCGTAACACATCCCCCATGATGTGACCCCCTTACTTATTAAAAATCATTATAGCATTTTGTTGCATTTACAGCAAAATGTTTTTCAAAAAATAAAGACTGAGAAAAAACTCCCAGTCTCTATCTGTCTCTGAACTCTAATCGTCGCAATTACGGAAATAAGGCTATGTTTGAGGTCAGAACGCCCTTTTCTCATTCACCATCTTTGGGGATAAATTAGTCCTTCCAAACAGATTTGGCTGTATCAATCACAAGCTTTAATTTGCGCCACTGATCTGTTTCCGTTAAGTGATTCCCTTCTTCAGTAGAAGCAAAACCACACTGGGCCGACAAACAAAGATCGTTTAAAGGTACATATTGACTTGCGTCTTGGATACGAGCTCTTAAACTGTCCTCAGATTCCAATTCTGGCTTCTTTGACGTGACTAAACCTAATACAATGCGCTGGTGGCGACCATTGTCCGCGATTTTTTTCAACGGCTCAAATCCACCGGAACGCTCGTCATCATATTCTAGGAAGTAACCATCAATATGCAACTGAGCTAAATAATCTGCCACTGGATCGTAAGCACCAGCGCCTGCCCAGGTAGAAGCATAATTACCGCGACACACATGCATCGTCAAAACAAGATCTTCTGGCTTATTATCCGCAATCGCATTAATTGCTCTTACGGCAGCCTCAGCAACTGGTTTTAAGGCTGGGTTCAAAGTTCCTTTAGAAAAGCTTGCCCACATTCCCCAAGAAGTATCATCAATCTGTAAATAACGGCATCCTAATTCATAGAAATGCTGAACTGTTTTTTGGTAAGCAATGATCAAATCATCCACAAAGGCATTTAGATCATTATTATAATGTTCGTCATAGATCTCAGCATCTTTATTTGGAAACATTACCGAAGGACTTGGAATGGTCTGTTTGGCAGTCACACCATCTGGCACAATACTGTTCAGATAAGAAAAGCCAGCAAAAAACGGATGGCCTGGATTATATGTCACTTTATTGGTAATTTTGATGCCACCCTTACGTGTCTCGAGTCCATTAAAATTATATCCCTTAGCTGGTGTGAAGAAATGTGCGCCATTTAACCCATCAAAAAAATCTAAATGCCACCAACTACGGCGAAATTCGCCATCCGTAACTGCCTTCAAACCTAGATCGGCCTGTTTTTCAACAATTCGCTTCACTTCGCGATCTTCAACGGCCTTGAGGTCATCTGCACTAATTTTTTGCGATTGAAAATCTGCACGTGCCTGTTTTAAAGCTGCGGGGCGTAATAAACTCCCGACTTCATCGTAACGATATGGAAACTGATTCTTTACACTTACTGTCATTTTAATGCTCTCCTTTTTTAAACAACAAAAAACGCCCTTGGAATAACTTCCAAGGACGATTGATCTCGTGGTACCACCTTATTTTTCATTTAGTTCACACTAAATGACTTAAAAAGTACGGCAAGCAAGCTTGCGATACTTCACGCAATAATGGGCGTACCCAACGCTGCCTGGCAATAGGCTCAACAACGTTTCTCTCCAAGACCATCTTCGTTAAGCAATTGTAGCCCTTTACACCAACTCAGGACCTCTCTACAAGTCAATCTTTTAACTACTCATCTTTTCATTGTTCATTTATTTAATTTGATTTTAACGTAATTCTAATCGTGACAAGTTGAATTGTCAAGTCGTATTTAAAAAAACACAACTACATTGACGAACACAATTCATGAAGTATTTAGATTCTAGTTATCGTGATACAATCATAACAGTGCTTCGTTACAATTGGCATTAAACTTAAAAGAGGCGAAACTGAATGGATCGTACCTACCCTTGTGAGATTACCTGCATTGTCTTAATTAGCTGTCATCACAAATTACTTGTTATGAAAAAAACAGACTCTGAATTTGAACCGTCTTTAACTTTTCCTGGTGGTCATGTGGAACCGGGCGAGTCAGTTACAACAGCAGCTATCCGTGAAATAAAAGAAGAAACTGGTTTAAACATTACCAAGCCCGCTTTACACGGTTTTGTAAATTTTGCACGTGAAGATGGCCGTAAAGAGCTGATTTTTATTTATCAGGTTGCTGTTCCCTTTGAGCGCAGCACGCAAAATCAAGTTGGCACCAAAAATGAAGGACAAACATTATGGCTCACGACCAATAAAATTGCCAGTGCTCATCTCAACCCTGTAGTACAAGCTATTTTTGATAGTTATCGTCACAATGAAAATAAAGAACTTTATTTTCCAATCACCGACAATACGAAGGAGAACCCAAATGATTCAACCAATTAACTGCAATACAAAGACACTTTCTCAAAAAGCTGTGAAGGCTACCAAAGCAGATACCCAAACAGTCACTGATTTGCTAGATACCCTTAAAGCCCACCAGGCAGATTGTGTGGGCATGGCTGCTAACATGATTGGGATCAACAAACGAATTATTGTGGTTCAAATGGGGGTCTTACCCGTTGCGCTAATCAACCCTATCATTACTAAAAAAAGCAGTCCTTTTTCTACAAAAGAAGGCTGCCTTTCGTTATTGGGGGAACATTCAACCACCCGTTACAAGCACATTGAAGTGACTTATCAGGATCAAAATTTTACCACACATCAACAGCAATTTTCGGATTGGATTGCTCAAATCATTCAACACGAAGTGGACCACTGTGAAGGAATCTTAATTTAATTAATTTGCCCCCAAAGCACGAACACTATTTTTTTATTTTTTGCCGCTCTGGACTAACCCAGGTTCCTGAACCATGTCCAAAAATGGTTTTCAATGCCGGAATGAATGTCATCACAACCGTAATTGGATTAATCATCCAGTAAAACAACATGTAAAGCGGAGCAAAGATCAAATATTTTAATTTGGCACCATGATGGTCCAAAATCAAGGCGGCCAAAAGTTGCATAAATCCAGCTAGCATTTCAAAGCTCACAAAAATAAAAGACATTTCAATGCTGTGAATAAACCTTTCCCAGTTTCCAGTCATGCCAAAATAGATCAAAGTGACAATAAATAATACGGCTGTAATTAAAAAGAAAAATGACCAAATGATAGATAGTGTCGAATCAACAAACATTGACATTTGATACCTTTTTTTGATGGGATGAAAGACAAATTTCTTTATATTTGTTAACCAGACTTCTGTGCCACCCTGTGCCCAACGTTTTCTTTGTCGATACAGATCCGAGAGGGTTTCTGGGACGTTCATGTGGAACACAATATTAGGTGCAAATCGTGGGACAGCACCGATCATTTGATGGTCCCAAGCAATACTGATATCCTCAGTGGCGCGATCTTGCCGAAAGCCACCTACATCAATCAAAAAGCTTTTGCGATACAAGGTGTTGGCGCCACTATAGGCATACATAGAATCGTTAATTGCCGCTTGACTGCGTTTAATAACACCGACAATACTTGAAAATTCAACTGTCTGTGACTTACCCAGTAATTTCGTTCGATTAGACACATCCATATTGGCCGTGACTGCTGAAGTATTTAAATCACGATCATGAATAAAATAATTCATGTACTTCATCAGTGCATCTGGTTCAGGGATCGTATCTGCATCATTACTAAGGATATACTCTCCCTTAGCGAAAAACATGCCAATATTAAAAGCATGCGCTTTACCAGCATTTTTTACGATATGCATCATTCGCAAACGCGGGTATTTAGTTTCTAAATCCAGCACGATCTTTGCAGTTTGATCCGTTGAACCGTCATCCATGACCAAAACTTCAAAATTCTCATAGTGCAATTGTTCGAATAAATATTTTATCGTATCCGCAATCATAATTTCTTCGTTATGCGCTGGAATCATGATTGTGACCATAGGCTGTTTTTTTGCAGGAAGTGGTGACCAATTCCGGTCAGTCTTCTCATTTCTTAACCATCGGTAACTAAGTGAACCACAAAACCAGAAAAACGACCCAATCACTGGATATAAACAAAGGATCAACAGAAACACGTTTAGAATCGTCGCCCCTGTCGTATTTTCAAATACGTGATTAATCATAATTCACCATCACTTCCCTACAACTCATCAATATGATGTTGATCAAAAAGCTGCTTTATTTCGTGAGTCTCTATGTTTTGTTCCGGTTCGACTTGATAGTTACGAACATTTTGACGTTTTTCGGCAGGACCAAACCGCTGATCCATAAACTGATTGAGTTCTGTTGAACGTTTTTTTTGATTGATCGGATTAAAAGTCGGCCACTGTTCAACCAACCGATCACGTTTACGATTCTGAATTAACGCCATCGAAACGCTGAACACTAGGACCATTACAAAAGAAAAAAGCAAAATGACACTAATAAACTGGACTTCAAAGATACCTTCGCGATATATCCATAAAGGTTTAAAGAAATGATATTTAACACCAAAATAAGACAAACCTGTTACAACCAAAGGAATAAACACACCCAGCCACCCCAGCAAGGCCACTATGGTCTGCCAAATTTTTAAAAGCCAGTGCCCTTTTTCAAAATAATGATCTGTAAAAGCCATTTGTGTCTCATCATCATTTTTCGTTTTCTTTTTTGGTGCCATTATCTTCACCTCTATCATGATGTGGGTCAATGGGATGTCCGAATAAATACCCCTGCCGAATTTCAATCTTCAACTGTTTTGCCAAAGCCTCATCTTCTGCATTTTCAATTCCCGTCAAAACTAAATTAATATGGCGTTCTTGTGTCAAACGATTCCAAAATTGCAGATTCAAATCCAACCATTCGCTGGGATCCGTTTTCCGAAAACTGCGCATAGAACACTTCAAGGTATCTGTAACCGGCAGCATCCACTCAATGCGAGACAAATCAGTTAACTTTGACCCCACATTATCAATGGAAAAATGCATGCCGTAGTGTCGGCCATTTTGGATATGACGCCGAAACTTACGTTTGTGCAAATTCTGATTGTTTCTTCCTGTGGTATATTCTACATTTAACTTCATGGGTTCGATGTTGCTGATGGCCCAACGAACAAAATAATCAAACTCATCACTCACAATTTGTTCATATTCTAAATTAATTGATAACGTGATTGGGATTTCCGGTAAAGACTTAAAAGTATCCTCCAGCAGAGAAATCACCCTTTGTAGCGGGAGAGTCTCTAAACCAGTGGGTAATTTCCAGGTTCCATCTGCTTGATGTTGTCGCAATAAGCACTCATAGCCGATGAGCTCCCCATGATAATCAACTTGTTTTTGAATAAAATAACGTAATTCTACTTGCTTTTTGGCGAGGTAATTATTGGAACGTTTTCGTGAATTATAGTAGTAGAACACAATAATGATCACAAACACCACAATCGTCAATACACTAATGATCAAAAGAATGTTTTCGAGTTGTTTCAGTGCTTCCATAATATCAAACCTAATTTCACTTAAAAATTTGTTTATAACTATTATAGCTCACTTAACGTATATTAAATATATTTAAACACCAGCAAGCAATCCTGAAATAACAAAAAAGCCAACAATCTTCGTGAAAGATCATTGGCTATATTTATCAATTTAATTATGTTTGGGAAGCGCTGCTTTTTTAAAAGCTGCTCGATATAAATTCTTAAAGAAACGCCATGAGTCATCGGCCACCAATGTGGCTAACAGCAGAAACGCTGGCAGAAACTGAATCAAATAACGACTTCGCCACCTTCAAAAAGCAATAAATACAGGAATCCCCCAATAATAGCTAATCGGAGCAATTGTACAAGCTTTTGGTGATTATGCCACCCAAAGGCGATCATAAAAAGCCAAATAATCCACCATAGCTGCGAGATAAATCGGAAGTCTCCTAAATGTGTGCCATATAAATACACAAATTGACGGAGATAGCCTGCAAATCCAGTTCCCTTTGGGCGTGGATTTTCATTAATAAAATGGCCTTCTTTGACCCAAGCAAAAGTGCCATCTGCCGTGTCGTTTCGATGCTTGTTAAATAAAAACTTGGCATAACCTAGTGGACCCATTTTCTTAAGTCGTTTTATTAAGAGTCTTTTAGAATACGTAGTCCGCGCCTTTTTATCCACTAATCGAGCCATTGCCAAAGCATCCTTTGGATTATAACCACCATCACCGGACAAACCCATACTTAAATAATGTACAACTGGAACCCCTCGTAGTCGATTGACGATAATATAGTTCTGATTATTGATCACCTTTTGCCCCTGATAATAGCCCGCAAATATTGAGGCCACACAGAGAAACGGCAAAATTAACGAAACAATCGATATCTTTTTCAACGAAGATATGCCATTGAAAGTCTGTTTTTTCAACCAGAAAATGACTTCAATCATGACAATGGCAACCACTGGAACAATCGCGGAAGGTTTCATGAAGTATGTACCTGCAACTAATAGGCCAAATATAAGTGCCATAATGATACGCAACCATAATTTAAATTTAGGTGAACGTACAAAACAATAACTCATTAGATAGCCTGAAACTAACGGTAACACCCAAGCATCAGTGTACGGCACAATAATTGTCGGGAAAATGAATAACCACACTGCATGAATGTAAACGGCTAGCGGTAATTTTCTCCGATCAATTATCGCAATCGTGACAAAATTAAAAAAGGCGGCCAAATCCACAACTAGCATCGTCATTAAGTCTAAGAACAGCCACGAAGTCGTTGAAAAAAGTGTTGACAGATAGTGTTGAATTAGCAATAGCGCAATGTTGTTGTAATAGAGACTAAAATACACGCGCAATTCCATATCACTTGTGTTAATTAAACCTTCATGAATAGCTCCGACGTCGAATCCAATGGGTGGATGCACACAAAGTACGAAAATAAGTTGCCATAGTATGACTAAACTAAAAAGGATCCAGGCGGTCCTTTTTTGATACTTAATAAAGACCAGCCAAAAGAAATGCCGCACCCGCGGATAGACAATAATCGCCAAGATTAGACTAATTAAGCCAATCAAAAAGAGGCTGGTAAACATTGTCGTTCCAGCTCCGGTAACCTTGTTATCTCCTACAATAATATTTGGGGAGGTGATCGCAAAAATGAGTGTTAAGAAAAATAAAATGTTGAACAAATACAGAATAAATCGATTACTAAACTTAAAGAACTTGGCATTCACACTTTCAATCTCCTAATTTTTTGTGACTAATCATCAACGGTAATGCAATAAAAACGGGTAGGCGATTCGCCAACTTCAATTCTAATTAAACTTGCCTCTAGCTTCTTTAATTCCGGACCAATTTGATCAAATAAATATTCCGTTACATTTTCAACGCTCGAATTAATCTTCTTAAAATAATCTAAATCATTTAAAAATTTACCGTTAATTTGGGAGAGAATCTCGGTGACCGCCTTTTCCAAATCATTAAAAATGATCATGTGATCCCCTTTAGTATGGATTTCACAGACAATTTCCCAAGTATGGTTATGTTGCTTGCCTTCTCCACCCTTCCAACGCATAGCGTGACTCGCGTTCACGTAAGAAATTAACTTATACGTATGATATGGTGTGACCATTCATAATTACCTTCTTTTACTTTTAAACCGATAAATATCATCTCTAATAACGGTTCGAATATCTCGGGTTTCAGCATCGAATTTTGTTGAATTCCAATGTGATAACTCCGTCATACTATTAATAATACCCACAAATCGAATCCAGGCACAAATAAAATTGTAGGCAGGCATTGTTAAGGCTACCCACCACTGAGAAGAATAGAAATGCCGTTCATCTGGAAAATCGCCTAATAAAAGTTGGACACAAACAAAATTCATAATTTCCATCATGACGTACAGTAAGTAAATCACGACATAAGACATTCCCAATAGTACTGGCGAGTAATTGAAAAGTAGTAGCACGAGGCTTGCAAACAGCCAAATCATGCGTGGAAACAGAAAAGTATGGTCAAGAATCATGCGACGAATCAAGAAATTATTAAAAAAATGTTTTATTTCAATTCGTGTCGAATAAGCTTGCGTTACTTCGATCTCTCCACGTTGCCATCGTTGACGCTGCGTGTATAACTGACCTAAACTAGGGATTGGCTCAATATAAAAAATAGCATCAGAACAAATCACTACTTTTCGTTTAAGGCGTTCTCTTAATTGAAAAGTCATATCAGTATCTTCTCCGATTGTCGTCGTGCTGTACAGGAAAGTAGACATTAAAGCTTCTTTGCGAAAGGCGGAAAACGCACCTGACATCGTAAACAGCTGGTTATTTTCCGATTCAATTGTGCGACCAGATAAAAAAGCTTGCGCATACTCAAAATATTCATTTCTCTGAAGAAGACGACGCCAAAAGCCCCTGGTCTGTTTGATAAGCTTTTTTTGTGGCAAAATGGTTCCTGTCAAAGCAGAAACATCATAATCATTTTCAAAGCGCAGAACCATATTCATAAGCGCGTGTTTTTCAAGAATTCCATCACTGTCTATATTAATAATGTAAGTGCCAATGCTTTCATAAATAGCCGAATTTAGTGCCTTAGCTTTTCCTTGATCGGTGTGAATCAGTTGCATGTGTAAATCTGTAAAAACATTTTGCGCATGTGCGAACGCTTGAAAACTATTATCAGTACTTTGATTATCAGCTAAAATGATTTGAATCAAATCAGATGGATACGTTGAATTTTCAATGGAACGAATACAGTTAAAAAGCGTGTCCTCTGAGTTATAGACAGGAACAATAACTGTAATCAAAGGCATTTTGGCCGGCATTTCTAGCCGCTTTTTTCTAAATTGTTTGAATAACAAAATTCCGGCAGAAAAAACTGCCGGAATAATTTCAACGACAATTGGAATCAATGACCAAGTTAGCCAAAAACCAATTTGTAAAATTGTGAGTCTAAACCAATAGGCCATTAACATTATCCCTTTCTGAATCGAAATCGTTGGATATGCGTCTTAAAGTTACGATACAAACTGTGAGAAATTTGTGAATAGGTGAATACATTGTAATACAACATAATCACAAGAACATAAAAGACCAGTCTTCCTAATATGGTATGTGCTAGGAAAAACAAATTTCCACCACCAAAATGAACAATTACAACGACAGTAGCCAACCGAATAATATTAGCCACATAGATCCACAATGTCCCGACAATCGAAAAAAATATTTTTTCGAAATTATTGTATAGCGGAAAAAAGACAACCATACTGATAAACGCAGAAGTTTCAATAATCCCTGAACATTCATAATCGATTGCCATCATAACAGGTGAAGTTGAATTGTTAATACTAACCAACCCATATTTAGGCATAATCTCACTCATGTGGGTAAGTGATCCAAACCAGCCAATACCATGCATGACTGCATGTGTAAAGAACCATACCCAATACGGGTCACTAAGTGTAATTAAGATAAAGAATAGTCCTACACTGCCTACAATAAAGAAAAACGCAGATAAATTGGCCCGTTTTAAAACGGATATTACATAGAGCCAAATTATTGCGCCAATTATTTGATAAATGTTCATTTAGATACTCTCCGAATTTTTATTTTTGAGTATTTTTTTATCAATGCCACTAAACTTTAAAACAGAAACAAGTGCAAACAGAAAACCAATTCCAGCTAACACAACCGGCCCAGTACTGCCACTTGTTGACGTTAATTTTCCTGACCAAAGCTCACTGTCGGAAAGCGTGATGTCTTGATCAGCTGTATTTGAAATATTGCCTAAATCTTTAAAAGGAACGGCAACTTCCCAAACATAACTAGTTCCAGCATAATCAGAACCATCACCGTTCTTTTGAGTAAGGTTTCGTCTGGTAACTGCACACCCATTTGTAACAGTTTTATTACCGTTCTCCGCACTATAGATGCCAACATCAACTAATTTAGTTTCACCCACTGCAAGCGATAGATCGTGGTGATCATTGAGCGTCACATAATAAGTGTGACCCCCTACATTCAATTCATAGCCATTGCCCTGAAATGTATTGTATCCACCAGCTAATTTTGGTTCCATAGAGACGTAGAAATAGACATTTTTATCATTTGCGACTAATGCCGCTGGCTTGATATTATCATCATCACCATTAATCTTCATGTCTGATTTGGTAATGTCTTTCCAGTCATCAAAGTTGCCATCAATTTTAATGTTTAAATTGCCGTTAACATTATTATTTTCTGCTAAACCGCTATCAGTGGTTGTTTTATCACTGCCTGTAATGGCTTGTTTAACGGGATCCGAAGTAGAAGAACTCGTTGAACTAGCAGAATCTAGATTAGAACTGCTCAATGCTGAATTATCATCAGTACTGCCAGTTTCTGTATTTTTATTCGAACCGTCAGTCGCTTTATCAGTTGAAGTAATAAAATCACTGTCTTGTGCCTGAATTTCTTGCGTATTTACGCTAGAATTAGCAACCGACACAGGTTGACTTATTGTATCATCTGCTCCCAAAGCACTTACTGCCACCCGACATTCAAGTTGCAATTAAATGACATTAGCATTTTGAGAAGCATCCCACTTAGAATTATAGGTGATTTCACCATCACCCACTGTGCCAAGTGACTGCCAGCCTTCTGTGGCTGCTGATACAGAAAATGCTGTTGTTTGACCATTTACTTGTTTTTGTTGCAAATCATCGAAAGTCAGTCTGTAAAGTGCGTTACCAACCTTTACAAGATAACCAGTACTTGGAATATACCACTGACTAGTCGTATTAATATGCATATAAATATATTTACCATTCGTGACTACTGAACTGGTATAACCAGTTATAGAAGAGGTCTTTTTTGCGCCACTCCAATCATCATAATCCCCATCAATTGTAATCGGTGAAGTATTTGTAGTGCTCATTTGAGCATCTGCACTCACAATACGTACTGCAAACAAAAGCGCTCCTATGCACGCTATAACTGTTATTAAAAATTTCCGCATTATATTAACCCCCTCTTACAATTACCAAACTTGATTGAAAATTTACTGCTTTTTGCCTTGGCAATTGACAGATTATGTAGACGCATTCACACAGCTGACTGTATTGTATACCATTAATTATCAAACATAAAGCATTCATATTCAATACAAATTCTTAATATAAATGAAAATAGGTAAAATTATGCATCAAGGCAAAAACACTTGGATATTTATACTTAAAATCAGGGCTTTGATTTGAATTGATTTGAATACAAATCTTTTTCAATCTCAAAACGAGGTCTTTTTTTAACTTCTGTAAACACCTTTCCTACATATTCACCAATAATGCTTAAGGATATGAGTTGTACACCACCCAAAAACCAAATTGAAATCATCAACGAAGACCATCCTGCTGTAGTATTTCCCATGATTCGCTGTGCAATTGTATAGGCCATTAAGCAAATACTTAAAAACACGATTGTGAAGCCCAAATACATAATCGCTTTGATTGGGGCAATCGAAAATGAAGAAATACCGTCAATAGCAAAATTAATCATTTTTCTTAATGGATACTTTGATTTTCCAGCAAAACGTTTTTTCCTTGCATAAAAAACTTCAGCGCTTGGATACCCTACCAATGGCACAATTCCACGTAGAAATAAATTTCTTTCCTTATATTTAAGCAACGCTTGTGTAGCGCGCTTACTTAACAGACGGTAGTCGGCATGGTTTGGTACCATCCGCACACCAAATTTTGCCATTAATTGATAAAAAGCATCCGCGCTCACCCGCTTAAACCACGTATCTGTGTCTCGGTTGTTACGTACACCATAAACAACATCGATGCCATTCAGGTAATCTTCAACCATTTTCGGAATAACATTGACATCATCTTGAAGATCGGCATCAATTGTGATCATCATATCAGCATGTTTGACCGCAGTGGTTAACCCGGCAATAAGGGAATTTTGATGACCAAAATTACGACTAAATTTAATACCGGTCACAAACGGATTATCGTCCATGAGTTTTTTAATTAGTTCCCAAGTACGATCGTAACTTCCGTCATCAACAAATAAAATTCGACTCCCCCTACCGATTTTTTGCTTGTCTAAAAGTTGCTGTAAAATTTTACTAATTTGTTTTGTAGTTTCACGTATGACCGCTTCTTCGTTATAGCAAGGAATCACGATTGTTAAATTTTTTGTTTCGATTGATTCTTTTTTATTCTCATCCAAATTTTTATTTGCCTTTCTTTACGCCTAGATAAACAACTAATTTTCCGTCTTTACGTTGCATAATTTTCTTTTTCTTAAACCACACAAAAATACTTTGCCATCCAAAAATGGCCAGTACGTAAATAATAGGCAGAAATTGGATCAAATATCGGGATTGACCGCCTTCAAATAGTAGTAGATAGAAAAGAAGTCCAAACAGTGACATACGCAGGACGCGAATGAAAAAGATTTTGTCCAGAAAACTAAATACAACGCCGGCAAAAATCAGAATCCAAATGGCTTGTAAAATAGTCTGAGAAATCCTCAAATTAGACCCATAAGGATAGTAAAAGCTGCGAATAAATTTATGCTTTTTGAAGCTCGGCTTGTTGAAGAAATCTCCTTCTTTTAGCCATCCTAAAGTACCATCGTTAGTATTATAATAATTTTTTGCCAACAGGAACCTAGCATACCCTCCAAAGCCAAAATTTTGAAGTCGTTTCCTTATCATTTTGAAATTAGCTGACTGCTGGGTCTTCTTCGTTGGAAATTTTGTGCTATACAAATAATCTTGGTGTGAATAACTACCGTAAGTTTCTTTATTCATTCCCATCATCAAATAATGACTGGGTAATTCTTTTTGATTTGGATTAATACTTACAAATTGTTGATGTTTTAAAGCCAGTTGGTTTGCACCCTGACACACACCAAAGCAAACTGCAGCCACTAATAAACTTAAAGCAACTGTTTTCAAATCAAATTTCGTCCGATTAAAAATTAGGACGAAAGCCAATTCTAAAATTAAAGCAATGATCAAAATCATTGCCGTTGGCTTCAGGGCATATGCTGCCCAGGTTAACAACCCTAGCAAAGCTGATTGCCAAATAAATTGCTTTTTGGGCTTCTTACTCGCAAGCCAATCAGTTGCAAGAATATCCATCATAAGAATCATCCCAGAAATAAAAGGCAAAACAAAGGTGTCCGTGTAAACAATCACGATCCACGGTGAAATCAAAATAACCAAAGGTGCCAACACCCAAACAGTGGCTTTATTTAGATGTCGTTTCAAAACCAAACCAACTAAAACAATGCTAATATCGACTAATATCAAATTAATAATATCCAAAACCAACGTGAAATTAGTTAAATTTAGCCCATTTACGATATGGTAGAGACCACGCTCAACAAACATAAATGAGAGATCAGTTGGGTTTTGAGAAAAATAATTAGCCAAGTAGCTTTCTGGTACAATCGATTTACTAGTCGCCGCCCACTTCATAATTCCCGTGTCAAAGCCCGTTTCAGTAGCCAAACTAATTAACAAGATCATTTGATAAATCAATGCTAAAACTGAAAAGAACCATTTGGCGTCAACATGGTACTTCCCAGTCATTTTTTGTATATTCTTCAAAAACGACAAATGATTTCTAAATAAGTAACCCAAATAAAATATAATGACAAAAACTGCACCGATACCACCAATGACTTGCCCATTGAGATTGGTTGTAACCAAAGTACCCAAAAATGTTATTAAAAATAAAATCAAAATAACCGTATCAATAACTCTCTTAATTATTCGTTGCATAACTACTCCTCAACATTCACAAATTTTTTAAAACAATCGGCTAAATGAGTGCCATGAAATTGTAATTTTTTTCTTAGTTATGACGCGTTTATATAATTGATGCCAGCCAATCACCGCTAATATATAAATTACGGGAAAGCTTTGAATGAGGTATCTTGAACGTCCGCCTTCAAAAATGAGAAGAAATAGGAGTAACCCTAATACTGACATTCTCAATATTCTGACAAAAAGCGACCTATCAAAGAAGCTAAAGATAACCCCACTCAAAATTATGATCCAGGTCAACTGGGCTATCACAAAATAAACGGCTTGTCTTGATCCGTATAAGAAGAAAAATGAACGAATAAATTTGTTTTTATTTAATGATGGTGTTTTACTAAACTGACTGTCATTTGACCACCCTAATGTCCCATCACTAGTGTTGGTATAATTTTTGACAAACAAAAATCTAATATAATTGACGGCGCCAATCTTTTTAAGCCTTTGCCTAATAAGGCGCCAGTTACCGCTATTTTGTGCTTTAGGATTCTTAAAGCTTGTGCTGTAATGATAGTCATCATCTGAAAAGCGACCACCTGATTTTTGATTCATACCCATTAAAATAAAATGACTCGGTTGCATTGCCACTTCTTTATTGACTGCTACTAAATGTTGATGATCCACCAAGACTGTTTCTCCAACTTTTAAGACACCAAAAGATAAAATCATAACTGCTACAATTAAGCCCACCTGTCGCGTTAATATTTTTCCAACCGATCGTTTTGGGAAAGGCTTAATTAATAAATTCAAGGCCAACTCAACCACAATGGCAATCACAAATATGAATGTACTTGGTTTTAACGCATAGGCACAAAAGGTACTAATACCAAAAATTGCACTTAAGCCATATAATTTTTTGGCCGAGTATTGTTTATTATTAAAGTTTTGAAGTAACTCATACAATGTCACAATCATTGCAGCCGTGAATGGCAAAACTGTTGTATCAGAATAAAAAACAACTAACCATGGGGCGAGTAAAAAAGCAAAAGGAAATAAACCCCATAAAATCGACTTTTTTAGGTACTTTTTCAAAAAATACCAAATTAAAAAGATGGTAATGTCAATAAAAATCATATTGATGAAATTCAAGGCAAGTGTAAAATTTGTTATCCCCAGGGCGTGAGTAATCACATATAGAAAGCGCATCAAAAAAAGAAGCCCCAAATTATTTGGATAAACAGAAAAGTAATAATAATCCGGATTTCCCATAGCTGCGTGCTTAATGGTATAGGCATCATACCCAATTTCTCCTGTCAGGCTCACAACTAACAGGACTTGATAGGCCAAAACAACTAGAAAAAATAACCATGGTTGCTTAAAAAAGCGGCTAAGCGATCCAACCTTATCCTTTGGTAAAGGTAGTACTGCTAGCACCATACCGAAAATAATCAATGTGCCTACAATAAAACCAAATTGATAGGTATTTGCTAGATTTGTAGAAATTAACGCCCCAACTAAACTAATGACCAACAAAAACAAAATAACTTGATCAATTCCCTTTGAAATAATATTTTTCATACGTCTTCTCCATCATTACCTTTTATATGTATATAGCTGCTAAATTTGCGGCTAATACAGCCATTATTAAGCAATAAAGCATAACGTGTCAATAGCAGATATTTTCATTGTGCTTAAGCCAATCAACTTTTACAAACAACAAAAAAATAAGCGTTTCATTGCTGCAACAAAATTCTTGATGTGACTTTATACAGCTATGACGCTTATTTATCATTCTAAATGCCTTAAATTCGTTTTGCCCGATAAGCATAATGTTTATACAACCCGGCGTAGCGATTGTGATAGTCTTTTTTCCAAGGTTTGTCACGACCACAAAAATGAAGCACCACAGTATGTTGAATGACCCAGTCTAAATCCCATTTACCATTACTTAAAGCATAGTAAAGCGGGCTGCGACGTGCATCAAAATTATATAGCTCATCCGGAATCTTTTTAATTTGATGTCCATATAAACCATTTAACACATCCTGATCGGGCAAGAACAAAGAAAGTTTATTACGACTAATATAATTAACAATATCTACTTTTTTCACTTGCTTCCGGATTGCCGTCAGATTGAACAGTAAGACGCCAGAATTATAATAGCTCTCAGCCTCGTAGTTTCCCAGCCGGAGCTTGTTGAGCGGTTCGGTCACATTATTGGTCAACGCAGAGTGACTGGCTGCAGCGTACAAAAAATGACCCAGATCCAAGCGGTACAACGGCGATAAGTCATTTATGGCCAAGATATCTACATCTAAATATAAAATACGATCAATCGTTTTAGGTAAGTAATCTTGAGCTAGTAACCGATAGTAGATGGTTTCTGGATAACGATTAGTGACTGGCACATCCCCTAACAGAGCGTTTTTTAGCACAAGTGGATGATACCTAATGTTCATTTTTTTACAGAATGATTCAATCTTGTCTGTTTTCTTTAATTTATTCTTCTGAATGACATACACATTCAAAGTCTGATTGGGCGTATTCATCACAATCGAATATAAGGTGGTTAACAATTGATCAACTACGTGATTATCAATGGCAAACAGTAAATTCATATCCGCAACATCTCCTGATTTCCATTATAATATGCCAATCTTTAATAGAAAAATAATTCATTGTAAACACAATTAGTTATGGTGATTTTTAACTTAATTTAAGTAAAATTAACAAGTCTGAACTAACAGTTAGGTAAAAACTGTTTGCGTTCTTCTAATAACTTACTGTTGTATTTCCGTATCGCTTAATTAAGCACATCCCATGGGTAGCATTTTTTCTTACTTTAACACCCTTAATCGAATGTCCACGACGCGCATATAACTGAATAGCCGAATGGGTGGCATGATAACCCGTAAATGAATTGTTCTGAATGGAAACAGCTGTCGTATGCGGCATGTGGCCATACTGATTTGAAATGATAATATCATTTTCTGGTCGCGCACGTTTTAGTGTTGTACTAAACGTATTATGATTGATGGTTAATGCTCTAGAAGATTCAAAATGAACTGGTGCCCCAAAATACTTGATATCGACACCCATTCCGCTCAACCGAACCGCATTTTTTACGGTATTGTAGGAAAAATTGATGTGGGCGATCATGCGACGATTACTGCTAATTGTATCGTGCTGTCCAATCGCCACCTGTGCTAACGAAACTAATTTTCTCCCACTATATTCCGGCGCCCAAGTATTGTGTGTCACAGTGATATAGGTTGAAGGTGTCCCATTAAAATGGCCTTTTCCATATTTATTAAAACCAGGACCACCGCTATTACAATTCGCATAGTCCGTTTGAATAGATTCGCCATATTCACCATGATTCCCATTTTTACGCATGATTGCCGTACTCAGCGTATGCCCGTATCCATAGAAGTGACTGTGCGTGATCGTAATATTTGAGCAACCCATCAAATCAAATATATGACCCCCAATGCCACAAGCTTGGTGAAAGCTCGCATTTTTAAATGTGGCTCTGGAGTTGCGAAGCAATCGAAATTCATGCCCACCACCATAAAAGGTACCGCCTTGCCAATTTAAGCCCTTTGTAAGCACGCCATAAAAAAAGCCAGATTTTCCAGTAAAATTAGCTTTTGTCGCATTCACATGAACATTAGCTTTTGTTGGTAATTTAACATTACCATTCATTTTGAAATTGCCGATCAACGTAATGGTTTTGCCTTTTTTTGCTTTTTTAAATAAATTATTTAATTGCGAATGATCCACATGAGTGCCAGGTTTTTTAAATCGCCGATTCATTAAAGAGTGAATCTCCATTTCCCTCATTAATCGTAAAATTCGTTTTGACCCAACACAGATGCCTGACTTGCGAAGCACCATCGTTATTCGTGGATAACCATAGGCACGATAATTATTTTCCCAAATCAATTTAATTTTTTCTTTGAGCTGATTATCAACACGTTCGTGTTGACTAGGTTGATATCTTTTCCAATGGTAATAGGTGCTGCGCGGTAATTTCAGTGCCGAAAGAATAATTGATAAGCGGTGTCGCAATAACTGATCTTCTATGAAGACAAGGCAATTAATTCGTCCTAATGCTTCCCCAGTAACACCGCCGCAGCTTTTAAAATTTCAAGTTCCTCCTTTAATCGCTGATTTTCCTTTTGAAGTTGTTTGAATTCTTTGGACGTTACTTCAGTACCGTCTTCTAGCTCAACTGATTTAGCGTCTTTAACCCAGTTATGAATTGCGGCTGGAGAAACACCGTATTCCTCGGAAAGCGAGCGAATAGATCTTTTCTCTTCACGATGCATCTTCACAATGCTGGCTTTAAAATCATCTTGATATCGTTTCATTGGAATGCTCCTATCTTGTTTTATTAATTATGGCACAACTGTTCAGAAATTTATGTACCAAATACTAGGATAGGAGCAAAAAAGACTGCTTACGGTTTCCGGAACTTTGAAAACTTCCGTTTACGTCTTCTCATCGAATTAAAGAATAGTTATGTCAGTTTGAATTTTCATAGTCACATTAAAAAAGCTGCTCATTTCATCAGTACCACTTGATAAAGAACCTATTATAAAGAAGAAAGTTTATTGGCTGATTTATCTGTGTTTTTATTATCAGTAGCAATTAAGTTATAGATGTTTTCTATGTGCTTAATATAGCGAGAAATATCAAATTTCAAAACTGTTTTTTTGATATCTGTATGATTATATTTACCACGCAAACGATAGATTTGCCGGCATGCAGCTATAAAAGCTTTTTGGTCGTTCATTGGAGTTAAAATTCCATTGTGGGAATTAATGATGTCTGCCGGTCCAGTAGGACAGTTTGTTGAAACAATTGGCAAGCCATAAGAAGCAGCTTCAATAACAACCATTGGGAATCCCTCATATTTTGAACAGAGCAGCAGGCAATCAGCTTCATTAATTGCTTCCCAAGGATTAGGCATCCAACCTTGCCAGTTAATGTTTTGTGAAATATGCAAATCATTTGCTAATGTTTTTGCTTTTGGAAGATCAGCTCCCTTGCCAAAGATGTCCAGTTTCCAAGGAATATTAAGTTGTGCCATTGATTCAAGAAGCATACGTACATTTTTTTGATCATCCAACAATATTCTTCCAATAAAAATTGCATGGAAAGGAGCGTTAGCTTTAGGTGTGCTGATTGTTTTCTTATTTACAGTGCGGATAGGATTATAGATCAGAAAGATTTTTTGGGCTGGGACCCCGAGTTTGATCAACTGTTTTTTTATCCCTGTACTAATTGCAAGATGATATTCTGAGAAAGCAAGTTCTTGACGAGCAAAAATGTTTGATTCAGCAATGGAGGTATGTCCCCAAGAAACAATTTTATAATGAAGGTCATATTTTTTCCTGATCTGATAGGCAGTTACACAAGCTCTGCCTTCGAGTCCCAAAACGATATCTGGTTCTGCTGCTAAAACATTTTTTTCAATAAACTCTTTTTGTGCTTGTGTATCTTGTGCATGGCAAATTTTAAGTTGGTAGCCGGTAGTACGTGTAATCCATTGGAGCCATTCAGGTTTTCCGCTTTTAGGGATCAAAACCTGATATTCATTTTTTAAATCTTCGTTGACCAAGTTCGAAATGACTCTTTCGGTACCGCCATGTCCCTCTAAATACTGTGTTATTAATGTTATTTTCACGATAATTCATCCTTTCATTTTATGAAGCCAACATTAATCTGATGTAATCTTAAATAAGTTGTATTAGTGAGTCAGTAATTGTTAATTAACTTAAAAATTCTAAAAATAGTTACACCGCATTTGTTAATTATAAAAAATTTAAAACACAATAATGCAGTTGTAACAAAAGTACAGACAGCTAAGGTATGTGATTTTGTTTCAAACAAATGCAGAACTCGATTTTAAAATTCACCCGGCTTTCATTTTATCAACAAAGAAAATAGTTTACTTATGGCTAGTTGGATACATAAGAATGGCATTATTTAAATAATAAAAAAATAAAGGTACAATAACCTTATCCAAATGGTTGTTGAACTGATATGACAATACAGAAACTAAAGAATCTATATTATACTTACCCCCATCTAAACTTTATTATAGATCTAATCAACAGAAAAACTCAAATAGTTGAATTTTGTAAACAAAAGAGAGCGTAAAATATCTTGTGTAAATGCATAAAAGATTTCTGAATTGTATAGAAATAGGGAATGCCTTCCCTTATGATATTTAGTAACCACAGAAAACATCACAGGGGGCATTCCCCATGAATGAACTTACCACAGAAATTATCGCTGCACTAGCCCAAAAGCAAGATTTGGACGAAGTTTTTCGTCACCACCTCGAAATTGCGATTAACCAGCTGCTTCAAACCGAATTGGCAGAGTTTTTGGGTTACGAACGCTACTCATACGCTGGGATTAACACTGGTAATAACCGCAACGGCAGTTATGAGCGCTCGTTTGATACGAAGTACGGCCAACTTAACTTAACCATTCCTCGAGATCGCAATGGCCGGTTTGAAAATCATACCTTGCCAGCCTACGGTCGGCACAGTGATAATTTAGAAACAACGGTCATTCAGTTGTATACCAAGGGAATTACCACTGCTGAAATTGCCGAACTCATTGAGAAAATGTACGGTGCTCACTACTCCAAAGCCACGGTTTCCAACATGACTAAAGCTGTCAATGAACAGGTTCAAGCTTTCCAGCAACGTCGACTGGCTTCACAATATGCGGCCATCTTCTTAGATGCCACTTACTTGCCGTTAAAGCGGGATACCGTTCAAAAAGAAGCCGTTCATATTGCGATTGGCATTCGTCCAGATGGTACGAAAGAAGTGCTGAACTACCAAGTGGCGCCAACGGAATCGACTGGAATCTGGACTGAACTGCTGGGAACCTTGATCAAGCAGGGCGTTAAAGATGTGCTGTTGTTTATGGCCGATGGGTTAGTTGGTTTGGATGAAGGCTTGAATCGGCATTTCCCTAAAGCCAAACGACAACGTTGCCTGGTTCATGTTGGGCGGAATCTGATGAACAAAGTTCGCGTAAAAGACCGCAAGGCCGTGATCAGTGACTTTAAACAAGTTCATCGGGCCGCCAACCGTGAAGCAGCCGAACTGAAACTGAATGAGTTCGCCAACAACTGGCATCAGACCTATCCCAAATTAATCAAAGATGTGCTTAAAATGCCGAATTTACTCACTTTCATGGACTTTCCACCAGCTATCCGGCAATCACTATACTCCACTAACCTGATTGAGAACTTTAATAAGCATCTCAAACGCAACCCCAACCACAAAGAACAATTTCCAACGGAAGATTCACTGAATCGATTCCTGGTTTCTCAGTTTAATGTCTACAACGAGAAGTCCATGAAGCGAATCCATCGCGGATTCAACGGACTTCAGGACACCCTGGAATCATCCTTTACTTAAATTAACTACATATTATATGTACGGAGGTATTTCATTTACACAAGATTCTTGACGATATCCATATTTACTCAATAGATTAATATCAAATGGTGAAAATCAACGAAAAAAGGAGATCTATCAAGCGATCTCCTTCCCAATAAATCTCCTCTTACATAAAGTTATTTATGAACACTGATTTAAGCTAAGCTGCCGATATCACAATCTCACCATCCACTAAATCAGCCTTCAAGTTTTTGACATCTAAGTGGTCAAGGTAGAAATCCGTTACCTTATCACGAATTTGTTGTTCAATTACTCGCCGTAATGGCCGCGCACCCATTGCTTCATCATAGCCTTGTTCCATCAGCCAATCTTTGGCCGCTTTAGTTACCTCAAGTTTGATGGATTTTTTGGCTAACGTTTTTTGTACATCCGCCAACATCAAATCGACAATTTGACTTAAGTCTTGCTTAGTCAGATGTGAAAACTCCACGATTCCATTAAAACGGTTCAGAAATTCTGGGCGGAAAAATGGTGCTAACTTATCCATTAATGACTGATCTCGTTGCTTGTCACCACTTAATGCTTCATTACCAAAGCCAGCATTAGAAGTAGCGATAATAATCGTATTTTTGAAATTAATGACATTGCCTTGTCCATCCGTTAAGCGCCCATCATCCATCACTTGTAACAGTAACGTTAATACTTGTGGATCAGCCTTTTCAATTTCATCTAATAATACAATGGAATATGGATTACGCCGAACCCGTTCAGTTAGAGTATTAGCATTATCTTCATAGCCTACGTATCCAGCCGAGGTACCAATTAATTTCGACACAGCTGTACGATCAGCATATTCACTCATATCTAGCCGAATAATCGCATTTTTATTTCCAAACATATCTAAGGCTAATTGCTTAGCTAATTCAGTCTTTCCTACGCCAGTTGGGCCCACAAACAGAAAACTTCCAATTGGCTGATCACCCTCTGAAAAGCCCGCACGGTTACGCCGAATTGCCTTCGCTACCATTTCAACCGCTTCATCTTGACCGATTACCTTACTTTTCAGACGCTTATCAAGATTTTTCAAGTGCTCAATATCATTAGCGCCCATATCAGCAACTGGTATACCAGTTAAACGTTCAACCGATTGTGCCACATCATCAATCGTGGCAGTGATTTTTTCTTTTTGATCCGTTTTTTTAATTTTTTGCTTGGTTTCCTCGATCGACTTCTTGATATCAGCGGCTTTTGTAAAGTCCTCCGATTTAACGGCGGCCTCCTTAGCTGCCTCTAATTTTTTAACGCGTTGATCCAATGTCTCAACATCAGTTTGCGAATTTTTAGCCGCTAAATGAGCCGCAGTCATGTCGATCAAATCGATAGCTTTATCTGGCAAAGTGCGTTGTGGTATATATTGGATTGAATAATCCACAGCCGCCTTCAAAACATCATCTGGTAATACAACATGATGATGCTTTTCGTACAGCTTTTTAACACCTTGTAATATACGTAAAGTGTCAGCGGCCGTCGGTTCATTAATCACAACATCATTGAATCGCCGTGCCAAAGCCGCATTTTTCAAAATAGTATTGCGATATTCATCTTGAGTCGTAGCCCCGATTACAGTCAGCTCGCCACGTGACAAAGCAGGTTTAATGATATCAGCCAATCCCTTGCCACCGTCTTCACCACCAGTGGCACCCGTGCCGATAATCTGATGAATTTCATCGAAGAATAGAATAATATTACCAGCTGCTTTAACTTCCTTTACCAGCTGTTTAATATTCTCTTCAAAAGAACCGCGATATTGAGTTCCTGCTTCCAAAGACGATAAATCAATCGAATAGATTTCTTTATCTTGAATCGTTTCTGGAACTTTACCAGCCACAATTGCTTGTGCCAGACCTTCGACGACTGCAGTTTTACCTACACCGGCATCACCAACTAAGATTGGATTATTTTTCGTTCTACGACTCAAAATTTCTGCAGTTTCTTGAATCTCATTCTCACGTCCAATTACTGGATCTAGTAATCCATCACGAGCCTGTTCCGTCAAATTAGTCCCTAACTTTTCTAAAATCCCTCCTTTTTTAAAAGCCTGTTTACCATCTTTAGATACTTCTATTGTTTTATTATTTTGGGGTAGCTTACCAGTTGCTCGGTATTGAGCAAACTCATCTGGTGTCAACGATTTTCCATTAACTAAGTACCGTGCACGCTCCGAATTTTGATTATCCATGCGCCGAAATAATTGATTGAAAACATCATCCATATCATTGTTGAAAAAAGGATCATTTTCGTAGAAATTCGCCATAGTACAACACCTCCATAAAAATTTACACGTGTAACTTAGTGACCATAATATCCTTTAAAACTTCATCTAATTGTATCACGATTTTTATGTATGAGAGCGTAAAATATCTTTTATGCATTTACACAAGATATTTTACGCTCTCGTTTGTACTTTTCACACACTTAAACACACCAAGTTATTGTTCCCATGACAATAGCTTGGCGTGTTTTATTGTTTAAAAATGGCAAATAGAAAGTTTAATTTGATCAGTCTTGAAAACTTGAGCTGCTTTGATTTTTCCAGTACTAAGGTGTCCTCTGTAGGCGCAATTTTGTTAGTTGCTCTTTCCCATTTGTTTATGTGGATGGTTTGAATTTACAGGTCTACGCGACTCACACCGTAGAAAGTTATAATCAGAAGCCAACTTCAAAAATCTATCATGGAATAATAGTAGTATTGACAGCCTTATAATATAGTGTAGAATACTATTTATAGGGTTATCAAGACTATATGGAGGGAAAATGAAAAAAATTGGACTATTAGTCGATTCCGCATCAGATATTCCCGCGGAAATAAAAAATCAAGTAAATGTTGAAGTTGTTCCCTTAGTTGTGACAGCAAACAACCACGAGTATCTGGATCGTGTGACTATTCAACCTCAGGAAGTGTATCAACTAATTGAAGATGGTTATATTCCTAAAACAGCTAGTCCAACTCTTGGACTGGTATCACAATATATCAAAAAATTGCAGCAACGAGGTTATAAAAAAATCATTGCTATTACAATCTCCAGCGGCTTATCAGTTACAAATAAGGTTTTTAAAATAGCTTCTGAAAATGTCAATAACGCAATCATAACAGTTATTGATTCAAAAAGTATTGGTATTGGTAGTGGATTGATTGCAGCATACGCAGAAGACTTAATTAATGCTAATTATGATTACCAAGAAATCACTAAGCGAGTTCAACAGTCCGTGCTAAAAAGTAAAGTCTATTTTTATATTGCAACATTAAAATATCTTAGAATTGGCGGTAGGATTGGCAAAGTAGCTGGGATGGTGGGATCAGTTTTAAATATTAAACCAGTCATATCGTGCGACTCAGATGGCATATATTACCCAGTAGCAAAAGCTCGTTCTGAAAAGAAAGCAATTTCAAGGTTATTAAAGCTGGCTATCGAAGATGCTTCAACAAACGAAAGTTTTAGGCTTGCAGTCGCTCAGGGCAATGACAAAGCGATTTCAAGTCATGTACTAACCGAACTTAGAAATAGCTTTCCAAAACATACCATTTATACTGGTGATGTTTCCCCAGCATTATGTGTACACACAGGCCCAGGGCTAATTGGAATTGCAGTTCAGATTGATTAATATTTCTGTGCAAGGAGGATGACTAAGTTGCCTTTCGCTAAAAATAATTTCCCGAGATTACCGTTATGGAGCGAATTACCAAGCTTCAATTTACATTTGGATCAATTATTAGACATCACCAATTCTTTTGTTGAACCCATGATTGAGGAAAAAATTACCAAGACAATGATGCATAATTATTTTAAAGCAGGGATTATTGAGGCTCCAATCAAGAAGAGATATGCACGAAAACATTTGGCAGGAGCAATTGTGGTCGGTGTATGTAAAAATGTATTCTCACTATCAGAAATAGAGCAAGGATTGCGACTAATTCTTGCGGATACTTCACCTGCAGAAGGCTATGATAACTTTGTAAAAATATTTAATAACCAGAGTTCTCAAGAAACAATAAAAATGCCCCCTGTAGCCAATATTAGTTTAGAACCCACATCTACTATGCTTATACAGTATAGTGCGATTCAATCGGTTTGGTTTTGGTTTTTAGCAAGACGTCTTATTCAGAAAAATCAGGATCTATAGGAAAATTATTACGTATTTTTGTATATGATATTTTAGTTATATGGTAGATTGCAAATTTAATCCGAATTTTTGGACAAATTTGTCAGCATAGCCTGATACGGTGTTTGCCAGTCGAGTATTTTAAGCGGTCGCTGGTTAATTTGGAGTAACGTCGTCGTTAAATCTTGAGCACTAATGTGCTCAAAACGAGTCCCTTTAGGATAAAAATAACGTAAATTCCGATTAAAGCGTTCATTACTACCACGTTCAGCTGGAGTATAAGCATGGCAGTAATAGGTCTTAATACCATATTGTGATTCAAGTGATACTAGCCCACTAAACTCAGTGCCACGGTCCACAGTAAAGCTGTGCACCGGACCATTAAAAGTGGTTAGGAACTTAGTTAGTGCTTCATTAACAGTCGCTGTCGTCCGATCTTTTAACCGGTATGCCCAAAGGAACCGTGATTTGTGATCGATTAAAGTTAATAAAACTGCCTTACTATTCCCACGAGGACCAACGAATGTATCTAGTTCAAAATCGCCGATGCGATTACGTTGATTAATCATCATGGGACGCTATTCAATTGATCGCCCCAAAGATTGATTATATTTGGATCGTTGGTCAACGTTACGCCGTTGGCGTACGCCATGTTCAGGTAGATCATTCAAGGGGAAACCAATTCTCCCCTGATTTAGCCGATTATAAATAGATTTAGTAGCTAGTTTAAATTCGTGAGCAATCATTCCTGGTGACCAGCTTAGACGTAAATGGTTGAGAATTTTTTGCTTTAACTCATCGCTCAGCTTAGTTTTCCGACCACATCGTGATCGCTTGTATTCGGCATCTGTTTGTGCTAATTCAGCCTGATAAGGTTGACATCGAGATAATTCATAAGAAATTGTTGACGGTGATCGGTTCAGCCGAACGCCCATTTGGATATTGGACAGCCCTAGTTCACAAAAGGTTTCGATTTTAATTCGTTCGGAATAGGTTATACTAGACAAAAGATCAGCTCCTAAAAGATTGGTTTGTGGTAAACACCATTTTAAAGGAAGCTGATCTTTTTTGTCCGAACAGCGTTCGGATTAATTTTACAATCTACCAAATAAATATTAGGGTCATAATATACAAGATATTCCTTAATTGACGATTGTTCATTATTTAATTGCTCCTATATACCACTTAATCTTTTTGTTAAGTGGTGTTTTATGATAATAAATTGTTTTCCTATCGAGTCAATTTTAAAACCACCATACTATCTTGTAGCTTGCTATTTTACAAGCATAAAAATTTGGGCTGATGGTTTATTAAAATTCTATCTATCCTCACATGAAGAAGCTAACATAAATATTAAGACTTATTCTCTGGTATACTGAACCTGAATAATAATTGCCAAAATCAGTACAGGCATTAAAAGATCTTATTAATTATAGTTATACTTGATTAATATTGTTAGAACACCTATTGTGAAAACACTAAAGACACTACCTGCAATGCCCAAACCGCTTAAGCCTACAGTGGCCACGACATGTCCTCCAATTGCAGATCCGGTAGCAACTCCAACATTTGAAAAAATTGAATTAAAAGAAGAAGCTAAAACCAATGATTGGGGATAATTTTGTTTGGCAATATCCATGTAATACAATTGCATGGGTGAGTTAGAAATAGACATTGTTAAAGCCATTATGAGAATGGCACTGATTTTTAGCCATGTTAAATTTCCACTTATGAATATAAGAAAGATACTCATAGCTTGAAGAATAAAAAATTTTTTTAAATTGCGTTTCCATTTCATGTTTGCTATACGCCCACTCACTTGGTTGCTTACCAATCCACATAGTCCGTACAAAAATAGAACAATTATGACATTATTGTGGGAGAAACTTAACTCTTTAATTAATATTGGCTTCAAATAGGTATAAATGATATAAATGGCACTAAAATTAAAGACCGGGACCAGAATACCCCAGATGATTCTTTTGTCTTTTAAGATAGCTAACTGTTTGAATATATTATGTGTTCCATTTTGTGTTAAATTATGAGGTAGCAAATAGAAAACTACGATAGTAATAAAGACTGAGGCAAAAAAAATTGTCCAAAAAGTTAATCGCCAGTTAAGGTTATCACTTATCCAAGTACCTAAAGGTACGCCAAAAACTGAAGCGATACTGAAGCCTGAGAACACCCAAGATATTAGCCAAGCTCTTTTTCTCTGAGGAGCAATTGCAGCTGCAAAGGTAACAGCAGTCGACATCAGAGGCCCAGATGATAGGGCTGTTATAATTCTACTCATAAGTAGTACATTAAAATTACTAGCTATAGCTGTCAATAAGTTTCCAAATGAAAAAATCAGCATAAAAAAGAGCATAACTTTATGCAAAGCGATACTACCAATAGATAAGTTAATTATTGGTGTTGCAACTGCATAAACGATTGCAAATATGGTTACGAGTGCCCCAATGTCTGCGATAGAAACTCTAAAATCTGTCGATAAATTATTTATAATTCCTATTATAATAAATTGACTCAAACCCATTGTGAACGTTAGAAATGTTAATAATATGCATTGAAGGTTGATTTTCTTTTTCATATGACCACCTTATTAAGAGATACACTAAAAAAGTTATATAAAAAGCCAATTTTTGATTAACATCAAATGAAAAATGTTATCAAAAAGTTGGCTTTTTCCTACCGATTATGTGGAATTAAATCATGTAACTGTTTAAAATCAGGAATAAGATCATAAGCGTGAGTTTTAGCTTCCATGACCGCGTTTATTTGTTGTTTAATCCTTTCGGTATCTTCCTCATCGGTATAACTAACCCAGTTGATATGCTCTAACCAATCAATATAGGCATGCTTTCCTTTTCCATAACTATTTCCAAATAACAAGCAAGGTGTTCCTGTTAAAACGGAAAATACCATTGCATGCCAGCGATCTGTAATAATTATTTCCTGGTGCGAGAATAGTTCTAGTTCTGAATCAAATAATGCCTCCCGAGTAACAGGTGTTATCTTTTGTGGTTCGTCTAGAACGGTATCAACTCTTTTTACAGGGCGTTCATTTCCTAAAATATCTTTTATATTGTCAATCGTACTTTTTTTAACAACTTTTTCTGAATCATGCCGTAAAACGAATAAAGCCCCATTTCGATTGAACTCCCAGTTGACAGATTTCATATATAAAACCATATCAGGTGTAAAAATGACTTTATTGTTGAAAGTAGTCTGCATTCTATGGTAACTCTGTGCATCTCGAGCTACTAGAACTAAATTGGGGTTTTTTTGGTAAGCCTCTTGACTTAACTTTTGTTCATAAAGTCCAGCTTCATTGTCTTCAAAATGAATAGACTGTGGGAATGAGATGGTTAGGTTATCAGTAAAAGTTGAAAATACTTTTCGGCGTGCTCGCTCGTGATTAAGATAAAGATTTCCCATGTTTCCACCACCAGTAAAGGCAACAATATCTTGTTTAGTTATACATTGCTTAACAACTGGAATAGCCGCATCATCATCTTCCTCTACTATTTCAATATATTGGTAATCTGGAAACTCAGCTTCAATATATTTTCGTTCGGCTAATGATATTGCCTGGTCACCAAGATTGGTATAGCTAGGAACACCAAACATAAAAAATTTTGGCTGATTATTTTTAGGCAATTCGTGTACAACGTTATTAGGATTGATATAAAAGTTAGCCATATTATTTTCCTCCTTCTAATTTTATTTGCTGGAACTTTCCTGATAGGATTTTTTCATTTTCTCTTGATTAATAACAGTCAAGGAAAGAAATAAACTGCACCCATTTGTTATGGCAAATACAAAAAAGACAGTGGCTGTTCCTAAAGCATTAATTAGCAATGGGTAAACTAAGCTAATTGAAAAATTAGTGATCCATGTGGTTGCCGTAGCAATTGACATAAATCTAGCTTTGACACTATTAGGGAACATTTCTGCCATAATCAACCAAGTAACAGGGCTAACAATACCTTGATGGTTCGCTAGAAATAGGACAAGCATTGCTAGAACCAAAGTACTTGTAACTACCTGTGGCAGCATGTTTGCGTGCATAATAACCCCTAACAACGCTAAAAAGATAATATTACCCATTAACCCAATTTTTAACATTTTCAGATGGTTGTGATTGGCAATCATTCTGGTTCCAAAGATACTAGCGATGACAGATGTTAAGCCGATTAGTATATTCGCATACAAAGAACCCCGTTCTCCCATACCAACCTTTTCTAACAAGATAGTGCCATAATACATAACTGTATTAATACCCGATACTTGTTGAATCAAGGCAATAATGATTCCAATCAAGAGTAAGTAGACTAATCGTTTATTCGAAAAGATTTGGTCCCAAGTGAGCTTTGTCTCTGTTTTGATATTCTTTTTACGTCCATCAATGATCCTGTTAGCAGTTTGTTTTTTGAAGCCTAGTCGATGAGCTAAATTGCGTGCTCTTTTTAAATGCCCTCTTTGTACTAACCAGTTAGGACTTCTAGCAATATTGAATGAATTAATCCATAAGATAATAGAGGGGACACATGCCATTAAAATCATAACGCGCCAAATTGGATCCCAGTCACCCCATAGACTGCCTAAAAGGGCGTTCATAATAAACGCTACTAGTTGCCCTAAAACGATAAAAATTGCATTCTTATTGACGTTGCTAGCACGAACTTCTCTTGGAGATATTTCTGCAAGATACATTGGAGAAAGACTTGAGGCAGCACCAACAGCTAGTCCCAGGATAAACCTAAATGTGGTCATAAAGATATAATTGAATGATAATGCGCAACATACAGTTGCCAGTGTAAAGATAACTGCAACCCAACGAAGTGTAACCTTTCTGCCATATTTATCAGCATATTTTCCACATAGGAATGCACCAAGGCAAGCCCCTAAGACTAAAGAGCTTGACACGATTCCCTGACGGGAAGGAGTTAGATTTAATTGACTAGTCTTGCTCATAAAAGCCAAAGCTCCATTGATAACACCAGTATCATACCCAAATAGGAATCCTCCCAAAGATATGACGTAAACACTGTAATTTAATAATCCATATTTTCTTCCACTTCTATTTTGCATAGCCAATTCGTCCACTTCTTTCAGCTTGTTAATAATTAGAGTGGCTTTACATGAAATTAAAGTAAAACATTTATAAAAAAAGCCAATTACTACAGTAATTGACCAGCCAATAACAACCATGGATTCATTTAAAAGATTGTTAAAAAGTTTAACATATAGGGAAAAATTTATCTTGTGCTACGACTTAAAAAGAAAGAAACTACAGCAACAACAATTACTGCTCCAATAATTGAAGGAATAATTGCCATTCCGGCTAATTGAGGGCCCCAAGATCCGAGTATAGCTTCTCCAATAGAGGAACCAACTAATCCGGCAACAATATTAGCAATCCACCCCATTGATTTTCCTTTGCTAGTAATTGCTCCAGCAATAGCACCAATGATGGCACCAATAATTAAAACCCATAACCAATGCATAAAACATCATCCTCTCTTATTTTTCGAAGGATGTTTTTTAGATTTGTTATAGTTTTGAATTTCTTTAAAAATGGCTAATAAAAGTTGAGATATAGAAATGATAATTGATATTTTTGACCAAAGTCTAAATCTTTTCATATGAAATCCTCCATTATCTAAATTGCATCCTTCTAAATCTAATTATAAGGTAGATTGCAAATTTGTCCAAAAATTCGGATTAAATTTGCAATCTACCTTATAAGTGTCATTCACACTATCTCTTGTAGGATCTCCTTATTAGACAAGCAAATTAAAATGTGGAATAATACTGTTGTAACAAATACATTATGGGAGGTTATATTATGAGTCTAGATGACAAGATTGATAGCACCAAAGATAAGGTAAGTGGAAAAGCTAAAGACGTTGAAGGCAAGGCTACGAACGACAAGGCCCGCGAAGCTGAAGGTAAGGGTCAAGGTATTCTAGGTAAGGCTAAAGATAAACTGTCAGATGCCAAAGATGCTGTTAAAGATACGGTTGATAACGTAAAGGAAAAGTTAGATAAAGACGATAAATAAATTATCATTTTTAAGAAGACCAAAATCTGGTCTTCTTTTATTTTTTCACGCTTGTTACCCTGTTTTTTCTCCACACTGTAATACGCGGCTTATGTGGTCGCTGCGGCTGTTTACGTTACCACCGTCCATCTTTAAGCTGATGTTCTAAGTCACCCAAGCAACGTGGATGTAAGCTGATTCCTGAGACAACTAGCTAATAATTTTAGCGATTGCTTTATTGCTGAGGTTGATAAAAAGGGTCTCCCTGGGGGTGGGTGGCCAAGTATTGCTCAAAGTTATTCTGAGTGATGGCGTCCAAATCTTTAACTGAGTTAGTTGTAATCGTCTTGACGGTCTTTAATTGTCGTGCGACTTGGCGATCAGCAGCCTCGGTTAACTTGTGAATCCCGGTAATGATCACTAAAACCGGTTTAACCTGGCCAGTCACTTCTACCCAAGCTAATTGACCAATCGCAAGATTCTTCCCCATGGTTTTGTGATGGCGAACCCGCCATTGATAACTTTTAAGACTAAAATAATGATTCTTATTCACATGATGGCCGTTAATAACGGTTTCGATATGATGAGTTGATGCCATAAAATTCCTCCATTCTGTTAATAACCAACTTAGAGTTAATCAGCTAAGGCCTCCTAAAAAACTACGTAAAATATTTTTTGCTTTTTTATTTACCAAGATAAACTTAAGGAGGTAACTTCAATTAAGCTACTTTGCCGAAAATATTGTTAACGGATAAAGTCTCTTCTCAACGGAAGAGATTTTATTGATTAACCAAGCCGCTTATAATATACATCGTACACCTAAGTGTACAAAATTTATCTCGGTAAAATATGCGTAATTGGACTGCTCATCACCCTATGGGCGGGCTTTTTGCGTATATTGATATCAAGTTGTTTAGCTAGGGCCTACCCTATTGTAACTAATGCGAACGGAGAGTATTGTTAGTTACATATAAGTGACCCGTAATCATTCTCAGATTGGTTTCGGTAAATAATCATTGGGATTTGCACATGACTTTGGCTTCTTAAGGTTCTAAGGATCTTATCGCTATTGAAATCTGATTAGTTCCATTTCTGGTTAACATGCATATATAATAGGGAGAAACTCATTTAGAAAGATTAATGAACCATCAATACATTTTCTAACGAGTTGACCAGTAGCACCAATTATTGATTGTCTTCAGCATTTGTTTCATATCCTTTCAGGCATCGGAAATGGCGTCACTGAAAAACCGCTCTGTCTCCAAAGGAGTGTGGGTGTTCATGAATCTTTGGATTTATGTTGAGATCTGGTTACTGAACAGCGTTAAAAAAGTTGTTGCTGTTTTGAATACTAAGATACATCTGATCATAAGGACAAAAAAAGTATGTAGAAAATTTGTAAAAGTAAGAATTGTACAGGCACAAGAATGACTATACAAACCTTTCCCTAGTTACGTCAAAGTATTTTACACAAACTGATACTATAAAATCAGGAAAAAGGAGAGCGCCTAATGGGCTTAGTTTTTCGCCGCACCATCAGCGATAAAATTTTTATTACTGCTTTAATTTGCGCGGGATTGAGTTTTTTGATTGGGACGCCACGGTTTACCGATATTAACTGGAACACGATTGGAACGCTCTTATCGCTTATGATCGGGGTTCAGTTATTACGAACCATGCATATTTTGGATGCATTAAGTAACTGGCTTTTAGTCAAATCACAACATACTCGACAGATGACGCAATTTTTTATCTTATTGGCATTCGGTGGATCAATGATTTTAACCAATGACATTGCTATCCTAACTTTAGTTCCCACCTTTATGACAGTAAATCGGCATCAGAAGGGAGCAATTGCTTACCCATTAACTCTAATCGTGATGGCGGCCAATCTTGGAAGTTCATTTACACCTATTGGGAATCCTCAAAATTTGTTCCTTGTGACATCTTATCACATTGATATATTAACCTTTTTCAAATTATCGGCTCCTCTGATGATTGCCAGTCTGATTCTTCTGGTAGCGTTAAGCTTGTGGGTACCACGAAAGTCCTTAACGATGGTTCCCGCAAAATCAACTACCATTCATGTTAGTCAAATTGGTATTGCAACTTCCCTGATTGGGTTTATTATGCTCGGAATTTTTAACTTGATACCAATTTCATTAGTTATTATTGTTACTATTATTGTTGGTTTGAGAATTGATTGGCACGTCTTTCAACATGTTGATTACGCTTTGCTCTTAACATTCGTCTGCTTTTTCCTTTTTGTTAGTGCTATTAGTCACAACTCCTATATTACTCTCTGGTTAAATCAGCTAATGCAAACACCGCAGAGCGTTTATATTGCTAGCCTAATGACTAGCCAAGCGATTAGTAACGTTCCAGCCGCTATCTTACTGGCCAATTTTACAAAGTACTTACCAGCCTTATTCCTAGGTGTTAACATAGGTGGATTGGGATCAATTGTGGCCTCCCTTGCAAATTTGCTTGCAGTAAAACAATTATTGCTGTTTAGCGAAGAACAGTCATTGTGGCATTTCCTTAAAGTGTTCACTGTGTTAAATCTGATTGGTTTATTAATTTTGGGTGTTTTTGGATGGCTTTACTTGTTAATGTGAGCACGGTAGCCACCATAAACAATTAAAGTTTCTTGAAAGGTGCTCTTTCAATCTGAAGTTGAAGTCTCTTAATCAAGCAAACTAGACACAAAACTCATGAAGGTCCATTCACGAGTTTAGCGCAAGCTTTTCAATCTACTTCAGTAGAACGCTCTGATGCTTTACGTATAATGACATAAAATGGAGATAAAATATGAATTGGCAAAAAGTTTGGGCAGTCAACAAATATTGGGTAATGTCTAAATCACAGCAACAATATGATTACATTCGTTTACTGGCGAAGAATAATCAATGGACGCCACAAAAGACACAAGAACTAGGGAACATCATTGACTCACTTGAATCGGTTTCGCCAACAAAACAAACATTAACAACAACGTATCAACATATTTGGGGATATTTCAAAAAAAAATGTACCGATGAAGAGTTACATCAGTATTTAAGATTATTAGATAATTTGCAACCGAACAATGATAAACTAGGACCTTTTTTGGCCCAATTAACTAACAAGTACCAAATTGATTACCTTCAAAAGTCTAGAATTATAATTGAGCTTAACGAAAGAAAAGACTAGTCTGTTTTTACAAAGTAAATTTTAAATTCTCCCAAAATTACAGACTCATTATATAATACAGGACAACAGATGAAATTTAAGGCTTAGCGTAAAGTTTAAGTGGGTAAATTATCAGAAACAAAAAGGGAGCGATCCCTACTCATGCTAGAATGTTAATGACAAATCAACCAGCTAGCAATTAGGAGGAATCACTCTTGAACTCTATCTTACAACAAATCATCACAGAAATGATGACATCATTTGGAAACTCTGCCTTTGATTTACTGACAGGAAAGTTAGACTTTGCCAATCTAGTCATCGAAACTCAAAAAAGTTTTGGAAAGACTCTTTGTCAATTACTTGGTGTCATGCTGGAACAACAAGATCAGGTTTTGGCGGATTCTTCCTACCGGAAGCAGTTTTTTAAAATCAAAGGTATGCGTGAACGCCATGTCGATACCAGCATTGGCACTGTATCTTTTCGCCGTCGGTACTATGAAGATGTTCGTACCAATGAACGCATCTTTTTGCTTGATGAGCAGATCGGCCTTGAAAAAAGTAATCGGCTCAGTCTCGACCTCAAGGCCAAGTTATTAGAACCTGTCTAGTATCTGCTGAATCTGGTAGAATTGTGGAAAAACGACTGAGGAGTTTGTCATGCCAGATTATCCAAGCAATATTTCTCGAGCGCAATTTGCGTTAATACAACCTGATTTAGAAAACTTCCGCAAGCATACAAGACCGCGTCGTTGTGATCTTTATGACGTATTCAATGCCATCCTTTACTCGCTTACTACAGGGTGTCAATGGCGTGAATTACCGCACGATTTCCCGGAATGGCACACTGTCTACCGCTATTACGATATGTGGCGAGATAAACCAGACCCGACAGCTGATTCGCTATTAGAAAGGCTTTTAAAAAAACTGTTGCTTCCTATCGCTTTGCACAGGGCCGATCGGCCCGAACGTCGTTTGTGATTGTTGATGCTCAAAGTGTTAAAACCACTGATTTAACGAAAAATAGTGGCTACGATGGCGGCAAAAAGATTTCAGGGATTAAGCGTCATATGGCGGTTGATATTAATGGTTTACCACAAGCCATTCTCGTGACACGAGCTAATGTATCAGATCGTTCAGGTGCATTGGCTATGTTTAGTTTGGCTAGCCAAACTTTAGAGCTCGTTCAGCATGTCATGGTTGATGGTGGCTACACTGGCAATGACTTTGCGGATCAGGTGAAGCTCATTTTGAATGCTAAGACGACGGTAGCTAAACGCAACGAGTTGCATATGTTCACGGTGCTACCGCAACGATGGATCGTTGAACGTTCATGGAGTTGGCTAGACAAATGTCGGCGACTTTGGAAAAACTGTGAACGCGCCCTTAACAGCAGTCTTCAAATGGTTGTATTGGCCTTCCTGAAGATAGTTCTTAAAAGATACTAGACAGGTTCTCAGAACTGCTCATTGCTGCACTTGTCTGTTTCTTGTCAGACTCAATTGTGTCTTGGCTAATTGCCGCTTGTCCGCTCGCATCGTTCTGGTGTGAGGATGGATCGGATTTTGGCGCCGCACGGTCATGTTCGGTGATGTTTGTCTCACCGTTGTCGGCTACAGGGACAACGGCGCTGCCGACCTGGGTCAGCATCAACATCGCCAACATGACGATATGGATCAACTTCTTAGGCATCTGTGCGCCTCCTTCCATTGTTTCTGGCGTCTCTCTTCTTCCAACACCAGCTTAACAAGTTGACCCCGCGCAAAGGAATGATAATGTTCGTTATTTAACAAGATATTTTTAACAGTTCATACTTATTGACATTATAGGTATTAATCTGTACATATAATGTAAAAAGCTCTATTTATAGGTAAATAAGGTCTTCAAACCCAAAAGTAGCCTTGAAACAGCTGGCGTATTGCCAGTAAGCTTCAAGACTACTTATAGGTTATTTATTCAACTAATTAGTTTAAGCTTTGATGATTTTCCCAACTGCAATTGGTAAAGTAACGTGGGCATCGTAGTTCATGACAGTTCCTTGAACAGTAGCCGGTAGCTTCAAGGTATCCGGCACACCATGAATATAAATGACCCTTTTATCAAGCTGCAAATCGTCACTGCCAAAAGCGGCTTTAAACGCTGTCTGCAATTCCTTCAGATCAACGAGTTTGTCATAAGCATAGTGACCTTCTGCATCAGCCACTGGGTAACTGTCATTTGGCACATGCATCTTGGCCGGTTCAGCGTCAAATGGCACCATCGTTGTACCGGAAACCGGTTCTGTTTCTGGCAGATCAACGAAACCGTCACCATTAGCATCTTGTGCCGCTGTGGCGATTTCTGCTGGCTTACCATCCGGGAATCCGTGGAAATGTTCCCAATGCTGCACATTAGCAGGTGTATCAAACATATCGATATGAATCTTCATTTGCGCACCATCAATCGTGAACGTCGCGGCACCGTGCGGCGCGGTGCCAATCTTCTCAGCGTTCAATGGCACGATTTCTGCTGTATACTTTTCAGCCATGCAAACCACTCCTTTTAGATTTAGACTCAGTTTCAGTATAGTGCTAACTGGAACGACTCACAATCTATTGCATTTCAAAAGTGAGGTTGCAAGATTATTTGGCCAATTGCAATAACCGTTGGCGCAAAAAGGTAATAATATCACACCGCACCGGTGTTAGTTAGCAAATCAAAAACTATTATTTAGAATATAATTCGGACTTATTTTCTTGCTTCTATTGCTCGTTCAATCCGCCCCTCATCATAAAGCCGCAATACAAAATACATCCCCACATAAATAACCAACGGAATCCAAACATAATTCAAATTAATCATGGTGAGAGTTGCGGCATTCTGGGTTCGATTGGCAACGTAACCCGAAAAGTGAAACAAACCAGCTGTAATCAAGCCGCCAACACCAAGGCCGACGTTAACGCCAAAGTCATCCGTTGAAGCCAGAATTCCCTCGGCTTGGATCCCCATGCTGGCACCATAACGGATTGTGTCAGCAATCATGATTGAGACGAGGCCGATAATGATCCCATTGCCAATCGAGTTAATCAAGACACCGCCAAACAAGAACCACAGTATTTTGGTATAAACCCCAACCGCAATCACGGCTTGACCAACCAGCGCTATTAAAATACCGCGAAGCATCGTTTGCTTCTTACTGCCAACCTCGGTAATTCGAATGATCAGCAATACCCCGATTAACGCTGCCAGGGTAAAACTGTTAGCTAGTGGCACCAGGTTTTCGTTTCCCACCGTATATTTAAAATAGTAAATGGTTGTCTGATTCTTAATTGCCGTCACCAGCCAGTACATGAGAATCACGATTGACATAACGATCCATGGCTGATTATGTTTCAACATTTTTAGGACAGTTGTTAACGGTTGGTGGGCAATTTCAGGATTCGCGAACCGTTCGCGAACATGGACAAACGTGTTGATAATCAAAAGAAATGAAATCAGGCTAAACACGATGATTGTGCCCAAGAACCCTTTTTGCTGATTACCGTGGCCGAAGAACGCAACCAAGGGTAATGTGAATACCGCCACCACAATTTGAACCGAACTGCCAAAGAATTGACGAATGACACCCAACAACGTCAACTCACGAGTATTCTGCGACATCGTTGGTAAGATTGACGTGATTGGCAGATTAACAGCCGTATACAGAAATCCAAGGCCTAAATACGTCACATATGCCCAGATTAATTTACCATTATACGAAAAGTTAGGCGTCACAAAGGTGAGAACCGCAAAAATAACGTAAGGTAACGAATACCATAGGAAGAACGGTCGGCTCTTGCCAAACCGTGAATGTGTGTGATCAATCATGATCCCGATGACAAAACTTTCAACAACGTCAGCTACCCGCGCCACGACAAATAAAATGGCCACCGCGCTTGGTGTCAGTCCATAAACATCCGTGTAAAAGAATAGCAAATAGGTCGTCATCATTTGAAAGACTAAATTATCGGCGGCGTCACTTAAGCCGTAACTAATTCGTTCGGGCCACCGTGTTACCCATTTCGTCGTGCTTTTCATCCCATCATCGCCTTTATCGAAATTGTTAATCAACTGTATCGTACTCTAAAATTAGTTCTCATGATATAGATTGTACACAATTTGGATGTAAGCTGATTCCTGAGACAACTTTTAAGTAAAGAAAATAGAAACCCTTTCAGTTAACATGTGCTAACCAAAAGGGGGCCCTATTTTCTTTTAATACCGTATTTCACACGGTATCGAATAAAGGTCGTCCGTTTAATACCTGTATTTCGGGACACATCAATGTCACTCATGCCAGCTCGATAAAGCTTAAAAGCATGTTGCAAACGGGGATCATCTTTGGCATATTGGGGTTTGCGCCCATGATATTTACCCTGCTGCTTAGCTAAGGCAATCCCTTGTTGCTGGCGCTCAATGATTCGCTTACGTTCACTTTCGGCCTGATACTTATAGAGTTCAATAATCAAGTTGGTCATCAGTTGACGTAAATTTGGGTCAGCAATCCCTGTCATGGACGGTAAATTCAACACATCTAGGGTGGCACCCTTATTTTGAATGGAGTTCATGATCTTAGTCAAATCATGGTTGTTTCTGCCTAAGCGATCTAATTCAGTGACCATTACAATATCACCCTCACGAATATAGGCCAGCATTTTTTGCAGTTCTGGCCGATTAGTGTTAGCCCCACTTAATTTATCCGTAAATAATTTATCAACGTCTTTTAAAGCCGCTAACTGTCGATCTAAATGTTGCTCCTTGGAACTCACACGCGCATAACCGATTTTAGCCATTTCCAATTCTCCTTTTGGACAGTTCTAATGAACACTTGTAATTCCTAGTATAGCACAGAAATAAAAAAGACCACTAGGGTATACCCTAGTGGCCAGATTGGTTTAGTCAAATAAAAATTTTAATTGGTTTCTTATAAGTGCATATAATTTCATCATCACTACCTGTCTGCTATAATGATGGTAAAGGTGGTGATGATTTGCGATTTATATTTAAGGCTTTAATAGTAGTTGTTATTATCCTTGCATTTCCTTTATCCATAGCTCTTGTCTTTAAAAATTGGTCAACGGCCATTGGTACTAGTACTCCCATGTCATTAAAGCTTGGTTGGTTGGAGCAGTACGAACCGATATACCTCTTTTGGAGTGGAGTAATTTTGGCGGTACTGTTAATTATTTTTTTGCTTATCACACTTTTTTGGCCACGGTCACAATCATTATATCTTCATCAAAAGTCTGATGGTCAAGTGACCGTCAGTAAGAAAGCTATTGAACATTTTGCGCTTTCAGCACTTCAACATGAACCCTTTATTGGCAACCCCAAGGTATCATCTAAGTTATCACGAAAAGGGATCACACTTAAAATATCGGGTGATCTACTAAATTCAGTCAATGCCAAGAAACAGACTGCAAATTTTCTTAATCAATTAAAAAAAGATTTGCGTATTTGTCTTGGAATTTCTGAACAGAAAAAAATTAAAATCAGACTCGTTGATTTTAATGAGTTGGACGCTAATGTGCATAAATCTCGAGTTGTCTAGGAGGTGATAACGTGACCGAACTCATTAAAGCCTATTTTTGGCCACTAATTGGTGGAATTATGGGATTGCTCTTAGCGGTCCTTATCATCACATTTGGATTTTTCAAGACACTTTTTGTTTTGATTTTTATGGCAATCGGGATTACCGCGGGTTATTATATTCAAAAAACTGGTATCTTAACAAATGTTTTTAAATAACTGTTTGAATTATAAGGAGGAAAAATTATGCAGAATGGAACGCCAAGTGAGAAAACAACAACTAACGAAAAGTCTGGTGTTAAAGGCAATTTAACATTTGATGATAAGGTTATTCAAAAGATCATTGGTATCGCACTTTCTGAAGTAGATGGCTTATTAACCGTAGATGGCGGCTTTTTCGCAAATGTTGCTGATAAACTAGTTAATACTTCAGATGTCACATCAGGAATTGATGTAGAGGTTGGAAAAAAGCAGGTTGCAGTGGATCTCGACATTGTTGCTGAATACGGCATTGATATTTCTAAACTGTATGACAAGATCAAAAATGTTATCGTTCGGGAAGTAAAGAATATGACCGAATTAGAAGTAATTGAGGTAAATGTGAATGTTGTTGATGTCAAGACAAAGGAGCAACATGAAAAAGATTCGATTTCTCTGCAAGATCGCGTGAGCGATGCCACAGACAAAACGAAGGAAGCCGTCAGTAAGGGCGCAAAGAAATCGAAGGAAACATTAGGTGACAGCGTTGATAAAGTAAAGTCTGACAATAAATCTAGTCGTGTTATCTAAGGGAGTGAGTAAATATGGGACTTATTTGGTCATTAATCGTCGGGGCAATCATTGGTGCCATTGCTGGCGCAATCACTAACCGTGGTGCTGCTATGGGCTGGATTGCAAACATCGTAGCTGGTTTGATTGGTGCATGGATTGGCCAAGGGCTCCTTGGCACTTGGGGCCCTTCATTAGCTGGCATGGCATTGATACCATCGATCATCGGGGCAATTATTTTAGTTCTGATTGTTTCATTAGTTGTTGGTCGAACCAGTAAAAAGTAAGGGGGGAATTTTATGGACGTCTTGAAAAGTGTATTTAAGTTTATGATCGCTTCTACGCTCATTGTAGGTGGTGTTCTCATCGGTGGCACCGTCTTGGCTGCTAAGAAGGTAGATGGCATTGGTGATACGTTGCAACAAAAATTACATGGATAATTAGCCAAATTATCTATATTAGTCATCTTAGAACGTAAATAATTTTACAATCTACCATATAACGTCTCCATCTTTTCAAAACGACTTAATTCTACGGGCTATAAATAACTTAATTTGCCAGTGTATAACGTTTCAGATTAAGCTACCACTATGTTATAATAACCATATCTAAAGGAGATCAATCTAATGAAATATACGAAAACCAAAGCAGTATTAAATCAACTCGTTGCCGATTTGAGCCAGATGTCAATGATTATCCATCAGACGCATTGGTACATGCGTGGACCCAACTTTTTGAAGTTGCACCCCTTGATGGATGAGTTCATGGAAGAAATTGACAGCCAACTCGATGTCATTTCTGAACGGCTGATTGCGCTTGATGGCAGTCCTTACTCGACCTTAAAAGAAATGGCCGAAAACACTAAGATTCAAGACTGGCCTGGTGAATGGAACAAAACAACCCCAGAACGCCTCGCACACTTAGTTGATGGCTATCGTTACTTGGAAGACCTTTACCAACACGGCATTGAAGTATCCGATGTTGAAAAAGACTTCAGTACCCAAGATATTTTCATTGGTCTCAAAACCGCAATTGAGAAGAAAATCTGGATGATTCAGGCAGAGCTTGGGTCGGCGCCGGAAATTGATGAATAAAATAATATTAAAAAATCGGTAGGATTATAGTAGATTGTAAAATTAATCCGAACGCCCATTTGGATATTGGACAGCCCTAGTTCACAAAAGGTTTCGATTTTAATTCGTTCGGAATAGGTTATACTAGACAAAAGATCAGCTCCTAAAAGATGGGTTTGTGGTAAACACCATTTTAAAGGCAGCTGATTTTTTTGTCCGAACAGCGTTCGGATTAATTTTACAATCTGCCATTAATAAAAAATACGTCGTTATTCGATGACTGTTGGTACGATCAATTCGAAGCGGTCTGTCAAATAGGTCAATTCAATTGGCAGTTTAACCGCTGGGTCTCCGTCAATACGTGTCGTCACGGCTTGACCAGTTGCACTCGTAATTCGTGCACTGGTTGCCGTTAGCTGTGTAATGGCCTTGGAGTTTTGCAAGTTCCCCGTTAGTGCGAACCAAATATATGGAATTACTTGCCGCCAGCCAATGTTGTTAAGTAGACTAATATGCATTTTTCCTGGAGCAGACGCGCTATAGACGTGCCCACCGACTGATTTGGTCGTTGTAATCAAACAGAACCATGTTTTTAAGGTGTGGCTTCCTTCGTGTTTGAATTGATATCGAATTGGCAGTGACTTATTGTGACCCATATGGCGAATAGCACGGTAAAGATAGCTTAATTTACCGAATCGCTGCTTCTCAGATTGTCGAACTTCATTGGAAATGTCAGCCAAATTACCGAATGTCAGTGAACTCACGACTGCCCGGCGTTGATTACAAACTAGCATGCCGACTGCTTGGGTCGCCGGCTGAGTACAAATTAGTTCGATGGCCGCTTGGGGGTCAGTTGGTAACTGGTAGCGGGTTGCAAAATTATTAACCGTTCCCATGGGAATAACGCCGATACGAATATGTGCTTCAGCTTGGATTAGGGCTGTCATTGCAACGTTCAGTGTGCCATCTCCACCAATAACAATTAGTGCTGACAGTTGAGGAAGTGTTTGCTTAATTAACGCAATTGCCCGGGGGATTCCTGGTGTTGTCAGTAATTGAGACTCAATGCCGTGGTTCGATAGCGCTTGCGCGGTTTGATGGGCGACGGTTGCCGCTTGCCCATTACCCGCTTGTCCGTTATAGAAAATGCCGTAAGTTGTTGCCATGACAATCGCCTCTTGATTAAAAAATTAAGTTTATTCATCGCTTATTTAGTAAGCTTTTGATAGTCTCAGTATAGCTTGAACACTAGTTTGACTGGAAATAATATGCATCATTACTGAATTAGTCGGGTCAATGTGATACAATCCATTTTTGAGTGCATAAATTTTCCTTTCTTGACATATATCAATTTTAATAAGTTTAGAATAGCATATAATGGACTTATAATGAAGAATTGGAGGAATCATTCATGACTAAAAAATACGTTGCTAACATCGTACCACTAAACGTAAAAGGCATTGGAACGGCACCCCATGGAACTGCCACCTTTGTTGAAGACGGTGACCAATTACACGTGGCGATTGAAATGTTTGATACACCTGCAAATACGCAACACTGGGAACATTTCCACGGTTTTCCAGATGGTAAGGCGGCCCAAATTGCCACGATGGCGCAGGATGCCAATCATGACGGATTTGTCGACTTGCCAGAAACTGAACCAGTCTCAGGGACAACGATGGTGCCATTTGACAACGCCCCACATCACATGGACGTGCCAAATGATAACTACCCAGTCGCTGACGCCCAAGGCCACTTTGCCTACGAAATCGATGTGCCATTAGCTGATTTGCAAGCGAAGTTCAAAGAAGTCTTTGGTACCGATGACTTGGAACTCGACAAACGGGTCATCTACATTCACGGCGTACCACAAGACTTGGCTTTACCAGCCACCGTTGCTGGTGAAGTTGGCGCCTACGATGCACACGTCACCTTACCAATTGCGGTTGGGAAGATTGAAGTCGCAGACTAACCTAAAATTTGAAGTAAGCTAAAACATAACGACCGGATGAGCCTATCACATGACAGGTTCATCCGGTCGTTATGTTTATTTCTTTAGACTATCGACGGAAGCCTTGAAAACGCGAAATCGATTGACGATTATGGTTCCGACTGGCGAAGCACGTCCGTTAATTGTTGCCGAAAAATTGGCGTCCAGATATTCCGATAACCTAATCGGGTTGGATGAGCGTCGTCGACCATTGCTAGTGGTTGGGCGCGATTTTCAGCTTTGACCACTGGATCTTGCCAGAGGTCAATAATCGTGAAGTGCCACTTTTTTTGTAAGACTTTCAATTGCTGCACTAATTTACCATAATTCGCATCGTGTTTTCGCACACAAGTGAAGAACACGATTGGCACCGCCCAATGCTGTTGAACATAGGCCACGATTGTTTCAATCGCTCCGAGCGTCGTCGTTTCGTCAAAGCCGTGGCGCTGTTGTGCACCCGTAACTTGCCCCATAGCCTTGTCATGCTGGATTGAAGTCAATATTTGAGACAGATTTTAAGAGACATTCAGAACCGCGTTTACCTTCCACAGCTCAAATAAGTTATTAATCGCGATTAATAACTTATTTGAACCCTGGAAAGCATTAAATCAGGCGGCCATTTGGCTCGTAAGTGTTGCAATTTCAACTTGTAAGGGGGTCTGGTAGCCCAGTGAACTATGAATGCTCTTCCTATTGTAGAAAGCATGCACCTATTCAAAAAGGACGGCAGCGGCAGTTTCATAATCTTCAAAGACCGGCACTGGATAAACACATTCCTTTTTGAGGGAAGCGTGAAAGGATTCCATTGGCGCATTATCATACGGACAACCCTTACGGCTGTATGAGTGGCGGATATGTAGCTCAGTTAAACGTTGATTGTAATCATCGCTGGTATACTGTGATCCTAAATCCGTATGGATAATCAGGTCCCCAGTAATGGTTCGATTTTTAACCGCGCTTTCAAGGGTCTTTAAGACTAAATCAGTAGCCATCTTTTTTGAGAACGAATAGCCGATAATCCGTCGTGAGTGCAGGTCCATGATGGTTGATAAGTAACACCAGCCATTACGCTTCGTTTGAATATAGGTCATATCAGCGGTCCATCTTTGATTTAAACCAGTGGTCGAGAAATCCTGCTTAAGCAAGTTGGGACGCTGTTCAACCTTGGTTTTGGAAGCCGAAGCCGCTTTCCACTTATTGACGGTAACGGAGTGGATATCCAGTTCCTTCATGAGCCGGGAAATCCGTCGTGGACTGCACCGAAGCTGCAGTGGTTGAAGTTCCAGATTCAATTCATGGTGGATCTTCATAACACCGTATCGCTGCTTAAATTCCGCAAAGATCCGCAGAATCCGTTGTTTCAAGCCCGCATCTTCGGCTCGGCGTTTTGAAGGTTTGGGGGATCGATAACGATAATACTGAGCTCTGGAAGCACCGAGGATTCGGCACATCTTGGTTACCTGGTGGTGATGGCTTTCTTGGTGAATGTAATCAAAGATATTGGTTACTTCTGCGCAAGGAAGCCCAGGGCTTTTTTTAGGATTTCGTTCTCCTCAGACAGCGAAGCCAGTCGCTTTTCCATCGCTTTGATTTCGTCTGGCAATTTACCGGATTGAGTTTTGGCCTGGCCCTGGATCCACTTATGAACTGTTGAATAGCCAATGCCATATTCTCTGGCCAGTTGGGCAGCTGATTCGCCTTGCTTATATAGGTTGATAATGTTTTGTTTGAATTCTTTGTCGTAACGAGTTGGCATGTAAAAATTCCTTCCTTTTGAGAGATGATTTATTCATTATACCCTCTCTTAAAAGTTGTCTCAGGAATCAGCTTACATCCAATCTCCACGGACCAGGATTTCAGTACAAGGTAGACTATTTTGATAATGCTGTAATAGAGGCTCTAAAAATGAGTGAATTTCCTTACTGGTGTAAACATTACCTGGTCGCAATTGGGCCGCTAAAAAAGCTTCATTTTGGCCATCAAAGGCAACCAATGGATGAAAGCCGTTCGTTTGATAATGAGCGTTGAAATCACTACTTTCTTGATTACCGAAGGTATCAGAATGGGTCGAATCAACATCAATGATTAGTTCCGTTTGATTGGTAGTCAGGCGTCCTCGGTCAAGCAGAGTCTGGTTTAACACTTGTAAAGAAGTGATAGTCGTTTCATCACAGCGTTGCCAAAACCGCGAAATAGCAGCCTGTGAAGCTATAGCAGGCTTATCAAGTAGCAATTTAAAAATAGGATCAAAACGCAAACTGGTAGCAACCTGATCGGTGGCATAGCCAGCAATCTTCTGTAGTAATAGCTGTTCCATTAGACTAACATTACTGTGTTGGTAATAGCGTCGTTGATCTTTAAATGAAACTAATTTTTGAGCAAGGTCTGCGAAATCAAGTTTGTGTATGACCTCTTTGATGAGTACTAAACCCGCATCACTTGAAAGTTCACCACCAGTGTGAGAAATATGTAATTTGGAATTGAAATGTGCTTGGTTTTCCTGTAAAGTTGTCATATGAGAAGGGATCCTTCCTTCCTGGTTGTTTTTTAGACGATAATAACTATATCAGAAAGGACTCCTTTTTTACATAACATTTTTTAGCACTTAAAAGGTGCCAAAATAAAAAGAGCTAACGCCAGTGATATCAAGGATTCACTAGCATTAGTTCTTTTTTTATGAATATTTCAGGTTAATGTCTTATTTGTTTGTTGAGAAACTTTGACCTTAACTTTTTTAGTTATTCCCTGACAAGAGAGCGTCATTGTGACCGTCCCGGCTTTTTTTCCTTTTATTAAGCCCTGTTGCGAAACTGTGGCCACACTGGAGCGGCTAGATTTCCAAGTAAATCGTGAATTCTTTACATTAGTGACCCTAGCTTTTAACTGTCTAGTAGCACCCACATTGACAGTTGGGCTTCCAACAATCCTTAAAATAGGCTTAGGTACAACGATTGTCATTTGCTTTGTTTGTCCTTGATAAGACAGCGTGATGGTGGTTTTGCCAGCCTTTTTCCCTGCAACCAATCCATCCTGAGTCACAGTGGCCACATTGACGTTACTGGAAGACCAGACAGGTGTAGCGCCCTTAACGTTTGTCACGCTGCCCTTCAACTGATCACGACCACCAATAATCACCGTTGAACTACCTGTAAGACTTAAGCGCGGTATGTCCGCAGCAGATGATTCAGATGATTGCTTATCTGCTGACGAATCAGCTGAACTCGAAGCACTACTAGAAGTCGAATGACTCGAGGCAGATGAACTTGCTGCGTCGGTGGTTGAGGCTAGTGCCCGTCCCTGATATGTCCCAATTAACCCAACTAGCATTAATAATGTACTCAAACAAATTAAAATTCTTTTCATAGTCTCGTATATCCCCCATGAGATAATCATACCATTTATAAGTTATGACTTCATAATTTTTTAATAGCAATCTTCTATTATATGTATTTGTGAAACTTTAAATCATTTAACAAGGCTTCCTTCTTCAATGCAAAGGATGCTTTTTTGATTTCATTTTAGTAACTTGTTTTCAAAAATAGCCGTTTTGTTTCAAAATTGGTGTTTGAACACCTCTTGTTATTCGCCAAAAAGAAGGAAATTCTTCATTTTTGTCTCTAATATCACAAAATTTTACAATATCATTTTCTTGGAACTTGTAATATTTTTTACATTGTTTCGGTCATAATCAGCGTTGTATGGGGATTTGTTTAAAATTCCGAGATTACAAATATTACAAAGATGACAAAAAAGGCAAATATTGAAACATTTTGGAATCTGTTTTTAAAATTCGTGATACTATCGGGTAACAAGCATTCGCTATGATTGTTACTATTGATTAACCAATAGGCGTTAATTAAAACTTGACAATAAATAGGAGTGTATATTTTGAAAAAATTCGCAACATTATTGACAACAGCTACAGCAGCCTTAGGTTTATTCTTTGCTGGCACGGTTAGTGCTAATGCAAGCTCAACTTACACTGTAAAATCAGGTGATTCAGTTTGGGCCATTTCGCAAAAATACAACACAAGTATTAATAGCATCGAAAAAGCAAACAACATTAAAGGTCATTTAATTATCCCAGGCCAAAAATTAACAATTGGTAAGAAAGCAGCAACTGCAACACCAAAACCAATCAAAAAAACAGTTGCTAAAAAGGCAGCTAGCACACAAACCGCTACTACAACCAAAACAGCAAGTACAAGTTCAACAACTTCTACTTACACAGGTAGCAATTTGAAGAGCTACGTCTTAAGTCAGATGGAATCACGCACTGGTGTTTCTGCTTCAACTTGGAACACAATCATCACTCGTGAATCTAACTGGCAACCAACTGTTCGTAACAGTACTAGTGGTGCTTATGGTTTGTTCCAAAATATGCACATTAGCAGTGGTTCCGTTGAAGAACAAGTAGATGCCGCAGTTAGTCTTTTCAACGCACAAGGCATGGCTGCTTGGGCACTTTAATTTAAAATTCAACTTTCAGGATAAGAGCTGCAACGAATTATCGTTGTCGCTCTTTTTTTGTGTCGTCAATTAGTTCAACGGGCAGAGCTTCTTTTTCGGTTAGAACTCTAACATGTTTAAAAATGACTTTTTCCATGTAAAGTGGCGCTATTCATTTTTTTAACACTATTTGCTTGCTTTTTTCGCTATACTATAATATTCTTATTTCAACAACTTACAAAAAGTAAGTAAAATGAATGGAGGCGTAATCCTTATGGTAGACGTAAACAAATTAGAATTCGGAATTGAAACTTTTGGTGACATTGTGGCCAATGAAGACGGCAGCCTCAAGTCTGCTGCTGAATCTATCCGCCAAATCATACACGAAGGCGAAATCGCAGATAAGTATGGCATCAATGTCATCGGCGTTGGCGAACATCACCGCCCTGACTATAGTGTTTCCAGCCCAGAAACTGTTCTGGCTGCCATTGCTTCAGTAACCAAACAAATTAAATTAGCTACCGCCGTCACTGTATTAAGCTCTGACGATCCCGTCCGCGTTTATGAACGCTTCGCTACTCTTGACGGCCTGTCAAATGGCCGTGCACAAGTTATGCTGGGTCGTGGTTCCTTCACAGAATCATTTCCTCTATTTGGATACGATCTTACCGATTACGACGACCTCTTCAACGAAAAGCTGAGTCTCTATGACATGCTGCGTACTGAAAAGGCGGTTACCTGGTCCGGTAAATTTCGCCCTAGCCTAAAAAATCAAGAAGTTTACCCCAAAACTGAAAATGGCGAGTTAGAAACCTATATTGGAATCGGGGGTTCCCCAGAGTCAATTATCCGTGCCGTTCGTTTTGGATATAAGGTCATCATTGCCATCATCGGTGGGCAAGCGGATCGCTTCAAGCCATATATCGACTTATACCACAAAGCAGCGAAACAGCTTAATATGCCGGAATATCCAATTGCGGTTCATTCCCATGGATTTATTGCGGATAACGAAGACGAAGCACTTGAAGTTGCGTTTAAAAACATCAAAGCTAACTTTGACCGCATTGGTTTAACCCGCGGCTGGGCACCGATGAGTCGTGAACAATTCGACCATGAAACACAGGTTGGTTCTTTCTATGTCGGTACGCCTGAAGTTGTGGCAAACCGAATTGCACGTACAATTGATCTGCTGGACTTAGGCCGGTTTGACCTCGTCTATGGTGCCGGTAACCAAACAGCTGCCCAACGTGAACGTATGATTGAACTTTACGCAACTAAGGTCATCCCCCGCGTCAAAGAAATTTTGAAGGCAAAGGAGGCCGCAAAATAATGACCATCAAACGTGTTGGCATTCTTGGCGCCGGAAAAGTTGGAATTGTGCTAGCCGGTTTGGCTTTAGACGCTGGCTATGAAGTCCGAATTTCTGGCTCAGGAACCGTTAAAAAAATCGACCTTATCATTAAGACGCTCGTTCCTGGAGCGATTGCTTCAGAAAATCGTGACGTTGTGGAAAACAGCGACATTATTTTGTTAGCAATCCCCCTGAGTCGTTACAAAAACATTGATCCACAATTATTAAAGGGTAAGTTAGTTATCGACGCCATGAATTATTGGTGGGAAACTGATGGCATTCGTGAAGAGGTCTTAGAACCCGATTCCACTTCCAGTGAACAAGTCCAGGCTTACTTCAAGGACACGACCATTGTGAAAGCTTTCAATCATATGGGTTACCATAACTTACAAGAAGATGCCCGTCCAAAAGGCAATCCAAAGCGCAAAGCTTTATTTGTCACCGGTGACGATCATAAAGCTGTGGATGAAGTCGCTCACTTTGTTGATACCATGGGGTTTGATCAGGTTGTTCATTACAACCTGGCTGATGGCATTATGACTGAACCTGGCAGTCCTTTATTCGGGGCAAGTTTAAAGTACGATGAATTGAAACACATTATCGATCATTTCAATGAAACTGAATTTGGTAAACAAGTGGCAGCTTCTCAAAAATAAATTAATTACCAAAACACTATCTGAAGTGCAACAAAATTTCAGGTAGTGTTTTTTATTATCAGATAATACCTAAGTGACTTAAATATTGTCGAAAAGAACAATATGCCGTTGCCATTGTTTCGCACCTCAGTGTCATTTCGGCTAATCTTATAGCAAGCACATGCATTTGAAGCCAGTATGTTGAAATGACAGGCGCTAATTCACTAACTGTCTTTACGTAATTTTCTGCAGATTGTTTTGTATCTAGTAGTGCTATACCTTCTTAATAACATCTCTCAACACTGGGGTTCTTTTTAATGCTCCAGCGATCCCTTCAGGAGTCCTTATAGCTCCGTTACCCCTACATAAAACGACCCACGCACTCTTTAATTAAAATCAGCTAGGTTGCTTTACAACTTAGTTACGGTCTGCTACAATAACTATGTAGTAAAACTATCTAGTTGGAAGTGAACGTATGAAACAAACACAACTCATTAAAGGCGTGCTAGAAGGCTGTGTCTTGGCGATTACCGCTCAAGGTGAAATTTATGGCTATGAACTAATTCAAGCTTTACACCAAAATGGCTTCACCACAATTGTAGGGGGCACACTTTATCCACTTTTGATAAAGCTCGAAAAAAATGGTGATCTTCAGAGTATTGTAAAGCCCTCTGCAGATGGCCCTGATCGAAAATATTATGTGATTACAACTCAAGGTATTCGCACACTCCATACATTTAATCAGCAGTGGTTTCAATTGAAAAATCATGTCGACAAAATTTTAAAAAAGGCGGATGACAACCTATGAAAAAGGCCAACCAGTATCAACATGAAATTAATCAACTAAAAAAACAGCTTCATAAGTCTGACTTGGTCTATTTCGAAAAATTACAAACCTATATTCTAAGTCAGAATGTCTTTTATAATGAAGAAACTATTAATCTACAATTATTGAGTATGCTACAAGATCTCATTGATGCCGAAAAAGAGCATTCAGATGCCATCAATTTATTTGGTAAGGATCCTCAAACAATGGCCAACGAAATTTTGTCTGAGTTACCAAGTCCCAAAGTTCGCGATCGGCTTTCAATGAGTTCGTTAATCATTATTATGAGTTGGTTTTTCCTCTTACTCAGTAGTAATCACACCTCAGTAGGCATGGAATTAAACTTACTAGCTTTTATTTTGGTTCCTTTATTAGAACTCATCGCAATCCAATTGGTTTTCAGAATTTTACATAAATCAATCTATTCAAAGAATCCCAGCCGACGACAAGCTCTGCTGCCTAAATTAGCAGTCGGTTTCATCTTTTTATTTTGTGTAGGTATCATTCTCTTGATCAATAATCTTTTCTCAATCGGACCTATTTTTGTTTTGCCATCGCCGTGGAATTTGTTCATACTAGGATTCATCTTGATTGCAACACTTTGTTATTTCTTTTATACTCTTGCTAGCCAGCACTATTCTCGAAACCAACGGTCTTAATTTGAAAAATTCGTAAACAAAAAGAGGTAGGAAAATAATTTTCCCTACCTCTTTTACGACTTGCTATAAATTAGTCAAGCTTTGTTTTATTTTGAACTTCAAGTTTGTCGTTGAAGTCATAAACAACTGGTTCGCCAGTTGCCATTTCAAGATTCATAATATCTTCGTCTGAAATGTTTTCGATGTACTTGCTCAAAGCACGTAATGAGTTACCATGTGCGGCAATAATTACATTCTTGCCATCTAATAACTTAGGTGCAATTTCATCTTCCCAGAAAGGAATGACACGTTCCAAAGTAACTTTAAGGTTTTCGCCACCAGGAATCATCCGTGGATCTAAGTTAGCGTAACGACGGTCGTTAGCTGCTGAACCTTCTGCATCTGCATCCAACAATGGAGGCAACACATCGTATGAACGACGCCAAATATGAACTTGTTCGTCGCCCCATTTTTCAGCTGCTTTAGCCTTGTTCTTACCTTGTAATGCACCATAGTGACGTTCGTTCAAGCGCCATGTCTTAACTTCTGGAATCCAAAGTTGGTCGGATTCTTCCAAAGCATAGTGCAAAGTTTTGATTGCACGAGTTAATACTGAAGTGAAAGCATAATCAAATTCAATGCCAGCTTCTTTGATTAACTTACCAGCGTTCTTAGCTTGTTCAACACCCTTTTCGCTTAAGTCAACGTCGACCCAGCCAGTAAATTGGTTAGACAAGTTCCATTCACTTTGACCATGACGGATTAATACTAGTTTTGCCATAATGTAAGAAAACCTCTTTCTTTTTTAAGTTTACAGTAACCATTTTACACTAAAACCAAATAATTTGCAGGCGGAATTCGCACCTGTGACAAACTTAACACTTTCTTCTATTGTTGAAGCGCTTCACTCACCGAAATGCCCTTTTGCGCAGCTTCTTTAATCAAATTACGGACATCTTGATCACTCAACTGACCCGACTTATTTCCCAATTGCTGACGAGCCTGATTAATCTGATCTTGGCTAATGACCTTTCCATTGAGTTCTGTATCTTTCTTAGTAACTGTAAACTCATTTGAACCAGAATAATTATTAGCTGCTTGCTGTTCTGAAGAACTCAAATTTGGTTCTGGTAAACTTGAAACGCCACTATTGGGATTATTATTTTGTGTTTGGTTTTGCTGCGAATTGTTATTTGCAGAGCTTTGTGATGCGTTATCGTTCGTTGACCCTGGCATGACAACTTGTGATAGACCAGTTTTGTTGCTTTTTTGCAATTGTTTAGCAGATTTCCATAAATCCGTGTAATAACCCTTTTTGAACGTCTTATCATTAAACAAGCGATCTAATTGTTCATTAGACACGCTAAACTCCTGTGCCACATTTAATTCACGCGCATATTTCAAAATTTTGTTATATTTAGTTCTATTTTTTTGAACCTGATTAATTTCTTTAATTTTTTGGTGCGCACGTGTATTCAGCGTTTGCGACCCATCATGAATTTTGTAGACTTGCGCAAACGTCTTTTTAGAAGTTGCAAAGTGATGTTTCTCAAGTTGAGACATCGCGTTCACAAAAATCTTGGTTTGTTTCAACCGATGTGTCGCAATTTTATCGTTATTTCGTCGCGTCAAAGCATCCTGGAAATAATTCTCTGCAGCTGTATAATTGTTGTCTTTAATGGCAGCTTCAGCATTTGTCATCTCCAGATGGTACTGTTTTTCAATTGATTGGTGTCGGGAAAAAGCGTAGCCCCCAACTAATAAAATCACCACAAGTGTTGCAATTACCCATGTCCATCTTTTCAAACGTGCCACCCCCAAATCTATCGGCCATTGAATGCCAACATATAAAATAATTATAGCATGTTCTTGGTTTTAAAATCGCTTTCTTGTTTCTTAATTGAACTTAAGATTCGAAAAATGAAAACGAGGAGCGTATAATAATCATGTTTAATCTTGAATTTTAGTAAGAGGAAAGGATTCGAATCGATGTTAGAGAAGAAATTTTACAAAACATTTTTTAAGCACTCCTTCAATATCCCGATCAAAGTTAATTTTTGGGATGGCAGTTCTGCGGTATATGGAGATGGTACCCCAGAAGTAACTGTGACCTTGAAAGAGGCTATTCCCGTCAAACAATTGCTCAATAACGCATCCATTGCTTTGGGAGAAGGCTACATGGACGGCAAAATTGAAATTGATGGTAGTATCCAGAAGTTATTAACTTCAGCATACGAAACAGCTGGTAGTTTTTTCCATAACAAAAAATTTATCCACTTTCTTCCGAAGCAAAAACACGATGAAAAAGAAAGCAAATCCGATGTCCAAGATCATTACGATATTGGTAACAACTTTTATAAATTATGGTTGGATCCAACCATGACTTATTCATGTGCTTACTTTGAAAAAGATACAGATGACCTTGAAACGGCACAAATTAATAAAGTTCATCATATCTTAAACAAATTAAACCCACAGCCAAGACGAACCCTATTAGACATTGGTTGCGGTTGGGGAACCTTAATGCTAACGGCCGCTAAAGAATACGATTTACGTGTCGTTGGTGTAACCCTTTCTCAAGAACAGTATAATTTCGTCAACAAACGCATCAAAGACGAAGGATTGGAAAATGTGGCCGAAGTTCGTTTACAAGATTATCGTGAAATCAAAGACGAGCAATTTGATTATATTACGAGTGTCGGCATGTTTGAACACGTGGGTAAGGAAAATCTTCAGACTTACTTCAAATGTGTGGCTGACTACCTGAAAAATGATGGCGTTGCTTTGATCCACGGTATCACGCGTCAACAAGGTGGTGCCAATAATGGGTGGTTGAATAAATGGATCTTCCCAGGTGGCTATGTTCCAGGTTTGGAAGAGAACATTCATCACATCATTGAAAATGACTTACAGATCGATGACTTAGAACCTTTACGTCGTCATTATCAAAAAACGACTGAAATTTGGGATAAGAATTTTAATGCTCATCGTGAAGAAGTCAAAGAAATGTTTGACGAACGCTTTGTCAGAATGTGGGACTTGTATTTACAAGCTTGTTCAGCATCATTTGAGTCAGGTAATATTGATGTAATCCAGTATCTTTTAACTAAAGGTGCCGGTGCCACCAGCAATGTATTGCCAATGACAAGAGCATATATGTACAAATAAAGTTAATGTATTCAAAAATAGAAACATACCGGTAGCAGATTTTGCCATTCGGTATGCTTCTATTTTTTTGCACTAGTTCTCGAAACGAGTTTCTTCAAAATCAAAAACGTTTCAACAAAAAAAGCAGAATCAGAAGTCACGCAACTTCTCATTCTGCTCAAACTGTTTATAAACAAAGTTCCTAAACAATCATTGTGATTTTACGCTTCGTCATCATGTTTCCGACGCTTTAACCCAAACAATGCGAGGAATGCACTTAAGAGAACCATGCCGAGCGCGGAAATAACATTTTCATGTCGTTCATCAGTTTGTGGTAATATGCCTGCTTTAACCACAGTCATATCTTTCTTATGCTTAGTGTTCAAATGCGCCAAAGTCTCCAATTTTACTTGTGATCCTTTAGAATTCTTAACACCTTCTGGAGAACCTGAATGATCCGTGCCAACATCAGGACCATTGTCAGGTGTGGTCCCACCATTTCCTGGTTTGTTGTTGTCACCCGGTTTGCCAGGGTTGTGACCGCCCTCACCAGGATTGGTAGGCTTCTCCGGATTATTTCCATTACCATCCGAAATCTTCTTGTATTGTACAACAACCAAACTATCTTCAGGTTTGTCCATTGTCGCCGCTGGAATTAGTTCTGCCACATCACCACTGTTCGTGTAGCCAGACAATGTTGGGGTTGTCACGGCATCAAAGATTCCCTGCGGTGTGTAGGAAACTTCCCCGGTGGTCTTGTTAGTCACAACTTTGTAAACCACTTTTTCAATAACATCTTGTGGTGTCTGGTCACCTGCACCTTCATAATGAATGGTTCGAGTAACAGTGATTTCACTATATTCAAGTTCATTAGTTGGTGTATAGGTTACCCTAACAGTTGAATCAATTGGTTTAACCGTTGTGGTTTCAGGGGTATATCCAGCTACGTCCCCGCTATTGGTAAACCCGTTAATTTCTGGTGTATCAACAGCAGCATATCCACTTTCTGGTGTGTAGACAGATTTGCCAGTTGCTTTGCTTGTCGCCACATCGTAGATAATCGACTGGACTTTATCAGCAGGGGTTCTTAGCCCAGCCCCCGTGTAATGAACTGTCTGTGATACGGTTAGTTTACTGTGCGTAATAACATCATTAATCGTATATGTTCCACTGATAAAGTCTTTATCAGTCAACTCATAATTTGGATTAGCAGCAGCTACTTTGGCCTTGCCACTAGTGTTCAGGCTCACTTCATAATGTCCGACATGTGTAAGAACGCCTTCCACTACCTTACCAGTTGATTTATCTACAAAGATAAAGTCTGCATTGGTTAGATTGTCTGGGCTCTTGAGATCAGACCCAATGGTAATGTTAAAGGTAGGTGTGGCTTCCCCATAATTTGATGAGGCGTCATTAACTTTAACTTGCGTTGTCATTTCTCCTGATCCAGTGTTTGCTTTGACAATCGTCATTGAGCCGTTTACTACTGTAATGTCATAGTTACTGTTGACATTATTGTCATTGGCAGTCACTGTCACCTCATATTGACCAACATTGGTATGACTGTTATTTTCAGTTATATAACTGATAGTTTCACCATTTACCGCGCCATCGACAACAACATCCAAGCTGTGCGACTTACCATCGTACACAATCTTATCGTTACTCGTGACCGTTAAGGATGCTTTAGCTTTATTGATTGTAGCCGTATTGCTAAGCGTCGTTAAATCGCCTATATCGTAGTTATTATTTGCTGCCTTAACCTTATCAATTCCACTTGCTGTCAACTTAACTTGATAATTGCCCGCGTTAACTGGGTTTTTAACCACATTACCCTTAGCATCCAGATATTCGTAGTCACCATTTTCTAATGTTACATCGGCTTCTGGTCCTTGAACTACAGGGCTTTCATCAAACGACTTCCCATCATAGGTTTTGTTGATATTTTCACCTTTGGCATTTCCAATATGAATCTCGCCCTCTGGTACTGTAGCTTTCACAATGGTCATCGAGCCATTCACCAATGTGATGTCGTAGTTGTTGTTGACATCATTGTTAACGGCAGTTACGGTCACATCATACTGGCCAACATTAGTCTGACTGTTGTTTTCAGTTGTATAGTCAATGGTTTCACCATTAACCGCCCCCTTGGAATCAACATTTAAACTATGCGCCTTCCCATCGTATGCAATGTTATCGTTGCTTACAACCGTTAGCGTTGCTTTAGCCTTACTAATCGTGGCTTTATTGCCAATTTGACTTAAATCACCTAAGTCATAGTTACTATTGGCGTCAGCAACTCGTCTTTCTCCACTTGAAGTGAGCCTAATTGTATATTCACCTGCATTAACCGGATTGGTCACAACCTTACCTTCAACATCCACATATTCGTAGTCGCCGGCCTCTAAAGTAACATCTTTCTCTGGCCCTTGTACTACTGGGTTTTCACTAAACGTCTGCCCATCATAAGTCTTACTGAAACCTTCTCCATCTGCATTACCGATAATGATTTCACCAGGTGTGATTGGTACTTTCGTGATCGTCATTGAACCTAAACCAGATGTGATTTCGTAATTGCTGTTAATACTGTTATTATCAGCAGTCGCTGTCACATCGTACTGACCAGCATTGATGTGACTATTGTTTTTAGTTGTATAGGTGATCGTTTCACCATTTACCGCCCCAGTCACCTCAATATCTAAGCTATGCGAATTACCATCGTACATAATTTTATCGTTGCTTACAATATTAATTTTAGCTGGTGCTTTTCGGATTATGACGTCATTCATCAACCCACTTAAGTCGCCCAACTCGTAACTGCTGTTTGCAGTAGTAACTGCTTTAATTCCAGCATCAGTTAATTTGATCGTGTAATCACCGGCGTTGATCGGATCTTTCACGACATTACCTTTGGCATCTAAATATTCATAATCACCACTTTCTAAAGTCACATCTTTTTCTGGTCCTTGAACCACCGGACTTTCACCAAACGTCTTGCCATCATAGGTTTTGTTCAAAGCATTTCCATTCACATTACCGATGATGATTTCACCTGGCGTCGTTGGAGCCTTCACGATCGTCATCGAGCCAGAACCTGGTGTGATCTCGTAATTCCTATTAACCGCGTTATCATCAGCGGTAGCCGTCACCTCATATTGACCAACATTAGCATGCTGGTTGTTTTCAGTTGTGTAGGTGATTGTCTCACCATTTACCGCGCCGGTTACTTCTGTCTTCAAACTGTGTGTGTCACCGTCATATACAATAGTGTCATCACTAGTGATATTGATGCTAGCTTTGGCCTTTTGAATTGTAGCTTTGTTGACGAGTGTCGTTAAGTCGCCTAACGCATAATTACTATTGGCATCTGTAACTGCTTTGATTCCAGAGCCAGTTAACTTAATCGTGTAATCGCCCGCATTTTTAGGACTTTCAACAACATTACCGTTAGTATCCAAATATTCGTAGTCGCCACTCTCTAAAGTCACATCTTTTTCTGGTCCTTGAACCACTGGATTGCCACTAAACGTCTTACCATCGTACGTCTTATTTAAGTCATACCCGTTCGCATCACCAATGCTAATCTCGCCTTCTGGAGTTGTTGCTTTCACAATCGTCATTGAGCCATTTGTGACCGTAATGTCATAGTTGCTGTTGACATCATTTTTATCGACAGTCACTGTTACATCATACTGGCCAACATTAGTGTGACTGTTATTTCCAGTCGTATAGGTGATCGTCTCACCATTTACTGCACCAGTTACCTCAATATCTAAACTGTGTGAATCGCCATCATAAGTAACATTTTCATCACTTATGACCTTGACACTTGCTTGTGCTTTATTGATGACGGCTTTATTAACGAGTGTCGTTAAGTCGCCCAACTCGTAATTGCTGTTTACAGTAGTAACTGCTTTAATCCCAGCATCAGTTAATTTGATCGTGTAATCACCTGCATTGACCGGATTAGTCACTTTATTGCCATCTTTATCGTAATAAGCGTACTCACCAGTTGTTAAGGTGACATCAGTTTCTGGGCCTTGCACTACAATCGGTGAATTATCGGTAAACGTTTTGCCATCGTACGTCTTGTTTAAATCATAACCGTTCACGTCACCAATATGGATCTCACCTTCTGGTGTCGTTGCTTTGACAATTGTCATCGAGCCGGTACCATTGGTGATCTCATAGTTATTATTAACGTCATTATCAGTAGCAATTGCTGTTACCTCATATTGACCGACAGCCGTATTCTTATTGTTAGTCACTGTATACGTGATCGTTTCCCCATTTACCGCACCGATGACCTCAGTATCCAAACTATGCGCAGCACCATCGTATGTGATGTGGTCATTGCTTGTGATATTAATTTGTGCCTGTGCTTTGTGAATGGTGGCATTATTCGTCAAACTGCTTAAGTCGCCCAATTCATAGCCACTGTTTGCATTAGTAACCGCAGTGATTCCAGATTCAGTTAATTTGACTGTATAATTACCTGCGTTTGTAGGATTTGCAACGACATTGCCGTTAGCGTCCAAATACTCATAATCCCCACTCGCTAGCGTAACGTCTTTTTCTGGTCCTTGTACCACTGGATTGCCGCCAAACGTCTTGCCATCGTAAGTTTTGTTTAAATCATTTCCATTCACATCTCCGATGACAATTTCACCAGGGGTTGTTGGGGCTTTCACAATTGTCATTGAGCCCGTCCCATTGGTAATCTCATAGTTGCTATTGACTACATTGCTATCAGCGGTGGCCGTCACCTCATATTGACCGACAGCCGTATGACTATTATTAGTAACTGTATACGTGATCGTTTCCCCATTTGCCACACCAGTTACCTCAATAGCTAAGCTATGTGCCACACCATCATACGTAATCTGGTCGTTACTCGTGACATTAATGCTAGCTTTTGCTTTTTGAATTGTGGCTTTATTGACCACTGCAGCTAAGTTTCCTAAGTCATAATTACTGTTTGCTGCTGTAACCTTATCCACGCCACTGGAAGTAAGTTTAATTGTGTACTCACCCGCGTTAACTGGATTTGCCACTTCTTTATCATCTTGATCGTAATAAGCATAATCACCGGCTTCTAAGGTAACATCGGCCTCCGGTCCTTGGACTACCGGATCAGTACTAAATGACTTGCCATCATACGTCTTGTTTAAATCATTTCCATTCACATCGCCGATGACAATTTCACCAGGAGTTGTTGGGGCTTTCACGATTGTCATCGAGCCTGTCCCATTGGTGATCTCATAGTTACTATTAACGACATTATCAGTAGCAGTTGCTGTGACATCATATTGACCGACAGCCGTATTCTTATTGTTAGTAACTGTATACGTGATCGTTTCCCCATTTACCGCACCAGTTACCTCAATAGCTAAGCTATGTGCCGCACCATCATATGTGATGTGGTCATTGCTTGTGATATTAATTTGTGCCTGTGCTTTGTGAATGGTGGCATTATTCGTCAAACTGCTTAAGTCGCCCAATTCATAGCCACTGTTTGCATTAGTAACCGCAGTGATTCCAGACTCAGTTAATTTAATTGTATAGTTGCCTGCATTGGTAGGATTTGCAACGACATTACCGTTAGCATCCAAATACTCATAATCCCCACTCACTAGCGTAACGTCTTTTTCCGGTCCTTGTACCACAGGACTTTCATCAAACGTTTTCCCATCATAAGTTTTATCAAGATCATTTCCGTTTACATCACCAATACTAATTTCGCCTTCTGGTGTCGTTGCTTTGACAATTGTCATTGAGCCGGAGCCATCGGTGATCTCATAGTTGCTATTGACTGCATTGCTATCAGCGGTGGCCGTCACTTCATATTGACCGACAGCCGTATGACTATTGTTAGTAACTGTATACGTGATCGTTTCGCCATTTACCGCACCGATGACCTCAGTATCCAAACTATGCGCAGCACCATCGTATGTGATGTGGTCATTGCTTGTGATATTAATGTGTGCCTGTGCTTTGTGAATGGTGGCATTATTCGTCAAACTGCTTAAGTCGCCCAATTCATAGCCACTGTTTGCATTAGTAACCGCAGTGATTCCAGACTCAGTTAATTTAATTGTATAGTTGCCTGCATTGGTAGGATTTGCAACGACATTACCGTTAGCATCCAAATACTCATAATCCCCACTCACTAGCGTAACGTCTTTTTCCGGTCCTTGTACCACAGGACTTTCATCAAACGTTTTCCCATCATAAGTTTTATCAAGATCATTTCCGTTTACATCACCAATACTAATTTCGCCTTCTGGTGTCGTTGCTTTGACAATTGTCATTGAGCCGGAGCCATCGGTGATCTCATAGTTGCTATTGACTGCATTGCTATCAGCGGTGGCCGTCACTTCATATTGACCGACAGCCGTATGACTATTGTTAGTAACTGTATACGTGATCGTTTCGCCATTTACCGCACCGATGACCTCAGTATCCAAACTATGCGCAGCACCATCGTATGTGATGTGGTCATTGCTTGTGATATTAATGTGTGCCTGTGCTTTGTGAATGGTGGCATTATTCGCCAAACTGCTTAAATCGCCTAAATCATAATCACTATTGGCATCAGTAACCGCTTTGATTCCGGATTGCGTCAGTCTAATCGTGTAGCCGCCTGAATTAACAGGATCATTCGCAACATTACCGTCTGTATCTAGGTACTCATAGTCACCGATTGTCAATGTGACATCATGCTCTGGTCCTTGTACTACTGGACTTTCACCAAACGTCTTACCATCATAAGTTTTGTTTAGCTCATTTCCATTCACATTACCAATCGTAATTTCACCAGGCGTTATTGGCGCTTTGACGATCGTCATTGAGCCGTTTACGACTGTAATGTCATAGTTGCTGTTGACGTTATTGTCGTCAGCAATTGCCGTAACCGTATATTGACCGGCCTTTGTATGACTGTTGTTGACTGGTGTATAAGTGATGTTTTCACCATTGACTGCACCGTTCACCTTAATCTGCAAACTATGTGCAGACCCGTCATACATAATTTGGTCATTACTGATGATGGTAATCGTCGCTTTTGCTTTATTAATCGTAACTGAACCTGTTGTGGCAGTGTTTGCCGCTAATTGATAATTACCATTAGTCGCAGCACTAAGAGCCGCATTAGCCACTTGTAATCCAGTAGCGTTTAAATTAAATTCGTACGTATTGGCATTCATTCCATCAGCTGTAAAATTAACGTCTTCCTTTGATAAAGCAACTTTGACAGTTGTACCCGCTTCATCATTCACTGCAATCGTGACATATAAATCAGTCGAATCACTTGCTTTTGTTGTCCCATCATAATCAAAATTGGTTTTGCTTAATTCGGCAGAAGCTTTAGCAGAAACAATAATAAATGGTGCCGTCGCCGAATCAAATGAAACCGTATAGTTAGACCCGCTTGCCGCTGTAATTGCATCTTGAATTGCTGTTTTACCAGTACTACTTAATGTGACCTCGTAAGTTCCACGATTAACACCGCCACTAACTAATTGAATATCGCTATCTTTCAACGTGTACGTTACGCCAGTTGGTAATGTCACTTGATAGTTGCCGGCTGATGGTGACAACTGTTGACCAGTATACGTCTTCGTTTCAGTACCACTTAATGTCACAGTGGCAGATACAGGTGTAATGATAAATGTCCCTGAAGTCTTGCCCAGTGTCACTGTAGTATAGTTACCGTCGGTCGCGGTTGTGAGCGCGGCTGCAATATTTGTTAAACCTGTTCTAGTTAACTGGACAGTATATGTCCCTACATTTTTACCATCACTACCACTAACTAGGGCAACATCCCCGGTTTTTAATGTATAAGTTGTCCCATTTGATAAAAGCACATTGTAGTGACTAGCATTGGGACTCTGCGTCGCACCATTATAAGGTACTGTTTGACTACCGGTTAAGTTAGCCGTCGCCGTAGCTGGTGTAATGGTTGCCGTCCCGTTAGCTGGTGTGACTGTATAGTTTTGCGCAGCGCCGCCTGCCACTTGTGCTGCTGTTAGTTTGGCCTGCCCAGCTGCACTAAATTGAACTGTATAAGTGCCCACATTTGTGGGGTTTGCAACAACCGTTTGCCCGTCACTTGCCAAATACTCAAAGTCACTCGAAGTCCATGAAATTGCTGGTGATGCCATACTGCCGGAGATAACTGTATAAGCTACCGTTGGCATTGTAACTGTCGCGCCATCATAAACTTTTGTGGTTGAGCTAATTGTTGCTGTAAGTGGGGCTTTTGTAATCACAAAAGTGGTACCAGCAGCCGAGTCAAAAGTCGCTGCATTGTAATTTGTCCCTGTCGCGGCCGTAATTGCTGCCTGCACAGCTGTTTTTCCAGTTGTGCTCAAAACAACATTATAAGTGCCCGCGTTAGTACCACCACTAACTAACTGAATATCACTATCTTTTAAAACATAAGTGACACCAGTTGGGAGCGTGATTTTATAATTACCGGCCTTTGGTGCTTGCTGAGCACCCGTATATTGCTCAGTTTCAGAGCCACTCAAAGTTACCGTGGTATCCGCTGCTTTGATAATAAATGATCCAGTTGCTGTACCAAAATCGATTGCATAGTTATTCCCAATTGCAGCTGTAATATTATTGATCCCAGTTGTACTTAGTTTAACCGCATAAGTACCTGCGTTAATACCACCGCTAACTAACTGAATATCACTATCCTTTAAAGCATAGGTGACACCAGTTGGGAGCGTGATTTTATAATTACCGGCCTTTGGTGCTTGCTGGTTACCAGTATAACCCTCAGTTTCGGTACCACTTAGAGTTACCGTTGCGTTAGTTTTATAGTAAAGGGTTATAGCGGTAATCGCCTTGCCGCTTGCATCAGTAACATAAACATTTCCATTAGCATCTACAGCAGTAAAATTAATCGCTGTCGCAGGCACATTTTTGGCATCCGTTGCACTAAATGTATACCCAGCAATCGTTGGTACCGCTGGATTTGTGATAGTTGTCCCATTAACATTTGCATCTCCATAAGAGCCCGTCAATACCGCATCTTTTGAAATCGTATTGCCTGAATAATCTTGATAGTGCACTGTAATTGCGGCAGTTTGTCTGTTATAAACTAAATTTACGCTAGTTGACCCAACCAAAACGGTAGTCGTCACAGAATTTCTCAAGACATACCCAGGAATGCTTGGCGCTACCATCGTTAAGTTAGCAGATGCTGTTCCAGCTGCAATGGCGGCATTTGCGCTTGCTTGATCAGCAAACACCTGGATAACATCCCCAACGTTTGCCGTGATCGTATGACTCGTGGTTCCGGTAATCACCTTACCTGAAGTATCTGTTTCTTGATAAGTGACAGGTGCGGTTGCCTTCGTATAACTATAATTTAAGATTGTCACACCAAAAGCATTCACTTTGTCTCCTGTTGAAGCGGCAATTGATAGTGACATTCCAATTTTTTGAGCAGCAGTTAACGTTCGTGTCCAAGTCGAGGCGCTGGTTGCACCAGTTCTTCCATAAACTTGATTAGATCCCGAGTTATTATCCGGAAGCGTAATTGTTAGGACACTGGTGGCCGCATTATATGAAATAGTAAACGCATGTGCTCGACCATCCATAATACCTCTATTTATGGAAACCACTTGAGATGTTGTATCCTGAGCACTAACGTTACCGACATTACTGAAAATTCCACCGTCACCGACACGGGTATTTGTATTTAATTTTCCAGAACTATCTGTTGTTCGCCAAGAAATTGTACCAGCAGCAGGCTTCATAATTTGCCAAGGTAACGCATTTGCGTTATCGAAATCACCAAACGCAGTATTATAATATTCATCAATTGCTAATCCAAATGAGTTTGGTAAGCCACCAAGACCGAGGTTACCTCCAGTCCCAGATGTCGTTAATTGCGAAGGATTACTTGGACTAAATACAAAGGTCAGACCATCCGCTCCGTCTGAGCTATTTCCAAGAACGACCGTTCCAGACATGGTAAAACTGGAACTAAAATTAAGCTGATTATTTAACACCAAATAACCAGACTGATTATTGGTTGCCGTCGTTAAACTAGATGATCCACTACTATTAGGCACAGTAGCGGTTCCGGCAGCCGTAAAGTCCCCAGCAACCGTACTAGATGACCCCGTATAAACTTCGCCTGCTTTATTGATAGATGTCGTACTATTTAAATTTGGCACGACCACATTTGCGTCTTTAGCCGTAATAACGACCGCACTGTTTAAATCAGAATTTGCAACTAAGGCTTTAACAGCTTTTTCATCAGCACCCACAGCAAGCGCAATGACCACTGTGCCATCAGCTTGAGTTGTGACAACTGAACCAGTTGGTAATTCATTTTGTAAGTTTGTCAGTGCATCAGAATTTAAAGTCGTTACTTTTTCGACAGTTGATGTGCTAGCTGCACTTGAGTTTGCTACAGCCGCACGAGTTGAAACTGCTGAGCTACTAACCGTCGAATTTTTCGTCGCTTTCGTGCCTAACGCGCTTGTGCCTGTGCTTTCAGAACTTGCTACAGAAGAAACAGAACTAGTGGCCACACTAGAGGTTTGACTAGAACTCGTTTGAGAGGTCACTGCGGATACAGCTGCACTACTAGATGATGAAGCAGCTGACTTTGGGGCAGAAGTTGTCGTACTTGACTCCGCACTGGTGGCTTGACTCACATCAGCTGACGTTTCACTAGCACTTGCCGATGAAGCCTCGGCTGAACTTGCTACAATCGTGCTACTACTAGTTTCGCTTGCATTAGCAGTCGAACTGGTTTCACTAACAGCTGTTGAGGCACTAGCTGCGCTACTTGAGCTCTGAATCATTTTCAGTACGACTAGTTACAATTTCACTTGACGACGCCAAATTGGTGTCAGCTTTCGCAGTTGGTACACCAAACGAAACTCCCATCCCAAAAAACATGATAGTAATACCGGCAAGCAACCAATTTTTTCCTGCCTTATACATTTTATAATGCTCTTTCTTTTGAGCAGTATCACGCTGTAATTTAATCATTCTCTTATTTAGCCTATTATTTTTTATCATGACGATCCCCCATTTCCTCAAACCATATTGCACTCCTCGAAATTGGCTCAAGTATACCATCATTCGAAATAGATTCCTAATATAAAATACTATGATTATTTATATTAATTTTTATGATATATGCAAAAATCAACAACAAAAGCCCTTACATCATCATCTTGAAGCTTGGTTTTGAATAAATACGACTAATTAAGCTAAAAAATGTGCTTTTTTGTAAGAACTCTAACAATTTAGTGGCACTGCCAAAACACATTACTGTTTATGTCTCAAATAAAATTGTTCAATTTCGTATAATTTTAATGTACTGCTAATGTGGTTTCAAAAGATGATATGCTTTCACACTTTGACCTCATCAAGTCTTTGGTGTAAATTTTACCGCTTCATCTTGACTTTAAATATGGACAAAACAAAAGCACTAGAAGTCGTTTAACTCCTAGTGCCATTTCAATTATTCAGTTGTTAAAAAGGCGAGACTGGAATTTTTCCAGTCTCACCGGATCCTTTAGTTTAAACGACCATAGATAGCAACATCACCGCAACGAGTCCAAACACTACGGATATGGCCATGGAACGTGTCCAATACGAAATAATAATGACGATAATCGAAGCTAAAATGAGATCAAAATTCCCAGATGAAATAAATTTATACGATCCCGAAATAAAAATATCCTTCACAACAATTGCCGTAAACAAAGAGACCGGCACATATTTCATCCAGTCATTAAACCATTCCGGAATTTTTCGATTTGAAAAGAAAAGAATTGGTATATAGCGAGGCCCAAAAGCGACAAAAAAGCCTAGAATAACAATCAGTAAATGGTCTGTCACATCATAATGCATAGCATAATCTCCCGAAATTCGTCTAAATTAGATTTCGATATCTTCCTTATCAACTTCTGGCTGTCCTGATGGATCATGAATTTTATATAGCAAATGACTTTTCGGCCAGCGTTTAGAGACATAACTTTCAATCATAAATCCTAAGAAAGAGGCCACCAATGTAGAAATAACCAGGCCTAAGGTACTCTTAGTAAGTAGCATGAAGAAGGTCGCCAAAACACCCGCAATCACGGAGATCAGTAAAATTAAGCGCGTCTTAATTTGCATCACAATCATGTACAGGAATAACGCTGTTAAGGCAAAGTTAACAACCGTTAAATTGATTTGAACGGCACTCCCAATTAGACTCCCAATAATATTTGACACGGTCCATACGAGTAGCGACCAGTGTTCAACCTGAAGCGCATCTTTGGGTGTCCAGTTACGGTCAGTCACAAATTTTAAATAGTTAATCGCATAATTTTCATCATTCATTGACACCGCGAATAAAAATAAAAAACGATGGTTTTGTCCCTTTAAATAGCCCGCCAAACTAGATCCCAATAAGGCATAACGTAATTCTAGGAAAAAGAGCATCAGAATAATCGTTAAAATTGGGGCCGTAGTCGTTAACATCTGGGCAATCATGAACTGAGCGCCACCTGAAAATACAAAAACGGAGACTAACCCAGTTAAGATCGTATTAAAACCGGCAGCATGAAGAAGAATGCCACAAGCCAGTCCAATTGGTGTGTAACTTAGGCACAACGGCCAAGCTTCCTTAAGGGTCACTCGCCATTGTGGTCCATTTTCAATTTGTTTCACAATTCGTTCCTCCAACGGATCTTCAAAGTTGGATCTTTTTTCTGAAATTTATAGAAAACACTGCGAAATCATTTTAACATTTTCAAAGTATATTGAATAGGGACTTTTTCAAAAGTTGCCGATTAATGACATAATTTTTATGAAATTAATGAATACCCTTACCCAAAATTTTTAAATCCATGAGTCGGCCACCAAGTTCGGCTACTTTCGGAAGCGTTCCCCAAGTTTGATAGCCTAGTTTGGTAAACAACCCTAAACTTGGTAAATTTGCACCAAAAATTAAACAAACAATATTTTTAATTCCTAACTGGGGCGCAGCTTTTTCAGCGTGCTGAACCATTTTAGTACCTAGACCCAGATGACGAAACTGTTGGTCAATATATATGCTAATTTCCGCCGTTATTCGATAAGCCGCCCGCGGATGATAAGGGGATAAGCTCACCCATCCGGCAGGTTTTCCATCAACTCGAACGACCCAAATCGGATGTGAATCAGGTTTGTGGGCTTTTAACCATGGCAGTCGTTGAGAAACGGTTACGGGCGTTAAAGACGCCGTCACCATATGACTTGGAATCGTTTGATTATAAACAGCCACAATGAAGGGCAAGTCTGCTTCTGTTGCCAAGTCAAATTTTATTTCACGCATCACGCAAGTCCTCTCAAAAAATTCACAGTTGCTCGCCAAAAGCGCACAAACACATTAGCCTTTTCAATTTTTTCCTGTGCTACAAGTTGAATCTTGCCATCACCAGGCTGTAAGTACTCTGGTTGGGTGTCGCCCACAAGCGCAATAGCCGTTCCTAAAATTTGGTCCTTTTTAACTGGCGCAGCAACTTTAGCCTTCTGCGCCTGTTTTTGAGCCATAAAGCGAACACTTTGCTGATTCTGATTGTTTGGCAACCAAACTGTAATGGCTTGTTTGTTTACTGCCCTAACACTTGTCGTTTTACCATCGGGTACCTTAAACTTAGCCACGCCTTGAAGACGCGATCGTTTCTTATAACGGACTGGCTTAAACTGTGTATAAACGTACTTCATAATGGTTTTAGTCGTCGTGAAACGAGCCTTTCCGTCTTTTTTTTCACTGGCGCCCATAACAACCGTAATTACACGATGGCCATTTTTATTCACCGTACCTGTAAAACAAGCTTTTGCCTTATCCGACGTTCCCGTTTTCAGCCCATCAACTTGATAACCTTGCATAGCCTGTGACATTTTGGGCAATAAATTATTATGAGTTGTCATTTTGACGGCATCTACTGTTCCCTTCGCAAACCAGGAATTTGTTTGCTTAGTCGTCTCAAGAACCTCAGGATAATCTTGAATTAATTTAGAGGCCACAACCGCCATGTCCTTAGCAGACATCTCGTTTTCTGCATTCTTGTCCGTATTCGGATAAGCTTCTGTACCGACCAAACTTTCTGTTAAACCAGCTGCGTTATAGAGCTTAGCATCCTTAATGCCCCAAGTTTTGACCTGTGTTCGCATTTCATCTACAAAGGCTTTTGACGATCCAGCTTGCGCAATTCCTAGGGCCATAACGGCAGCGTTAGCAGAATATATCAAAGAAGCTTTATACAACTCACGAACCGTATACGTTCGATCTGCGCTTAGAGCCACATTCGTTAATTCTTTATTTTTACTGATTTTAGCTAGTGCCTCGCTGATAGGCACTTGTTGGTTCCATCTCAATTTTCCTTCATGAATACTTTTCAAAATTAAATATATAGAAAGCAACTTGGACATTGAAGCAATCGGTAAAACTTGATTGCTATTTTTGGTATACAGAACTTGGCCAGTTTGCGCATCCACTGCAATGCCAGCCTTTACTGCAATATCTGGACTTGTAGTGGCAGCTTGTACCGGTATAAGTGCAAGCGTACTTACCATTAGAATTGTACTGAATATAATTGCTAATTTTTGTTTCCATTTTTCAAACATGCATCTGCCACCTTTATATCAAGAATATAACAAATTTCGCGATTTGAACAAAAATTTTTATTTTAAAAACAAAAATCAGTTCGCAAAAAATCAACAGAAAAATAATTTCTGCATTTTATCGCGAATTGATTTTATTTATTTATTAAATTTTCTTTTCACACCGAGAGTTATCTTTATGGAGGACAACTCCTAATTCCTACCGACTTGCTTCGTTCACTCTTTTTGGCATCTCCACCACAAAACTCGTCAATTTTTCATTTGACTCCGCGTGAATCTCACCATGATGTAATGCCACAATACTCTGTGCAATTGCCAACCCTAAGCCTGTCCCCCCCGTTGCCTTTGACCGCGAGGACTCCACCCGATAAAAGCGCTCAAACAAATGTCCTATCGCCTTTTGAGGAATTTGCTCCCCATCATTTGAAACTGTAAATATAATTTTTGCACCACTTTCGACCGCCTTTAAGTTAATATGATGGCCGCCTTTGCCATACTTCAGGGCATTTAAAATCAGATTATTGAACAGCCGGCCCAACTTTTCCGCATCAGCTTCTACCTTCAAATTCTTAGGCGTTGTTTTCACACTAATTTCCATGTGTTTTTTCTCCGCCTCTAACTCAAAACTAGCAGCCAACTGTTCCAACATAGGCTCTACCGAAATCATATTATACGTCATCTTTGTAGAGGCCTGTCGTACCTTGGTATACTCAAATAAGTCTTCCACCAATGATTTCATCTGCTGAGCCTTCATAAACGCCGTGTGCGTATACTTCAAGACATCTGCCTCATTCTTATACTGTTGGTTCTCAATCAAGCCCAGGTAACCAATAATTGAAGTTAACGGAGTCCGCAAATCATGACTTACATTGGTGATCAATTCATCTTTTGACTGCTCAATCTTGCGTTCTTCATCCATGGATTCGATGACTGAATCAACTAGCGCATTCACACTGTCCACAACACGTTGGTGATCCCCTTTTAATGTAAACGGAATTCGATGATCAAAATGACCATTCGCAATATAATGCAATTCACTAATAATATGTCGGAGCTGCATTTGCCTATATCGCCGCATCAATCGCCAATAAACTACCCAAATATCGGCCAGCACCATAAAAAGAATGAAGAAATTTTGATAACTCCAGACCCGATAATTATTTGGACCGATGGTGATAGACTCCTTAATCTGAAAAATCCCACTTTCCAGTCCAGGGTTACTGCGAATAATTTCATTAATTAATACTAAAATAGAAAGATTTAGTAATAATAATAAAATAACCGTGATAATTCCTTCACCCAATAATTCACTTTTTTCCCGTGCAGTTAACTTAAATGTCATTGCTTACTCGCCCATCTTTAGTGAGATTCAATCTTATAGCCGACGCCCCATACTGTTTCGATAACCTTTTCGCCGCCAGTTGCTTCTTCAATTTTGTCTCGCAAGTGACTAACATGCACCATCACAGTTTTAGCTGAGATAATACTTTCTTGTTGCCAAACACGTTCGAAAATATCATCAGCCGAAAAAACTCGGTTAGGATGGCTGGCTAAAAGATACAAAATTCCAAATTCTAAGGCGGTTAATTGAATCGACTTGCCCGTTAAAGTTTTAACTTCATGTGAATCACTATTGATCGTAAGCGGACCAATGTCTAATACCTCTGGCTCGTCTTGTTTCATATCATTTTGACTACGCCGTAGAAGAGACTTTACGCGAGCCATCACTTCCAATGGGTTAAATGGTTTCGTCACATAATCATCAGCCCCAGTTAATAGCCCCTTAATTTTGTCCATATCTTCTGTTTTGGCAGATAAAATCAAGATTGGTAACTGTGAATCACGTCGAACTTCGCGGACAACTTCAATTCCACTCATTTCAGGCATCATGACATCCAAAATCATCAACCCAATTTCTGGATCTGTATGCAACTTTGTGAGAGCTTCTTTTCCATTAAATGCTGAAACTGGTTCATAACCTTCATTTTTAATGTAAATATCGAGGAGTTCAACAATCTCTTTATCATCATCAACGACTAAAATTTTCATTATGCGAAATCTCCTTAAGTTCCAATTTATTATAGTGTAGCAAAAAATCTATCAACAAGAAATTATATCGGCCAAGGTTTTAGGTAATGTTAAGATTACTAGGTTCTAAAAATCCGTGAATAAAAAAAGAATCTGGAATTATCCAGACCCTAACTTGTTCATTTTATGAGAATTGATTGCGCTGTAATCGTAAAAACAACGCCAAAGGCAAGTGCCAAAGCAATAAAAACTAACAACCATATGAGGACATTGAGAGTAAATAGACCATTACGTCTAATTTCCATTACCATCTTAATCAGTGCGTACAATGCCGCTAAAACGACAATTATGAGATAAATTGTTGTCCACTGCATCTAATTGCCTCCCAATATGGCCATCACTTTGTGCATTACCCCTTATAATTCGGTGCTGCCTTTGTCATTTGAACATCATGTGGATGTGATTCTACCAATCCCGCATTGGTAATCTGCACAAACTGTGCATTTTCTGTCAAGGCTTCAATTGTTGGCGCACCCACATAACCCATTCCAGACCTTAAACCACCAATCATCTGAAAAATAATGTCCTTTACTGAGCCTTTATACGCTACACGGGCTTCAACACCTTCTGGCACTAATTTCTTAGCTTCGTTCACACCGCCTTGGAAATAACGGTCTGCTGAACCGTTTGACATCGCGCTCAAACTACCCATTCCTCGATAGCTCTTGTACTTCTTTCCATCTTCTTCCAAAACTTCACCAGGGGTCTCATCCGTGCCTGACAACATGCTGCCCAACATAACCGCGTTACCACCAGCAGCCAATGCCTTCACGATGTCGCCAGAATACTTGATCCCACCGTCAGCAATAATATGCTTGCCATACGCGCGTGCCACCGTTGCCGCATCATAAATTGCAGTGATTTGTGGCACACCGACACCGGCAACCACACGCGTTGTACAAATAGATCCTGGTCCAATACCAACCTTAACCACATCCACACCAGCATCAAACAAAGCCTTGGTCCCTTCACCTGTCGCTACATTTCCTGCAATTAACGTGGCATCCGTAAAGTGAGCTCTAATTTCCGCAATTTTACGCAAAACACCGGCTGAATGTCCATGTGCTGTATCGATGACAATGGCATCTGCCCCAGCCTGCAACAATGCGTTGGCACGGTCAAAAGTATCGCTTGTTACACCTACAGCTGCCGCTACTAAAGGACGGCCAGCTTCGTCGCTAGAAGCCAGCGGATATTCCTTAGGATCTGCTTTACCAGCTGCTTTAACTTCTAACACCTGAGTTGCTTGATCTTCAATGGACATATTTTTATGAATGACGCCTAAGCCACCCTGCCGAGACATTGCGATCGCCATTGCAGACTCAGTTACTGTATCCATTCCTGCGCTAATTATGGGAACATTCAATTTGATATTATCCGTTAGTTGCACCGATAAATTCGTTTCATTCGGCAATACATGGCTTTCCGCCGGAATTAACAAGACATCATCAAAAGTTAAACCCTTTTTCACAAATTTTGTTTCCCAATTAGACATAGTTTAGATCTCGCTCCTTTTCAATATTTATGACTATTTTGCTTGCGCAAAATCTCTTCTTCAAGACGGATGTCCATTCGCGCTACGCCTCAATTCGGCTAGGCGAACTGGCTCCTTTTCATTATTTATGACTATTTTGCATCAAAGAAACTGCATTTTCACGACAATCGCCTACATAAAACCGCCAGTCACATGATAGCGACGCTTGAACCACAGACGGAACACAAACAAGACCGCCGCAATCACAAAGTATGCCTCAAATGGTAACACTGGGTTTAAACTTTCTGGCAACGCCGAAAAGGCCATATAAGCTACCATCCAAACCAGAATCATTCCAGTTGCCATTCCAATCGTTTTCCAAATGGACTGATGCTTCTTCTTGCTTGCACCTGGTTGCAATCGATCCGTTAAGAATGGCGCGCATGCTCCCCCAATAACGGAAATAGCTAACATAGCAGTAATTCCAGCCGGTCCTGGTTCTTGGGCAATGGATTTTGGTTGCATGATCAGCATAATACCAAACATCAATGCAAAAATCATCAAGAAAACCATGGCATTATCCAATACTTTCATCCAATACTTCGTCTCAACTGGTGCCTTCTTAGGTCCTTCGATAATTTCTTTCATACGGTCTGTTGGCGTGCCATAAATTTGTTTAGCTGTTTCACCCTTTAATTGACCTTGTAATAGCCGTAACTTTGTATCTTGCAAAGCTTCTTGTTTCTTTTCATCTGATAGCTTATCATTGGCATTTAATTCTTTTGTTAGACGAAACATAAAGTCTTCATTACGCTTTGTAAATGTCTGGTTTTCCTTATGTTTCTCAACATCTTGCTTACCAGCATTTCGTTCGACTGTCTTATCTTCACTCATGTTCAATTCTCCTCTATTTACGCATCTTAAACATTGAAGCGGAATTCAATGATATCGCCATCTTGAACAACATAGTCCTTACCTTCAAGCCGAAGCTTTCCAGCCTCACGTACAGCTTGCATACTGCCGTACTTATCCAAATCTGTGTACGAAACAGTTTCAGCACGAATAAACCCACGTTCGAAGTCGGAATGAATAATTCCCGCACATTGTGGGGCTTTCATACCACGCTTGAATGTCCAAGCACGTGTTTCAGGACCACCCGCTGTAAAGAAGGTTTCAAGTCCTAATAGCTTGTAAGATGCACGAATTAGGCGGTTCAGTCCAGGCTCTTCAATACCTTCAGCCTCTAAGAAATCTTTTTTATCAGCATCATCCAATTCAGCAATTTCCTCTTCCGTTTCAGCTGAAATTCCTAATACTTGAGCATCAGGATCATCTCGTGCTACACACTGTTCGATTTCTTGATAGTACTTGGATCCTTCTGGGTCGGCCATATCATCTTCAGCAATGTTTGCGACATACAAGACTGGCTTAGAAGTCAATAAGAATAGCCCACGCACAATTTTTTGCTCATCATCATCAAATTCAATTGAACGAACTGACTTACCGGCCTCTAGTACTGGTTTGATTTTTTCTAAAACAGCCAATTCAGCCAACGCATCCTTGTCCCGACTTTTGGCTGCTCGTTGTACTTTGCCTAAACGTTTGTTAACGGCGTCCAAATCAGCAATACTCAGTTCCAAGTTGATAGTTTGAATATCTTCAACGGGATCCACTTTACCAGAAACCGTGGTGATATTATCATCATCAAATGCTCGCACAACGTGAACGATGGCATCTACTTGGCGAATATTTTCCAAGAACTTATTTCCTAATCCTTCACCCTTGCTAGCACCCTTTACAATTCCAGCAATATCCGTAAATTCAAATGTAGTGGGTACGATTTTTTTAGCTGGCACAATCTCTTGAATTCTTGCAAGACGTGCATCTGGAACTTCAACCATCCCGACGTTGGGATCGATTGTGGCAAACGGATAGTTAGCCATTTCTGCCCCTGCTTTTGTAATCGCATTAAACAAAGTTGATTTACCGACATTTGGTAAGCCAACGATACCTGCTGTTAATGACATTTTTCACACGCTTTCTTTAATAATTTTAATTTAGTGTATACATGTAATATAGTAACAAAAAAGAAGGTTGAGGGACAGAGGGAGAGCGGAAAAAAGAACGCGGTTACGCCGCAAAGTACATTTTTAGTTCTCAAAAAAAGTCATTTTTTTGCAAAATTGTTCTGAATAATACTTTCTTAGTCCCCAAAAGTTAAAAATTCCTCACATTTATCCGGCAGCGTGCTAGACTTAGGAAAGTAAAAATATATAACTAAAATATTGAATGCTATTTATGAAAAACAAACGCAGAGGAAATTATGTCTAAACTTAAATTTTTCATCACTACACTTACTTTTATTATCTTAGGTTTGTATTTTCCCCAAACCATTCAAGCCGATAATACCCAATCAAAACCGTTTCCTGACAACGAAATTCTTGGTGTTGGTTCTTATTTTAATGCCTTTGCAGCAGGCACCATGACGATTGATGCCAATAATACCGTACACTTAGAGGGTCGTTATGCCAGCAACATTCTCGAATCCAGCACAAATAGTTGGAATTCCCGAAACAAAGATACCCAGTGGGGCACCATTACTAGTGCTGGGTCTGGCTATCTTGTTGGAAAACCGTTGTTTACGGCCAACAAAGTGGATTCTAGCACGACTTACGGCGAATATATGCGCCATATGTTAGATCCCAATGCGCGTCAAAGAAATGACATTGCTGCCCCGGTGGTATCTTCTAAAAATCAAATTGTTGTAAATAATTTACAGAATGAGGCCAAGAAATACACGGAAACAGATAAATTAAACCATGCCGCCTTGTTGAATATCCTGGATACTGGTCATACCGTGGGGACAACCTCTGACTTTTCCGGTGATAATGGCACAAAGCTTGCCTCAGTTAGTGGAAAAGCACTTGATCCAAACGCGACAGATGTCACCGGTTACTTTGATGCCGCCGCCATTCAATTTAATAAAATCTCTCAATATTATGATCAACTCACACAACCAAGTGCAGATGACAATACACAGAATGATAAAGTGGTTGTAAACGATCATGTGAACGATGTGAAAGTCACCCAAACCACCCCGGAGTATCAGAATTATACGAACTTAACGATTGACGTCACCCTGCCCGAAAACTACAGTTCAGAGGAAAATTACAAAACACCACCTGTCATTATGGTAGGAATCAACGCAGCCAATGCGAGTGACAAGAATTTAAATTTAACGCTTAAAATTCACAACATGAATACTACTACCACATCAGTTCAAGCAGGTGATACTTCTTATGACTCATACACGTATGCGCCCTACGTTTTCATTAATTGGGACAACGTGACCACCACCAGCCCATTCAGCAACTGGCAAGGATCGTTTAAAATGCAAGCTTACAAGGGTACTGATCCTGATGAAAGCCCTGTAAATTCATCCAATGGCACCCAACAAAGTCAGCTTTTCTCAAGCCACGTTTTAAATAATTTTCCTAACGCCAAAACCAGCGGGACAGATACTTTAGAATTCGGTAATACGGCCGATGACAGCCAACTTTGTGGTGCCATGTTGTTACCTAATGCCAGTGTTTCGCTTGGATCAGGCAGCCGAACCCTCTATGGCAGCATTTTATCTGGTAAAAACATTAAAATCGCGCATGATATGCCAGCTTCACGGTTGATTGCTGGCACCTTCGACATCAGTGATATTTCCGGAAACGTTTTTAGTAATTTGCATTCGGTTGGCCCCTATATTAAAAATCTAAATCTAATCACTACCAATCAGTTAGAGGATGGCGCCATTTCGACCGGTTTGATAGGCACAACAGTCAATGAAAAAACGATTCATGTGACTGATCCTACTAAATCGGTGGCCTTGCAAGGAACTGTTGTGACTAGAAATAAAAACTATCAATTGTTTTACAAGTTGAGTAATCAAAATACAAATTCCGATTGGAAAAAGCTTAATGCAAGTGGCGTCAATACCAATGATAACAGTACGTTCAAAGTAAACAATTTAACCAGTCTGCCCGGCTACCAGCAGGGACTATCCATGAAAAATAAAAAATCTGAAGCAGCCGAAGATTTGCCAAGCCTTTCGATGGTTGGTGGAGATCTACAACGCCAAAATCGAATTGACTTAGTTGTCGCGCCGAAAACGGATGATGATGGCAATCCCATCACAGCAAGTTCTGACTTGACAAGTTATCAGCACACTACCATTAACCTGACAGAGACGGGCAAACTCACTGCCAGTATTCCAAACGTCTTCAACTTAACAGCTGACGCAACTGATCCGGATAATTATAGTTCGCCTAAAGAGACGCAAAACATCACAGTCATGAATGATTGGCGTGTGCCTTACACTTTAAATGTACAATACAATGACGGTCTTGCTGCAAAACTGCCAGAAGATGGCTTTACTTTGTTTGACCAACCAAAATTACTCAGTTACACGGCAAACGGAACTGCTTTTAATATCAGTCAGCCGCTATTACAACAGTCAAACAATGCAAGTTTAATCGCCACATCCTCCACAAATTTCCAAATTAAACTTAACGTGAAGCAACTACTTGCGAGCGGTCTTATCCAAAATGAAAAAAAGTATGAATTTTTGCTTTATTGGACATTAAATTATCGACTATCGTCCTAAATATTTTTATTTCACTTACAAAAAAATAGTGTTTTCCGTTGCAATTTAAGTGTGAGACCTATATACTCTTATATTAGTCACCCAAAAAGGTGTATCACATTAAACACAAGGAGAAAATACAACTATTATGAAAAAACATCGATTGGTTACCACATTAAGTCTACTAGGTCTCAGTTTAGCTTTAGGCTTAAGTGCTACCCAAGTACATGCTGATGATTTTAGTAAAACTTCCACCGGTCAATTTTCAGTGACAGCTGGGCAGTTAAGTCTTGAAAATATCCCCAATTTTGATTTTGGCACTGCCAATCTAAAAGACTTAGCCAACGAAACAACGCTTAAAGATCAGACGACCACAAACAATACACTTTCTATTTCTGATTATCGGGGTACTTCCAACAGTGGCTGGGCTTTAACTGCTTCTTTAAGTGATTTCATTAATACCAAGAGCAGTAAGAGCGTAACTGGCGCCATCGCTTTTGCAACCAACAACTCTGCTTCTGGCTCAATCGGCAGTGAAGCAAGCCAAATTTGGGATAATAAAACTGCTAACTTAAATGGTTCAGGTTCTGTATCAGCCAAGGTGGATAACGAAAAAACTTCATTAACTACAGAAGCGAATAACGCGGTCGATAGCGGGAATTATGAAGCTACCGTGACATGGACGCTTGGCAATACTTCCGCAAATTAATCACTTTTGAGAGCAAAACTAACCAGAAGGTAATACGGCTGGCTAACTTATTGGGTTAGTGCCAATTACCTTTTTTTATATCTAAAAGGAGAAAAAATGTTTCATAGATTAATGAAAATTATTTTAACCGTGGGAATTTTCGGGCTTAGTCTTTTGGCAATTCCTCACTCAGTTCAGGCTGCAGGAGCTAATTTTACGGTTGCTCGAATTGCCAGTGGTCAACAAAATGACCCTACCGTTTCATATTTTGATCTAAAACTAAAACCTGGCCAAACAACCCACATCAAAGTGAAGGTGACTAACTTAACGACTAAGCCACTTCATTTGATAGCATCGCCCAACACAGGTTATACGACTGATGGCGGTTCAGTAGCTTATGATCTCAAGTCATTAGGTGAGAAAAGTAGTGCTCCCTATCAACTAGAAAGTCTTATGGGTGGACAGCAAAAACTTACGATCCCTGCTTCTAGCGAAAAAATAGTGACTTTTCCAATTAAAATGCCAGTAACACCTTTCAAGGGTGTCCTAGATGGCGCCATTTATTTTCTCAATCCCCAAGCTTCGCAGACTACGACGACAGATAAGAAGAACTTCGCCATTAAAAATCGCTTTGCCCTCGCTTTAGGTGTCACTATTCACGAAGACACCCAAACAACGGTATCGCCAAAACTAGCTTTGGGTACAATTTCAACCGGTACTGATCAAAGTGACCAATTTAGTCCAGCCATTAAAGCGCAAATCATGAACACTCATGCCGCATTGGCGAAAAAATTACAAATAAAAAGTGAAGTTTCGCAAAACGGGAAAAAGCTTTATGAAACTCAAGCTAAAAATTTGACGATGGCTGCCGATTCCAACTTTAAATATGCCATTACTACGAATCACGCTGCGTTAAAGCCGGGGACTTATCACTTAAAATTGGCTGCTAAAAGTGGCTCGCAAAAATGGACGTTCAATCGTACTTTTACAATTTCAAAAGATGAAGCTGCCGCCGCTAACAAACACGCTCATGTCAAAAAGAGCTATACACTCTGGATTGCATTAGCTGTGTTACTAATCCTCTTACTGTTAATTTTGGCTTATTGGTTAGGGAGACGGGGTTCAAAAAAAAATTAATGCGCATAAAAAGGCGATAGCCGTATGGAAAATTCCATACGACTATCGTCTTTTTAAATAAAATCTTTATCATTAAGTTATATTCAAACTCACAAAGCAGATAATTAGTCTGCTGCTTTTTTCAAAACCTTTTTTAATTTTCGTTCAAATTCACGTCGTGGCAGCATGACAATGTGCCCACAATTCAAACATTTAATTTTAATATCCATCCCCATGCGAATGATCTTCCAATCATTAGCCTGACAAGCATGCGGCTTTTTCATTTCCACTTCATCGTTCAAATCGTATGTTTTCATTACCATTTTTATTTACCCCTTAATCCAAAGAAACGTGCAATAACTCCAAAATCCGCGATAAATCATCATTAGACACATAGTTGATTTCGATTTTACCGCCCTTTTCTTTTTGTTCAATGGTTGCCTTTGTCCCAAATTTCTCCTGTAATTGCGCTTCAATTTCGCGCACATAAGGGGAAACTTTTTTGGCTGTTGTGAGTCGTTTAACTGGTCGTGTTGCTTGAGCATTTAACTGATTTACAAGCCGTTCTAACTGTCGTACCGTCAAATGATCGCTCACGACACGTTTAGCCAATGGAATTAGTTTATGCCGGTTCTTCAATCCAAGCAAGGTTCTTGCTTGTCCCATCGATAGTTGCCCATTCTGCAACATATTTTTGATTGTCTGTGGCAAACGTAACAGTCGGAGATAATTCGCGATATATGGGCGACTTTTACCCAATTTTTCTGAAACTTGGGCTTGTGTAAAATTCAACTTGGCCATTAGTGAGTCATAGGCTTGGGCTTCTTCAAGAGGCGTTAAATCCTCCCGCTGTAGATTTTCAATTACCGCCGCTTCCATGGTTTCGGCATCACTGAGTTGACTCACTAATGCCGGGATCGTGTGTAAGCCTGCCATTTTGGCAGCACGCATTCGCCGCTCTCCGGCAATTAATTCAAAATAGTTTTCCGAAGCCGCCTGTTTGCGAACCACAATCGGTTGAAAGACACCGGATTCTTGAATAGAATTAGCTAACTCACGTAACGCTTTGGCATCAAAATTATGTCGCGGTTGGTAAGGGTTGGGATGAATATTTTTTAAATTAATCTCAACAACTTGTTTCGCATCCTCGTCACGTAAAAGCTTCTCAGCTCCCATTAAAGTTTTTGATTTACTCGTCATGCTGGGTTACTCCCTTTTTCCTTACTTACAATTGGTTCTTTATTCGGAGTGCCTGGTTTACGTGGATATTTTTTGGGGGTTGTCTTAACCTTGTCAATCCATACCAAATGCCGTACATCGCCCGAAACTGGTAAGTTTAGCTGCTCATCATGATTCAATTTGCCACCCAAAATTGCGATCGCACGATCTGCATCCCGCACTTCTTCTGGCGTATGACTTGCTTTCAATGCCACTAATTGCCCACCAATTTTGACTAATGGCAAACACAACTCTGCTAACACGGATAACCGAGCTACTGCACGAGCCGTTACGAGGTCAAAAGCTTCTCGATGTCCCAATTTGGGCTTTGCGAAGGTTTCCGCTCGATCATGGCAAAGTGTCATGTCTGTTAATTCTAGCTTTTCTACTAAATTATGCAAAAAAGTGATGCGTTTATTCAAAGAATCCACAATTGTGACCTTCAACTGCGGAAAAACAATTTTTAAAGGAATGGATGGAAACCCTGCACCAGCCCCTACATCGCACAATGTGATAGGTTGCTGAAACAAAGCTGGATTCTGTATACCTGGCACTAAAGAATCATAAAAATGTTTCAAATAAACATCGTCTTGTTCCGTAATTGCGGTCAAGTTTACGTGTTCATTAATGGTAATTAAATAATCGTAATATGTATGAAACTGCTGCATCTGTGTATCTGTTAAGTGAAGTCCGTGATCAGCAAGGGCTTGTCGAAAAGCTTCTGGGTTCATATGATTCCTCCATTGTGAAACAAAAAGTGTTCCACGTTATTATAAACGATTCTTAACAGCGGAACAAGGCACTGTAAAAATAGATTACCACTCTCACCACCATAATCCATTTCGGTATAAATTGAACTCATTTTTTAGCTTCAGTGCCTCTCAACCTATTTTTCAAAAAAAGTGACTCAAAATATTCATTCTTTTGAGTCACTTTATACTATTTATATAAAAACTATTCATCTAACGCTTTACCATTAGTCTCAATGATGTGTTTCATCCAGCCATATGATTTCTTAGGAATCCGTTTTAAACTCCCATGACCCAAATCATCCATATCGACATACACAAAGCCATAACGTTTCTTCATTTCTCCGGTTGAAAGAGAGATCAAGTCAATGGGTGCCCACATGGTATACCCAATACAAGGCACCTTATCAATATTAATGGCATCCGCCATTGCCGATAAGTGTTTCTGCAAATAATCAATTCGATAATCATCTTTCACATAACCTTTATCGTCTGGTTTATCAATTGCTCCCATTCCATTTTCAACAATGAAAATTGGTTTTTGAATGCGATCATAGATCATATTCATGGTATACCGTAGACCAAGTGGATCCAGTCCCCAACCCCATGGTGTCTTTTCGAGATAAGGATTGGCCGAGCCTCCAACATTAAACCAGGCATCGCCAGCCTTAGAAGTATTAGAGCGATAATAACTGAAAGCAATAAAATCGAGTTGCCCCTCTTTTAAAGTTTGTTTATCACTTGGATCCATCTTAATTTCGCTAAGTCCTTTAACACCATGATGTTGCAAAATTTCATCAGCATACCTTGGATAGTAACCTCTTCCCATTGTATCTACGAAATACCAATTTTCACGCAACTCTGCTTGATTATGAAAGACATCTTCCGGCTTGCATGTTGCGGGATAGCAAGTACTGAGCGCATACATTGTCCCAAATTGGCTATGCGGCATTAACTTGTGCCCAAGACTAACGGTTTTAGCCGAGGCCACAAACATATTGTGAGCCGCTTGGTATCTACTCAAGCCTGTTGCTTTATGTACCCCACTGGGACCAAAGCCACGTACCGCATTAATTTCATTAAAAGTCAGCCAGTATTTGCATCTGTTGCCAAAATGTTCAAATAATGTTTTCGCATATTTTACGTAAAAGTCAATAACTTTCCGCGAGTTCCAACCATCATATTTCAGTGCTAAATGAACCGGCATTTCATCATGACAAATGGTAATCAGTGGTTGAATATGGTATTTTTCAAGCTCACTAAGCACGTTATCATAAAACTTCAGTCCCTCTTTATTCGGCTCTGTTTCTTCACCATTGGGAAAAATTCTACTCCAAGCAATGGAAAAACGATAAACATTAAATCCCATCCCGGCCATTAACTTAATGTCTTCTTTGTAATGATGATAGAAATCCACGGCTTGATGGCTAGGATAATAGTGGTCTTCCAGCCAAACCGGCTTGGCATCTTCTGGCACATCTTCTGCATCCAAAAAAGAACTTTTAGGATTGATAATCCTACCATCAGGCATTTTCATCGTATGATGCCGCGGATGCTCCGGTGAACCATTTGTTTCATAGTCATGTGTTGAAGGGCCACGACCGCCTTCATCATAACCACCTTCATATTGAAAATCTGCAGTTGCACCGCCCCATAAAAAGTTTGTTGGTAATTCCTTAGTCATTGTTATAATCTCCTTCATTTAAAATTGTTCCAACAGATACCTGGCCTTCCTCTTTAAGCAAGACTTTCTTACCGTTAGGATTTGTTAGAATTAACATTGTGGTTAAATCATACCCTTTTCCTTCAATCAATTTACGGTCGACTCGAACAATAGGTTCCCCTGCACGAACTTTATCACCTTGATGAACGAGCACATCAAAACCCTCACCCTTTAAATTAACAGTATTAATACCAATGTGGACTAGAATTTCAATACCTTCTTTAGTTGTAATTCCGAACGCATGACCAGTTGGAAACATTGCCGTGATTTCACCATTTGCCGGCGAACAAATAAAGTTGCTCTCCAATTTAAATGCCACACCTTTACCTAATGCACCGCTAGCAAACGCCTCGTCTTTAACCTCTTTTAAAGGTTCAACTATGCCATCACTAACCGCCACAATCGCATTATCTGGATAAGTTTGACTCACAGGAGTCGTGACACTTTTTGCCTTCTTACCTTCATCAATTCCTAAAACAAAAGTTACCGCTGCTGAAACTACAATTGCAGTAATAATACCTCCAACTATTGCGCCTACAGTCTTTTCAAATATTGGTAAAGCCAAAACATTTGAGTAACCCATGATGTAGGCTTTTGCCCCAAAAATTCCGGCAACCACACCACCAGCAAAACCGCCGGCCATCACGCCGTACATCGGTTTCTTATACTTCAAGTTAATTCCGTATAAAGAGGGTTCCGTAACGCCAGCAACAATCGCACCCACAGCTAACGACCAGGCTTGACTCTTCAATTTTTTATTTTTTGTCTTTAAAGCAACGCCTATATTCGCGCCGCCTTCTGACATGTTGTGTAGTAAAAATGCTGGCCGAAGAATTGGATCGTATCCTGGATCACTAATAAGTTGTGGCATAAATGGTGCTAAAGCCGTGTGCATGCCAGTCATTACCAACCAAGGAAGTACAGCAGCCAATAGGCCAACGGCAAGCGGACCAACCGTACCATTCAAAAACATAACTAATGTCGCAATCATTTGCCCTAGGTAATCACCAATTGGACCTAAAATTAGAAACCCTAAAGTTCCGGATACAAAGATAGTACCTAAACCAACAAAAATTGATTTAAAAATCCCTGGTACAATTTTATTCAAGAATTTTTCGGTAAAGTAGGCCACAATCGAAATTAGCAATGCAGGAAGCAATGACGTCCCGTAATTAATCACTTTAACTGGTAAATTAAATAAGGTTGGATTCGCCATATTAGGATGTGCTGCCATCTGTGTGACTAAGTCGTGAAAACCTGGATAAAGCAACGAAGCAGTAGCCATCATAGAATATGTGGGTGTTCCTCCTAACTTGGTTGCAGCCCCATAAGCCACTACAATCGGCATAAAGTAAAATGGAGAATCTGCAATAGCAGATAAAAGCGTATAAGTGGTCGTTTTGGCAAAGCTAGGCTCGATGAATGTGATGATTAAAAGCAAAACTACTTTAAACATCCCGCCAGCAATTAATCCAGGAATCATTGGTGTGACAGATGCTTGAATAAAGTTAATGATCTTTCCACCGGCATTTCTCCAAGTCCACTTTGTTTCCTTTGGGACATCGAGATTCTCATCAATAGGTTTTTCAGTCGTTAAATCGAAATCTTTAACAATTGCGTTATAAGTAGGCAATAAGTTTTGCCCCAAGATAATCATGTATTGACCACCAGCATACACGACGCCAAGGACAGCATCCATATCTTCCAAGTCCGTTTTGTTAGCTTTGGAAACATCCTTAAGCACGAATCTCAATCGAGTCATACAATGTGTCACGCTTTTTATATTTTCAACGTTACCGACGTTTTCAACGATTTGTTGCGCTAATTTATGGTAGTCCATGATAAATTCTCCTTTACGTTTTCTTTTTAGCGATTGATAATTTTATCATTATTTTTGTTACTTTTTACAATTACATACTATCACCGAATATAAGCTCTTACAATACAAAAAATAAAAATAACAAAAAATGTGATAGAATTATCTTAAAAATAAGAAGGAAAAGATGATTTCCAATGGACTTAAAAGAATTTCTAAAACCTAAAAACGATGTGTTTTCAAAAACCGATCAAAAAATATACAACGTGGTCTTACAATATCCAATTCACATTCAACTGCTTACCATTCAAAAAATTGCCTCAGATTCCGGCACTTCAGTCGCTTCAGTCCAAAGATACTGCAAAAAATTAGGCTATTCTGGTTTTAAAGAATTCAAATTTCAATTAAAAGAATTTTTGTTTCAACAACAGAGTTCCAATCGCCATCCATCAGACTATCTGAGTCGCTATCTTAAAGTGGTTAATGCGTTCAAAGCAATCGATAAAAATATCATTGCTACTTTGGCAAGCGACTTGTTAAATGCCAGACTTAACTACGCAGTGGGACTTTACTACTCAGCTCTTCCGGCCAAACAACTTTCAATGGGATTACGAGATTTAGGCAAACCAAGCCTTTATACCAACGATTACATTACCGCTTCACACTGGAATGACCTAATGAATAAAGCGGACACTTTCGTTTTCTTTTCAATCAGTGGCGATGAAGCAAATCTTAAGAATTATCTTGCCGAACCACTTCATAAATTAGACAAAACTTACCTAATCACCTTTAATGCCGACACACTCTTAAAAGCAGATTTTAACCATGTGATCGTTTTGCCAGGTAAATCATTTGTCTATAATACTTCTGTTGATCCTCAGTCCTTAGTGTCTTTATTTGTTGAAATGGTAATCGAATATACTGCACAACACCAAAAATAGGGGCTCACAACTTACGAGCATCCAAAAAGTGCCTCTCAAAATCGAGAGGCACCATTTTTTGATCCTTATTTATTTCAAACTATCTTTCGCAATTTTAGCTGTCGTTGTAGCATTTGTACCGCTAACTTGAGCAACAGTTTTCTTTTGTTGCCAACTAATACTGTTGACGGGTTTTTGTTGTGCACCATTATAAATAACCACATTTCCCCGCGTAACTTTCTTTGTGGTGACTTGGTTATTCTTTAAAGATTTTTGCACCTTATTAGCAACTGCCGTGGCCGTCTTGTTTGTTTGCTTAACAGAGGATGTGGTCAAATCCTCTGTATCTGCGACGGTCGTAATGTTCCAACCATTTTTTTGCCACTGCACATAAACATGCCCCATCACACCCTGACGGACAGCTTTAGTGCCATCTGACAAAGTTAATTTTGATCCATTATTTTCCGTCACTCTTTGATTCGTCTCAAACCCAGACTGAGCCTGGTTAGTTGTCGTATAACGTTGTTGCTTATAAGTGGCTGTTGTTGCCGCTGCTTGGCCGCTTGCATATGTAACCTTTCCGCTAGTCGCATTTCCTGTTACGGTTTTTGCCGACAAATTCGTCCCATCTACTTTTTCAGGCGCATTCAAGCCATTGCTAGCAGGTGTTGTTACCGCATGCACCGTTTGATTTGCATTCGTTGTCCCTCTAATTCCAAGTAATGTTAAGCCAAAAATTAAACTCAAACCGACAAGTATGATACGTTTTTGTTTTTTCATCATTTGAGCACTCCTTTACTGAACGGTAACGATATTTTTATTCACATAACCGATCCATTCATTGCCACTATACAGGGAATAATAAGTGTTCCCATTAGGATGATTATAATAATATTTAACCGTGTAAACATTCCCATAGTACGCATTTGTACTCCCATATTTTTGGGTAAATGAGAGATTCTTCCAAATTGTCTGATTCTTCAGGGTAACTTTAACAGTCTTTTTGGTGCCAATGGCTTGCCAAGTTGCTTTGGCATTCAAATAACCAAACCAAGTACTCCCCTTATATAACGAATAATATGCCTGTCCGTTTCCACGTGTATACGCATACTTAATGGTATAGGATTTATTTAGGTAGTTCTTCGTATAATGTTTCACCTTGGCCCAGAGGAAATTATTCCAAACATCATAGTTTGCCTTATGAATAATCGCGGTATGCTTATAACTATGCGCAGCCATAACTAACATGGCATTGGCATTCACGTAGCCTACCCATTTGCCGCTCTTGTTATACAAAGACAAGTAGGTGCTTCCATTTTTATGTTTATAAGCGTATTTCGCGTAATACGTTTTTCCAGCTTTGCCTGTTTTGCCATTTTTAGAAGTAAAGGCTAGATTTTTCCAAATATTGTAGCTAGACTTGTTAGCATTTTCGGTAACGTATTTACCATATTTACTAATGGTCCCGTAATTGCTGGCAGCGGTACTGTTGGACAAAAACCATGATGTTGCCTTTCCATACTTTAAACTGGCATCAACATACTGAGCAATTGGTGAGCTATACCAATCGTCACTAAATTGCCAAAGTACGTGTGAAATCCCCGTTGGTTCAATCGAAGTATAATCCGCTAACCAAAAGCCGTTGTAGTCTTTCATAGCCGAGGCCGCGTATGTTTGGGCGAAGCTATTGTATGAATAAAAAAGAACATTCTTACTTGTTAGACTGTTCATCTCGGTATACCAAGCTTTGGTAGCTGAGTTAGTAGTCCCACTGGTAACCGTTTGTTCCTCATAATCGTTCACATAAAAGCTTGCATTTGGTGCCCGATTATATAAATCTTTTGCTTCCTGTTTAGCGTCTGAGGTGCTTATGTACTGACTAAAAGAATATACCCCATATTTCAAACCATATTGGGCACACAGGGCAGCGTTATGTGCGAAATACTTATCCTTGTAATCACTCCCATACTGAACCCGCAAAATGATGAATGGTTCTACTTTCGCCAAATTCTTTACTTGTGTCGCCGTTAACTCACCTTGCCATTCTGATAGATCAGGCACTTGTGAATTAAGTGTCGCTGCTTGTGTAGGTTTCGTGATGAGTCCCATGAAAATGAACAAACTTGCAACTGCTACGATCAGCCTTAACTTAACCGCTTTTTTCTGGTACGGATGCCTATATACGCTTTTCACTCCTATAACTTCCTTTCTTGTCAAAAGCCACTCCCAAACTCCACACTTGGTTTTATCGGGCATGCAAGCATCCTTTTTTAGGCCCGTTTTCGTGTTCAAAAAGACTAAAAAATCCCCGTTTTATAACACAACGAGGATTTTATCTAATTTTTTGAGGTTTATGTTTTTCGGTGGCTGTGGAAACGTGATTATCCCCACGTATTTAAGAATAGCAAAACAACCTTAAATGAAGATTAAAGTAACCCAATTCATAACATAATTTAACATAAATACTATACAATTTATATAGTTTGGGTCAAAAAAACAAAAATATGAATTGACCACCAGTCTATAATACGAATGCCAATTCTAATAAAGAAAGGTGACACAAAATGTGGATTGTTCTTATCCCTGTCGCGCTTTATTACATATATAAATTTTTCAGATGGTTATTTCCCTATGTTATTGTGCTCTCATTATTTCTGTTTATTTGGGATTGCATAAAAATTTGGGTTTTAGTTGTCCTGCCACTGCTTATCGTTTTTGGTAGTATTTATTTCCTCATTAAAGCTAAAAGACGCTAAAAAAAGGGCTGGAAAAAACTCCAGCCTCTTTTAAACGCATACGTATTTTTATCATTAGCCTTCAAACTGATAGTCGTCATCAATAACTACAATTGGTTTGATGGTCTTCCCACTCACAGAATCCGCATTAGCTTGATTAATATCTTCAAATTTGTAGAACTTTTCAGTTTTATCGAAGTCAAACATGCCTTGACGGTAGAACTCAATCAAACGTGGCACATCAATTTGAGGAATGGAATCACCCATATTTACGCCAATAACCGATTTATCATCGACACATAAATCATTCCAAGTATCAACATCAATGTGATGTGGTGTAACGGCGATGCAAGCCGAGACACCACCTTGAGCAAGTGCCTTAATAGAAGATTCCATTACAGCTGCAACCCCTGTTGTATCAACGGCAAAGTTAACCCCATGACCGTTGGTAAGTTTCTTAATGGCAGCGACAGCATCTTCATTTTTACTATTAACGACTTGGGTAGCACCCAATTCCTTAGCTAACTGCAAACGTTCATCATTAATATCGACGGCAATCACCCGGGTGCATCCAGAGATTTTACCAGCCATCATGGCTGCTAGGCCAACAGCACCCGTTCCAAACACAGCGATAGTTTGTCCCGGACGAGGTTTCAAGGTATTCAACACCGTGCCGCTACCAGTCACATAGCCGCAGCCTAAAGGTCCTAACTTACGTAAATCAAGATCTTTTGGTACTTTTACGGCGTTACGTTCACGCACAACGGTATGTGTGGTAAATGACGATTGATCAAACATGTCACAAATTTTATGCCCATTTTCGGTAAAATGTGCACTACCATCAGGACGAACGCCAGAAAGATTATTAGCTGCATAATGTAAACACTGTGTCGGAACTCCCTTCAAGCAGTTTTCACAATTGCCACACGCGTAAAATGAAAGAACCACATGATCACCTGGCACAAAATTTTGCACATGTGAGCCAACTTTTTCAACAATGCCTGACCCTTCATGGCCTAAAATTACAGGATAACCAATTTCGGCATCCCCTTTACGGATGGCTTCATCTGAATGACAGATTCCTGTAGCTACCACTTTCACTTGAATATCATCCGGTTGCATTTCTGCCAATTCAATATCGTCTTTAATCTCAAAATCGGCACCTTTTGCATTCACAACAGCTGCTTTAACTTTCATCTAAAAACACCCTCCTAGTAACTATGTAATCGTTTTTACACCTTTGTTATAGCAGTTTGTGAAAAGAATTGCAAAACTCGATAAATCTCAGAAAACAATCGAAATCATAAAAAATAGGCTTCCACAACACTTAGCTGTAGAAAACCTAATTCTTATTATTTAAAATATTTTCGAATGACATCCCTTGATTCCCTTAGTTTAAGGGCATTCTCATCAAAGTTCATTGTCAAATAACTGTAGTAAAGTAAATCAACCACGTACAACTGCGCCATTAGGGAGGTAGTGGCCGCTGTTCGCAACTTTTCATTCTCTTCACTATCGTCATGTACAAGCACAATATCGCTCTTTTTTGCTAAGGGGCTCTTTTTATCATGTGTAATGGTAATGACAGGGACGGCATGCCCATGAGCAACTTCAGCCAACTTTTGACTTTCAACCGTTTCACCCGTGTTCGAAATAAGCACTAATACTGTTTTAGGTTGAACAATTCCGGTTGCAATCAAATGCGTATCCATTGTTTGGATAACTGGTTTTCCCACTCGAATGAATTTTTGCTGAAAATCTGCTGCTACAATACTAGAAGCTCCTAGTCCATACGCATATACATCGTCCGCATTTTCAATAAACTGAGCCGCCCTTTTGACATCTTTATCCTTTAACGTCACATTTGTTTGCTCAATTGTATGTCCAATTCTAAATTCCATCTTCTGCTTCACGACATTTAACGGATCTTTAGGGTCTACTTCTGTATACAAACTATCATCAACTTTAGTTTCTGCTGATAATTGGATTTTAACCCCTGGAAACCCCTCCGTGCTCAGAATTTTAGCCAGTCGCACCACTGTAGCCGCACTTACACCAGCTTTATTTGCTAGCGTGTCTGCATTCATCGTAATCACTTCTTGCGGATGGTCTAAAATAAATTGAGCCACTTTTTGTTCTGACTTTGAAAATGACGAAATTTGATTGTGAATAGAAAACAGAATACTTTTCATACAATTTCCCTACCTAACTAGTTGGCCGGAGTTGTTTTCATTATAATGGTTGACTCTTCAACACTAGTTAAATCTGCAAGTTTATCAACCGTGAATTCTTGACTATTTGTAATGATTGCCAACGTAACTGTATCATACCCAGCTTTGGCGACTTCTGTCCAGTCTACTTTTCCAACAATTTGACCACGTGTCACGGTATCACCAGGTTTAACGGACAAATCGAAGTACTTTCCCTTCAAATTTACAGTATCAATTCCCATATGCACTAAAACTTCTTCACCAGCATCACTTACATAACCAATCGCATGGCTTGTATCAGCCACAAACATTACTTTTCCAGTCACTGGTGCATAAACTGGCGAATTATTATTAGGTTTAACCGCAATACTCTTTCCCATCGTTTCTTTTGCCATAATAGGATCACTAACTTCATCCACTGGCATTTCTTGGCCTTTGACTGGCGCTGAAATAGTATCGTCTGTATGCGTAATTTGTTCTGGAACACTTTCAGCTGCATTTGAGGTTTCACTTACTGATGATGTGCTCGCTACTGCACTTTCAGGATTAATAGCATCCTTTGGTACACCAAAGAAATAAGTTGCAATAAAGCCACCAACATAAGCAGCCAATAAACCAAAGACATAACCTAACCAATGCCCATTATTAATCAATGGAATTAAGGCAACACCAGAAGGGCCAATCGCAATTGCACCAATGTGACCAAGTCCACCGATCACAGCACCGCCAATACCACCACCAATACATGCGGTAATAAATGGTCGACCAAGTGGTAATGTTACACCGTAAATCAATGGTTCACCGATACCGAGAATACCAACTGGTAAAGCACCTTTAATCATATTTGTAAGTTTATGATTGCGGTGACAACGAATCCAAAGCGCAATTGCGGCGCCGACTTGACCAGCACCCGCCATTGCCAAAATTGGTAGTAAGGGGGTCATACCCGTTTTATTGATCATTTCAATATGAATTGGCGTTAAGATCTGATGAAGTCCAAACATAACCATTGGCAGGAACAAGGCACCCAGTACAAAACCTGAAAAGGCACCGCCAACATTTAAGACCCATTCGATTGCACCAACTAATGAAGATGAAATAACACCTGCCACTGGCATAACCAGGAAGATGGTGAAAATTCCAATGATAAACAATGCAATTGTTGGTGTCACAATTATATCAATTGAATCTGGAATCCATTGATGAAGTTTCTTTTCTAATAGTGAAAGAACCCAAACGGCAAAAATAACACCAATAATACCACCTTGGCCAGCAGCTAATGCCTGACCATTAAAAATATTATGCAAAGGTGCTGTTGGTAATATTCCTGGTAACAATGTCGCAGCCCCAATAATACCACCTAATCCAGGCGTTGCGCCAAACTCATTAGCACTATTAATACCAACATAAACAGCTAAATAACTAAACATCCCGTTTTGGATGACTTTCATAATCATAATAAAGTCATTCCAGCTCTTACTGATGTCACCAGCAACCAAAAGGTTAGAAAGAACAGCCGCAACACCACCAATTAAGCCAGCACCAACAAAGGCTGGAATTAAAGGAATAAAAATGTTTGAAATAGATTTCAGAATTCTTTTAATTGGTGTTTGTTTTTGCTTTGCTTTTTGTTCTGCCTTAACTTTAGCAGCTCTAGCTTCAACCATTTCCTTGTCAGTTAAATGACTATTCTCACCAACATCATCAGGGAAAGGCTCACCCAATTTAACGCCAACTTTATCCACCATTGCTTGAGCCACTTTATTGACAGTCCCCGGGCCAACGACCACCTGAAGTGTTTCGTCATCAACAACTCCTAAAACACCATCAATATTTTTCAAACCCTCCATATTGACTTTATCCATATCAATAATCGTCATTCGGACCCGTGTCATACAATGAATTAGCTTTGCTACATTGCTTGGACCACCAACATTTTGATAAATCTCTTTAGCAATCCTTTGTATTTTTTCATCAGCCATCAGTTTGTACCTCCTTTAATTGTCTGACGGACAAAGCCATTAGCATTTTGTAAGCGTACCTTAGCTTCATCCTTACTTAAATTCGTTAAAATCATCACAATTGCTAGTTTCACATTTTGATCTGCTTCCAAAAATGCTTTCCCTGCAGCTTCATAGTCACATTCCGTAGCTTGCATGATAATTCTTTTAGATCGTTCTACTAATTTGGCATTGGTTGGCTTTACATCAACCATTAAATTTTTATAAACTTTCCCAATTCCAATCATCGACACCGTTGACAACATGTTCAGAACAAGTTTTTGTGCTGTCCCAGACTTCAAACGTGTAGAACCGGTCAATACTTCTGGTCCCACAGGCACTTCAATCGCTATTTGGGCGTGTTTACTAATTTCTGCATGATCATTACATGCTAAACTAATCGTATTGGCACCAACTGAAACTGCATAATCCAAACCACCAATTACATAGGGTGTTCGTCCGCTTGCAGCTATTCCTACAACTGTGTCTTTACTGGTCAAGTTTCGCTCAACCAAATCTTTTTTACCTAACTCATTCGAATCTTCAGCACCTTCAACAGCCACTGTCATAGCTTGCTGCCCACCAGCAATCAACCCCTGAACCATTTCGGGATCCGTTCCAAAGGTTGGCACGCATTCAGCGGCATCCAGCACGCCTAAACGTCCGCTCGTACCAGCACCCATGTATATTAAACGACCACCCTCACGAAAGCTGGAAACAATTCGCTTTACAGCTTCTGTAATCTCCGGAAGCGTTTTTTGTACACTTTTAGGAACGGTTTGATCCTCTGCGTTCATCAGTTCGAGAACTTTATCAGTTGGCAGTTCATCTAAATTCATGGTTTTATTGTTACGCGTTTCTGTAGTCAACTTACTTAAATCAATCATCTTTTTTCTCCTCATCAGAAATAAATTCAATTTCCGTATTCTCACCAATCAAACTTAATAATGCAATATCTTTTTGTAAAACATGACCAATAACATTCACTTTTTTATCTTTACCTAAATCAACCTTACAAATTTGAATTTCGCCTCGATATCTACCATAACTTAAATTATCGATTGTTATAGTGCCGCGTTTTCGCGGCTTCCCCTCATCCGGGACCACTGACAAATGCTGATTTTGTTTTCTGGATTCCACTAGCCGCACAACGTCGCGAGCCACCTCTGGTCGATTGTGCCAAACTCTTTCAAATAACTGTGGAAATTTAGTCTCAATATGCAGTTTGGCGCTATTTTCAAAATAGAATGATTTAAATTGCGCAATTACTGAATTCGAAAGCCGTGGATCACCGATGAAAGCTTTATCCACTGCAAAGCATTTCATTAATTCATTGGCAGCCACTAATGGATGCTCATTACGATGCTTCTCTAGACTAGGCAATCCTTGAAAAATTGGGCCTCGCAATTTTTTATCTCCTGGCACAAATGCCACAACTTTAAAATTATGTTGTTTTAACCAAGTATTTTTCTCTAAAAACCATGTTTCATCCAACCCCGTTTCTGGACGCGGATAATAATTATGCCAAGCTTCCATGTGTTTAAAATCTGCACCAAATTTAATTAATTGTTGCACATCTGTTGCACTAATTGTGCTTGCATTTAGTGCAAGACTTAACTGATGACTTAGTTCTGCAATTTGTTCATTTGTAAAACCATCATCCAATCGTAAAGCAGAGATTCCTTCTGAAACCAGGTCACGAGCACTACTGATCGTAACTCCTAAAGTTCTTAATGCCTGTTCATCAATATCTACCGTTAACTTTAAATTTTCTTCTAAACAAACGGTACCAAGTGATCTGAGTCGCTTTATATACTGAGTAGCATCTTCTTCAGGAATATGTACAGAACTAAACACTTCAGAAAACCCGTTCTTTTTCATCAATCTGATGTAATTCCTAGCTTCATTACCAATATCTTTATCTAAATAAATTGAAAAACCTAACATGGCACCGCTCCTTTTTGTTACCGTTTTCATTTCACGAACTTAGTATACAATTTATGAATATAAATTTCAACTTTTTATTTTATTTTTTCTATTTATTTGAAATTTAATTTCTTTTTTCTAAAAAAATAAATCACGTCATAAGCGTGATTTATTCATTAAATTTATCTTTTCTGTTCCACTTGTTTCACTCGAAAAGCTACAATTTCACGAATCAGTTTTACCGGTAAGGGCTGATTATAAGGGATCTGGATAGTTCCTTTAGAGGTTTGAAATCCTTTAAGCTGTGAAGCAAACGCCTCGATTGGATCAGGCGTGGGATAGAATCCTAAATGCTTTTGAGCGGTTGCAAAGTAGACTAACACCTGGCCATTTTGCTTAATTGCCGGCATGTTATAAGAAAGAACTTCAGTTGCATCCGGCGCAGCATCGGCCAGTAAGTCACGCATAACCTCGGCAACCTCTCTTTGCATTGTGGGTAAATCCGCTAAGTATGCTGTCACACTTGTATATTTTTTCATTGTTCACCTATTCCTTTTAACAAACGACTTGATCGCTACTCGCCTACATTATCTCTTATTTATCTTCCAATGACTACTAAAAAAGTCATCTGACAATTAGACACGCAAAATCTAACTGCTAGATGACTTTTTTGATATTAAGACACGTGACTTGTTCCATTCACGTAGTTCAGCTTAACGCCTTTTTGTACATTAAAAATGTAAACATTAAACCGAATCTTATTTGAACCAATGGACTGCGCTCGCATTTCTACCCCATTTGCCAATAAATCCCGGCCAGAATAAACTGGCTTCACTTCGTAGCGCACATAATGATGTGTACTTTGGCGGAGATACTTGGCCGTTTCATTTTCATACTTCGTCATTTGCGGATCATTTAACGACCGTGTCCCTGTAATCAAATTTTTCCAATTATTATTTTGACCAGTTAATTGATAGCCAATCAAATGACAACGATTATACAGCCAACCGGACTTCAACTTTTTATTATGCCAGCCTGTGGGATCCACATAAAGGGCCGTTCGCGCTTTCTTAGGCATCAAGCGTTTATTTAGCATCGCATTTGCATCGGTCGCCCGATTTTCACCATCTAAATTACTATACTTTTGCCAAGCACCTTTTTTAGTTGATAAAGTTGCTTTAGAAAATCCCGGGCGATTTTTATTGATCGTCACTGTTTGTGTACCATGATACTTAAGCGTGCTAAGCTTCGAGCTAGTCGCTGCCTTAGCCTGCTTCACGGCAACTTTTTTGACCACCTTATGCACGACTTTTTTCTTACGGACAACTTTTTTCTTCTTTGTAACCTTTTTCTTTTTATGGACCACTTTTCTCTTCTTTGCGACTTTTTTCTTATGAACCACACGTTTCTTATGTGTTTTTTCCGTAGCTGATAAGGTTAATCCGCGCCGTTTTGCTGTTGTCAGACTCACTCGGTAAACCTTTTTGGCACGGTTTAAGCCACGATCATGGCGCTTATAAAAGTAATGCTTTCCGGTCCTGGTAACATAAACATATGTAGTTGCTTGGGCTGTCTTAGTATTACTAGGTAACTGTTGCACATTAAACGCAAGCGTAAATGTGGCAATGACCAAAATAACTAATTTTGAAATTTTTTTCATCCTACTCCCCTACTTTCGCGATAAATAAAAAAATATTTGGGTATTTTTTGCGTATAAATAACCCTTTTTATATTACCGCTCTTTTTAAAAAGTGAAAATGCTAAAAATAATTCGTATATTGACCAATTAGTCATTGACTTGCCGGTCAATGGTGACTATACTCGGTGTATCAATTAAACGAACCAATTTTTTTGGTTCATCAGGAGGCTAACCTATGTCTGAAAAAGTAATTGCCATCAACCATTTACAAAAAAAGTTCGGAAAATTTTTGGCATTAAAAGACGTGACTTTTGAAGTGAAAAAAGGAGAAGTTTTTGGCTTTATTGGGCCAAACGGGGCAGGAAAGTCCACTACCATTCGAACACTTTTAGGTATTTTACGAGCATCTGGTGGAACAGCCACCATTTTCGGCAAAGACGTGTGGCAAGATGCTGTGCAAATTCATAAACGTTTAGCTTATGTTCCCGGTGATGTCTACCTATGGCCTAACTTAACCGGTGGTGAAATCATTGATTTATTCCTGAAACTGAACCACCAGCAGCATAATGCGCGAACGGACGAACTCATCAAACAGTTTGAACTGGATCCTTCAAAGAAAACCCGAACCTATTCTAAGGGTAACCGCCAAAAAGTAGCTTTAATTGCGGCATTTTCAACCGATGCCGACCTATATATTTTTGACGAACCTACTTCTGGACTTGATCCTTTGAACGAAGAAATTTTTCAAAAACAGGTTTTGGCTTTAAAGCAAGATGGCAAAAGTATCCTCTTATCTAGTCATATTTTGTCTGAAGTGGAGCACATGTGTGATCGCATTGGCATTATTCGAGAAGGACGGCTCATTGAAACCGGGACACTTAATGAAATGCGCCACCTCACCCGGACACTCATCACCGTACAAACTCAAAGCTCATTACCTGATTTACGCAACTATAATGGCATCCACGACTTTAAGTTAGCCAAGGACGTTATTAATAAAGCGAGTTTCAGTGTTGATTCCGATAAAATGGGGGCTGTTATGACCCTTCTCGCGCCACTAAGTATCACAGCGCTACAAAGCACGCCACCAACACTCGAAGATCTTTTCTTACGTTATTATCAAAATGATGAACACGGGGATGATCACCATGAAATCTAGTAACTATCAACAAAGTCTATTTCTAACACGATTTAATCTTAAACGAGATGGTTTGTTAATTCTTGTCTGGGTCCTTGTTTTGAGTTTGTTAATGAGTGCCGTGGCCTTTAAGTTCAATGATCTGTATGGCACGAAAGACGCCATTTCTAGTATTGTGCTAACACTCAAGACCCCAGCTATGGTTTCTCTTTTTGGTGCCTTTACTGCTAAAGCTCCTTACACCACTGCAGATATCTTTGCCAGTGAAATGATGGTCTTTATGGCCCTATTTATGGCAATCATGAATATTTATTTTGCCGTTCGCAACACACGCGGTGAAGAAAGCAATGGTACTGTCGAATTGATCGCGGCACATGCGGTCGGCAAACAAAGTCCTTTATTAGCTGCAACCATCGAATTATTTTTAATTAACCTCTTCATGGGTTGTCTTTTCTTTTTGGGAATTCAAATTTCTGGAATGACGGGAATGTCCACAATTGGTAATCTTCTCACTGGAAGTGGACTTGCTGCCTGTGGGTTCCTATTCGGAAGTAGCTCCCTATTTATGGCGCAAATCAGCGACAATCCTCGTGGTGCAACCATGCTTAGTTATTTATTTTTAGGTGTCACTTACCTAATACGAATGATCACAGACGTTAAAAACGCGGACTGGACCTATCTTTCCCCTTTTGGTTGGGTCGAAAAATTATCAATTTATGATCAAAATAACTGGCTTCCAGTGTTATTCATGCTAAGTCTGACGACGGTACTTCTTCTATTAACTTTTTATGCAAACCGGCATCGTGATGTGGGCGCAGGCTTACTTACCACGCGAGGCGGAAGAAAACGCGCCACCTTTCTACTAAGTGGTCCCTTTACTCTAGTCATGCGTCTCGATCGACTTAGCCTAATTGCTTGGATACTGGGCCTTTGTGTCATGGGAATTTCGTATGGTTCTATTTTTGGAACGGTTGGCGATATTCTCAAAGCTAATCCTATGATGGGCTCTCTTTTAGGGAAAAACGCGCTGAATGCTGCCAGTCATCTCATCGTACTCAAGTTTGCTGCCTTGCTACTCATTGTCTTTGCCGTCTTGGCAACCGTACCCAGCATGCAAACTTTACTACGCATCAATAATGACGAACGCAAAGGCTGGTTGGAGCAAATTCACGCCAAGGCAATTTCTCGCAACCATATTTTTATAAGTTATGTAGCTGTTGCTTTGATCATGGGCACATTTACCTTATTGGCTGCCATTTTTGGAATGTGGTTAGCTAATGCAGCCGTTATGAAGGATCCTTTAACACTAACCCGCTTGTTACGTGGCTTTTGGGGCTATTTGCCTGCCTTGTATGTTATCTTGGGAATTGGTGCACTACTCGTTGGGTGGCTGCCAAAATTGCAGGCAATCATCTGGCTTCTCCCTATTTACGGCTTGATTAGTCTATACTTTGGGAATCTCATGAATATTCCTAAATGGGCCCAACAAATCACCCCTTATGGTTGGATCAATCAAGTCCCGGTTAATAATGTCAACTGGACTAACTTTGGTCTTTTATTACTGCTAGCCCTAATCTTATTCATAGTAGGATTCATTGGATATCAAAAACGAGATCTACTCGAAAATTAGCGAAAGGATGCGTCCTTAATGACCGAAAAAGATACTAAGATACCAAAAGATCCGGAAAAAATCACACGCATCATGACCAACGCTTTAGATGAATTTGCCCACCACGGTTACCGAGGGACAAAAACAGCGAATATTGCCGACAAAGCGGCTGTCTCAAAAGGCATTATTTTCCGTTATTATGGTAATAAGGCTCATCTCTACCTAGCCACTGTGAAATATGCAACTGACCATATCATGGCGGTCGCTGATTACCGTGTTTGGCAAGATTCACAAGACTTAGGTGAAATGATCGCTAACGCCACTAAGTATAAAATTCAACTGCAATTAAAATACCCAGAAGAATTTAAAGTTTTGCTGGATGCTTACGCAGAGGTTGGGGATGCCCCCGCCCCTTTAAAACATGAAATTGCTCAATTTTACGCCCAACAAACTAGCGGTAACATTAAAGCGCTCATTGCTCCTGTTTTAGATCGTCTAGCCATTCGCGATGATGTCAGTCGAGAAAGTATTCAAAATTTGATGATGGGCATGATGACTCAAATTGGTGCGGAAACTAAAGCTTTTATGCAAAAACATCCACAGGCCAGTTTGACTGATTTCGATACCATCATCAAACACGCCAAACAATATGTAACCATTTTGGAACATGGTTTTTTAAAAAAATCTTGATGCTATACGCAAATCTTAGAAATAATTCTCTAGGATTTGCGTTTTTTATTTGGTAAATTTAAAAAATGAAATTGCTTTATTAATACTAAAAAAATAGTATAATAGCGGTGTGGAAAATTAATTTCATCCAATTTAGCGGCTTATCTCCTATTTTTTTGATAAAGCAACGCAAATACGCTTAGCCTTTGGCAGAATTAAGATGATTATTGTAAAATTAAATATTACAAATATATGAAAAATCAAAAATATATTGAATAGATGATTAAATTTGTGGTATTATTTTATCTGCGTCCCTTTTTAGAATTCTAACTATAAAAAAATAAGTAGCTTGGAGGAAACGGCATATGTTCTATTATGACTATGACCAACTTAACTTTGCACAACATAAATTAGATTCAAAAAAATCAAATTACTTACTTCGTTTTTCCTTTTTAGAATACAGTCTAATCTTTAACTTCGAAAAAAGAGAACCAGCACGTGCCAAACGTGAAGTGGCCTCTTTCTTTGAGCGCCACAGTGACCTCGTGGCAGAGGCAACTCACGAAGAATTGCACCGGAGCCTAATTAATATCGTGAGTGACTTTACCATGACTGGTTTATCCAATCATTTTAATGCCACCAACTTTGTACAATTACGTGAAGCTTATTTTGACTGGCTCACGCCGGAAAAACCGGAAAACACCGAAATTTTCCGCAAAATTTTAGAATTAATCTGCAAAGACTTTTTCAATTTACAAACACCAGAGGATGAAATCACCTCAACCGATACGGTACCTAAGCAGGTTTATCAAATTACATATTACGTCAATATGCACTTGTATGATAAAATGCAGCCAATTCGCATCGCCGAGTATTTAAACCTCTCGTATCAGTATGTCTCCCGCTTGTTCACTCACACAATGGGGATGTCTATTCAAAGTTATATTGATAAGCAACGAGTTGACGAATCCAAAAAGCTACTTTTGCATACCGATTTACCTTTAAGTGAAATCGCCCGTATGCTCAATTACTACGATTCCAGTAATTACATTAAGCATTTCAAAAAGTTCTCTGACACCACGCCTAAACAGTACCGTTTGCACAATCAACGCAAACGATCGCATTCCGATCAGGTTACTTTCTCTAAAGAAAGTCAAATTCTTTAAGTATTCAAAAACCATCCCACTAAATTCGCTGGAATTTAATGAGATGGTTTTTTATGTGCTTTTTATTTTACTTCTACCAATAATGAAGCCATTCATTTTAAAATGCGATCTAATACGCCTTCAATGAGATCTGTAAATAGCTGTTTGTAATCACCTGTGGGCAATTCCTCCTGATGATTATTTACCACAACCAGTGCTTCAAACAACTGCTGCACTCGAGCCATTGTCATTTCTGGACGCAATAAGTTGCGTGTTTGCCAGTGTTTAATTAGTTGAAAAACCGTATGATACATAAAATCATCCTGCATCGAAGAGTTATCCTTAATTAATTGTTTTAACTTAGGATTCGTATACCATGCCTGCAAAATAAGGCTTACATTCATTTGAGCCATTAGTTGGTGAATTACCTTGGGCAACAGGGTTCGTGGCTCTTCATCAAGGTCATTGTCATTAAGCACAGTTTGTTTAACGCGATCATTTTCAGCTGCATAAACTTGAATAAAAATCTCTTCTTTGGAGTTATAAAAACGATAGAAAGTACCGGTCGCGACCCCCGCATGCTGCGTTATTTTGACAATATTAGTTCCCTTAAATCCGTATTCCTTAAACATTTGCTGCGCCGAATTAAAGATTTTCTGTTGTTTGTCTTGCATATCAGTTGTCACTCCCCGTTATTTCTTATCTGAAAATTACTCACTTGCTGCCAGCGCATCCAACATCTCAATACGTTTCAACCGATAATGCGTCAAAATGCCAATGATTAAACTGAACAATCCAGTGATCAACGCCGACCAGAGGTAGCCAGGATAATGGATAGTCATTGGAAATAAAATACTACCGGTTTGGGCCTTAATCATAATAAATCGGTGTAAGAAAATTCCGATTCCCCAACCAACGACAATGCCAACGATAGTAAAAATGACGTTCTCACGGGCTACGTATGCTGTTACTTCGCGATCATAAAAGCCCAGAACTTTGATTGTGGCAAGTTCGCGCATTCGTTCAGAAATATTAATATTAGTTAGATTGTATAAGACCACCAAAGCTAAAGCACCGGACATCACAATCATAATTAAAACAACTGAACCCAGTCCGCCAGTACTTAAAGCACTAGCAGCATATCTTGGAAAACTCACGTTTAAAACACCCGTCTGTTTGAGCAACTGACGACTAAGTTCATCCCGTTGCGTTTTTTTGATCTGACGCGTTTTTATCAATCGCGAGGTGGCGCGATAAGTTTTGTGTGTTAGTTTTCGGTAGTATGTAGGCGTCGTATAAATCCAGTGGCCCGCATAATTTTTAATGACCCCAGAAACTTTGGCACGAACCCGTTTTCCATTAACTTGGAGTGAGACATAGCCCCCTTTTTTGGCATTCATATCAGTCGCTAATTTTTCTGATAAAATGACCCCGTCATTGGCTAGTTCTATTGATTGGCCATTTTTCAGGCTATTCAAACTCACAAACTGCTTAAAATGAGTCTTCGTCTTAGGAACCACCATCGTCACCGTATCATTGGCTGTTCCATGCGTTGGTCTTGCTGTCACTGATTTAATTAGCACTTCTTTTTGTGCAGAAATTTGGTCTGTGTGCACCTTTCGGTTTGCTTTATCGACCGTAACAATTGCTTGAAAATGCTGAACATCATCATATTGCGCAGGAACCAAATCATCGACAGAATTTTGAATGCCAAATCCGGTCAAAATTAGTCCCGTACAACCCGCAATTCCCACAATTGTCATCAACATGCGGCCTTTATATCGAAATAAGTTACGGTAACTGACCTTCTGATTAAAACTTAATCGTTTCCACAGTGGCGTGATTCTTTCCAATAGGATTCGTTTGCCGGCTTTGGGCGCACGTTCTCGCATTAAATTTGTTGGTACTTCACGTAAATTAATCATCAAGACGCTTAAGGCACTACCAAGTGTCGCAATTAAGCCGGCAATCATGGCTTCTATCAAATAAGACCATGGCATAACTCCCACAAATTGCGTTAAATTATTATTGGTTAAAAGGCTGAAAATAAATTGAGGCAGGGTCAGCATCCCGAGCACACTTCCCAATCCAGCTCCTAGAATACCAGCTAACAGTGTGTAGATAATATACTTCATCGCAATTTCATGTTTGGTATAACCTAGCGCTCGCATCAACCCAATTTCACGACGGTTCTTTTCCACCATGCGTGAAACTGTTGTAAAGGTAATCAAGATAGCAATAAATAAGAAGAAACCTGGAAAAATAATCGCAATGGCCGCAATGCTGTGCGACTCATCAAAATAATCTTGATAACCCGGATTGGCACTGCGCTCATTATAGAAATAGCTTGGTTTATCAATCGCTTTAATTTGCGTTTCTGCTTGTTTAATTTTGGTTTTAGCGGCCGTCAACTTCTGCTTAGCAGCCTTCGTTTTAGCTGTTTGATACCCATTTGGTACCTTATCCAACTGTTTTTCTTGCTGCACCACTTGCGCTTTTTGGCGATTTAACTTTGCTTGGGCCGTATTTTGTAACTGCTTTTGACGTTCCTGTGGTCGCTTGCTAAGTTGCTTTTTTAACTTATTTTTTTGAGAGTCTACATAATTATTATACTTATCTGTGCCGGCTGCATACTGATTGGGATTTTTAAATGCTACAGCAATACCCGCATAGACTTTTTGCTTAAAAACTTGGTTAGGGACATATGCAAAATAATTGACGGTTCCGTTACCCAAATTCGTGGTGCCACGATCGGTACTACTAATATACTGAGGGGAGTTAACAAAGCCAACCACCTTAAACGTGTGTCGCCTTAAATTATCGTTTTTTGGTAGACGATAGGTATCACCAATTTGATAACCATTTTCTTTAGCCTTATGGTCCAAAACCATTTCATTAGCTCGGCGTGGCAGTTTGCCACTCACTAATTTTAGTTGATCCAATGACGCTTGTTTTTGGTAACCATACACACTCACAATTTGGCTTCGACTTTTTTGCAAAGTCGTCATATGAAAGGGCATGGCGGTTTTTACTTGCTTAGTTTGCTTAATTGAAGTTAAGTCGCGGTTCGTTAATCCTATTGTGGCGCTTACTTTCACATCACTTAACTTTTGTTGTTTGAAGTAATGATTGGCAGATTGATTCAGATCAGGGCCAACACTACGAATTCCGACATAAAGCAAAGATCCTAGCAAAATAATGAGGACAATTGAGATAAACTTCCCCATCGACTGGCTAATTTCACGAATGGTAGCCTTAAAATATGTTCGATTCATTTTTACACCTACCATTCAATGTCTTCAACGGGAGTTGGTTGCTTGTTGATGTCAATTCCTTGAACCTTAGCGTCCTTTAAGTGGATCACTTTGTCTGCCATTGGCGCAATCATGGAGTTATGGGTCACAATGAGGACCGTTCGTTTTGTTTTTCGCGCTGTATCTTGTAAAAGCTTAAGGATCTGTTTACCCGTATGATAGTCCAAAGCACCAGTTGGCTCATCACAAAGCAAGAGCTTCGGATTTTTAGCAAGTGCGCGTGCAATGGCCACCCGCTGTTGTTCCCCACCAGATAATTGAGCCGGAAAATTAGCCATCCGTTGCGCCAGTCCCACATGTTTTAAGGTTTCTTCCACATCCAAGGCATCGTCTGTGACTTGGCTGGCCAATTCCACATTTTCTTTAGCTGTTAAATTAGGAATCAGATTGTAAAATTGGAAGACGAAGCCAACCATGGTACGTCGATATTCCGTCAATTGTCGTTCATTGTAAGTCGCAATATCTTGACCATCAATCAAAATATTGCCCGAGCTGGGGTGATCCATGCCACCCAACATATTTAAAACGGTCGATTTTCCTGCCCCTGATTCACCTAAAATAATCACCAGTTCACCTTCATCGATATCAAAACTGATCTTATCATTGGCGACAATCACGTTGTTTTCCATCACATACTGTTTCGTTTCATCTTTTAAAGTAATAAATGCCATTTTAATATCCGCTCCTTCAGCTATCGCGCTAATAATTGAATTATAGCATTTAAAATTCTTCAATCACGATAGTTAGGCAAAATAAAAACACCAGCTGAAAGAAGCGTATCGTCTCTTTTCGTATCATCTGATGTTTATTAAACTAATTAACTGAATGAAATTGTTGCTCGGTTTGCAAGGGATATTCGCTAGGTTCACTGGCGTTGAGTAGTTCTGGTATCAAAACCACCCGCGTAATTGTTTGGTCATCATAAGGTTGCATATAATAGGCACCTTCATCAAGATCCATGTAACCACGATACTGCGTGTAATCACAGCCACCTTCATTATCAGCCTTAACACCTTTAGGAATCTCCACACTATTTAAAATATGTGACAAAGCATTAATCGCACCACTAGTTGTGGCCGCTTTTTCTGTATTTTGCCGAATAAATGCGGCGCGTACAAAACGAGAAACAGAGGTGTAATCACCAGGCAACCCAAGTGCACCACTCCCTAAGCCGTATGCATCTGATTCAAATTCACCATACTTCTTAGAGCTATGAGAAGTTGCTTTTAATTGCACATAATTATTCAAATTCTTTAAGTGCCACTGAAAATCGGGGCTATTCGTCATAACTTTAACAGGATCATCCATTACTTTCATCCCGTTTTCGTCTTGCTCTAAGACCACACAAGCTCCTGTTTTGTCTGCCACAATCCAATGTAGTGGGACGATCATTTTAAATAATTCATTTGCGATTGCCACAATATTCACATGATTAATTTTAGCTTTCAAATCTGCTACACTAGCTACGTTTCCTAAAATCCAATTGATCACTTCATGGGGTGCCAAGTTTGTTTTCGTGGCTTCATTATGCTCAGCAAATTTTGCCAAGCCATCAAAATAAAGGGTTGCAGCTCCCACGCCCGCTTCATTGACACCATCAACCAGAATATACCCCTTTAGGTCACGGCCTGCACCAGCAAAACCTAATTTGGTATCAAATCCTGCTTCGGTGGCATCACTCTTAAAATGAAAATTTCTTGGTATGACAACAGGGCGACCGCCTAATTCAAATGAAAAATCCATTGTTCGCGCTAAAAACCAATTGCCCTCTGCGTTTTGATACATGACGCTTGTACACATGTGTCCTTCACATCCCATCTCTAATTTATGCTAACTTTTAGTACATAGAAACAGTATATTCTGATTAAAAATGCAATTCAAACAAAAAATTAAAATGCATCAAATTCAAAATAGGGATATAAAGATTATTTTTCTACGCAATTTCTTAAAAATGACGTTATTGCACAGCAGTTATGTTACACTACATGTATAAGGTGCCAAATCTTATCAGACAATTGTCTGACGCATGGTCAAACATGCCACACTATTATTAGTGTTAAACAGCCATCCCGACTACTTTGATGGCTGTTTTTTTGCTCCCAAATATAACATCTTTAATTTGTGAAAGAATCGGATAATTTGTTATAATTTGTACATTTACTACCCTAATATAGGAGTGGAATTTAATTCCATTAAAATTTATTAGTTAAGAGATGAATTACCTTGACACAACAGGCCTGGCTGATTTCCCCACTTTTTACGGGCGTTTTTGTCACCCTTGGCATTATTTTATTTTTTCAATTATTAGTGCGTTCTTTTGTTAATCATACTAACCAGGGCACGCAACCCCTTAATTACTTGGTGGGCCGCCTATCTCTTTTGAGTGTGGCTTACTTTTCTATCCTTGGCGTTTACTTTGAATTTGCAGCCGCCCAAACTAACCAAGACATCGCGTTCATAAATTTCCGCCTCTTGCTCTTGTCTTACGTGATCATTTTTTTAGGACAGCGCACGAGTCTAATTGTAATCCTTACGAGCATCATTGCCCGCTTACTACTTTTGGGGCCTAACGCTAGCACTTGGAACTTCATTTTATTAACCATTGTCATGTACCTTCTATTTTCCATAAATCTTCATTTGGTACGCAAATATCAAGCTAAACAATATTTATTAGTTGCTATTTTAGATGTCATTGTTCAAATCTTTTGGTTTGGCTTATACTTTATCCATTCAAAATCTTTGGGCATCATTTCTCTAAGGGATGCTTTTTACTACTGGGTGAGCTTTATGATCATGAATGCTTTCCTTTACTATGGCCTGATGTGGCTTAATAATGAAAATGATTATCTCACCACATTAGTGCATCAAGCGACCTTTGATCCCTTAACACATTTAGAAAATTACTCAGTTTTCAAAAAAGACTTCACAACTCAATTTGAAGCTTTCCATCATGACAACCAATCGTTGGCGATGATCACGTTAGATATTGACTACTTTAAACGTGTCAACGATCAATACGGACATTTAGCTGGTAATAAGGTCTTAGCAGCCATGGGAGCCATCTTGTCTGAGGCGGTTGCCAAGATTCCAAATGCACATGCCTATCGGGTTGGTGGAGAAGAATTCAACATTTTACTGCCCAACACTGATTTAGAAGAAGCACATGAATTTAGTCGTCAATTACAGGCACAGATTCGCCAGACGACTTTTTCAATTGCAGATTCAAAGGCAATTCATATTACCATCTCAATGGGTGTCACAACCTTACGAGAAAGTGATGTCACACAAAATCTTTTATACGAACGCGCTGATCAAATGCTGTATCATTCTAAAGGCGAGGGACGTGATCGGATTACCGTTTCACAAGAAGAGCCGCACGCCTCACTTTCTTCACAGCCTGAACGAGAGTAATCATGTTTATTCAATTTTTCTGAAAAACAACTTTAATTTTTTCATTTCAAGTGCTAAACTATAACTATAAACAAAGCAAATTAAATAAAAAAAGCTCAGTCAATGTTTCGACATTGCACACGACCCATACTTGAGAAAGTCAAGTACGGGTCTTTTTTATTTAGGATTGGGGATGTAAGTGATGATTAGATTTTGGGGACAACCACGTTTTTCGCGCAAGCCGCTAGCACCAGTAGGTTACGAACTTTTTATTCGTGAGGGATCTGCTAATAATTGGAAAGTTCCAAATGATTTTAGTAAATTCACAGCTGATCAAATTTGTGAATTATTGATGCAAACAACACCAAGATTACCGAAAAATATCCAAAACATCTCAATTAATTTAGATATCGATCAATTTATTGATCCTAAATTTTGCCAAACTTTATTTTCAGTCAAAAACAAACTTGCTGGTATTCATTTAGCCATTGAATTGACTGAGCATGCGACCGTCCAAGGCACCACTGAAGATCAACTCATTGAAGCAGCTCGCCGTTACAACAGTGCTAATTTGTATTTGATCCTCGATGATGTGGGGTCTGGTGATAATCAGCTAAAGCGCGTTCAGCTTTTAGATCCTTATGTCCATGAATACAAATTTGCCGTTCAGAATTTCCGTCCTGGTGTGACCCTTAATAAGATTATGCCTAAACTAACTTTCTGGCATGAACTAGCTAAAAAGAACCACAAACTGTTTACCATTGAAGGGGTTGAGTCCAAAGAGGACCTCCTCATTCTTTCGCACTACCAAGTTGATATGCTGCAAGGCTATGTTTTAGGCCGGCCAGTCTATCTGCCAACTCAAAACGATCCTTTAGGCAGCATTGCTGCTTGTTCTAATTAAAACGTCATTTTTAACTCAGTAAAAACCGCCTGCTAGAAGTCAATTTCTGGCATGGCGATTTTTTGTTTTCAAAACCTTTCTTGCGGATGCGTTATTGGGCAGCAATTTCTCTGCTATAATAAAAATGAAAAGGTATTCTATATTAACTATTACAGGTATAAGGATTTTACAGCCTGGTTTTTAAAGCGACACCTTAATTATTTAGCTAAGAGATGAGACACATTGACACAACATGTATGGTTACTATCCCCTTTGTTTACAGGTATTTTTGTGACATTAGGGGTCGTCGTTTTCTTTCAAATTTTAGCGCGAATGCTAATCTCCCACTCAGGAAGTTTTGCGCGTCCACTAAATTATCTTTCTGGTAGATTAGCGACATTTAGCGTTATTTATTTTTCTGTTTTGGCCATCTATTTTGAAATCGTTGTGGCTCGTTATACCCATGATCTAAACTTCGTTGATTTTCGTTTATTACTACTCTTTTATGTGACCATTTATCTCAATAAACGGAGTAGTGTGACAATCATTCTAGTGAGTTCTCTAATGCGGATTTATTTATGGGGATTTAGTTCTGGTACCCTCTTATTTTTCCTATTTACGTGGGGGCTTTACACGCTCATCCTTGGACTAACCAGTATTTCAAGAAAACTCGAATTACGCCGTATCTATTTAATTGGCCTATTAGATGTCTTTGTTGGTGGCATGTGGCTGTTATTCGCTGAACTAAAATTACCTTATTTTGGAACAATTTCCACATCAAAGGCCCTGTACAATTGGTTTAGCTTCGTAGTCATGAATGCCGTCCTTGAATTTGGAATTACACATTTAAACGCTGAAGATAATTACCTCACCTTACTAAGTCAGAAGGCTACTACAGATCCTTTAACTAAGTTAAGTAACTATTTAGCTTTTAAAGAAGAATTTGCCTCTCAGTACGCCAAGTTTTACAACTTAAAGACTCCTCTGACAATGGTGGCCATTGATATTGATTACTTTAAACGTGTCAATGATGATTATGGTCATCTCGCTGGCAATGTTATTTTAAAAGCCATAGCCAAAATTATTCTTACAGAGACGGCAAAAGTTCCCGAAGCCAAAGCTTATCGTGTCGGCGGTGAAGAATTTAACATTTTGCTACCTAATATGGATTTAAAGCAGGCCGGAATTTTCAGTCACCGCATCCAAGATCGCGTACGCTACCGCATCTTTACCGTAAACGACGAAGACCTCCGAATTACCCTATCTATGGGAGTCGCACAATTGCAAACAAGTGACATTTCAGCCAACCTCTTTTATGAGCGTGCTGATCAGATGCTCTACCACTCTAAAGGCCAAGGAAGAAATCAGATTTCACTTGAACCACAACAAGACAAAAACAGTTAGTTTGTCACACTCAAACGGGCTGTTTTTTTGTGAATTAGCCTAATTAAGTATGAATTTAGAAGCATTTGTCTGTAAAACATACAAAATTCTATTGTGTTTTATGCTAGATGTGCTAGAATGATGTCGATATAAAACGCTTACCGAATAATAACATGTATCTTAATTATAGAAATCATTCTGGTATTAAATGAATGGGGGCACCTATCATGATAAGGTTTTGGGGACAATCTAAATTTAGCGTAGAGCCACTTAGTCCAATCAGTTATGAGTTCTTTTTACGTGAAAAAGATGGTGACAGTTGGGTTCTACCACAGAATTTCAGTCAATTTCCACCCAGTCAAATAGCCGATTTACTTTTAAAAACAGTCCCAGCTATTCAAAAGAATTTTAAAGAAATCTCTATTAATCTGGATCCCGAACAATTTATTGATCAGGGATTTTGTCAAGCTCTGCATGCCATCAAGGCCCAGTTGCAGCCCATTATCTTATCCGTTGAACTAACCGAGCATCCTGCCACCCCCATGATTTCTAATCAGCAAATTTTAGCAGCTGCCAAGAATTTTTATCACGCAGGAATCCACCTAATCGTTGACGATGTCGGCTTTGGTGATAACCAAATTGAGCGTGTGCGCATGCTCAATCCATGCGTACACGAATACAAATTCGCCATACAAAATTTTCGGAGTATGCACAATATGGATCAGGTCATACCCGCCCTTAATTTCTGGAATCATGAAGCCAACATACATCATAAGCTGTTTACAGTCGAAGGTATTGAAAATCGTGATGATCTCAAAATGCTAATCAACTATCACGTCGACATGCTACAAGGTTTTGGTTTAGGTCATCCAGTCTACCTGCCTACAATTAGTGAACGGCACGCAAATTCAGTTTTACCATTTAAAATTTAAAATAACAAAAAAACGATTAGGAGAATCATTCTCCCAATCGTTTTTATTTTTAAAAATACGCGGTATAAAACAGGTAACCTGCTAAACCGAATGCCGCAAAAGAAATGATAATTCTCAGGGGCTTCACAGGTACATGGCGAACAAGCACGGGACCTAAATAGCCACCCACAAACATGCCAATCCCCAATGGTAATACCATCCACCAATACACTTTGGTTGTAAAGGCATAGATAACTAGAGATAAAATGTTCGTCATAAAAGCCGCAAAATTCTTAATCGCATTAATTTCGCCAAATGTATTATTCAAAGTCACGATTAATATGGCTAACAAGATCATGCCAGCCGATGCCCCAAAATAGCCGATATACACACCTACTAAAAAGATTGCGATGTTCTTTAAAATCGTGGTTCTTAATTGATGTGGATTGACCTTTTTTTGTGGCGGTGTTTTTCTGAACTGTGACCAAATCATCAACAAACCGGCTCCCAAAACAAGGAAAGGCACCACCCGCTCAAATGTTGTTGCCGGCGCAAACGCCAATAAAACGCTCCCCAAAACACCTCCAATTAAAGCGTAAAAGGTGACCTTCCACTTAGTTTTTCGAACATGACTTAATTCCCGCAACGAAGAAATGCTGGATCCCGCCCCGGTAAATATAAGCGCTGCTGTGTTAGTCACATTGGCACTAACGGGAGGTAGTCCTAATAGTAGTAAGACCGGATACGAAATTAAGGAAGCTAACCCAGCGATCGAGGATACAAAACCCGCTGACAGACCGGCTGCTAATAAAATAATGGAAGTAAGCCACAATGACACAATGATCAACTTCTTTCTAAACTTTCAACCCACTTCTAAGGCACTATGCTTCTACGTGGGCACGTTTTTCTAAATACTGTGCCCAAATATTAATACCTAGCGATACCATCATTAACACTAATGATAACAACATAATGTTATGTAAGCCATGATGTAAAATTACCCGCATTTGCGGAATTAATTTTGCTGGTAATGAGTTGATGTTAGTGGCATCACTCAATTTGTTCATCATTTTCATGGTGATTGCTCCGTTTGCTTGTGCCACACCTTTGCGTAACGCCTGATTCATAACCAAACCAAAAATTGAAGCTGTAAAGGTTTGACTCAACATGCGAATTAAGAAACTAAACGAGGTTGCTACCGGAATATCCTTTTCTTCCGCATCTTGTTGGACCTTCACTTGAAGTTCATTGAAGCAGGCCCCATTGCCAAAGCCTTCAAATGCGCCCGCTAAAAGCAGAATCCAGTAAGGCGTTTTAACTCCACCAACCACAAGTAATACGAAGGAAACAACTAACATGATAATGCCTAAAGCGACCACTTTTTGTGGCGTGAAAAACCGGCGTAGTGGTGCAACTGATCCAGAGCCCATAAAGTTAGTAAAAGAACTCGGAATTTGAGTCGCCCCACCAATTAATGCTGATGTGCCTAGCAAGCCCTGGGCCCACATCGGACTGTATATCAGAAAGCCAACGAATGCACCCCAAATTAAGGTAAACAGCGTAAAATCAATGACTAACGCACGATTTTTAAATAACCGGCTTGGAATAATGGGATCCGCAACCCGGCTCTCGTAATGACCCATGGCTGCCAAACAGACCGCGGCCAAAATTAAAGCACCAAAAACAAAAACGTTGCTAGCACTACCAATCATTTCGATTCCTGCTAGCAAACTTGTGAGCCCAACTGTCATCAAAATCGATCCCCAGTAATCCACAGGTTTATTACGCTGAGGTTCTTTTTCAAGTTGATAGTATATCTGAACTAGAAGTGCTGATAACAAGCCGATCGGTACATTTAAGTAAAAGACCCAGTGCCAAGTAAACGCGTCCACAATGAAACCACCAACTAGTGGTCCAATAATGGTTGCAGTACTGTAACTAGCAGAAACAAAGCCTAAAACTTTCATGCGTTTACGCGGATTTGTATACATTCGTGCATAAATAATGTAAGGAAGTGAAACCACTCCTCCATTGCCAATTCCAGCAATTGTTCTGGTAATAATCAGAAAAACAATATTAGGTGATAATCCCTGTAGTAGTGATCCCACAACGAAGAATAAGGCGGCTAATTGATAGGCACCTTTATTACCAATATGTTCACCCAATTTGCTCCACAGTGGGGTACTCACAGCCGTTCCGAGTAGAAAAACGGCCACAATCCAGCCCATCATTTCAATCCCGTGTAAATCCGAAATAATGGCTGGCAAAGCCGTATTAATAATGGTACCGTCTAACCCACTCATTGCATTAGATAACAATAACGCGCAGGTGACGATCAAAATTTGACGTTTTGACACTGAGCTTCCCTACCTTCTAAAAAATAACTAACTTTTATGTTACAACTTATAAAGAACTTCGTGTTAGTTTTATTTTCTTTTTCTTAACAGCTTAACCCTACTCATCCTGACAGAAATTTAACCCAATACCCTATTTTGATCAGAAGACACGCTTTTTACTTGAATAATGGCTATAATAGCTATAAGGAGGTCCTCCAAAATGTCTATATACGATTACACTGTTACACTTGAAAATGGCGAAAGTTATTCACTTTCTAAATATCGTGGTCATCCCATGATTATCGTGAACACTGCCACTAAATGTGGATTTGCCCCACAATTTAAACAACTAGAACAACTTTATCAAACCTATGCAGATCAAGGCCTTATGATTTTAGGATTTCCATCTAATCAATTCAAACAAGAGGTTTCAACCAGTCAGGAGGCCGCTGCAGCTTGCCGTACAACCTATGGCGTTAGCTTCCCGATGCACACTATTGCTGATGTCAATGGCAAGGATGCCCTTCCGTTATTTACCTATCTTACTAAAGAGGCACCTGGCACATTAGGCGTTTCAATCAAGTGGAATTTTACCAAATTTCTTGTTGATCGTGATGGAAATGTCGTTAAACGTTACGCACCAAAAACTAATCCATTGAAAATGACAAATGAGATTGAATCTGTTTTACAAAAACAAGTAAAGTAATAACATCAAATAAATAACCAAAGCTTATCTTCTGAATGGTCAACTTCTTAGAAGTAAGCTTTGGTTATTTTAATTAGTCCTGCAATAACTGTAATAGCTTCAAGGCCGTATTTCTGTTCCTAATCGTAACCTCTTTATAAAAAGAAGCCTTCATGAGTTTGGAATAAATGGACTTACTAAAATCTTTTTTAAACGTTGAACTCCAAAAGATCACCTGATTTTTGAGTTCAATCTGATCATAAATTGTAATTTGTTCTTTTAATTGTTGCACAGCTTCAAGATCAAAATTAGGTAACATGAATAGCGCATTGTGACGCAAACTAGGATCAGCACCCCACCATTCAGGAACATGCGAAAAGTCTTGTTGATAGTCAACGGCCGAAATCACAAGCATTGTAATCGGAAAAGTATAGTTTTCCTTCAAAACCTTTTTAATCTTTTGTGTCACGATCATCTGAGCTTGTTCACTCTCAAAAATTAAGTTCCCACTATTGATGTAAGAAATCACGTTTGTAAATCCAATCTCTGTCAAACTTGCTTTCAGTTCTTTCATGACTACTTTATGATGTCCACCGACATTAATACCGCGTAACAAGAGTAAATACTTCATCCGAAATGCCTTTCTTTCGATAAGATATTCCAATTGTAGCGTATTTCGGAAATAAACACCTAAAAACCTGACCTTAAATGGTTATCAGATTCCATTTACACAACTTTATGACCTTTTTTATAAATTTCTTTATCAGGCTGTTGAACTGCTTCAATTTTTTCTAATGGATTTTCCTTTAAAACCAAAAAGTCCGCAACTTTTCCAGCAGCTAAACTACCATACTCGTTATCAATCCGTAGCAATTGTGCTGCATAACTTGTTGCACCTAGCAATGCTTGATAAGGAGTCGCACCAATCTCGTGAACCAGTATAGCCATTTCTTCCCAAGTTCCGGTTTTAAAACTATTAAATGGTGTTCCAGCATCAGTACCCACAACAACTTTGACTCCTTTTTGCAAGGCCATCGCCACATTCTTATAAAAATCAGTCTGCACTTTTTTATTTTTGTTAATCATATAATCTGGAATCTTGTCTTTTCCGTACTTAGTAATTGAAGCAGCGGCATTTAAAGTAGGGACTAAATAGACATTATGTTCACGCATGAACGTGGCTTGTTGTTCATCTACGTAAATTCCGTGTTCAATTGAATCAACACCGGCATCTAAAGCGTTTTGAATACCTTGATTACCTTGGGCATGAGCAGCCACCGTCATATGTTTAGAATGTGCTTCTTCAACGGCGACTTGCATTTCGGCTTCACTTAATTCTGTATCGTCAACTTGATCATTTGCTGACATTACGCCACCGGTGGACATTACCTTGACATTTTTGACACCTTGTTTAAATGCTTCACGAACAGATTTACGCACCTCATCTTGTGAACTAACTAAGTATGAGAAATTAGTCTTTCCATCTTCATTTTCACGAAAATCACCGTGTCCACCGATAATCGAAATTGGTCGTCCACTGGGTACAATTTCAGTACCGGATAATTGTCCTGCTTCTGCCAATTTATATAACTTTAAATCTACATTGAAAGCACAACCACAATCGCGAATATAGGTCACACCAGAGTGAAGTAACTCTTTCAAACTACGTAAAGCACCAAAAGCGATTTCTGTTTCTGATAAAAATTCCAATTTATTTGTATCAGGATTCATCATTAAATGTGTATGTGCATTAATTAAACCGGGCATAACGTACTGTCCCTGTAAATCCACATGGGCATTATCATCTAATGGCGTTTCCGTTCCAGTTTCCGTAATTTTTCCAGTTGCATCATCTACAGTAAACCAAGCATCTGAAACAATTTTATTATCAATTCCATTAAATAATTTAGCATTGAAATAGGTTGTTTTCATTTTCATTTCTCCTTGAACTAATATACTTTAGCGCCGTGTTGATAGACACTTTTATCGGTTTGTTGGACAGCCTTTACATCAGCTACCGGATCGGAATCTAATACTAAGAAATCAGCAAATTTTCCAATTTCCAATGTGCCATAATCTTGATCAATATGTAGCAATTTAGCACTATTTTGTGATGCCGCAAATAATGCTTGAACATTAGTAGCTCCTACCTCCGTTAACAACTGCAATTCGAACGGTGTATCTTTAAAGCCATTGAATGGTGTTCCTGCATCCGTACCAAAGGAGATTTTGACTCCTGCTTTAATTGCAGCGCCGATTCTTTCAAAATAGTCTTTAATAAAAGCATTGGCTTTATCTAACATATATTGCGGTAATTTTCCTTGTCCATATTTGGGAATGGTATAAGCTGCAATTAGTGTTGGTGTTAAGTATGTCCCTTGCTGCAACATCAATTCAATATCTTCATCCGTAACATATGAACCATGTTCAATTGAATCTACACCAGCTTTAACAGCATTGTGAATTCCTTTCGCACCTTCAGCATGTGCCGCCACCGTCATATGCTTGGAATGCGCTTCTTCAACCGCCGTTCTAATTTCTTCATAACTTAATTCTGTATCGTCAACCTGATCCGTTGCAGACATTACGCCACCAGTTGCCATAACTTTAATGTTGCGGGCACCATATTTAAATGCTTTTCGAACTGCTCTACGCATTTCGTCAGTTGAATCCGTTAGATAACCCCAAGTGGTATCTCCATCCCAACCTTCTGTAAAATCACCGTGTCCACCGGTAATTGACATTGGACGACCAGAAGGTAAAATTTGTGGTCCAACCACATGTTGACCCTCTTGCTGCAACTTAGCCAGTTTGATATCAACATCAAAGGCACATCCGCAATCACGAATATAAGTAACCCCTGAACGTAGTAGTTCTTTTAAATTTTCAATCGCACTAAATGTAACTTCTGCTTCAGAAAGATATTCCAACTTGTTTGACTGGGGCTGCATCATCAGATGAGTATGGGCATTTATGAGTCCCGGCATTACATATTTTCCTTTTAAATCCACAACATCGTCAGCCTTGTCACCAGCAACAAGACGGCCAGTTTCATTATCAACAGTGAAATTGGCGTTTACTTGTAATTTTTCATGCACACCATCAAACAAATTAAAATTCTTATAGTTCGTTTTTGTCATCTTTACACTCCTTAAGCATATTTGTATTTGATTGTAATTCTCATTTTCAGTCTAGTCAAACTTGCTTTTAATTATAAAATTATGAGATGTTAAAAATAATTCGTTTTTTGCGTTGACTTATGGGTGTTCTTATATTAATGTTCTATTAGAATATTTTTAATTTTTTACATAGAATTTTGGAGGCTTTTATATGTCATACTTAATTGCATTTGTTTGTGTCATGCTTTTCATGTTAATTGGTGAATGGGTTTCCAGCCTTACCAAAGCATTTATCCCATCTGTTTTCGTGACTGCGGTCTTATTCGTCATTGGTTTTTGGACAATTCTTCCCAAAAATGTTGTTTCTCAAGCTTCTTTTGACACTCCGTTTGTGGGTGTTTGTATTTCCATTTTACTCGTTCACTTAGGAACCCTGATGAACCTGAAAGAATTAATTGCTCAATGGAAAGCAGTATGTATTGCTTTATTGGGTGTTTTAGGAACTTTGATTTTAACCTTAATTGTGGGATCAGTTATTTTCGATTGGCACACGGTCGTTGCCGCTATTCCGCCATTAACTGGTGGTCTAGTTGCTGCTCTTTTAATGACGAATGGTTTAAAAGCTGCTGGTATTACCACGCTAGTTGCTTTGCCAGTCTCAATGTATGTTATCCATTCTGTCATTGGCTACCCCTTAACTGCTGTCATGTTAAAAAAAGAAGGGCACCGTTTAGTCACTGGTCTTCGTGATGGCACTTTAAAAGCTAAAGAAGACGCCCCAAAAATGACTAAAAAAGCCGTCGCAGCACAACCTAAGCAACGCATTTTCAATCTTCCTGATGAATATCAAACACCAGCTTTCATTCTTGTTAGAATCGCCCTTGTTGCCCTCTTTAGCAATTGGGTGGCGGGCCTCCTTAACAATGCCATCAACGCAAATGTGGTTTGTTTGATTTTTGGAGTCGTTGCGCATCAGCTTGGCTTCTTGGAAGACAATGCTTTGAACCAAGCCGGTGTCTTCAACTGGTTAATGTATGGTTTATTAGCCTATGTCTTTGCACAATTGAGTTTAACAACACCACAAATTATGGGTGGTATTGTAGTTCAAATTATTGTATTAATTGCACTTGGCATTTTAGGAATGTTCATTGCTTCATCCGTATTGGCAAAACCATTTGGCATGACTCGTGAAATGGCCTTTGCCTGTTCACTCACTGCTTTATTTGGTTTTCCAGCTGATTATATTCTAACAACCGAAATTTGCCATAGCGTAGCTGAAAATGAGCAGGAAGAAGAATTTTTGACAGAAAATATGTTACCAAAAATGTTAGTTGGCGGCTTTGCTACTGTGTCAATTGCGTCAGTCATCATTGCATCAATTTTCTTGAAATTAATTTAAACTAAAAAAAATAGTTATGAATTCACAATAGAATTCATAACTATTTTTTATTTGATAACATGCAAACCATAATGTTTTAAGTTTAAAAATACGTGTTTATCAAAGAAACCAATGAACGTACCTTGAAAAAATAAGCAAATTAATGTACCGATGTTAACCGCCCACAGATGTTTTGTCATAACAAACGTAATAAGCATAATGATAACAGGTGGAATGTAGTGAATCATCTGAGCAAGAGTTGCATTTCCATTCATATATTTAAATCGAATGATCTGCATAAAATCATCGTTGGGATGCAGTATGATGTTAGCTCTTTGATAAATGGATGTTGCCAATGCCACACACAAGATACCAAAGACATCAGTTATAATCCGCACACTCAAAGGCAATTGATTTATGCCTGTTTTACTTATTACCTGTGTAAATAATTGAATCAAGTAACTAAACGGAAAGGTGAATAACAAATTCCCAATTATTCTTTTCCAATTAAATTGCTGAATAAGCAACGCATTCATTAAGACGACAACAACTCCACAAAGGAATAGCGTAGCTCTCAAACTAAGTGGCCACATATGATACAGATTCACTGCAGATGCGGTCCAAACGGCACTTCCTAAGTTCATCACAATAGTAATTGAATGGCCCGTTGCATTTATGAGTAATGACAAGCCAAGAAAGGACCATCTTTTACCCCAATCATTATTTTCTAGTGTGGTATTCCTTTCCAAAGCACGCACTTTATCACTTAACTTTCATTATTAGAGTTTAGTTTGTTACAGCTACTTTTTCAGGCTTTAAGAACTCTGGATTTGGCTTCAAATCGAAGCGGTGGCAAAGATCATGAAGGTCTTTATCAGTAATACTCTGTAAAATTTCGCCACCTTGTGATTGAATCGTTGTATAAATCAAGGCCGATTTTTCAACAGTTTCGACCAGACCATAAGTTTCATCTAACGAATCACCTGCAGCAAAAACGCCATGATGCGGCCAAACAACAACTCTAAAGTTCTGCATCTTTTCAGCTGTTGCTCGTCCAATAGCTGTTGTACCTGGACACATATAAGGAATAACACCAATACCTTCTGGAAAGACAACGATTGATTCAGGATGCATCTTCCATAATGTTCGACTAAAATGTTTAGAATTTAGCGGATTAGTAAAGCTCATTGCTACAAGATTCGTAGGATGGCAATGCATAATGACACGTTGATCTGGATCTTTCTTCAATCGTTCGATATGACTCATCAAATGTGATGGAAATTCACTAGTAGGCTGCCCTCCGTCATTAAAACCCCACATCAAGTCAACACTGTTTCCTTCATCGGTAATCCGAATAAGACCTAAATCACGTTCTGGAAATTCAATAATATTCTTAAAATAACGTCCAGTACCCGTAACTAAGTAATATTTTCCAGCCAATTCACTAGCATCAAAATCAATTGGAATATTGCGTAATACTTTATCCGTGCCAGCAAATTGTGAGACTTCTTCTTTGGTTAAACGCAAGCTGACGTTTCCACCATTGCGTTCATCCCAGCCATGACGATATAAATTATTCGTTGTTTGTGCCATTTCGTGTACATATTTAGATTCAATAAAGTCTTTCATGTCTTCCGCCTCTTAAAATTATTTTTTGTTTGTTAAATCAGTAAAAATTATTTTTCATCACGAGGAAACTGAACTTTTTGTTCATAATCATGAATATTGTTAAGCCAATCAGTACCAACTGGCGTATCATTCTTCAAGCAGAATTCATCCCAAACAGCACCGAATGGATATGATTTCAACTCTTCAGTAACAGCTAATCGTTTTGTGAAATCGAAGTTCAATTCAGCCTTCTTCAAGTCATCAATTGGTGCCAACATAGCTTGTAATAACGCTTTCTGGGTAGCACGTGCACCAATAACCCAAGCAGCAACACGATTAATAGTGGCATCGAAGAAATCAAGTCCGATATTCGTACGACTTAATTCGTTATCACGAACTAAGGAACGCGTAATTCTAGTTAAAGCGTCATCAAAGATTACGACATGATCACTGTCCCAACGTACTGGACGAGAAACATGTAACATTAAGCCTTTCCCAAATGGTAAGAATGCCGAGAACTTATCTGAGACATCCTCTGTTGGATGCCAGTGTCCAGCATCAATGGTCCATAACTTTCCTCGACTAATTGCATAATTGTTGTAGAACAAATGTGAGCCAACAGTGTATGATTCAATTCCAGTCCCAAATAACTTACCTTCAACAGATTCAATTGTGTTATTTTCGTCATATTTCTTTTCAAAAATAGTATCTAATGATTGAATCAAGCGTTCACGCGGTGACTGTTTATCAATCGGATTATCTTTGAAGCCATCTGGAATCCAGAAATTATTAACGGAGCGTTGGCCAAGCTCTTTGCCAAAGTAATTAGAAATCTCTCGAGACTTTTTACCAACTTCAATCCAATAATCTCGGACAGATTTGTCTGGACTAGCTAAGGTGAAATTATTTTTAACCATTGGATGTGAGAAGAATGTTGGGTTCATATCAAGCCCTATTCCCTCTTCTTTAGCCCAATCAACCCAGTATTTAAAATCTTCAGGGCCAACTTCATTAAAGTCTTTCTTTTTATCTGTAACTGCATAAAGTGTGTGTAATTGAACTTTATGTTTACCTGGAATTAAAGACAATGCTTCATGCAAGTCACCAGTTAATTGATCGGGTGTACGTGCGATACCAGGATAATTACCAGAAACACCAATTCCACCAGTTAATTCTTGATTTGGATTTAAGAATCCATGGATATCATCGCCTTGCCAGCAATGAACTGAAAGTTTAACTTTCTTTAATTGTTCCATTGCTTTATCTGTATCAACACCCAGCTCAGCGTAACGTTCCTTCGCTAATTGATATGCCTTTTCAACTTCTTCTGTTTTAGCCATCATTGTTTCCTCCTAATTTTTAGTCTAAATGAAAAACTTCCTTAAGATCTGTTGTGACAGGACTATTGTCTGGATTAGTATCCATTAATGGTTCCATATATTTCCACCATTTTTTGCAAATATCAGTGTCAGCAATTCTGTTATACGTCTCCACACTTGGCACTTCCAAGTAGGCAAACGTTTGACCCGTTTTCTTATTTAAAAAAATTGAATAATTCGATGCGCCATATTCGTGCAAAGCTAATTTCATTTGTGGCCATAATTCCGAATGTCTCTTTTGATATTCTTTGTAGGCATCCTTATGCAAATACATAACTTGTCCCAGTCTAACCACTTATACCATCTCCTTCACAGGATTTTGAATAAATTTTTGATACTGTTTCAAAATGTTGCCAAATTTATTTGTTTCTGGTTGATACTTCTTCAAATCAAATGATTTAGCAATCAGTCGACGCCCCGCATGAACATTTTCAACTTCATCAGAAGCAATCATTTGCACCATAATGTTTCCAATCGCAGTGGCCTCTCCTGGACCCGCAACAACCTTAACATTGGCTAAAGTACTGGTTAACTGATTCATTAACCCAACATTGCTACCGCCACCGACAATGTTCAATGTATCAATGTGATAACCAAGAATTTCGTCTAGCTTTGATAACTCATTTGCATAGAATAATGAAAGATTTGAATAAATTGCTTGAAAGAGCTCACCAGGTGTCTCTGGTACTTTCTGATTAGTTTCCTTGCAATAGCTTTGCAGTTCATTAATCATATTTTCTGGATTTACGAACCGCTCATCGTTAATATCGATAAACTGTTCAAAGGGTTTTACTTTTTCTGCCATATCAGCTAAGTCATCAAAGCTATATTCATCACCTAATTCATGTCGCACACATTGTGCAATCCAAAGTCCCATAATATTCTTCAAAAATCGATATGTGCCATATGCTCCCCACTCATTAGTGTAATTTTCATGAAAAGCCTGAAGCCCATTTTCTGGAACGTTCAACTCCGATCCTAGCAAAGACCACGTACCAGAGCTCAAAAACGCCCAACGATCACCTACTCCAGGAGTTCCTACAACTGCAGATGCCGTATCATGTGTGGCAACCGTAATGACTTCAACATTTGGAATATCATACTTTTGATGCCAGTGATAACTCACATTACCAAGCACGGTTCCAGATTCAACCAAATGTGGAAATTGCTCTTCAGAAACGTTGACTTCTGCAAGTAAATCTTTATCAAATAGTCCAACTCGTAAATTCAACATTTGCGTGGTTGATGCGTTTGTGACCTCTGTAACAGCATTGCCTGTCAGTACATAACCAATGTAATCAGGAATCATCATGATCTTGTCAGCTTTGGCAAGTAACCCACGGTTTTCTGTATATAACTGATACAACGTGTTAAAATCTTGAAACTGGATACCCGTTTTTTCATAGATATATTCTTTTGGCAGTTGGCTCGTTAATTTTTGAATCGCATTATGCGTCCGTTTATCTCGATAGCTGATTGGGTCTTCTAATTTTTTGCCATCCATACCAACCAGCACATAATCAACAGCCCAAGTATCAATTCCTAGCTTCACATCATTGATACCCATTTGCTTAACTTTCTCTAAGCCTTTAAAAATTTCATGAATTAAATGATCAATATTCCAGCGATCATGTCCATCTTCTTTAGAAAAACCATTTTTAAATCGATAAACTTCCTTTAACGAAAGACGGCCATTTTCTTGCTCACCAAGCATTAAACGTCCACTTGACGCCCCAATATCAACAGCAATATATGCTTTCATTTACTTTGCACCTCCTGTTAAATGAACTCCTGTAGAACCAGATTTTCTGTTTGGTGACTTTGTATTCTTAACCACTTTTTCCCTTGTAACTTGTTTGCTATAACGCTCCCTAGTAATTTCATCCAGTGTTTTCCCACGAGTTTGCGGTGTCCAAATAGTGCCAATTACTAAGGAAATGATTAATAACACAATCATGAAAGTTCCGGCTGCTTTGAATCCCATATTTGTCAAAATTGTTGGGAAAATTATGGACCAAATGCCTGCTGACAAGCGAACCACAAAAAACATAACGCCTTGTGAACCGGCACGATATTTAGTTGGAAAAAGTTCTGTAGCCCAAAGTGCGTACCAAGCTTGCGCGCCAATTCCTGCTGAGATTCCCCAAACTGTGACGAAAACCCATAAGCTTACCCAATTCATACCTGCGTAGCTTAGGACAATCCAAGAAGCAACCGCCATCGCAGACCCAACAAAAAAGAATATCCGATGATTTGCGCGATCCCCATATTGAGCAAAACCGAAATAAGTAGCTAATGCTGTAAAGATCCACAAAACTGCTTGTAACAGATTAGCTTCCATATTGCTTAAGCCGCCAGCCGTTTCGTATACATATGGCATAAAGAATCCCATTGCTCCGGCAACCAAATTCCAGAACATGTAAACACCAATCAAAAATAGTAAGGTTTTAATATTAACAGCATTTGAAAAAAGATCTCTGTAAGGATGTGGTTTTTCATTGGTCGCTTTTTCACGAGCCTTTTGATCAACCCAAGCCTGTGACTCATGTAATTTGCTTTGTAATCTCCAGCCAATAAACGCAATTATCGTTAATAAGCCGAAAATAATTCGATTTCCAATTAATCCAATCGGTGCTAGTAAAGTACCTGCGATAAAGATTAATGCTGGTCCTAATGACCAAGCAAATTGAGAAATTCCAATATTCTTTGCTCGATTAGTTGACTGAGAGGTTTCAGAAATATAAGTCCATGAAGCTGGAACACCGGCTCCCACAGCAACGCCTGTTACCAAAAATCCTAACAGCAGCATTGGAAAATTAAATGAGAGTGCCACAATTATCGTTCCAAGCATGTAGACTAACATATCATAGGTATAAATAACCTTTCGGCCATATTTATCCGATAAATGTCCTCCAATTAATGCACCTACAGCTGCACCAAATGCATTTGCACTTAGAGCTCCTAGTAGACCTACTTGAAAACTTGAAAGGCCTAGAGCCTTAGTCCATAAGGTCAATCCACTAGCTCCTGCTACAATTGAGCCAGAATCTAAAAAATTCGTAATTGAAACGGCAATTGTTGATTTAATAGATCCTGTTTTACTTTCACTCATGACATGTGCCCTCCTTATTTAGTAAACGGTTTCAATTGATTACAAGGACATTGTAACCGCTTACTTAATGATCCAACAATGTCAAATACATGCTTTTGGAGTATCATATTTACAGGAGGATTTTTTATGAACACACGAGTACTCAATATTCTTAAAAATATTACGTCACTAGAATTACAACAGAAAAAATCTCACAAGTTTTGTGAAGATCTACCTTCAAAGGCGATTAACGCTAATTTATCAAAACAGGCAAATACAAGGGTGCTAAATAATTTTTTCTTTCGCAATCGTGATATCTATATAAGCAAACACAATCGCTTTGCCGATTATCCTAATCACACGCACACCTTTTTAGAAATGAATTACATGCTGCATGGTAGTGCCACGGAAATTGTTGACGGCAAAGAGTTAATTTTAAACGCGGGAGATCTACTATTACTCGATATTGGGTCAAAACATGCTATCAAAGCGTTAGGCGAAGATGACATTCTCATAAACATACTTTTTCGTGAACAAACTATTAGTATCAATTTTTTAAGTGATTTGATGCGTAATAATAGTGTCTTATACGATTTCTTACTCAGTCACACTGTAAGTAATACGTCATCTCAAAAAGATTTTCTGCTTTTTCCCAAGAAACACGGAAGTGAGATCAAAGAAACGATTGAACACATTATTGACGAATATTTCTTAAAGCGAGATTTCTCAAATTCCATTATTAAATCTTATCTTTCAATTTTGCTCACTCAATTAGTCCGGGAATACCCGCTTTCAAACAATAAGCATTCAAGTAAACAGCAGAAACTAATTATTGAAATATTAAAAACAGTCTCTGAAAAATACAAAACTATTACGCTCCAACAACTAGCCGATCACTATAGTTACAGCGAAAATTATTTGAGTAATTTATTTAAACGAGAAGCTGGAAAAACATTTAGCGAAATTTTAACTCAAGAACGCTTAATTCAAGCTCATAATCTGATTTCTTCAACAACTATGCCTGTCACAATTGTCATGGAACAAGTGGGCATCTCGAATAAGACCTTCTTTTATAAGAAGTACAAACAGTTTTATCACTCAACTCCTGGAAAAGACCGAGAAACCTTAGATATCTAAAAAATCTACGTAACCTATCGAATTTTTATTTGATAGATTACGTAGATTATTTAATTGCATTTCTAAAATGAATACTCAAAATTCAAACCGCCAAATAACAGCTATCCAACTTGTCGGTGCCGATTTTTCAATACAAAATGTCTTAATAACTGATTGAACTCCTTCGGTAATTCTGCCATGATAACATGTCCACAATTATTCAGTTTGGCACCATAAACATTTTTATTCACTTGCGCTATTGCATCAACAAATTTCGCATCGTAGTACGGGCTCTGAATAGCAGCAATTAAAAGTACAGGAATCTCACTAACGTTCAACGTTGATACCCAATCCTTAGTAAAATGCTTTTCTAAAAGTTCTATATTTCGGGAACGTTCAAAGGGATGTCGGTTTTTTTGTACTAACAGGCGGTCAAGAACATCCCGGTTGAGACCATGTAAGGTTTCTTTAATTCTAGGTTCACGACTTGCCACCTGTTTGTAATTAGTTGCTGTGGCATTCATAAAACCAAATGGCCACGTCGCAGTATTCAACATTTTTGGAGTCTGATCCACACCGATAATACCTGCCACCTGCCTGAATTTGGCAATGTAACCGTAGCAGATACTAGCACCCATAGAATGCCCCACCAAAATCGGTTTTTCAAGTTGCAGATACTGGATCAACTCTCTTAAATCCAAAATCAATCTTGTGAACGAATCATTTTTCTTTACACGCTGTGAGGCACCTTGATTCCGATGATCGTACGTCACAACACGATATCCCATTTCCAGTAAATACCGAACTTGCAGTGTCCAAATTTCCTTGTAGCCACCAAAGCCGGTCACAAAAACTACAGGATATCCTGTGCCCTGATCTGTATAATCTAAACTGATACCATCCGAAGTTTTGAATTTCATAAAAGTTCCTTTCACTCCAAAAAGTGTCGTAACCCAAAGTTACGACACTTTTTGAATTATAGTTCTTGAATCGCTTGCCAAGGATCAGTTGCCAACTTTGGGCCACTGCTCGTCTTAATTAAGACCGTCTGACTTCTCGCATTCGCAAATTCTTCTAACGAAAAGCCGTTTTGACCAGTAACTACCTGCAAATCAATGTGCACACCAAACTGATTCAGTTTTGCGAGCAAAGTTTGGGCTTGAGTCACGCTTAGTTTTGCAAAATGCTTCACAATAATATCCAAATCACTGTTCACATTCACCATGTGCACACCACTTGCCAGTTCGTACTCACAACTACCCCCAATGCCCCACTCAAATGGCTCTAATATGGGAACAACTGCTGGCAATGCCTGGAAAACAGGTAATTGTTGTCGTATTTTTTCCACAAAAGTCCACTTTTGACTCTGAACCAGTTGAAAAGGTGAAATTTTTTGAGCCACATTTTTCTCGGCTATCACTGCAGCAGCCCGTTGTGCCTTCAAAAGGCCACGAATACCAACCGGAATTTGACCGTTAATCTGCGAGCCGCGGCGCACAACTACAAAAGGAGCTCGTAACAAAGAATCTTTAGCCCACTGTGGCAATTCAGCGAAGTTTACCAAATGTTGAACTTCATTTAACTTAATTAAATCGTGTGGAAAGTAAGTCATTATGACACATGCCACTGATCAGCAACAGCTTGACGCATCTTTAAGGTTGCTACACGACCACTTTCTTTAGCAATTTTGGTTTCATAACGGAAGTGTAAATTATTCTCACCCTGGCGCGCACTTTCAACGGCTTCATCAATGATTTTCTTAATTTCTGTCACAGCCTGATCGTTGGCATCCCATGAAGAAACATCCTTAACTAATTTGTACAAAGCACCCAATTTTTCGTAATTATCAATATCATAGGCCATCGCTGGTACATGCTTAGTTGCTTCTTCAAGCTCTGCAATCGTGCGTTGTGTAATGCGGGCTGCACTGGCTTTAGACATGGCTTGAATCGTAATGGAATCATCGTCTAAAGCAATCATCCGATTTGATTGCAATCCATGAGCCAAGAAGCCACCAGAAACGGCATCTCCAGGGATAAAGGAAATAACTGGATGACCTGCCTGACGCGCTTTTGCATATGCTGCTGCGCTCGAAGCTAAAGCCACATGAATCCCAATTAACTCTTCTTTATAACCATAAGCCTGACTAGGAACATCCACAACAAGAATAATTGGTCGTTTTGTATCCTTGTCAGCATCCTCTTTAATCACCTTGTTTACTACATTTGCAATGGCAAAACCTTCTTGTAATCCGGCTTCACCATTTTGTACCCGCGGAAAACGATTCTTTGGATCTGGCACAATAGCAATGTAAGTTTTTCCACCTACAGTAGCCTGCAACACAGTCGGGACATTAGTTTCTGCATTTTGAATACCAGTTAACTTTTCAAACCAGAGACGCCCACGGCTCTTTGGCTTCTCATCATTTGTCGATACGGCATCAATGATCGGATGAGCCACTGTTTCAACGTCTTGATATCGTTGCCGATACTCAGTGGTATTTAAAGGTTGGCTCATATCTAACTTGTCCAACAAGGAAAGGTAAAAATCAGCTTTTTCTGTGCGTTTGGCATCCTTTTTCTCAGCAATGGCCGCTGTTACGGCGTCGCGCATCACTTCAACAGAATCATCCACAATTTCGTCTACAATTCCTGTAGCTGCACGTTGTTTGGTGCCCAATGTATCCCAAATCAAATCCTTATCACTGGAATCAAATTCACGAACACCAGCTTCTTGTTCAATTACTTCAGGACCATTTAAACCGATACGCGCTTTTTTAGTTGCAATCAAGTAAGACAAAATTGCTGAGGTAATTGACATACCGCCAAATGAACCGACACGTCCTGGAATTAAACCAATAACCGGTACATATTTCTTGATCGCAATAACGGCATTTTGAATCTCAGAAATTGAGAGTAAGCCATAATTAGCTTCTTGTAAACGAACACCACCAGTATCCAAAATAATAATGGGATAAATTTCGGTGCCGTTTTGATTATCTTTCAAAACTTGTTCGAGAGCTGCCACAATTTTGGCACCACTCACTTCACCAATGCCTCCACCTTGAAAAGCAGATTCAATTGAAATAACTAGGGCGTTTTTGTGCTCCAATTGACCCTTCATTAAAATGACACCATCATCACTTTCAGGCACAATCCCTTGTGGCTCCAAATGTGGCGAAATCATATCATCAAAAGGCCCTACCAATTCGCGAGCCGTTCCCTTATCCAGTAAGGCGAGTGCCCGATCACGTCCGCTTAATTCCACAAAACTATTTTTCATCGTTTAACGCCTCCATTGCCTGAGTTAATCGCAAGTTAACCACCCCTGGCGTTGCACCAAAGTCGTTAATTTCAATATCTGCTAGTAACGGATACCGATCAAAAAAGCGCGTTAAAACATTTTGCCAAACTTCTTTGAAGCCATCGCTACCAGTCACAATATGCAGCGTTGTTTCTTTCGCCGATGTTGGCTTGAAGATAACTTCTAAATCACCAGATGCAACGACACCTACATGAACCGGATGCTGAACTGGCTTTGTATTTTTAAATGAAAATGTTAGTTTTTCCATTTTAATTCTCCTTGATATTTAAATTGTGTAAAAAGTAAGTTGCTGCAAATAGATCCGCACAGCCGCCCGGCGAAATCTGGTACTTGACCGCCATTTGATTTAATTGCTGAAAAGCGGGACTCTCTTCAACCACAGGAGCTACCAGTGCTTGTCGCGCTTCATTTTGAAAATCACGTAAAACTGCCAAGCTACTGCGATGAATCACATTGGTATCATCTACACTGGCATACAGCAGGCACAACACACGCAACCACTGTTGTGGTGTGACCTCTGCTTGACCTAGCACTAATTTCAAACCCGCTGCCACGTGAGGAAAGCCACTCGCAGCTTCTTCGCGGGCGCCAATAACTTTATATTTTCGTTTAGCTTGTATACCATAGGTTGTTTGAGGATGCGTCTGTACATATCGATCAGGAAAACTCGCCAATTTGCCAGCCATTTGCAAAATAGTTGGCAAGTCCGCTGTTTCTTGACTGCTGATGACCGCTATCAACACGCCTAAGGCCCAAATGGCACCTTTATGTGTATTGACACCTTGAGTAGCTTGAAGCATTGCCTCTTCACCTTCACGGCCAAGTGACCCAATTTTTTCTCGTAAGTTGAGTGAAATGGACATGTTTTGTGCAGTCTCAGCAATCTGCCGAAAAGTTTCATATAAACTATCTGCGGAACGCATAAATAACGCGATATCCATATCTGTATGCGAGCCATTAGATACTTTTGTAACCAATCCTGGTTTGGGTGCAAAGTTAGCTTCCCATTTTAACGCCTGTACCGCCTGCGTAGCTAGGTTTTCAGCAATCCTTACTTTCATTTCAGCTTTCACTCCAACTTATCATTATGACCAGCTACGGAATTTTGCCGGTGGATTGTATAATCCATTTGACCACTCTACTAAATCATCCATCGTCTGTGCTGCTAATAATGAACGTTTTGCCTGACCACGAGAAACACCTAAGTCTTCTGGTAATGCTACAATACCACGTGCACGTAAGTCAGCTAATGTCTTTGCATCACTGCGTAATCCGACTGGTGTGACGCCCGCAATTGCTTCAATAGCGGCCTGACGTTCTGCCATGCTATCCGTCTTATAAAGATAGGCAATTCCTTCTTCAGTCACAATATGGGTGGTGTCTTCACTATAAATCATGATTGGCACGTTCTTTAATTTAGCTTCCTTACGAACTTCCTCAGCATCAAGATGATCAACAAAAACAGGTTTCTTGTTAGCTCCAAAGGTTTCAACCATTTGAACAACTAGCTTCTGTCCCTTGCCAAGAGGATCATTATCAGGACGCAAACTCTGCCAAGCAGGTGTGGAATGACGTCGTCCAGTAGGATTGCTACCCATGTTAGGTGCCCCACCAAATCCGGATAAACGACCATTGGTAACGGTTGAAGAATTTCCGTATTGGTCAATTTGTAAGGTTGAACCCACAAACATATCCAAAGCATACTGACCAGCCATTTGACCATAAGCTCGGTTGGATCGCATGCTGCCATCTTTACCTACAAAGAAGATATCTGGGCGAGCTGCAATGTATTTCTCCATGCCGACTTCGCCACCAAAACTGTGAATGGACTTGATCCAACCACTTTCGATTGCTGGAATTAAAGTTGGCGTTGGATTAACTTCCCAATTAGGAACAATTTTGCCCTTTAAACCTAGTTGTTCGCCATAGGTAGGCAATAACAACTCAATCGCAGCTGTATTGAACCCAACCCCGTGGTTAACAGACTGTACATTGTGTTTTTCATAAATTCCGCGAATGGCCATCATGCCCATCAGAATTTGTAATTCCGTAATATTTTGTGGATCACGTGTAAACAATGGTTCCAACTGATAAGGCTCATCAGCAGGAATAACCACATCTACCCAGTCACTAGGAATATCAACACGTGGTACTTTATCTACCACTTCGTTAGCTTGTACAATCACAATACCATCTTTAAATGCCGCTGATTCAACGATTACCGGTGTTTCTTCAGTGTTATTACCAGTGTATAAGTTCCCTTCATGGTCAACTTTATCAGCAGCTACGAGGACAACATTAGGAATCAGGTCGATAAATAAACGTGCGTATAACTCAAGGTACGTATGAATATCCCCAACTTGCATTGTTCCATCGGCAATCATTTGCGACACACGCGTACTTTGTGGTCCCGCAAATGAGAAGTCCATTTTATTTGCAATACCTAATTCAAACAAATCTAAATGTTCCGGACGTGAAATACTCGACATAATCATATGCAAACCGTGTATTTTTTCCGGGTCAACACTCGCCAAAATTTTTGATAAAAAGCTTGCCTGCTTTTGATTATCGCCTTCCAAAACGACCTTATCATTTGAATCAATCAAGGTTTCTAACAAAGCTTTTGCATCTTTGGTTTTGGCAAACTTTCCATCTAAAAGGCTTGCGGCATTTTCAAGTTTTTGTCGTTTTGCATCGCGATGAGTTGTCCAACTTTTAATCTCACTCATGATTTAACTCCTTTAATTATCTATATTATTTTTTCACTAATTACTAAGCCCATTTATTCAACAAAAATTTAGCATCGTCCATAGCCATATCTGCTAAGGTAATCGTCTTAATATCAGGTGCTTTGGCTTTTAACAAGTTAGTCATCACATGTCCCGGCGAAAATTCAACGGAAACTGTAGTTAAATACTCTTGTGCAATTGCCATCATGACATCCCAATACACCGGATATGAGAGATTATTTCCTAAATCATAGGCTATTTTTTTCACGTCCCTTGTGGCATGTCCGTTGTAATCTGCTAAATAAATGCAATTAGGGGCCTTCAAAGTTACTTTACTTAATGCTTCAGTTAGTTTCTTCGCAACACCTCTCATCAAAGGTGAATGAGAAGGGACCGGTACACGCAATAGTTTGGCCTTTTGTGCTCCCTGAGCCTTTGCCTTTTCTAACACCGTTTGAATACCAACAATATTTCCTGAAACTGTGACTTGTAACTGTGAATTTTGATTGGATACATAAACTGGATGGGCTTCATCAAAATGATCAGTGACAATCTGTGTAACTTCTTTGCGTAGCAATCCTACAATGACACCCATGCCATAACCATCAGGATATGCATTTTGCATTAAATTGGCTCGCTGTGCAACTACTTTAATCGCATCATCCGCACGAATCACTCCGGCTGCATATGCTGCAGCAAACACACCTAAAGAATGTCCAGCTACTAAATCGGGCTGTTTATTTTCCGCTCTTAATTGATTTACCTGATCCATTTGTAGAATTAGAATACTTAACTGAATCTGCACAGAGTCCAGATAGCCTTGGTCCGTATCTTCCAAATTCACACCTGTCAACTCAGTCACTTTATTTTTCAAATTTGGATCAACAGTTGCTAACATTCCTCGTCGTTGCGAACCCTGTCCTGGAAACATCCATAGGGTTTTCATCCTTTTACACGCCAGCTTTCTTATGAATTGATCTCACACTGCTTACTTTAATGTTGATTCTGAAATATGTATAATACAAAGTTGGAAAGATACTTAACCAAATGGTTAACAATAAAGCGAGGCTAATTTATGAATTTAACACATCTACGTTACTTTTCTGTTGTCGCTAGTCAACAAAGCATTACTAAAGCATCCGAGTTACTATTTGTCTCCCAATCTGCTGTCAGCAAAACAATTAAACAACTAGAGTCAGAACTAAACGTCAAACTCTTTGACCGAATTGGCCGAACCATTAAGTTAAACCGGGCAGGCAAACTTTTTTATAGCTATGTCAAAGATAGTTTGAATTTACTTGACCGTGGTATCTCTGCTGTTTCAGGCGGTGTTCAAGCTACAGAACAACCTATTTCCATTTTGTTTGAAGTTGGGTCCACCTTAATTCCTCAAATTGTTAATCGCATCCAACAAAATTTACCTAAGGTGCAATTGAATATTGCCCAACACGTTCAAATGGATACCGATCTTGAACAGTATGATTTCATTGTCACCACGCGAAAAATTCCGAAATATTTCGTAGCACCCATCATTAGTGAAGAAATTTTTGTGGGCTGGAAATCCAGTTATCCTAACGACACTGTTCAAGCAGCTACTTTAACTAACACCCAGTTTATCGGCCTAGGAAGTCAAAATCAGTTACGTAAAACAATTGATACGTATTTTCAAAAACAAGGCTTATCTATTAAATTTAAATATGAAACGGATGACCCTGCAACTGTTCGTGGTCTTATTGATGCTGGTGTTGGCGTCGGTTTTATTCCGGCTGTCACCTGGCAAACAGTCGGCAAGTCCTTGCATCTTGCCCGCCTCACACCGCACACGATGCGTCGCACGATTTACCTCTGTTCTCCTGCACATCAATTGAACACAATTCAGCGCGAAATTAGTAATGAACTCGTTGAAATATTTGTAGCTGCACAAAAGCAAGAATTAAAAATATAGTTGCGCAAATGAAAATAACCTGCTATATTTACGTTGATTTTACTTCGCCATTTTGATTGATCTCACAAATTCAATAAAGGTGGCAAACTTCAATGACAACAAGAACAACTCCGCCAGCCGCGGACGTTGGTGACTACATGAAAGTATTCGCCTGTACGGCAGTGATGATGCAGACGGTGCTTTCACTCGTTTTAAAAACAGGCCCTAGTTTAGCAACCCAATCTGGAATTGGCATCGTCTATAATCTGGTGAAGTATACTGCACCAGCCTTCATTTTTGGGATTCTTTTTTCCACAATTCGAACGCACGAAAATGCTCATTTATCCGATTATGGCAGTTATATGGCCAAACAATTTTCGGCTTTATTTGTCCCTACTTTTTGGTGGACACTCGCGTATCTCTTGATTATGCCCAATGTACAACAGGTTAACCATTATCATAATTTGGGTAGCTTTCTGTGGCACTTCATTAACGGAAATGCAGCCCCTCATCTTTGGTACAACACAATGATGCTTCAGTTCATCATTTTAATGCCGTTTTTCTGGTGGCTTTCTCGCTGGGCAGTAAAATCAACCCATCGTCTTTACGGAACCTTATTAGTTACGACTATCGGTTATTTTATCTGGTTGTTCTTTTATGATCATTTTGTGTTTTATGGTCCCCAAATGCAGCACTGGTATCTGTTAGATCGCCTTTTCGTTAGCTTTATTATTTACGGTATTTTCGGTTCATTGGCTTGGAAGAAACATCATCAATTGGAGAATCTCCTTCGCCGTTTTTGGGGGATCATAGCTATTATTCTGGTTGGCACATTTATCTGGACTAATTTGGAATTAAAATCCTTTGGTCATCCCGTAAACTTGGCAAACGCCATTTATTACAAGCCGTCAATGACGCTTTATGCTCTGGCTATTATTGGTTTGGTAGCTGCGTTAGCATTTCTAAATATTCGCCAACACTCACGGGTCCTACAACCCATGCATTTCTTGGCAACTTATGCCTATCGTGCATACTTATCAAATGTTTTTTGGCTACAAGTCATCTGGCATATATTCGGGAATAGTCTTAGCAATAATCATCCAGTTTGGGCTATTATCTGTTGTTACATCTTAACTTGGATTTTGGCGTTCACTTCCGCTTATGTTTTTCATGTAAGTTGGTTTGCCGTTAAACATAAATTTAACTTCTAAAATTATTCATTTAGTCAAACAGGATTAAAAACACAAAAGACGACCGAAGCGAAAATTCGTAACGGTCGTCTTTTGTTTCGATTAAAATAAATTAGTTTTGTTTCCCAAATATAGTGTGTGGTGCATTTTATAATTGAGGTTTACAAAAAATCTAAAGAATGGTGTTAAAGCATCTTTATAAATGTTTCATATCGTTTTTCTTTAGGGAAATTCCAGTTTTTACTCGTCTCTATTGCCAATTCATCAGTAGAGTCAAATTCACCACCAATAAATTCATATCGTTCCTTGATCCATTGGAACTGTATATTTTGCAATTTATTCAGTTCTCCTGACACGTTTTGTCCATTCCATCCTAACGTGACCAAATTAGTGGCATCTTCAAAAAGAAATTCATACGCTAAGATTTCATCCTTTTTTATTGTAATCAATGGTGCAGAATCTATTTGATCTTGAAAAATAATTTTTTGCCATCTTTCTCTGGACATACTAGCCACTGGATTAATCATATGAACCTGTTTGTAACGCGCATAACACTTGCTTACTAGTTGCTTTAACAAATAACTATTTTGTTTAACCTGATGGGCCGTTTGAAATTGAATCTTTTCATTCTGTACATGAACATCTTTTGTAGCAATTTGGGGTTCTACTGTAGTTCGAACTAATTTAAAATTCTGCATTTGTAACCAACGATTGAAATGTCCTTGTGGTGCAAAATCACGAGTAATAAGTCGATCTTTATTTGATTTTAAGGCCTTTTGTCGTATATGATGTAAAATTTTTAAATTTAGTGTTTCATTCTGAGCATTTTTTTCATATACAGTAAAATATAACGCGAATGGATGAATCTCATTTTCCCATGTTATACAAATAGCGACTAGCTCACCATGTACATAATATTTTTGAGTCTTTTCAGGTAACTCTTTAGTTTTTCGAGCGATTTCTGTATCACCATCTACATTCTCCAATAGTTGTTCTATTTCATCATTCAAAGTGAGCACTTCCTTTCTCTTAACTTGTCCCCCCACAAAAACGATTTTTAAGATAGTTTCTATTTATAAATTGTTCGTCGATTATATTTTACATAACCCACAAAAAACGTCACTAGATAGTGGGTTGCACGTTTTGCGATCGGATACAAACCCAAGCCAACGATAAATATCAGAGCACATAACAATGTAGATAAAATTGGGTATATTTGCGTGCCAGTAATTAATCCAATCAATAATAGCAGCGGTGAAATTATAAAAGCTGCCGTAATTACCCAAAGTGCTCCAAGCATCGCAACAACGATGATAGCTCCCGAAGAAAATAACACTATGTTAAACGCAATCACTCCAAATAATGCAAACCAGTTTATTTTATTCATTGGCCTAATCTCCTCATTATGCTTAATTTGTGCTTTGGTTTCAGAGATTAATTCATCCAAAGACAAGCCATAAAGCGAACTTAGGTCTTTTAAAACATAAATGTTAGGTAGCGTTTTGTTTTGTTCCCACCGCGAAACTGTCTGTCTTGTCACAAACAATATTTTTGCAACCGATTCTTGGGTTAGACTTTTATTTATACGCGCATGCTTTAATGAATCGCCTAAAGACATTTGAACCCCCTCTTCCTTTGCACAATTACTAGTATGAGAAACTTTGATCAACAAATAAAGCAACAAACCTGTTACATACCAGTATATTAGTCCTTGTGAAGACTTTATTTATTATCTATTTCGATTAAGAAAAATACATAAAGGGGCAACGCATTGTTTACATTCCCCAAATGGCGGTTTACATTGGGGCAACTTCTGCTTTACATCAAGTGTCACTTGCAGTTGCGCATCCCCATTTAACAGCAATCTAAGCAGTTTACATCAGTTGCGTTTTTTTATCCCAATTTTGAACTTAATTTTTTAGAGCCATTCTTTTTTAAACCGCAATTGAAGTTAAATCTTCACACAGTAATTAGAAAATTAAAAAAAGTAACGTTTATTTTCGTCACTTTTCAACTTAATTTAACTTCATATTTTGCTTTAACTACCCAGTTATGAAGTTCAAAACTTAGGCTTTTTGCCATTCACTTCGTAAAAGGGAATATAAATTGTGATCATGATACTGGCCATCTAATAATCGAATATTGGCTCGCAAAGTGCCATCCAACTTAAACCCAGCCTTTTGAGCCACATGATTACTACCATCATTTCCCACGGCAGCTTCGATTTCTAACCGGTTCAACCCATAATCTTTAAAACCAATGTCCACCATCCCCAATAATGCTTGGTGCATCACGCCTTGTCCTCGCGCTTTTTTTGCCAACCAATAACCAATATCGGCACTCATATTGGCCTTCTTGATGTGATTAAAGCTAATCATGCCCACTGGTTTCTGTTTCCACCAAATTACAACGTTTAAGGACTCACCTTTTCCAAAATTTACATTAACGTGTTTTAAAAATTTTAATTCGTCTTCAACAGATCGAACATCTTTCACCCAAGGTAACCATTTTTGCATTGATTCACGACTATCTTCGATTGCTGCGAAAAGTTTTTCCGCGTCTTTCTCCGGGTTAGGTAATGCTAAACTCAAATTGTCATTAACTTGATAAGCAAACATTATATACGCCTTCTCTCCTATAATTAGATATATTATAATACTTTTCTAACTAGACTAATACGTGTCTGTTAGTGGCAGAGATAGCTAACTTGTAATCATCAACGATTTTTACGGGCAAAGAAATTCATGTGAAAGCCCTATCATGATACACTAGCCATACAAAATACACGTCAACTGAGGAGCTGAAACTTATGAAGCAAAATCGCCCCATTACATTCTTTAGTTTTCCTGGAACTGCAGAAGCTGCGGTTAATTTTTACGTTAAGACTTTTCCTAACAGTAAATTAATTCAATTTCATTATTTTTCACACGATGCCCCTGACCTTATTGGCAAAATTTTAAATGCTGACTTCACCATCATGGGCGAACCATTTTACGCACTTGATTTCACGACAGAACAAGCGCCACCAGCCAGTTGGCAGACTTCACAATATATTGAATTTTCCGACACCAACGAATTTGATCAGGTTTTTAATCAATTATCACAAGATGGCATTGTGCTTATGGGTCCCGAAGCTATCCAACAATTCGACAAAGCAACTTGGGTAACTGATAAATTCGGAATTACCTGGCAACTCGTACATCGTGCATCAAGTCATTGACTATTGAAAATACAGGGAATTTGAATGTTTTAATATTCAAGTTCCCTTTTTTAATATAAATTCTTGACAGATTAGCTACTATGTTTTACTATGTAGCAGTACTCTTTAAGACTAAGTAGCTAGGAGGAACTCATGAAAATCTCAACGGAAATGCTTAAGGGCGTTTTGGAAGGCATTGTGCTCCAGATCATAAGTGAAGGTGAAACTTATGGTTATGAAATCACAAAGAATCTAAATGATCATGGTTTTGAGGATGTGGTTGAAGGCACCGTTTATACCATTTTAATGCGTCTAGAAAAGCAACAATTAGTGACCGTCGAAAAAAAGAAATCGTCCCTGGGACCAGCACGTAAATTTTATCAGCTTAATGATGCTGGTCAGCAAAGATTGACTTTGTTTTGGAAACACTGGACATTTTTGACGGCCCAAATGGATCACTTAAAGGAGGATCATCATGTTTAAGTATTTAAAAAAATTACGGCAGGAAAAGAAAGCATATCGTCTATATAAAATACGAATTGAAGCTTTACCACCGGAATATCGTCACACCATGCTAGCCTTAGAAAAGTATCTTTGGAATTGGGCCAAAGGAGACGGCATGATAGGGCTACTTTATTCAATTCTTGACATGTTTGAGGCTGCAGTAGCTGACGGTGAGCCAATTCAAGCGGTTGTTGGAGACGACATTGCCGCCTTTGCAGACAATTTATTAAGGGAATATCCAGAGGAAACCTGGATGGACAAACAGCGTCAAAAGCTACGCGATTCCTATAAAAAATAAGGAGGGACTTATCATGACCCCCATAATTGAAGTGAAAAATATTAAAAAGCGTTTTAAAAAGCAATTGGTTTTAGATTCAGTTTCAATTGAAGTTCAACCGGGCAGTATTTATGCCCTTTTGGGTGCTAATGGAGCCGGAAAAAGTACGCTTTTAAAAATTATTACCGGTTTATTAGACAGCGATCAAGGAAATGTTTTGGTAAACAATTTGACCGTCACCAAAGATTTACGCCAAGTTCAACAGTTGTTTAGTTTTAGTGCCCAGACATCTTCTGTCGATGACATTCTAACCGGATATGAGAACTTGGTTCTAATCGCTAAACTGCGGCATGTAGCTCATCCTAAGCAACTCGCATTAGATTTATTAGTCCAATTCAAGTTAACCGATGCTGCCAAAAAAAGAGTGGCTGATTACTCGGGAGGGATGCGGCGACGTTTGGATTTAGCAATGAGCCTAGTTGGTAATCCTGAAATTTTATTTTTAGATGAACCAACCACCGGCTTAGATCCAAGCAGTAGAAATGATTTATGGCAAACTATTCGTGAGCTTAAATCGCAAGGAAAAACTATTTTTCTAACCACCCAATACCTAGAAGAGGCAGATCAATTAGCAGATAAAATCGGTTTTTTAGGTGAAGGAAAAATCATTGCTACTGGCACCCCTAGTGAAATGAAACATCTTGCTGGTTCCGAAAAATTACAACTAATTTTTCTAACTTCTGAACAATTAGCACAAGCTCAAACACTCTTAACTGATTTTAAAGTCCAACTTATTGATGAAGTTTCTATCAATGTAGAATTACCCGACAGTATGCAGAGTGTTTTAAAAATACTGCATCTTCTCTCCACAAATGAAATTGAACCAAACACTTTTCAGGTAACTTCACCTACCCTGGATGATGTTTTCCTGAAATTGACGAAAGGAGCTTCATTATGACTTTTATAACGGACACTTTTACCTTAGCTGGTCGCTTAATTAAGCACAATTTACGTAGCCTGGATACCATCATCACCGTTATTTTAATGCCCATCATGATGTTACTTTTAATGGTCTATTTATTTGGTGGATCCATCGAAATTCCTGGTGTTAGCCATGCAGAATATGTGAATTATGTGTTGCCCGGAATTTTATTGATGACCATCGCAACAGGATCAGCCTATACTGCTTTGCGAATCAATACAGACAAGTTGTCAGGTATGTTTGATCGTTTCAAATCCTTACCAATTTCCAAATCGGCCGTTTTAAACGGTCAAGCTGTCGCCTTGGTCATTTTTATGATGACTTCTACCTTAATTGTTCTGTTAGTTGGATTTTTAATTGGTTTTCGAAGTCAGGCAAATTTTGCCGAATGGGGACTAGCCATTCTAATCTTGATGGGTTTTGCGCTTGCCATCACTTGGCTATCAGTGCCTTTTGCTTTAGCGGCGAAAAGTGTCGATGGCGCTAGTGCCTTTTCCTATTTGGTCCTAATTTTGCTGTTCATCAGTTCTGCGTTTGTTCCGGTAACCGGCATGCCCAAAGTCATTCAAGTTTTTGCCGAAAATCAGCCAGTTACCCACATTATTCAAGCTATTCGCCAATTATTAACTGCTCAGCCAATCGGCAATCATGGTTGGATCGCGTTAGCTTGGATCATTGCAATTACCCTCATTTCTTACTTGCTTGGCACACGTATTTATCGACATGTTTAACCGTTTGATGTGCGCCCGCTAACGATGACTACACTCTGTAAATTGTAGACGCAAAAGTCTTAAAATTTATAGAGTGTTTTTGATTCACAAAACTATAAATCTAAAAAGTGTTCTAGATTCATATTAATCAATGATTGACCACATACTATTGCTAATCGCTGATGACCTATTTTTTTCAGCCTATCTATGTTTAAATGGACAATGGACTTTTTATTTTTAGAGAGGTACAACTTATGCGAAAAAAATTCCTGATTTTTATGTATGGATTGGGTCTAAGTGTCATAGCAGGGTTTATTTTGGGCTTATTCTACGTGTTACAGAGCTTTCTAATTGAATTCTTTTGGCATAAAAATGTCGACGCTTTTTCTCGCCCTGTAACTAATGCCATCATTTTACTAGTAATCGGTATTGTGATCTTCTTAACACGCAAACATTTTGGTCAACTACCACGTAACTTTAGTAATGTCATGGCTGAAATTCGACAAAAAGGAACAGCCAACTATCACACTTTACTGGCGCAAATGGTGATTCCGGCAATCATCTTGGTCAGCGGAACTAGTTTAGGACCAGAGGCAACATTAGTGAGCTCTACCGTGCTATATGGTATTTGGATTGGTGACAAATTGAGATACGTTGAAGCTAATTATGCGAAACTAAAAAAATCAAGTTGGCTCATGGTATTACGAGTCCTACTGATACCACATCAGTACCGAATTCACCGTGAGGATTCTCCTGAACATCGTGGGATTTTTTTAAATAAGAAGATGACCAAGATCGTTTACTTTTTAAACGGTGTTTTAGGATTTTCCATTGTTTATAACCTCTTTGGAGAGCCCTCGCTGATTATTCGAATTGGCGATTCCAACTGGCATTATGAAAAACTCGGTTGGATGTTACTGATTTTACTGGTGAGTTACGCAGTTGGTCATGTATACCTAAAAGTGATGATTGAAATTCGAAAGGTCATTCAGTCTCGGATTTTTCATGAAGTGGCATTGATTACGCTTGGCGGACTTGCTATTTACGTATCCAGCCTCTTAGCACCCGAAATTTTGTTTTCTGGCCAGCATAATTTTCATCTGTTTACAACCAATTGGGTTGGTCACTCGGTACTGTATTTAACCGCTATTTCATTTGCTAAATTATTATTGTTAACCATTGCACTTAATACAGGTTGGGTTGGTGGCGATATTTTTCCTGTGCTCTTCTCAGCAACCATTCAAGGATTAGCTATAAGTCAACTACTACCAAACTTAGATCGAACTTTCGTGATGGTCATGGTGGCAATAGGTGTAAGTTCTGCTATCTTGGAATCACCGTTATTGGTGGGAAGCTTGATGGCTATCATGTTCGCCCCGATAAACTTGTTACCATTTGTTATTTTAGCGACTATTTTATTGATGCTCATAAAATCACTACAACGACGCTATACCAAATACGCGCCAACCGTTTTTGACCAGATTGGTGATTGGTTGCATGGCTTAAATATATTTTAATAATATACTTAACAAAGACGTTTCTTGCGGAGAACGTCTTTGTTTTACTTTGGACATAGAATACGTACTGGTCGTGTGTATTACGCTGCGTATCAAATATTTGTTAATATCGATCTGTATGTTGGTATTTTATCTGAGTTACGCCCCAACCTGACATGAAATGTTTTTGTCTTTTATTTAGCTCACCCTTACTCAAAATTCATAATATTGAATTATCAACTATAACCGAAATTTTAAAATTCAATTTACAATCACCAACTAAACAAGTATATTTGTTCGATTTTGAAGAATCAACTCACAAATTTCTTCAAACAATACAGTTGATTGAGTATCCAAATCAATTTTATGCGTAGAAATACTTCTTAAAATAGTGATTTCTTTAATAAACTCATCGTCTTTAGTAGTTAGAATAAAATCAATCACATCATGTTTAGAAATTGCATCCAAAAAAATTATTGGTAGCTTCTAGTACTCTTTGTTTTTCATTGGTATTTTCTAACATTCCCAATCGCGTTCTAAATATATTTAGGTCACCTTGTATTTTCAGTTATCCATTCATATTAATTACCCCAGTTCAATTTCTTATGACTATTTCAAATTGAAAACTTGCTGTTTTTTTCTATGAAATCTTAAAAATCAACTAGACAGAAATGTAATCAATTAAAAATATAGTTTAGCAAATACCATGCTTATATGTTGATGATCTTACAAGATCTCTGTTTGCTGAGCCTACTGAGTTTGGTTGTTGTATACTAAACAAAAACGTATTGTTTAAAAAGTTTATAGTATACTAATTTAGTGATTCTAAACCGTAACAACGTTACCAATTTTTGGGAGGGATTTTTGATTGAAAATATCTAAAAAACTAAAAAAATGTCGATTGAGCAATTCTTTAACACAGTCACAAGTGGCAAAAATTCTACATGTATCACGAAAAACAGTTTCCGGATGGGAAAATGGTCGCAGTTATCCAGATGTAAATAGTTTTGTGCAATTAAGTGATCTATACAAAGTTTCACTCGATTCTTTGTTACGTGATGACAAGGTATTAAAATATTATAAAAAGCAGAATAAGAGAAATATTCAAATTCACAAGATAGCTAAATATTCTTACGTTTTTAATATCGTAATGCTTGGACTTAGTTATATAGAGCTTTTCAGAATTGCCGGTCTTCATTCTTTACTTATACCTTTATTTCTTCTTATTAACATAGCAATTTTTATTTCTCATTATGAAAACTGGTACAAATTTAGCAACAACGCTTATCGTCTTACGGTTACTTTTAGTTTCATAATTATTTTTGGAATAAATGTTTTACTGAATCTACTAAGCTCAGGCTTTGTATACCAAATGAATAATAACGATATTAATTTTATAACAGGCATGATGTTAGGTAGACTTATTTTAAATTCTCTCATAAGTTTTAGTCTAACAATAATTATTTTCTTCAGAGATGCGTTACATAATTATGAAAACATCAAATAAAACTGTTCAAACGTTACAGCTTTCAAAACATGAATTTATAATCACAAGCTAAATAAGCATATTTATTCGTAAGTCAAACAAATTTCAGGCTGAATCCTTCAACTATCTGAGTTGCAGTACCTAACATAAAACTGATCTAATTCAAAATGCTCAGAACTAAACTTTTAAATGTACAACACCACAATTTAAAAATGAAAGGACATTTCATTAATGAACGATCTTCTACGTGGTACTAATAGTTTAAAATCATTCCAAGCATCCTCAGCATTTTTATTCAAATTAAGTCCATGAAAACCAATCAAAAGATTTATTTGTTGCATATATTTTTCTGCCGAAATAGAGATATTTCTATTATTTAATTTTGAATTATTCAACTCATTAATTTCAATAGTTGTTAAATTAACAGCTTTCTGAACACTTTCAGATGATTTTTGTACAGCTAGCGCTTTTTTAAAAGTAATTAATTTTGAAATAATTTCTTGATTAACTGGGGCTCCCATTATCTTTGACCATCACTAATCAATGCTTTAGTCTCCTGGCTATTAGTTTGGTTGCCGGCTCGGCCTACTTTAACATGACATTTTTTCTTGCTCAGTCCGCCTTTTGTACATTTTAACCCATCAACAAGTTCAGAATGCCATTTAATGCTGCCAAAAATTTTCTGTAATTTTGTAACGTCAAGCTCCTTATAATTTTTCATAATATATCCCCATTATTTCAACATTAAGCAAAACACTTATTCCTTCAACCTAATTAAACTGTAAATTAAAATTTGTTTTTTATTTTTTTAAAAAAATCTCTACATTTTTAACCTAGATTTTACATTGCATAGTTGTGTTAATATATTGTAACTTGGTTACCCTCTATCTTTAACTCATCCCCAGGGCATAAGTATAGTATTCACTTCGTTATAAGCTGCTGGAATCAAATCACGAATCTCTTCAAATAAAGCAACAGATTGAGTATCCAAATCAATTTTATGCGTAGAAATACCTCTTAAAATAGTGATTTCTTTAATAAACATCTTCCCCTTAGCATTGAGGACAAGATCACTCACCTCGTGTTTAGAAATTGCGCCTAAGAAATCATTGGTAGCTTCTATTGCTCTTTGTTTTTCATTGGTATTTTCTAACATTCCCAATCGCGTTCTAAATATATTTAGATCACCCTGTATTTTTTGTTGTTTATTCATATTAACTACCTCAATGCAACTTCTTATGACTATCTCAAATTGAAAACTCACTATTTTCTTTTATGGAATCCTAAAAATAAACTGTATAGAAACATAAGCAATAAAAAATAAAGATTATCAAATACCATACTCATCTGTTGAGGCTCGTACAAAATTAAAAGCACCTGTGTAATTGCGTATGTTAGGGCAGGATAAAGTGAATATTTGTAAATTCGATTAGATTCCCTCAACACAACTACTGTTCCAAACACAAACACCAATATATACATCACAATTGTCGGAATCGGATAAGCTATATCTGTAAAGGTTCCTAGGACTACTAACGCATATAAGAGAATAGCCAGTATGATCTTCAACTTTAATCGTTTCATAATTTCTCCCCAAAAATTTACTTAATAAATGTAAATGTTTTACAAAACTAATCTTTACTACGGACTCTGATTAGTTTTGTAATTTCTAGCTCACTGTTTAGCCCACAGATAACGTTTAGAAGAATTCGCATTTTCAAGCTAAAATCAAGCTATAATTGAACTTCAATCTCCTAATAAAGCCGCAATTGAAAGTAACAATACCGCAACGCCAAATAATAAACCCAGCCATAACGCAAACATTGTATAGGTTGTACTTATTTTGTTGCTAGAAAGTTTAACTTCTTTTACACCTTTGTAGAATGCCTAAAATTCAAATAAACTTACTAATATTTCAATAATTTCAATCATTAATTAACTTGCCTCTATTTCTTTGTCCGAATTACCAACTTTATCAGATTACTCCCCCACTACCAAAAATCTTGTTATCGGTACTTCATCGGTACTTCGAAAAAAATCAATTTATAACTCACCCTCAATTGTTTAATTTTTCAAATTACTTTAAATACTTTTAACTTTAAACAGAAAAACGAATCTTTCAAGCTGAGTAATCAAGACATAGGTGGCTTATAAATTAAGACAACACATGCACCGTATCTTTTATTGACTTTTTCTATTATGTAGTAAACTAATGTTAGGGAGATTATAGAATGGAAATATCAGATAAGTTGAAACAGTGCCGTATAAATAAATCCTTAACACAAGCCCAAGTAGCAGAAACGTTACATGTTTCACGAAAAACCATCTCTGGTTGGGAGAACGGTCGTAGTTATCCTGACGTCAATAGTTTTGTGAAACTAAGTGATCTGTACGGTGTTTCACTAGATTTGTTGCTGCGAGATGATCGTGTATTAAGTTACTATAAAGAACAAGAAAAAAAGAGTCTTCAGATTCGCACAGTTGCCAAACGCGCGTATATTTTGAACTTCATTATGTGGCTTTTAAGCTACGTGGAATTCTTCAGAATTGCGGGGATTCATTTTCTATTGATTCCCGTACTACTTGCTATAAACATCATAATTTTTATGTCTTATTATGATAATTGGAAAAAACTGCAACATCCTCGATACGCAATTAAAATCAGCTTGAGTTTCATTCTTATTTTTTTCGTACACGTTATCCTAAATTTTGCTAATTACAATTTCATATCTAAAATATCAAACGGTGAAGTGGGTTATGTTGCAGGCTTTATGCTGGGAAAGTTTACTCTTATTTTATTAATGACTCTTGGTCTCATGATTGTAGTTTTCGGTCGCGATTCACTAAAGAAAACTATAAATCAAAATTAAATGAATCACAAATAACTATAATCCACTGAGCAATGCCGTTAACTCGTTAAACATAAGGGCAATTCCAAACCCTAAAAATATTAATGCATAAAGTAGTCCTGACCAAAATCCGTAAATGGAAAAAACAGTAGTGCTTCTATTTGCGTGTTTTCGAAATTCCTTAAATGCTTTACCAAAAGCATTGAATTGCCAAATGGCTAGTAAAATAAATATAAGACCCATTACATTTTCTGAATTCATCTCTGCCGTCTCCAATAATTTGTTAGGTCAATCATACTCTGAATTTAATCTTCAAAGTTTTACGCTACAATAGTTAAAACAGCTGAGAATCAGATTACAACTCTCAGCTATTTTTGAATTAATATTTTTGTTTAAAATCCATTTAATACTAAAGTCATACCAAACCCAAGAAAAAGTATACCAAAGAGCAACCCATACCAAGTACCAGCAATTGAAAAAGCTGTTGTACTCTTGTTTGATTTAGTACGTAAAGTCTTAAAACCACGAGCAAATGCATAAAATTGCCAAACCGCGACCAATAAAAATACAACCCCCATTAATTTTTCAATATTCATTATAGTCATCCCCCTAAATCAAAAAATCATCCAATATATCTAACTAGTTACTTTCATCTTTTATCAACATAAAAAGAAGGCCTTCTTTTCAACTGTTATATTAGCACCAAACATTTCAGATAACTCATCTTTTCTGTCTGTGTTTGCGAGACTTGCAAAATACTGTATGTCTCCATTATTGAGCCTTTTAATTCTAGATTTAGTAACAGAATTGAAGTTCAGTTTTGAAAAATAAAATGTCTGTTTTTTCTGAGCAAACATTTTTAAACTTCAGTTTGTCACCTATATAATATTAACTATAGCTAGTCACTGTTTAAAAGTTTGAGGAGGTCTTCCGATGCCTTGGGATATGCAAGATTACCCCGATTCAATGAGAAATATGAAAGAACTCGAACGCAAAAAGGCCGTGGACATTGCCAACGCCTTACTTGCTGATGGTTATCCAGATGATCGTGCTATTCCAATTGCCATGAAACAAGCCGAACGCTGGTATGCTAACGCAAGTTCTAAAGAAAGGGCCAAGTTCAAAGCTGAGTCCAATCCCACAAAACATGATCCACATAAAACAGACCAGAGACATTCCCGTTTACTAAATGCCAACGAATTAGTTTATTACGAAAATGATAAGTGGCAAGTTGAAGCTGACGGAGCCAAGCATGCTAGTGAAAGTTTTTCTACTAAAGAAGCAGCCCTTAAACGCGCTCGTGAAATTGTGCGAAATAAAGATGCTGCTGTCAAAGTTTATAAAAAGAATGGCAACTTGCAGGATGAAATTCATCCCCGCTAGACAAAAAATGAACCAATCCTGAAATTCAGAATTGATCCATTTTTCATTTTTGTGCTTCAAATTTTGTAATGCCTTGTTTCAATCTTCGCAATCCATCTTCAACCATCTCAGTTGGACATGCAATGTTCATGCGTAAGAAATAACGTCCATTACCACGATAAACCGTTCCGTCTGATAGAAATAGCCCGGTTTGTTCGCGAATAAATTTGGTTAAATTTTCAGCGTCATCAGTGATCTGACTGACATCAAACCAGAGTAAATAAGTCGCGTTTTCTGACACCAATTGAACTTCAGATAATTCATCTGAAACAAACTGATCCACAACTTTCCGATTTTCAACCAGTTTAGCTTTTAAGGCATGCAGCCAATCCGCACTTTGCGTATACGCTGCAATGGTCGCTGGAATCGCCAATAGATTAGGTTCACCCAGTTCGTCGTTGTTGATGCCACGACTCACCGATTCACGCAAGTTTTCATTGGGGACAATCACTGTTGCTGCATGCAAAGCAGCCACGTTAAAACTTTTACTTGGGGAGACGGTGGTAATGGTATGTTGAATCAAATCATCTGGTAATGAGAACAGCGGTGTATACGTGGGTTTTCCAAAAACTAAATCCCCATGAATTTCATCACTCAATAAAATCACGTGATGTTTTTTGCATAGGGTACTAATCTGAATCAAGTCGTCTCGTGACCATGCTTTACCAATTGGATTATGTGGATTACATAAAATCATTAGCGTAGTTAATGGCTCAGCTAACTTCTTTTCTAAATCTACAAAATCAATCGCGTAACTGTGAGTTTGCTGATCATAAACCAAATCGCTAGATAAGACATGGCGTCCGTTATTTTCAATCGAATGATAGAAAATATCATATACTGGTGCCTGAACAACCACGTTATCGCCAACGTGACTCACACGTTGCACAACCGAAGAAATGGCGGGCACCACACCCGTACAATACAACATCCAATCCGTTTTCGGCCGTGCCTGATGTTCCGTTTCATACCAACTGGCTACAGCATTAAAGTAATCTGCTTGTGGTTCCTCATAACCAAAAACACCAAAATCTACTTTTTCACGCATGGCTTTCAAGATCGCTGGTGCTGTTTTAAAATCCATATCCGCAATCCACATTGGTAATTCGCCATCTTTAACGTGCCACTTGATAGAATCTGTACCTCGGCGAGAAATTAATTGATCAAATTCACCCATTTATGCTGACCTCTTTTTGGAAATACCTTTATTTGTCACGATCGTTGTTTGGTCTGGATCAATCTTAGTGGGATCCAAAATCATTTCACCAATTGACTCTGCATGAATTGTACCACTAATTGGATTCTTTACACTGCTAATATGAGAATGAATATCAGCATCAATATCACGACAATACTCAAAGGCTAAATCAGTTTCTAGTAATCGACAATTCTTCATCACCAAATGATCAATGTAACACAGCCCTTGATCACTTTCGATCGTACAATTTATTAAGGTAATATTCTTGGTATTCCACGCCAAGTATTCCCCGTTGATCACTGAATCATAAACTGTGACGTTCTCACAATTCCAAAAAGCGTCCTTGCTGACCAACGTTGAGTTATGAACCTCAATATTTTTGGCACCATCAAACGCGTAGTTACCGATTAAATCTAAATGATCCACATAAATATTATCGCTGTTCATGCCAAAGTAATCACCTTTTGCTTGAACATTTTCAATTCGAATATCAGAACAATTCCACAACGTTTCTTCTGCATCGGAAAAATGATCATTCTTCAAAGCAATACGATGACTACGACGAAACAACTTAGGCGCCTGTAACGTACTATTCGTGATCGAAATATCATCGGTATACCAAATGCCCGAACGTGACATTGTTTCAAAAATTGTATGGTCCACCTTAACCTGTTTGCTGTACCATAACGGATACTTCCATTTAAAAATGGAATCTTGCATCTCAATATGACGACTCTCTTTTAGTGGTGACTCACCCTCACCAAAAGTAGTCCGCACAATAGTTGCATCTTTTTCTGCAAATAAGGGACGTTCCCCTTCGAAATACTGATCTTTATATTCTGTCATATTTTCTCCTTCTCTGAAAACAATACAAAAAAGCTTAGGTTTCCCTAGGCCTTCATTAATTAGTCGGCATAAATTTTCTTCGCCAATCCAAATGCGGACCATGCCTTTGGCCAACCTGCATAAAAGGCAAGATGCGTCACAAGTTCCACCATTTCGTCTTTTGTAACGCCATTTTGTTTGGCAATCTTCATGTGAGATTCTAATTGTGGAAACAATCCTTGTCCCATCAATGCTGCACACGTAATCATACTACGATCACGTGCAGATAACTTATCTTCCCGAGACCAAACCTCTCCAAATAAGACATCATCATTTAATTCCGCAAACTTGGGTGCAAAGTCACCTAAATTATCACGTCCTGCAGTTTGTTTTTTAGCCATTTCTAGTCCTCCAATGCGTTATATTCTTCATCAGAAACTGGTTCCAGCCATTCTGGTGTGCCGGCCGTAATGGCTACATGTGAGAACCAACTATCTTTAGTAGCCCCATGCCAATGTTTAACGCCATCATGTGTAACAACCACATCGCCAGGGTGCAATTTACGTGCTGGTTTGCCTTCTTCTTGATACCAACCTTCGCCGCCAGTCACCAACAAAATTTGGTAACCATCGTGATGAATATGCCAGTTGTTTCGGCAACCTGGCTCAAAGGTAACATTACCGACACCCACATTAATATCTTTTTCACCAACCAAATTATTTAAGTAACTTTGGCCTTGGAAAAATTGTTGATAAGCGACGTTCTTGTCACCCATTTTGAAAATACCATTTTTAACTGCTTCTTCATTCTTTGCCATCTTAAAAATCCTCCTTGTTTGTTTAATTTAACTTCATTGAACCTAAGCCTGTTTAGTCGGGTAAATGGTAAATTCATTTACGTTCACTGATTCGGGTTGATCGATCGCAAAGTTCACAACACGTGCCACAGCATCTGGTGTAATACCAACTTGTTTGTAGAATTCACCCATATCGTTAGCGACCTTTTGATCAGTAATTGAGCCTAATAATTCAGTATTGATTGCCGCTGGATAAAGTGAAACAGTTCGGATATTGGTTCCTTCTTGCGCACTTTCCATTCGAAGAACTTCCATGAGATTGCGAACGGCAAACTTTGTGGCACCATAAACGCCAGAACCAGTGAAACTCTTAATTCCAGCTACAGATGAGGTGGTAATGATCTGTCCATGTTTTTGTCTCGTAAAGGTTGGCATAACTGCGGCAACGCCATTCAAAACACCTTTGAGATTGATGTCAACCATATCATTCCAATCCTTAGTACGTAGTTCACTAATCGGAGAGTTCGGCATAATCCCGGCATTGTTGAAGATAACGTCTAACCCACCAAACTTTGATTTTGCTAAATCAACTAAAGCCTGAACCTCATCCGGATTGCGCACATCTGTCACACTGTATGCGGCTTGACCACCATCAGCTTCAATATCTTTTACAATTTCTTGTAAACGGCCTTCACGACGCGCACCTAACACAACCTTTGCACCATTTTTAGCTACTAGTTTTGCCGTTGCTTCGCCGATACCACTTGATGCTCCTGTGATTACAATTACCTTATCTTTTATTGCCATTTTCATGACCTCCTAATTTATTTATCTAAGCCTTCTGACATAACCAATTATCAATCGCACATTGTGCACAAGTCACACGTGATCCACGAATTGCCAAACCTTTTTGAATTTCAGTTTCTGGTAATAATTTGCCTAAATCTTGTAGGCTACGACCAAAACCGCTTCCCTCATGTGTACAAAACGGATATAGTTTTTTTTCACTAAGATCTACCTGCTTCAAAAAAGATCTCATCACCATTGGTAAAGTTCCCCACCAAATGGGATAACCCAAGAAAATTTCATCATCAGTCTGAAAATCATGTTTGATTAAGGAAATCCTCGGTAAACTTTTATCCCGCAACTCTATTTTTGCACGTGATAAAGTTGTTTGATAATCTACTGCATACGGCTCTTCAGGGATTAACTTCACCAAATCATAGTTAAGCTTCTTCGCAATCGTTTTTGCCACAACTTCTGTATTGCCAAATGAAACTTGTTGATGCCGACCTTCTAATAAAGTTTCTCCTTGGTGAGAAAAATATACGATAACCGACATCTCCATCCATCTCCATTCATCAGTTATGTCTTCTTGATTACAAAGGTTATGTTACCCTCCTTATTACATTGCGTCTAATGCTTAAATAAACGTCATTCATGCTTTACAGGCATAGACAAGAAAATTGGCCAATAAAAAAGTATGCTCACCGTGTGAACATACTTTTTACCGCTATTTCATTATTAATAGCTAACTTGATAAATAATACCTTGTTTAATTTTTGGTGTATAAACGTCTTTACTGGTCTTTAAATGACGCTGCTTAGCATTTAAACGAAAATGAATCGTTTTACCTTTATAACTCTTTAGCTTCAATGTTTGTGTTTTACCATTACTTTTTACATTAGCAATGTTCTTTTTAGCATTATAAATCTGAATTTGACTTTGCTTTGGCGCCTTCACATTCACAACAACCGTCCCATTTTTGGCACTATGATCAATTTTTAAGATCGTTGGTGTCGCTGTCGCATATTTGGCAGAAGTTAATTTATAAACTCTTGTCGTGCGCTGACTTTTCTTATTAGTACCGTAAAGTGAAAAGGTCTTGTAGCCACGGAACTTTTTAGCTACTTTAAAGGCGCCCTTTTTAACATTGACAACTGTCTTTTTTCCGTTGTTATAAACCAAAGTAACACGCGTTGTTTTCTTTGATGAAACCGTGCCACTAAAGGTAACAGCCTTTTTAGAAGCGTTATACGTTGTCTCAATTCTACGTAAAGTACTGATGGTCTTTGCGTGCGTTGATCCACCTGAAACACCCAAAAACAATAAAGTTACTAAAGCTATTAAAGTTATTGATTTTTTCATACTTTCCCCCCCTAATTCATCTTCAAAACGCCTCCACTATAGGCTCATCATTATTAAAAGTCAAACACTTATAGACCTTTGCAAAATTGGCCAACCTATAAAAGATTTATGACCTAATTTCTATTTTGTAAAGGCCTGCTTAAATCGTTTTACTAGTTCTGAAACCACTGGCGATAAAACGCGATTTTTTCGCCATGCTAAGACACAATTTGTCTTCATTTCTGGCTGTAGCGGAATAAACTTGATTTTACGGATATTGCTATCAATTGTTGCGCCTTCAATGACTAACGCGGCAGCAATTTGACGTTCAACTAGCGGGAGAATATTATAATGTAAATTAAAATAACCAATCACATTTAAATTATCATTTGGCTCTCCCGTCCAGTCCGAAAGTAACTGATGAATTTCTGAACGGGCGCCCATCATGAGTGGAATTCCGCTCAAATCATCAGGTGTGATGGCTGGTTTGACCGCCAAAAATGAATTTTGTGCCACTAACAGCCCCCAACGTTCCGTTCGTGGCAGCGTTAAGGTGTGATATTTATCTGTATTGATTGGTTCCAACAAAATAGCTAAATCAACTAGTCCTTTGTCTAACCGATCGATAATATCATCACTGGTTCCCGTTAGAACGGTAAAAGTGACTTCCGGATAATCACGAATAAACTCTTCAAGCATCATAGCCATAGTATCTGAATTATCAGCTTCAACACAACCAATCCGGATATGGCCACTAAATAGTTGCCGGCGTCGATCCACAAATGCTTGTTGAGTAGCTTGTGTTAAATCTAAAATTTCACTCGCACGACTTTTTAAAAACAATCCAGCTTCAGTCAATTCCAAATGATTTTTTTCACGGGTAAACAGCGGCGAACCTAATTCCGTTTCTAATTCACGAATCTGCCTGCTTAATGTGGGTTGGGTAATATGAAGCTGTTCAGCTGCCTGGGAAATATTGCCGAGGTCAGCTACTGTCCAAAAGTAACGTAATAAGCGCAGTTCCATTGATATCCCTCCCTTAATTTGACACATATTTAATGATTTAATTATACATCAGCCATTAAAAACTCACATTGTCATCAAAAAAATCACCTACAACACAAAATGCCGCAGGTGATTCTTAATTTTCTACTTTTAAAAATTAATTTTTTTACTATCCTTTACTGAAATCAAGATAAGTAATAATGCGAATCCTAACATCATGAATCCAAGTAATATTAAATAATTTTCAACATGAGACTCATCAAGCTGGGGTAACGCTTCATCATCCTGTTTTAAGGCACTGGCTTTTACAGTTGAGACCTTTTTGTCGGTAGCGTTTGCTAGCAAATTATTTTGGCCTTTACTTGTAGTGGCTACCGTCATCGCCTGCAATAAGACATTGTAGAACTTGGCATTCACAGCATAATTTTCTAACTGTCCTTGATTAATAAGATACAACTCATTATGTGTAAACAGAAAAACTCGCTCTGGGTTTTGTCGGACAAAAACTAGGACACCATTAGCCTTGGCATATTGTAAATTTGCTAATTTTTCTGAAACATATGCGGCAATATTGCCGGTATTTGACACATTCAAAACAGAAAAATCCAAAGCTTGATTGTTTACTAAACGTGCAATTTTGACACCGCCCAACTGGTCAACCTGAACCTCATAGATATATTTAGAATGCTTTAAGGATAACTGACTCCCAAAATTAACTTCACAGTATTCTCCATCCCCATCTTCATTTTCCCAGTAGAGGTCGTATACCGGTTTATTAAATTGATCATGCTCAAAGTCGAGTTCCTCACCTTCATCATAAGTTTGATCAATACTACCAATTTTTCCGTTAGCGGCAAGAACAACAAAAGTTTCTGATCCATCAGAATGTACCACATCTTTTGCTGTATCCGACAAATAATAATAGTTCACAGACTGATTCTTTTCTTTAAAATAGCCAGTTGCATTTTGTGGCATTCGTTGATCATCTATGATCCAATAAAGACCTGCATCTACTAAATCAACGGGTTTCACTTGATATTTGGTCCCATACTTCCCCTTAACAATCTGTGTATCCAGTAAAAATTCTTCATCCTCAAGAGACAACCAATAATTTACCTTCATTTTTTCAGTCTTAGCCAGATAAAAGTAACTGCTAATTTGATCGGTATCTCCCATAACTCCTGTTACATTCTGACTAGCGTTTTTATTTAACTTGTATCCGGTAAGTGCTTTAACTGGTGCTGTAAACTTTGTATTAACAGCTATATTTTGGATTTGGTCGCTCGCTAATTGCTTTCGAGTTCCTGTTAAATAATAGTGTGTGGTCAATTTGGCACTTTTTTGCACTGGTCACGTTTCTGCTGGTTGTTCAGAAACCTTTTGATCAGAAACCCTTTTGGAAGACTGATTTACGTTAACTTTTTGAGAAGTCGTAGATGAACTCCTTGTCGACTCAGACACTGCATTTGGCGTGTCTGACTGCGACGTTTTAGCCGTCTGAACTGCTTTTTGTGTTTCTGAAGTCGACGAACTGGCGTCAGTCTCCTTAACTTCAGCAGTTGAACTTACACTGCTTGCCTTGCTGATTGGTGACTCTCCACTGTCCGCTTGCACCACCGTCGGATTGGTCAAGCCAAAAATCATAACCAAGCTTGTAAGGAACAGAACGCTTATTTCTAAAAAGCTTATATTTTTGAATCCATGACTCTTTTTACTGCCCATAATATCACCCTTTTTTTCACGTTTTCAAAATTGAAAACGCTTTATTGCCTAAATAATAGCACTTTTCCGGGTGGATACAAGTATTTTGTTAACAGTGGAAACTTTTTAACAAAAATGCCATTTTCATCTCTGAAAATGACATTTATAAGTTAAGATCCAATTGGTAAATGGGACTGATCAAAATAATTTCCTTCAACATACGTCACAAATGATTGCGTCGGGACAAATTGGGCTTCTTGCTGAGTTAAAACACCATCTAAAATAAAATCAATGTGCCATTTATCAGCAATTCTTCCCCAAAATTGGATATTGTCTTTTAAAAATTCACTACTTTGTTTATCACGCAGCCCTTTAAGGGTTAACTTAATTCCATCAATATATTCCAGGGCAGGACTTACACGCTCAAAATGTCGGTTACGACCTACTTGGCTCAGCATGACCTTAATACCGCCTTGATGATAAATTGCAATTGAGCGTTTCAGTTCCTCTAGGGTTGGAACTTGGTCAAGTTCGATAACTAATTTCTCAGGGCCATCGACGCCTTTACGAAATTCAATGATCTTTTTAGCGACTTTTAAATCCAAAAATTCAGCTGTTGATAAGGAAATGACAATTTTCTTACAATCACTATTTATCAGTGCTTGACCAATCAACTTTAATCGCTCATCAATATTCAAATAAGCCCGGTCAGGCTTCTCCCATTTTCCTTTTTTATGATTGTAACAACGCAGTGTTAATTCATTCGCAATGTGCGTATTTCCAGACTTCACATCATAGATACTTTGTACAAAGTAAGCAAAAGTATTGTGATGTGTATCACTAATAATTTTTTGTTCCTTACCATCAACCGTAATTGTGTCTCGCCCAAAACGTTTACTATTATATAGCGAATCGTCTGCCCGTTTGTACAGATCATCTACTGATTTATCCCCGGGACGTAAACTAGACATTCCAATCGAAATAGTCACTTTAATTTTGTCTGTGTTGTAAGTAAAAGTCTGTTCACGCACTGCCTGCCAACAATGAATCAAAACCGGTATGATTTCTTTTGCAGAGCTATTCGGAAAACTCATGGCAAATTCCTCACCGCCTGTGCGATACAGCTGATAATCGTGGCTATACTGTTTCAAAATTTTCTGAACAGTCATGGAAACACCTGTTAATACGAGGTTGCCAGCCAAATGCCCATAAGTATCATTAATCTGTTTGAAGTGATCCACATCAAATTCTGCCAAAGAAAGAGGTTGCTGGTTCGTTCTGGCAACACCAACGGCATTAAAAATTTCATGGTTGTAGGCTGTAAAGTTCTTAACTCCTGTCATCGTATCGTAATTGGCAATGTGAGAAATTTGATTATTTCGAACCACCACGTGACATTGTCGCCAAGTAAACAAAGTCATCAAGATAAACATCAGAATGCCTTCAGTTGCAACGGGAATACTTACCAGCATCCCAGCTGATTCTGCTGGAAGTGTTAACCAAAAATTTAGGCCAATGAGGGTGTAAACTAAAATATTTTCAACGAAATTTTTATTAATTGTTTTATGACGATAGCGGATTACAACCAAGATTGTAAATAGAAAAACCATCGAAAACAAAAAACGTCCTGAGGTTAAGTCACCCACATGGTGCATCATCCAAATAATCACGACCGCAAAACCACGAATCGCATACTCCACTGCATTAATATCGGCATCCATTAATGAGAATGTCAAAATAAAAAGGCCCACATTGTGGTACAGCATGGCATTAATGCCACCTTCATAACCCGCAAAATGCAATAAGGAACTCACCCCAACACTAAGCACGATTAGCATAATTCGGTCAACCATGCGCCTAGATTGGGTGGTATGTAATTTTCTAAATGCGATGTGCCAAACGGACATGTATATCTCAACGAAACCGACAATAAAAAAGATTGCTACTGATAATTGCGCAATCCATGCCCCCGCAGTCACAACTCCCATATTCATATGCACTTGCTTTTCCCCCAATATCTAATAACTTTTTATACTTTTTCAGAATGCCGACACGACAAAACATTCACCATTTGTTTTAACTTCAGTGAACTTCACCATTCTTGTCACTCCGCCATAATCGTCCTCACATGCTGCTGCAAATCAGGGACGATGGTTTCTTCAAACCAAGTATTACGATGCATCCACCCATAGTTTAATGGTGAAGGATGAACTAGCGGAAAATACTCAGGCAAATAATCTTGGTAGTGACGAACTGTTTCTGTAAGTGTCTTTTTTCGTCGTGTTTGGAGATAATATTGCTGTGCATATTGTCCAATTAAAAGTTTCAACTGTAGCTTGGGCATTAAGTTCAACAATGGTTTGTGCCACTTCTCTGCAAATCCTTTTCGTGGTGGCAAATCACCATGTGGTCCCTTTCCTGGATAATAGAAATCTAACGGCATGACTGCTATTTTTCCGGAATGGTAAAACTCATCTTTAGACAACCCCATCCAGCTTCGTAGCCGATCGCCACTCGGATCATTCCAAAATACCATTGAGGCTTGGGCTTTTCTGCTGGGAGCTTGACTAATGATTAGAATTTCAGCTGCCTGATAAATATGATAGAGGGGCTGGATATGCTGCTCCGTAAATTTTTTGTTTTGCGGATCGGCTTGAATAGCTTTAAAAATTGCGGTCGCCGTTTGCATAAATCCATCCTCCACTCAAATTATCTTACTTTCTTATCTTAGCACAGCGCTTTAACAACTTAAATGAGGTTAAAATGCTTAAGCCCGTTAACAACACCGTGATCACGAAAATCTGTTGTCACAAATTCAGCTGCTTCCTTTGTCGCATCAACGCCATTTGCCATTGCGACACCGTGATCTACAGCTTGCATTAACGCAATGTCATTTGGGCCATCGCCAAAGGCATAGGTTGGCACATTAGCTTGCCCAATGGCTTTTAAGGCTTGTGCGATGCCCGTTTGCTTGCTGATACCCTTTAATACCATGTCAATCGCAAAATTCGCGTTCCGATAAAAATCAAATTCGGGAAACTCTGCCTTTAAAATGGCGTCTTCATTTAAATCATCAGTCAATGCAATAATCATATAAACTGGATTTTTTTCGTAACGCTCCCTATCAATTGTAGGTAACGGCAAATGTAAAATCTGATACCCCGCCTTCATGGCTGCATTAATTCCCGTTGCCCATTCGTCATAGGCATCATATAGCGAAAGGGCAATCCCATGCGCATCCGAATAAGCAATGAGTCGTTGCAAAAGTTGTTTTGGCACACTTTGGGCGTACACTTTGTGCCCATTTAATGCCACATACTGCCCGTTTAAAGCCACAATTGAATTAATGCCTGTCAATGTCAAAATGTCCGTCATAATCCCGGCAGAACGACCAGTGGCAATCACAGGTAAAATGTGACGACGCTTCAACGTTTGAATTGCCAACAAGACATCTTCATCTACACCATGATGAACATTTAGTAACGTGTTATCCAAGTCAAAAAAGACGATCCCACGATAGTTTTCCATTTGCAATTTTCCTCTTTGATTTTCAGATCTATAGTTTAAAAACACGCTCTGCAAAGCCATTGTAAGGCTTTTCTAAAAGCGCTGTAATTAAAATATACGCCCTCTACGCAAATAATTCAACGACTTTTCAAATTAACCAGAATAAAATAAAAAACACCCAAAAATAAATGAAATGAACTAAAATAAACTACAGTAAAAGAAAGTGAGATGTGTAACTTTGCAGTTCTTATTTATGGTCTTTACCGGTTTACTTGTTGGTGTGTTTGTCATTTCTATGGGCGGCGGTGGTGGTGCCATCTATTTAGGTATCTTAACCGCTGTATTTAACTTGGCTCCCGCTTCGGCCGCTGCCACTTCCATCGTAACGGCACTGCCTTCTTTAGCCATCGGCTCCTGGTTATACTATCGGCAAGGGCAGATTAACTTTCACTTAGGAAATATTATGTTGTTATCTGCCGTACCATCCGTACTGGTTGGTGCGTTTATTGCACCATTTATTCCTACTAAAATTTACACGATTATTATTGGCCTGATTCTTTTGGTTCTGGGCATTCAGGTTCTTTATAAAGTTAGAAAGGGAAATAAAAAAGCATCCGCAAATCCTTCAAAAACACTACCAGTTATTTTTGGTGTCATTAGCGGATTAATGGTTGGTGTTGCTGGCTTGAGCGGTGGGGGACCAATCATGGCTGGTTTGCTTTTAATGGGAGCTCCCATGATTCAAGCCTCGGCCACTTCTTCATACGTCTTAGTATGCATGTCAATTGTGGGCGCCCTAACACATGTGTCTGGTGGTCAAGTTGACTGGCCAATTGGCATCAGCTTAATCTGTGGCGCTGTTGTCGGAGCTGCCATTGCGCCAAGACTAATGAAGAAATTTGCTGTCGGCCGTGGCGCGATTATTCTAAATGTCATTATGGGCGTTTTGCTCGTATTTATGGGTACTAAAACTTTACTCTAAGCAGCAAAAGGCATTGCATTAAACAGCAGTGCCATTTCCTCTAAAACCCAATTATAAAAAAAGAGGCCGGGAAAAAATCCCGGTCTTTTGCTATCTCTACACTTGAATAATCGCCATCCAGCAAAGGAACTGTCTTCTCCGCTTAGCTACGAAAGTCAAACCACTTTTTTCCAGCTCTCATTTTTAATATAGATATATCAGTCCCCAATACTTCTCTGCATTAGCGGCAATCCCCTGATATAGGGTTGTCAAGGCTTGTGGTGCTACATAATGATGAGCTAATAAGTAATACGTAATTTTACGGCTAATTCTAATGCAGACAAGTTTTACTTCAACATTATTTTCTAGCTCAGTAGCGTAAGTTAAGAGAAAACTTGAAATTTCTGGATTTTGTTTAATTTTTGGATCTTTGTAGGCTGTATCAATCAAATCAAAAATTTCCTGTTGTTTTTTATCCATTTTCTTCCCCCCATTATGTATATCGCTTTATATTGTAGCGCTGTTTCAAGTGGAAACTTTCTATGACCCATTTAAGGGACCACTAATTAGCGATTGCGAATCAGATGGTAAACAACTAACTGAAAAATTAAAACAATCACGAAAAATATGCCAAGCACGGCTAATGCGAGCCACCTCATAGACATTGTCTGCACAATACCGGCGCCGTCAACTTTTCGCATCAAAATGAAGATTGTGGCGATCATAAAGATTACGAACCAAATACTGTTCATAATCCACCAATTTTTAATCTGCATAACGAAGATCCCCCCTTATAGTTTATCACTAAAATTCAAAAGTGAACTTTTTATCTTCTTCATTAGTTTACGCTATTTCTCTAAAGTTTTCATAACGAACGCCACTTCCTTCGTAGCTGGATCCGTTCGCGTTTCGCTGATTGCAAAACCGTGGCTCTTGTAAAATTTGATAGCTCGGTCATTCTTTTCATACACATCAAGGGTCAAAGGACTTACCGCTTTCTTTGCGGCTTCAATTAGCTGTGTGCCAATCCCTTGATTTTGAACGTCCTCACGTACAAAAAGTCCGGCAATGTAACGATCCATCAAGCCAAGGAATCCCACAATGCCTTCGTGATCAATTGCCAAAAGGAACGTGGCTTTTTGCATTAATTTTCTTACTAACGCTTTATTCCCCTGCCAATAGTTGGGATCCACAAAATTGTGGGCCTTTAAATTACCTGCCAACCAAATCTGCATAATTTGGTCCAATTGATCTGAGGTTAATTGCGTCACTTTTTGAATTTTCAATTTATACTCCTTATGACAGATATTTACTGCCTTCTTTAACTGCTAATTTACTCAACTCATGTGCTTTTAAAAACTGACTCACCCAATCAGGATTGTATTTACTGTACTGCCTTAGTGACCAACCAATGGCCTTTTGAATGAAGAATTCATCCGTCTTCTGATCATACAAAATAGCGTGAGTCAGCATGTTGGTATCTAAAGTCTCCTTTTCCATAAGCTGTAAATTAATAGCCACACGGCGTTCCCAAAAATTCTGACTTTGGTAAAACAACTCAAATACCTTTTCTTTTTCATCAAGATGCCGCTTCACGTATTTACCGAAAAACGTTCGCCAGGGATCAACCGAATCCCACCAACTTTTTTGCGTAACCAACTGCTTAAACACCATAATATCCGTAAAATGCCATTTTTGGATATTTTTAATCGCTAAATCAATTGCCACATACTGATACTCTCGATATTTACGTGCATACAATTCATTAATCCATGCCTTGATGGTCGTAGGTGAACAATGGGTACTCCGGTTTAACAGATCCCGACTTTGTGCTTTTCTTTCCACAGATTTAATCCCAATAAATTCAAATTTGTCCTTCATGTAATGTGCCATCGCCGGTGCAATGGCAGAATTGCCAACTAATTCAAAATCTAATTTTTCCATATAATCTCCCATCTTTAAGTATCCAAGCCGATCAAGGTCCATTTAAAATGTTTCACGCGAAACACTTGTTTATTTGATCGTTTGTAACCAACTAATTAAGGTATGCGCAATTTCTTGTTGCTGACGTGCATTGCTGATAGTTGCTGGACGATCACCCTTTTGCTTTCCATAACTCCCAAAGCCCGCATGATTGCCACCTTTAATCGATTTATACATTGTATCCCCGGGTAACCATTGTTTAGCCTTTCGATATGCCGACCAATTCAAGACGCCATCACGACTAGCAGTGACTGATAATACTGGTTGATTCATTTTTCTTAAATTTCCTTTTTGATCTGGATAACTTGCTAAAAAGAAAACGCCCTTCAGATTCTTTTGATGTGTTTTGGCATACCGACTTGCCATTACGCCACCTAAAGAATGTCCGCCAATCACATAGTCAGGTCTAGTTTTATTTCTAACCGCATTAGCTTTATTAGGCGCCAAAACGGCTAAATCCATTGGAAATTTTACGATAGTAACAGGATAGCCCGCAGTATTAAGCTTTTTGGCCCAGATGCTGTAACTTGCTGGTTCCACTAAGGCCCCTGGATAAAAAATAACATTCGGTCTGGACGTTAACTTTGTCGAAAAATTAAGGCTTGCTTTAGTGACCGTAGCCTGATCTGCAGTTTGCATGGCTGTCGAACTAGGTTGATAAATCTGAGAGCGCAAAAATAGCCAACTGCCAAAAACGAGGACAACCACAACCATCAGTACACTAAGCCAAATTTTGGTTCTTTTTTTCATAAACTCTCCCTTCTACCTATTAATGTCTATTATCTATGATGCCACTATTCTAAAGTAATATTCAACAAATAATAGTATAATGTAAGCGATCTCGAAAATATACTTTATCAATAAAGAAGGTATTTGAATTGAAAAATAATTATTGGCATCAAAGTGTAATTATCACCGGCCTAGGCCTACTTTCAAGCACCTTAGCCCTGGTTTCAGCATTTCAGAGACTTCATCATACGACTGATGTGCAGAACAAACAGATTAACAGGAAATTTTTATTAGCTGCATCTGCTGTTGAACTTGGTATCTCACTTGAACATGCAATTAGTATCCAGCAAGACTTAAAAAGATAAAGTTTATCACCACAAACTAACTGGGACTTCTGAATGTGAAAACATTTAGAAGCGCCAGTTTTTTTAACGTTATATATTTTTCTCGGTATCCCTAAACAATATTTCAATTAATATTATTTTGATGTACAATGATGTTGCTCATATATTTTAATAAGGGGGGAATTTAAATGAGCGACAACAAACTAAATGTGCCCCGTAAGCATAAATTAATTGAATATGCGAACGGACCTTCGCTTGAGGAAATTAACGGCACCGTGGCAGTCCCGAAAGGAAAGGGATTTTGGCGAACCTTGTTTGCGTATTCTGGTCCTGGTGCGTTGGTAGCAGTAGGCTATATGGATCCCGGTAACTGGTCTACTTCAATTACCGGTGGGCAAAATTTTCAATACCTGTTAATGTCTGTTATCTTGATGTCAAGTTTGATCGCGATGTTATTGCAATACATGGCGGCTAAACTTGGTATCGTGAGTCAGATGGATCTTGCCCAGGCTATTAGAGCGCGAACAAGCAAAGCTCTTGGTATCGTTTTATGGATTTTGACGGAGCTGGCAATCATGGCAACCGATATCGCCGAAGTGATTGGTGCGGCCATTGCTTTATATCTTCTTTTTCATATTCCTTTAGTCATTTCTGTTTTCATTACCGTATTTGATGTCTTATTATTACTTTTATTGACTAAGATTGGATTCCGGAAAATCGAAGCTATTGTGGTTTGCTTAATTTTAGTTATCTTACTGGTTTTTGTTTACCAAGTAGCACTTTCTAATCCAAATTGGGGAAGTGTGTTTACCGGCTTAATTCCAAACGGTGAAACTTTTTCTAGTTCGCCAAGTATTGGTGGCCAAACGCCATTATCAGGTGCCTTAGGTATTATCGGAGCAACAGTCATGCCCCATAACTTGTATCTGCATTCAGCTATTTCTCAAACGCGTGAAATCGACCATAACGATGAAGAATCAGTGGCCCAAACAGTAAAGTTTTCAGCTTTGGATTCAAACATTCAGCTGACCGCGGCCTTCTTTGTAAATGCCTTATTATTAATAATGGGTGTGGCTGTCTTCAAGACTGGTGCTGTAAAAGATCCTTCATTCTTCGGCTTATTCAAGGCCTTGTCTGATACTTCTATGCTGAGCAATGGTGTCTTAATCAGTGTTGCCAAATCTGGCGTGTTATCCGTCTTATTTGCCGTTGCACTTTTGGCATCCGGCCAAAATTCCACCATTACTGGCACACTTACTGGTCAAGTTATTATGGAAGGTTTCGTACATATGCGAATGCCCCTTTGGCTTCGTCGTTTAGTTACACGGCTGATTTCCGTAATTCCAGTTTTAATTTGTGTGATGTTAACGAGCGGTAAAAGTGCAATTGCCGAGCATACTGCTTTAAATGATCTCATGAATAATTCACAAGTCTTTTTAGCATTTGCTTTACCCTTTTCAATGCTGCCATTACTTATGATGACAGATAGTAGTGCTGAGATGGGTAAACGATTCAAAAACTCACTATGGGTCAAAGTTCTAGGCTGGATTTCGGTAATTGGACTGACTTATCTAAATCTAATTGGTCTTCCAGGACAAATTGAAGGCATCTTCGGTGATAACGCCACGAAGAGTCAGTTGTCTGCCGCCGACAATATTGCCTACATCTTGATCGTGGCTGTCCTTGCCTTACTTGTTTGGACCGTATTCGACTTACGGAGAAGCAATAAAAAATACACGGAACAAGATTTATTAATTCAAAAGAGAGCAGAGGAGGCTAATCATGAATGAATTTAAACGGATTCTAGTGGGCGTTGACGATTCTGCAGACGCTATTTTAGCATTTAAGTATGCCATTCACTTAGCCAATCAAAACAATTCTGAATTGGTCATTGTGTCAGTTTTAGAGACTGGTGATATGAACGTCTATGAAGCCTTAAGTAAAGACTTCGTGCATGGACAACGAGATGATTTAGAAAAACACGTACAAACTTATAAGCAGCAAGCTGTTGATGCCGGTGTCGAAAAAGTCAGTGTGTTGATTGCAGAAGGTGAGCCTGGCGAGACCATTGTTAAAGACGTCATTCCACATGTCAAACCTGATCTACTTGTGATTGGCTCCAAAGCTAAAAAGGGACTTTCTAGACATTTAGGTAGTCAAGCAGCCTACATGGCTAAATATGCCACCATTACTGTGACCGTGGTAAGATAAACGCTATCCTTTGAGTAACCGTCCAAACGACGTTATTACTTTTCACAAGATAACTTGCCAAGATGGGGTCAAATTTTTTAAAAATTGTATCTCTTACAAAAGAGCGTACAAAAAGCGCATGAAAATCAACCGCTTTTTGTACGCTTTTATCGTATCTTCGCTATTTGATGCGCCAACTTTAGGTGCTCGCGATTCTACCGACTCTTACGCTTGGCTAGATTCCTAAAACGATATGATATTGGCTAGAATCACCCAATTTTTTGTCCACTAAAAAAGCTAACTTTAATTACATAATCAAAGTTAGCTTTTCATTATATCTTCAAAAAATTTATTTTTAATCGTTTTCCGCCAACCACTTATCCAGCACACTAATAAATTCATCATGCTGATCCAACAAGGCTAAATGACGACTATTGGCAAACAAATGCCATTTGGCACCTGGAATATGGTCATAAACAGATTTGGCAATCAATGGTGTACACAAGTCATCAGTTCCATTAGTAACCAAAACAGGTACATGAATTTTCTTGAGATCATCAGTAACTTCAAAATCGCTAATGGTGCCGTTTTCGGTAAATTCATTGGGCCCTTCAGCAATTAAGCTTGCGCGTTTTCCATTTGTTTCACGCCGTAATGGTTCAGGTGAATTTTCATCGGGATCATCCCAGCAATAACGTTCCATGTAACGATCGTTTGCTGCTAAATACTTAGGGCCGCTGAAGTTCCCCGTTCGTTCTGCTTCCGCAATGGCCGCACGATCTTCATAGCTCAAGTATGAAATCAAACGATGCTGTTCTTGCGTCCACAGTTTAATGGAAGCTGGTGAACCATCAATCATGACACTCTTAACGCCGGTTTGATCATAACTAGTCAAATAGTACATTTCCAACATGCCGCCCCATGACTGGCCTAACATATGAACTTCATCTAAGTGAAGATACTTACGTAAAGCAACCAATTCTTCTGCCCAAGTTTCTTTAACATAAACACCTTCGTCTTCTGGAAGTGAGGATTTACCGCAGCCCACTTGATCGTACATAATGAGTTGACGACCAGTTTTAGCGTAATCATCTAATAATTCAAAATAATTGTGTGAAGAACCGGGTCCACCGTGAATTAATAGTAATGGCGCCTTATCTTTACTCGGTTTACCAACAATTCGATAGTACGTTTTATACCCATGAAATGGCATGTAGCCTTCTTTAATTTCCATCCAAATCAGTCCCTCTTATGTAAGATAGTGTTGCTAAATTCATTGTACTCCTGAATAGGATGACCGCTTTAGAAAAATTAAATAAAAACCACGTCAAACGTGATCATGTAAGTTCGTTTATTTTTTTAACACGACTGTTTTATCGGCATATGGCTTTAATAATGCTATTATCTCGGCCCGTTCTTTCACGCGAAAGCTATGCTCCCATTTTATAAATAATCGCAAATGTGCATATTGCTTTGGTCCACCTGTCAACCGATTATTTAAAAATCGTTTGACTAGGTAATATAGGTTGCGAAAATGCGAAATATCCTTGAAATAAATTACATCAGCATCCGCAAATGACTCTCGTCCATAACGATACTGAACACCTTCAATAATCCAGTCACTTTGTTCTAAAACGTGTTTAAGCAACCAAGCGCGTTCTTCGGTCGTACGATGTCTGTCTCCTTGAGGATCTCTTTTCCAATTCAAGTCATCAAGTGAAGTTACTGGCATATTATGTTTTAAGCTTAGTTGCCTTGCCAACTGTGTTTTACCACTGCCAACGGGACCAATAATTCTGATTTTCATTTATTTTATTTTCCTTTCTATCAAAAAATGTGCAATCCCTTACAAAATCGTCACACAAACGTAACTTACGAAGACCATTTTTCAACCTGTATACTGGTAGTTACTGCTCAAAAATAAAGGAGAATAAAATGCCAAGAAATGTAAAAGAAGAAGTTGTTTTCACTGCTATCATGGCCGGTCTAATGGTTTTCGTGATGGTTTGCTACAATGTGATTCTGGTTCAAGGATTCACAAAAGGATTTATGTTAAATTCTATTAAGGAATACCCAGGCGGTCTATTGGTTGCGATTATCTTAGATTTATTAGTTGTAGGACCGATTGCCAAAAAATTAGCTTTCAAGTACATCATCAATGATTACATGAAGAAAAATGTCGTTTTAATTGGCATTACGATTTCTGTATTGATGGTTCTTGGAATGGTAAGTTGTATGTCACTTTTCGGAATGATTATGGCACATAATTTTGGCGGAAATCTATTGCTAACCTACTTACACACTTGGGGATTTAACTTAATTGTAGCTCTACCACTTCAATTGCTTATTGTCGGTCCAATTGCCCGCGCAGTACTTGGAATTATGCAATCTGCAGCTGATAAGAAACAAACTGAACAAGAATCTATTAGCGAAGAAATTGACTAACTAATGTAAAAACGTCCGTAATCTAAAGATTGTGGACGTTTTTTGTTAGCTTAATTTTAGTTTTCAAACACATATGTCACATGTGCCATCTTAGGTACTTCATCCCAAGGAACTGGATAGCCAGCGCCATGCGCACAAAAAACAGAATCTGGTGTATTTTCAAGATCTGAAGTTGGATTGTACTTCAGATCTGTGATGATTTTTTCTGCATTATGACATGGTTGATAACCGTCAACGACACACTCTAATTGTCCTTGTCCATGCGTATATGCTCGCACTTCTTGCACATAACCTTGCATTTCCGAAACGGGCGCGTTTCCAGTCAATGTTATCAACTCAGTTCCACTATCTTTTGGTGTTTCGAAAGTGCCACTCATCCGTTGAATATCATTCATTGCCCGCCCAACCTGGGCCTGATCAATTGTTAAATTGAATCGATACCAAGGCTCCAAAAGCTGACAAGCATCTTGAGCTTTCAACATCATTAATCCCTGGCGGACGGCCCGCCAAGTGGCTTCACGAAAATCACCGCCCACGGAATGCACAATGCTGGCTTTGCCGTTAACCAACGTCATCTTCATATCTGTAATTGGCGCGCCAATTAAAACACCTAAATGCTCTTTTGCTCGTAAATTGGTTAAAACTTGATGTTGCCAATTTTTACCAAGAACATCAACCCCACAACTTGAATCGAAGATTAAACCACTACCTTTAGGAGCTGGTTGCAACAACAAATGAACTTCAGCATAGTGGCGAAGAGGTTCAAAATGACCTACGCCTTCAACAAATTTGGTAATTGTTTCTTTGTACAGAATACTACCCTCTCCAAATTTAACATCCAAATTAAAACGCTCTGCCAAAATCTGTTGCAGAATTTCTAGTTGAATGTCACCCATAATTTGAACACGAACTACTTGAAGATGGTTTGACCACGTTACATGTAGTTGGGGATCTTCATCCTCAAGCTGACGAAGCGCCGTTAGACATACATGAATATCATTATCTTTTGGATCAAGTGCATAATTAAGTACTGGCTGAATAGTGGCTGACTTACTGTTCGGCTCAATTCCTAATCCCTGTCCCGGATATGTTTCTGTTAAGCCCGTAACTGCACAAATCCCACCAGCTTCAACTTCTGGCACAACAGTGTATTTCACACCATCATAAATTCGAAGCTGGTTTGCCTTTTGATCATTTAACAAGACAGCCTTGGTACGTAGTGTACCACTAGTTACCCGCAACCATGTTAGGCGTTCATTTTTTTCATCATGAGAAATTTTAAATATTTGCGCCCCAAACTCATTTGAGTCACTAGTTTTTTCACAAGTCCACCGTTCCAAGCCGGCCAAGAAGGGTTCCACACCAGTTAATTTTAAGGCCGCACCAAAATAACAAGGAAAAATTTCACGATTGATAATCATTTTCCGAACGGTATCATCGCTAAGCTTTCCAGAATCCAAAAATTGTTCAAGGACCGTATCGTTTTGCATGGCAATTTCTTCATAGCCATTTTCAGGAATATCAGTTTGTGTTTCTGTGTCGTTATTAAAATCAATGCATCCCTCAGCAAGTCCCATTTGTAATTGCTTTAATACCTGGCTTCTATCAACACCATCCGCATCCATCTTATTCACAAAAATAAAAGTTGGCACTTGATATCGTTTGAGTAGTTGCCAAAGTGTTCGGGTATGGCTTTGCACGCCATCCGTTGCAGAAATGACCAAAATAGCATAGTCAAGCACACTTAAGGCTTGCTCCGTTTGGGCAGCGAAATCCACGTGTCCAGGCGTATCTAATAAGGTTAAACTAAGATCGTGATATTTGAGATTAGCCTGATGTGAAAAAATTGTGATTCCATGTTGTTTTTCAAGATCATCTGTATCCAAGAAGGCATCGCCGTTATCGACACGTCCTAGCTTCCGCAAGGCACCCGTTCGATACAACATGGCTTCTGAGAGTGTCGTTTTTCCTGCATCGACATGTGCAATGATTCCAGCAACAATATGTTTCATGACAATTCCTTCTTCGAATTAAATATTCTAGTTATAATTTTGGACATTTATCATTGAGGAAGTTGATAATTATTATCAACTTCTGTACTTATGATTTTATCATACTTAAAAAGGTATTATTTCGTTTGTTTCATCAACAAATAATACTGTGAAGTATATTTTCAAATATCTCTAGAATAGAAATTGTTAAACTTATTCATAGTTGATAAGCCTAATTATTTTTACTGTTAATCTCACTTTTCTTTACCAAGTGGTGACAGCCATGCTCCAGCTCCTGCTAATAAACGAATAATTCCAGCCAATATCACGATAACTTTCATCGTGGTACCAATACTAATCAAATAACCACTTAACCATGATCCGATCGGAATAGATGCATATGAAACCATACGAGTAACAGATACTATTCTTCCTAGTATATTTGATGGAACTGTTCGCTGTCTTAATGTGAAGTATGTAATAACATTTATAGTACCAAAAAAACTAATCAATCCTAAAACAAGCCCAACCGACCATGCACTATTCGTTATAAATAGAAAAATTGTAAATAACCCCGCTAACATCGTACTGACAGACAAAATTCTACCAGATGAAAAATATCGACTAATTTTAGGTGTGACAAAGCCAGCAGTTAAAGATCCAATTCCAGCTAAAGTCATCGCCATGGAAGCATCGAATACAGATAATTTCAATTGTCGCGTCATATAATACATAAAATTTGCTTCAAACATATTCAAAGCAAAATTACTAAAAAAGAACATTACAGAGCCACTAAAAATCACCTTTTGTCCAAATGAGTAACTAGCACCTTCTTTAATACTTTTGATTAATTTCTTCAAACTCAGTGTGCCACGCGAGGGAGTTTTTATAGAAATTTTGGTAATAAAAAAAGCTGCCATAAAAAACGTAATTGCATCCACCCAAAGCGCGTTGACACCGGAGAACAAAACGATCACCGTTCCGCCGAGCAATGGACCAACGATTGATAGCGTATTGTCCACAGTTTGAATCTTAGCATTGGCCGTGATTAGTTCTGTGGACTCTGTTAGTTGTGGCAAAATGCTCTGAAAAGTTGGATGAATCAAAGGATCAATCGATGAAAGAAAAAAAACAATCAAATAAAGTTGCCACATAATCAGATTTGTTTGTTTCACAAATAATGCCAATAAAACGGTTAAAATTCCAGACACTACATTTCCCAAGAATAAAATACGTTTTTTATTAAACGTATCGGCGATGCTTCCGCCTATAAGTGAAAAAAATATCCACGGTATAAAGGAAATTCCATAAATAGTTGCAGCATGATAAGCGGACCCAGTTTTAGCCAAAACAATCAAAGGTAAGGCTAACTTGTATAACCAATCTCCAATTGAAGATTTGAGAAAAGAAAACCAAAGCTTGTTGAAATCAGAAAATTTAAATTTCACATTATTCACCTTCTAAGCACTTATTAATTCAAGTGTAAAAGTAAACTCAAAATAACAATTAAAAGTTTGATATACTTTAAATTACTAAGTATGGAGGTTAAGTAAATGATTCAATCTGGAGAAATATTCCACGAGTTACGCAAGGGTAAATCAATCACTCTACAAGAAGCCGGAAAAGACATTGTATCAGTACCGTTTTTATCTCAATTTGAACGTGGGTTAAGCGATATTTCGTATTCACATTTATTAAAACTACTTGATCGTATCAAGGTAAAGCCCTCTGAGTTTGACTACCTATTCCATCAACGCAATAAAAAAAGTGACGATTCTGTAATGAATTTGCAGGAAGCCTATCAATCAGGTAACGTTACGGTACTTAAACAATATTTGAATCTTTGGCACAAGGGCAGCGATCGCTACTCCAAGCTGCAAGTTATTCAACTAAAAATGATGCTTGTTACTTTAGGAGAAGGTCAAATTTCAAAAAACGAGATTACATATTTGCAAGAATATTTTGCAAAAATTGAAAATTGGTCTTTTTATGAACTATATCTCTTTGGTCATGCAATGCCATTTATGGATGTTAAATCAGCTGCTAGCCTTGTTCGTGTGTTAACTAAAAAAATAAATCTATATGGCAACTTTCGGCAAGATAGTTTCTCAATCGTATTCTATTTATACAATAATTTAATTTTAAACTTAGTAGCTACTGGTGACTTTGAGCAGGCAATGGCGTTTGTTAATTTATTGAAAAATAACGGCTTCAGTGAACGTGATTACTATCACAAAACGCGTTATTTTTCTCTTGAAGGATTGGTTAAGTATAAGCAAAACAGAAAAGAAGAAGGGGTAGCACTTTTAAAGCGATCTATTGATATTACCGTGTTAGTTATGCATGATGATCATTTTATAACTAATGAATTTAACTTTTTAAAACAATATATAACTGATACAGATCTAAAAAAGGTATTTATAAACTGGAATAATTTGTAGGCAATTTTGTTATACTTTTGCGAAATAAAGTAAATGACGTTTTAGTACTTTATACAATTGATGATAATGAGTTAATTTTTATTGATATTCAAGTTAGCTCACATAACCGGCCTTTCTCAATCAAAATAGTTCAGCTAAATAGCATAAACACAACAAATAAAATAGTTTTAGCACCTTTTCGCTATCTTCTATCAATTTAAAATCGTCTTAAAAAACTGATAACATTGTGATCATCTCTACCAAAGATATCTTTACCAATAGCATAGTAATTTACTAAGCTACTACGAATAAGGGATTAAAAACTTGTTTTTCAAGACAAAAATAGGTTTGAATTTAAGTAGTTCACATATTTATCAAAATTTTGACCTACATATTGTTTTCGATTTAAATACGTGTCATTTTCTTGTTGTAGAAGCTCAAAGTCAAATCCATTAAAAAATAGCCCTCGCGAGGGCTATTTTTTAAACACATAAGTGTTATACTTCAATCTATGAATATTCCAGGTGTAAATTCAAGCCAATCGTATCGTTTAAGAAGATTTCTCCCTTTCTAGTTAGTTCTACTGCTCGGGAATTTTCCGATTTAATGACAAATTCTCTTTTTAACAAAGATATAAAGATTGCATTCCCCACGGCTCCAGCAATGTGATCCTTTCTTTCGCTCCAGTCTAAACAAGGCTTACAAAAGGCCCTTTTTTTTTGACTAAGTTGCGCTAAGTTTAGATTGAAGTTTTTTTGTAAATAATTACTTCCACTTGTGGTGACTAGGAAATCATTGTTTTTTTCAATAATGACATTATTATTTAAAAAAGTCTGGGTTAAACCTACACCTAATTTACCAGCTAGATGATCATAACAAGTCCGACCATAGTAAATTCTTTTATAACTTTTATTATCATTGAATGTACTTATTTTTTTTGAAGGAGCAAGCGGACTTAGATTTTCAAGGACGGAGGCAACATCCTTACTAATCAAAGAGTAATAATGAAATCGACCATATTTTTCTAGTTTGATCCAATTTAACAAAAGTAATTTCTGTAAATGATAATCAACAGTTTGTGGTGTGATTTTTGCTAGGGTCGACAGTTCATTAACTGTGTGAGCACACCCGTCCATCAATGCATCGAGCACGGCGACCCTAGTCTTATTTGAAAAAACTTCGGCTATCAAAGATACGTCAGGTAATTTATTCATTTTACATTCTCCTTAGAAAATTCCACATTTCGATAAAAACTGAACTAATTTAATGATATATTAAATTTCGATGAAAGAAAAGAGCGAACGCTTAGTTTATTATAACTTTTCTTTCATGAAATTTTTAAAAGGGAGATGCTGACTTATGACATTAACAAAAACTACCGCAAGTGCAGTTGAACCATCAGGACGTTAATCAGGAAACTGTTTGATCGGAGGTGTTAGATATGACATTAACAAAAACTACTGCAAGCGCAGTTGAACCATCAGGACGTTAATTAGATCAGTTTCTAGCGTAGCTTAGTGGTGAATTTTAATTCACGCTAAGCTTTTTTATAATAAGTGAGGTACCTTAACTATGATAACAAGACCGAAAATTAAAAATTTGCATGGTTTACTTTTCTTGAAAAATAGAGTCCGTATTGGTGCTGGCGAAAGTTATGTCGCCAATATTGATAATCCAAATGATAAATATACAAAAATTTTGAAAGCATTAAAGCTGGGTATTTCCAGAAAAGAAGCATTAGCGCATCCAGAAAAATATGATTTAAGCAAAGCAGAACTTAAGGATTGTTTGAAAGTATTAGAGAATGCTGGGTATTTAGAGGATGAAGCTATTCAGCCACCCGTTGATTTGACAGGAGATAATCTGGAACGATACAAGGTTAATTTGAATTTTTTTAGTACCTTAGAAAACCCATTTAACAATAAATTTAAATACCAAGAAAAATTAAAAAATGCGACTGTTTTAATAATTGGATTAGGAGGAATTGGATCAAATATTTGTATAGCGTTACTTGAACTTGGGATAGGGAAGATTATTGCTACGGACTTTGATGAAGTTGACTTAAGCAATTTAAATCGACAAATATTATACTCAGAAAAAAGTGTTGGAAAATTAAAGTCTGAAGAAGCTAAGAAAAGAGCAAATGAATTTAATTCATATGTACAATTTGAAACAATTCATCAAGAAATATCCTCTCAAAAAGATGTTCAAAAAATCATTACAGTTTCGAAACCCGATTTTGTAGTTAATGTTGCAGATTATCCAACAGGTTACATCGATTTCTGGGTAAATCAGGCCTGTGTTGAAAAAAAAATTCCATTAATAGCAGCTTTGGTTGATAAGAAGAACGGACGAGTTTACACGGTTATTCCAGGAAAAACAGCCTGCTACAATTGTCAATATGTCGATGAATTAAATTCTTTACCTCAACATGAAGAAGAGGTTATGGCAACACGAGTTCAGAAAAACTCGGAAAAGCTTGATCTCTATCGTTCGCCTAATGGGGCTCTTGGACCAGCCTGTTTATTTCAGGGCTATTTTGTTTCATTTGAAATTATGAGATATCTTTTTTGGGGAGCAGAAAGTATGCTGACTTTCAATAAACGGTTTTCAATTGACTTTTTATCATTTGAACAAAAATTCACTCCACTAAAAAAATTGGACGATTGTGAAGTGTGTGGAGGTATAGTAAATGAGTGAAATTCTGAATGTTATTAATTTATCCAAAAAATATGGTTTTTTTACGGCAGTTAAAAATGTAAATTTTGTTGTTTCTTCGAGAGAGTGTGTTGCATTACTGGGAGAAAACGGAGCGGGGAAAACAACAACCATGAAAATGATTTACTCCGCAGCTTCTATAACTGATGGACAGATTAAGGTAGACGGTATAGATGTTTCAAAGAATCCAGCAACTACTAAACGGGCGTTAGGGATCGTTTCCCAAGAGGACTTATTGGACGGATCGTTAACCGTTCTTGAAAATTTAATTGCACATGGTATTTGTTACGATATTCCAAAAAAGCAATTGAAGGAAAAATGTAAAGAGTTACTAGAATTTGTTGGTCTTTCTAATTATGCAAATAAAGAGATCACCAGCTTGTCAGGTGGTATGAGACGGCGTTTGGTTTTGGCAAGAGCTATGTTGAATGATCCAAAACTTATTATTCTTGATGAGCCTACTACTGGATTAGATGTGCAATCTAGACATGTTATTTGGAAAAAGCTTTTAACATTAAAGCAACAAGGGGTTGCACTTTTACTGACTTCACATTACATGGATGAAGTTGAGAAGTTGGCAGATAAGGTTTTGATCATACACCAAGGAGTGGTCTTAGCGGAAGGAACCCCGGACAATTTACCTGTACAAAATGGATATAAAACACTGGAGGACACGTTTCTAGGATTGACAGGATTTGACGAGGAGGCGAACGATATTGTACAAGCTCTCTCTTAATTCAATTAAACACGTGATTGAACGTAACTATATGAGTTTTAAAAAATTGTTTAAAATATCGGTTTTTCCTAATTTATTGGATCCAATTTTATACTTGGTGGCGATGGGAATTGGGCTTGCAGGTTTTGTTGGTAATGTAGAAAGTATGTCTTATTTTATGTTTGTCACCTCAGGTTTAGTGGCAGCCACGGGTATGAATGCAGCTACAAATGAAGCAACCACTAACGCATTTATACAAATGCGAGTGGAAAAAACTTACTATGCGATTAGTATGACACCTGTTAATTTACAAGATATTGTTATCGGACAAGCAGTTTGGGCTGGAGTACGAAGTACTATTTTTGGCTCGCTTTTCTTGATAATTGCAGCATTTTTGGGAGCTGTACAAAGTTGGTTAGTTATCGCCATTCCACTGGTTTTATTTTTAAATGGGTTGCTCTTTGGACTTCTAGGTTTAATTTTTACAATCATTGTTCCTAATCGAGATTACTTAAATTATTATGTAATGCTAATAATACAGCCATTGTATATGTTTTCAGACACCTTTTTTCCGATTAGTAGTATGCCTAAATGGTTACGTCCTTATAGCTGGTTTTCACCGTTATACCATGCTGTTAATGTATGTCGAAGCCTAATGATAGGCAGCATTACAAATGTTGGCTGGAATATTTTGTGGATGTTACTCGTAATTACACTACTGGGGATAATTCCCGTTAGATTAGTTCACAAAAAATTAGTTTATTGAAAATGAATTTCTTAAAGGCTATTTTGTCAGTTGTTAATAAGAAGATAAAAGTTATACATGATGCTCCACTTTAAAAAGTTAATTGAGATATTTAGTAAAAGAATTATTATTGACATTTTAGCACTTACAGGTGAGTTTAAGACTTGCTTTATTATTTTAAAGAATGCACTTGAATTTTAATCATCGGTAGTTATTTTTTAATTGACAATTTCTATGTACCTGCTGTATGCTAATAGCAACTTAAAATCGTCCTTAAAAACCGATGAAGTGGAGATCAAGATTACCGTGCACGCACAGAGAGTCATCGTTGCTGAGAGTATGACCGAACGCAAGTAATTAAATGGACCACCGAGGGCTTTTCCGAAATTTCGAGAGTACGGAAAGACGTCAGACATACGTCAGTTGTCAGGAGAATGTTAGTTCTCTATAAAGTAGGGGTGCATCTTTAGACTTTTCGTGAATCTAAAATGAACCCAATTGAGGTGGCACCGCGGGAAACCGTCCTTAACACGTTGGCTGTTAAGGACGGTTTTTTGATTTCTAAAACGGGGTGAAACACATGTTACAAAAACGATGGCAAAACTCATTGATCAATTTCAAAACAAATCATGCAACTTATTTGGAGGAATTAAATCATGAGTATCTTTACAAACAAAAAAGCTTTAATCATTGCAGGAATTATTCTTATCGGCGGCGTTAGTTTTGGCGTGAACGCCAATTCAAAACAGGCCAAATCCGCACCAGAACAAAAAATCAGTTTGTATGAAGCAACCAATTTAACAAGTTTAGATGCCTCAAAAATAACCGATGGTGTTTCAAGTGCTCAACTAAGTCAAGTCGACGAAGGTTTGTATCGTTTGAGCAAAAATAGTCAACCCGTTAACGCTTTAGCGGCTAAAACAACTATCGCTAATCACGGTAAGCTTTACACAATTAATTTGAAACACAACGGCCGTTGGAGCAATGGCCAAAAAGTAACCGCTCAAGATTTTGTTTATTCTTGGAAACGAACTTTGAACCCTAAAACAAAATCTGAGTTTACTTATTTGTTTACCAGCATTAAAAATGCAGACGCTATTATGGCTGGCAAAAAGGCGCCCAGCACACTAGGTGTCAAAGCAACTGGTAAATATCAATTAAAAATTACATTAAGTAAACCAGTTCCTTACTTCAAGAAACTATTAGCAGGCACTACTTTTTATCCAATTAGTCAAGAAGCAGTCGAAAAGTATGGCAGTAAATATGGCACAACTGCTAAAACAACTCTTTATAACGGTCCCTTCACACTAACAGGCTGGACTGGCACTAATGATAAATGGACGTTAGTTAAGAACCCAACCTATCGTGGTCACAAGGTTGTCAAGCTCAATAAGATCAATTATCAAGTGATCAAAACGTCATCTACTGCTTATAATCTCTATCAATCGCACAAACTTGACATGGTCACCTTGGCTGGCGAACAAAGTGTTCAAAACAAAAATAACCCTGAAGCAAAAACCCTTTCGGCCGGTCGTGTTGGTTTTATTCAGTACAACGAAAAAGACAAAACAGCTGCCAACAAAGATTTACGAACTGCCATTTCACTAACTATTAATCGCCAACAACTAGTTACCAAGATTCTTGAAAATGGCTCAATTGCTGCCAAAACTTTTGGGGTTCGTAATATGTTAAAGAATCCTAAAACGGGCACGGATTTTGTTGACGACGCCCAAACACCAAGTGAAATGACTACTAATCTTGCGAAGGCCAAGACGTTATATCAGGCCGCCCAAAAGCAATTAGGCACCAAACAGCTAACTTTGACCATCACCTGTGCAAATGATGATACCAGTCAACAAACTGCCACCTATATTCAAGGACAACTAATGAATCATTTAAAGAACTTGAAGGTAAATGTGCGCACGATGCCATTCCCATCTATGTTAACAAAGGTTTCTCAAGGAGATTTTCAGCTTAACTTAACGAGCTGGGGGATGGACTTTGCGGATCCTAGCCAAGTCCTAACCATTTTAACTTCAAACAGCAATTCAAACATGGGTCACTATCAGAGTAAAATCTACGATACGGCCATGAGCGATGCTGATGGTAAGGATGCTATGAACAGTTCAAATCGCTATGAAGATCTTGTTAAAGCTGCAAAAACAGCTACTAAAGATCAGGGTGTCACACCACTATATGAAAGTCGTTCACGCTTATTGGTCAACGCTAACTTGCATGGCATTGTTTACAATAAGTTTAATGGCGCCATGGATTTTCGAACTGCCTATGTAAAATAATAAAAATCGGATAACAAGGAAACTGTTCAGATTAGTAAGCTAACTAATCTAATTTCCTTATTATCCGATTTTTTATGACGTTATTTCTCCCACAAAAACTTCAAAATGGCTTGATCGACCTTCGGATTAGAATGGAGCTTACTATGTTGGGCCAACTTACCTTTCATTTCTAACTCTTGATAGGATTTTGCTTTCTTTTGTACCAGATAACGTAGTGATTTTGAAGAATAGTTTTGAACCGTGCCATCACTACGATCGCCAATATTGCCATAAATATTTAAAACCGCCACATTTTGCGGATAAGTCTTGCGCAATTTTAACAAAGCACGATATGTCGCAATCATGTGTTTGGGTTTCCCTTGTGCATTCAAAGTATTGCCCTTAGCCGCGTCATATCCACGAATTCCGGCAAAGTGACCCGCAATATTAATTTCTTTATTTAATTGGGGTAATCCTTTGTTTTGAGGTGCAAAATCAGCCATATAATACATGACGGCCTCATTACCAACTGAGTGTGAAACTGTGTTGAATTTTTTAAAACGGTAGGTTTGTTGCAGCTTTTGTAAAACATTACGTAACCATTTACCATCTGTGCGGTAGCTACGTTCGTGATTATTTTGATAATTGATCATCACAATCGGATTAACTGCATTTTTACGCAGATGTCCTACAAGCGTTACCCTGCCTGTTTTGGAGACCTCAGCACGAATAACCCCATTGGTTGCGTGCACTCTTTTAATGGCAGTTACCATATGTTTTTCAGCGTGATAGCTACTTCCAAAACCATGAATAAATAGCGTTGGCACATTCGTTTGCTGATATTGACTTGCAATTTTCACTTGATAGTTATGGATATACGCACCTAAGAAAACAGCACCAATAACCAGAATGATCAAACAAATAAAACGAGTTCTTTTACTTATTTTAGTGAACATCATAATTACTCCCCTTACGTTCTCCAAATGTTTATTAAATCAACGTTATGAGCTTATTTTTGAACTTCATTTCACTTAATTTACATTCGCTTTATTTGGGTGCTTTTCTGCAGATGAAAATAATTTTTTTAACATCTAAATAAGACCAAAAATTGAATTTCGATCTTATCTTGAAGTAACGATCTAATCCCCATGTTACGACCGCAACGCTGTCTATGATTGTTCCTTAATTAAAAATGCACATCGCTGCCAAGCCAAGTACAAGAAGTATTGCCGTGCGGTCGTGGTTAACTGCATCACAACTAACAGCACCAAATAATAATTAGTAGGATAATTTTCAAAAATTGTCCATAAAATCAATAATACAGAAACGACTGAAATACCCTGCAGAACTCGAGCTTGTTTAACGGTTCGTACAACACTCTTATCCTTCATCATGACATTACTAATTTGTTCCAGCGTAAACTGCTTTTTAATGGCATTACTGCGCTTTTGAATCACATACCAGGCCGCAGCTAACGCAAAAAAGATGACAAGCATAATTCCGATAAATAACATATAATCTCCCTATTCTCTTAAATGTTGGTTATCTTTATTATATCGCAAGACAGCTTATAAGACTGGAATGAAACCTGTCACTCAAACTCAGGCTTCTTTAAAGGTCTTATCTGGCCACAAGTTTTTTCCCGTGCCATTAAAACAGAAAGTTCTTTCAATTAAGTTCGATAGTTATCGCTATTGCAATCGTGATTCAAGTGCGCCTACAATAATTTATGAAAGGCTCTAATATGATGTCACGTATCGGGACTTATTAAATTTCAATCACTTAAAACCTAGCGAGGCTACCTATGAATCAAATCGAGATTTATCTGGAAAAAAATTACTTTCACATCGTTTCTCAAAATAATTTTCCTGACTTACGAATTTGGAACAAAAAAACTAATACCGAAACCCCATTTGAAACAGTTGCTACCGGCCACTATCAACTGTCGGCTGCAAAAGTACTGGCTCTTCTTAACACCGATAAAACGGATCGCGCCTATATCATTTTTGGCGCACATCAAGAAATTGACTTGACTCAATCGAACTTAAAAGAATCTCAAGCCACGCAGATCACAATTGAGGGCGTCCGCTTGTCTTTGTATGTTTCAATCGACGATACCTTACGTTTTATGTGCAATCTGTTGCCAAGTGCGACTGCATACTATTTAAAAAACCAGGTCGAATCCATCACGGTTAAGGACCGCACCATTTTCTTCAACTTAGCCATCTATACTAAGTATTTTTCTCTGGCATCCTTAGATTTTAAGGTGACGCATCGCCAACTTGATAAATCGACAACACTAATGGATTTTAAGCCAACCTCATGTGAACATCGCCAGCCAAATATATTTGTTAATCACGTTCAAATTCGTTACCAGCCGAGCCAGACATTAACTGACATCGCCCCTAACATTAATTTAAACGGTTTTAATTGGCAAATTTTTGACCTCCGCTTTCAACTTCATTTCACTGCAATTGAAGTTCGATCACGGACTTTTCGGGTCGATTACAATCCTGAAAATGCCAAAGATTGTGACGTTCCCTATACGGATAAGCTATTCCTGCACTTGTATTGGTACGGCACACACAAGTATCAAAAGCTTTCCTATCGTATTTCATTTGTCCCCAAAGACACTTATCAGACCTACTTGGAATTCAAAAACGGGGCCCGTCAGACTAAAAAGAATTCCTCGGTTAAAACGGTGTTAATCAGTGAGTATCCACAAAAGGCCCAAGATAATGGCCTTATTCTTTTTAAATATTTGATGCATAAAAAATTTACCGAATTTGAGCCATACTATGTGGTCACTAAGGATTCACCAGATCTCGGTAATCTTAAAAATGATATGGATCACGTCGTTTTTTACAACACACCCGACCATGTAAAAGTGTTTATGCGGGCTGATATTCTTTGTCACACCCACTCTTCTGATTATGCAATGCCTTTTCGAAGTCAATTCTTTCTTGAGAAAAAGCGTACAATCAAAAAAGTTTTCCTACAGCACGGGATCACTGCCGTCCGCAATATTGATCACTTGTATGGCAAGGATACACAACCCGATTTCACCAACAAATTCATTGTCAGCTCTGAGCGAGAAAAGCAATTAGTCGTTGATAAACTAGCTTATGAGCCTAAAGACGTCATTATCACGGGATTTGCGCGCTTCGATTTGTTGTTAAAACACAATAATCGCTTAGTTTCCTATTTAAAACGCAAACATGTGTTACTGATGCCAACGTGGCGCGAACAACTTGTCAATCTCACCGATAAGGATTTCGTCAAAACTGATTATTTCAAAAAATTGAATGGTTTACTGAACTCACCCAAATTACGCCAGTTAAAACAAAAACAGCACCTCACCATTGATTTTTATTTACACACTAATTTTCAAAAATTTGCTCATTTATTTCACTCAGATCAGGTCACCATTTTACGTGAGGGGCAACAAACTGTTCAAAGTCTTCTAAAATCGCACGGAATTTTAATTACTGACTTTTCCAGTGTTGGACTCGACTTCGCCCTCTTAAAACGAGCTGTTTTGTATTATCAATTTGATGGTTTACCAGCGAATGGCGCCCTTAGTGATCAGGCAGAATCATTACTTCCAGGTCCTGTCATAACAGACGAAACTCAGTTGATTTCTGAACTTCAGATGAAAGTCAAAAACAATCGATTAGATGAAAAGTATGCACAAACCCTCTCACAAAATCTCTATAAATTTCAAGATCGACATGCCCGTGACCGCATTTTGCAAGTGATGCGTATGTTATGATAACTAGCAAGGGGGAGTTATCTTTATGTTAAAAAGAGCCATGCTAGAAAGTCTATCATTTATGGGGATTGGTGTTGTTTTCGATTTATTGGCCATTCCATTTGAACTATTTCGTCATCAACCAATCCTGAACGGTTGGATTACCACGATTCGAGAAGCACCAAATCTCGTTCTGCTATCTTTAGTAGTACTAGGTATTCTGGGTGTTTTATGGGGAATCTTAACCTTAATTATTTGGGGCTTTCTCACCCTGAATCAATCACTGGCCAAACACGATTTTACAAAATAAATTTTCATTCGATAACCTAAATATCAGCAATCAGAAGACGTCATTTGCCTCTCTGATTGCTTTTTCATTACGCTCAAATCCACAATTTAAATCGATTAAAACGCGACTTGATTTATAATTCAAAAAAGATGCAATTCTCATTGAATTCCTGCATAATGCTCTTGGAAAGGGAGGGGGGAAAATAAATTGCAAACTGACGAACAAGCAACGCTTAATGACCTCTACAATCTAATTTTGAATCCTGCAACTCGTGATTGGGAACGCACACAGCTTCTTACTATGAAAAATGCTGTGACACAAGGTGTCCCTTATCAGCAGGCTTGTGATCAGCTAGAACTTGCGTTACGTCCCTTAGCCTGGCGAGAAAACCTAACTCCCGACGTTGCGGATTTCTACGCAAAGATTACCCACAATGAAGCGTCAATCCCGCGTTTTGATATTACCAAACATCAAAATTTGACTGATCCCCATTACGAACGAGCCATATTTGCAGGCGGGTGTTTTTGGTGCATGGTAGAGCCCTTTGAAACACGTCCAGGTATCATTTCAGTCTTATCCGGATATACAGGCGGTCACACAGAACATCCCACCTATGATGCCGTGGCCAGCCAACAAACAGGACATGTTGAAGCCGTTGAAATCATTTTTGATACCCGTGCAATCACCTACGCAGATTTAGTAGATCTTTACTGGCAAATTACGGATCCCACTGACAATCTGGGGCAAATTAATGATCGCGGAAATGAGTATCGGCCGATTATTTTCGTTCAAAATGCCCACCAACGGCAAATCGCGGAGACTTCCAAGCACAAACTAGCTGTCTCCGGAAAATACAAGCGTCCAATCGTTACAGAAATTTTACCCGCCACTACATTCTGGCCAGCAGAAAACTATCACCAAGAATTTTATAAAAAGCATCCCGTGAGATATAAGCGAATGGCACATGCTCGTCAACAATATCTAGCGCTGCAACACTTACACGGAAAATTGCGCGTATGGCTAAAAAAATTGGGCAAACAAAAATAACTAACTCGTTCGAAAATCAGAGTTCTTCTGTCTCAGAATTTATATGTTAGCTTCATAGCGCGATCAAAGGAATTGGACCGTTTTGTATTTATAGTATTCTGTATGAAAGTAACAATACTAACGGACAAATCATCAAGGTAAAATACCTTTATCAGTTTGTAAATTAAAAAACTAAAATCAAAAATAACACGACTAAGTTTTTCCACTTAAAGTCGTGTTATTTATTTTCTGTAAGCTTTGGAAATTTTTCCAGTCGATAAAGTCGTTCACTATCATATCCTCATAAACTATATGATTTACTTTCCAAGTAATATTTCACCAAAGTTAATAATAAAACCCATGACTTATCTCAGTTTGATGAATTATTGAAAAACTAGCTAATTGACATGATTTCTATAGTTTAAGCATCTACATTAGTACCCGTGGGCAAAAATACTAAAAGAATATTTACTATTTTTACTGGTTCTCATGATTTAACTATTTTCTTTAATTAATTTTTGCAACTCAGTTTGGGCAGCCTCATCCTTCGATATAGAGAAGTCTTGATTGGGTGCTGTTTCACTATCAAAATCACCATTACTATCAAGCTCTCCAAATCCGTCCATTGGTGCCGCAGGAATACCCTCACCAAGTCTTAGCTGGTAAACAACGCCATTATCACCAAGAAGATATTTATTTACTTTCTCTGAGTTATCCATATTTTTTGAATAACCATCAGCAATCGACCCAGTTGCTAAATAGGAATCGTAGCCAGTAGTTCCATTTAATGAAGTATAGAAAACGACCCCACCAAGGGCATGAATCTCAAAATGATCAGCTCCTGGTAAATCATTATTTTGTACTTGAATTTTTCCATCAGGTGTATTAGCATACCATTACCCTCATCGACTAACTCTAGGCCAACCAAGCCGATAACGGCTTCAGGCGCTACTTTTAACGTGATCGCAAAAATATGCGGGCTCATAAAATAAGCTTTAATGAAATAGCGCGAATTCGCCACACTTGTATGCACTGGCCAGCCCGCGATCGGCCCGATATTGGGGTTTTTAGCATATTGATAAACACTCGCCGCATCAGTTAATTTAAAGTTTCTTAAATTCATTCGTTTTGTTATTAATTTGGTCATTTTTTGTACTCTTTTGATTGACATCAGAATCGTTACAACAGTTATCAATCTAGAAATAGCCACAAAAAAAACAGAAGGTGAACGATAGTCACACTTCTGCCCATTTATATCATCGTCAATAGCAGAAGGTAAGGCTTTATTTCAAGTAACGATTGCTCAGTGCACCCTAAAAAAACTGTTCACTAAGCCACATTCTAGATCAATCTAAAATTCGCTACTTAAAATTAAGTCCTCCCAACTGTTGTCTGATACTTCTGCTTGCTCAGTTCAATTGGCTATGGCTACTTTTAGTGCGTTAACCAATAAGGTAATGCACTAAGTAGTGCAAGCAAACCAGCAATAATCGCAAAAACGAGCACGATCACCGCCTTACTTAATCGATCTCTAAACCAATTACGCCGCTGTCTGACTGAATCAAGATTTTGATCAGCCATAAATGCCATAATTTCTTGATAAGTTTGAATATCCTTTTCATGTTTAATTTTTTCAAGCCTACATGCAAAAAACATACTAACAATCCAAAAACTCCCCGGAATAATCGCCCACCAGTAATCCGGTAAAAATGACGCTGGTCCAACGGAAAATATTACAAGTATCATAAACAACAGCATCAATTTAGTATAGCGATCCATTTTTGAGCGTTCGAGCTCATTTTTCATGATAACAACATCCCCTTTGACTAATTCATCTAAGGAAACGTCGAAAAGTACGCTTAACAACAACAGATTTTCCACATCAGGATAGCTGTGCCCAGTTTCCCAGTTGGAAATGGTTTGCCGCGACACGTAGATCTTTGCGGCCAAACCTTCTTGCGATAAGCCCAGCTTTTTACGATAGGTTTGAATCTGCTTGCCAAGGTTCATTCTCCACGCCTCCACCAGAATTGTCTCAGGAATAGGTTCAACGTACCATCAAACTAGCCTGACAAGCAATAAAATTCGTTGTCAAAATGTTTTGACAAGGTGATTTAGTGCGAAAATAGCATAGTTTGATAGTAGGAGATCAATACAGAACTAATTATCACTTATGATAAGGACTCCCTGCATTAATCATAAAAGCTCGATAAACTTGTTCAACCAATACTAACCGCATTAGTTGGTGGGGTAATGTAAAACGCCCAAATGAAATATGTGCATTGGCCCGCTTCATCACTGCCGGACTCAATCCCAATGAACCACCAATCACAAATGTGAGATCAGAGTGACCGTACGTTGCCAACTGATCGATTTCCTTTGCAAACTCCTCTGATGAACGCTCTTTCCCTAAGATCTCCAAACTATAGACATACTCACGATCTTTAATCTTATCCAGAATGCGTTCACCTTCTTTTTCTTTAACTTCAGACATCTCTGCGTCACTTAGAGATTCCGGAGCCTTCTCATCGGGGACTTCCACGATCGTAAACTTGCAAAATTTAGTGAGTCTTTTTGCATATTCGGCAATTCCTTGCTTAAAATACTTTTCCTTGAGTTTTCCGACCACGATAAACTTGATGTTCATAAAAACACTCCTTTACACAAGTTATGCACAAAGTTATCCACAAGTTCATAACTTGATTTTCTACATATAGATGTCAAAATAATTCCGACACAACATAAGCTATTCACAGTTTGTCAACATAAAATTTAGTTATCCACCGTTTTGAACAGTAACACATGTTCGTATCCACAAGCTTAAAACGGCTTAACAAAGGCATTAGTGGCGTTCTGTTTTTTGTGAAACAAATTTAATCCACAAGTTTCATCCCAACCTGTGGATAACTTTTGAACACATTTCATTGCTTATCCTAACTAGTTTTCCGTCATCAGGTAAAAAAGCCATTTGAGTTATTCACAAAGTTATCCACAGTTATCCCCAATTGTTTTTCACAAGCTAAATGCGATCTGAACATTCATTCCCCGAAAATCGGGGTATTGTTCGCATTTTATTTATTGAAATCCTTTCCTTCCTTAATAAATTCTTTAGAATATTTAAAATTATTCGGAACCACAGTTTGTCAAAAAAATAAAGAGGTTTGTCAAAATTCCCTAAAATTTATTGTTAACAACAGTTAAATGCCCTTACTTATGCATTTCCTGTGTATAATTCTACACTACATCCTTTTAATAAAAAACAACGTTAAGTCACAAAAAAACGCCAAGCCGAAACTTGTCGTTTTTAATGTGTGTAATTTATTTAGCTTGTGAGCTTAACGCGCTTGTGGTTTCTGTTAAATTGATGGTTGCCGTCTTATAAGAACCATTGTGGTACCAGCCAATTGAAACCTTATCACCAATCTTGAGTTTATAAAGTTTATCTCTCAAAGTAGCTACACTCGTAATCTTGGTACCATCTAACTTCGTAATCACATCATATCGTTTTAAACCTGCCTTACGTGCAGGAGAACCGGCATACGTCTGATAGATCACGGCACCTTCAGTCACATTGGAAGGTAACTTAAGAACAGATTTTTGCTGACTAGCAGTGATATCTGTGAGGTCTAGTAAGGAAGCTCCTATTGCTGGACGGACAATTTTACCTTTAGAAATCAACTGATTAATGATCGTAACTACTTCATTAGAAGGAATTGCAAAACCCATCCCTTCAACACTGGTCCCCGATGAACTGCTGGAAAGCTTCATGGAATTAATCCCGACAACTTGACCGGCTAAGTTAATTAGTGGACCACCAGAGTTCCCTGAGTTAATCGCTGCATCAGTCTGAATAACAGTTGCTTCACCCGTTTCTTGCCCGGATTCGTTCGTGGTTGAAACCGTTCGTTTCTTTGCCGAAATAATACCTTGGGTTAAGGATGTCGCATAATCCGAACCTAATGGAGAGCCAATTGCTAAAGCCGTTTCACCAACTTTAATATTGTTAGAATTACCAAAACTTGCAACTGTTGTCACTACTGAGGAATTAATTTTTAACACAGCCAAATCGGTAACTGAATCTTTACCCACGACTTTCGCTGAAACCTTTTTACCGTTGCTCATAATGATTTCAACCGCATTCGAACCAGAAATAACATGGTTATTTGTGACCACGTAAGCGGCATTACCACTCTTCTTATATATGACACCAGAACCTTCAGCGTAAGTTTCTAACTTATTCGAATTCGAGCTGGAGTTAGAACTAGACGAAGACTCGCCAAAAATAGAACCAAATAAACTGTTATTAGAACTAGAACTTTCTTTCTTCAGGTTGATCACCGTTACTACGGCATTTTTGATACTGCTGTACGCTTTTTCTGATTGATTGCTGACGTTGACCTTTACATTGCTAACTTTTGTAGATCCTGAACTATTAGATCCGCTTGGTACTGCGGTGGCTGTCTCGGACTGCCGATTGCTAAGGTAGTTAGCCGTCCCAAACGCAATCCCTCCACCAATGAGTCCTGCAATTAACGCTGTAATAAACACTGTCCATAAACCTTTGTTTTTAAACATAGTCATATGCGATCTTGTGACCGCGCAATCCCCCTTCATCTATTTAATTGTAACTGGTTACAGAATAACAATAAATTGTGATGAAAATATGAACGAATTTAATCATTTTTACTAAATTGCGGTAAGCTTGGTTGCTTTTCCATGATCGGTGTCAAAAAGCTGAAAATCATGACCTACTGCCAAATCCTTATTCTTCATCATGGAAGCCACCGTCAAATGGGCCAATTCTTTCATATTATTATGCAAACTAAGATGTCCCAAAAAGATTTTCTTTGTATGATAACCCATGACGTCCATCAAGGCATTGGCGCCATCCTCATTAGATAAATGACCGTGGTCACTTAAAATACGCTGCTTTAAAGGCCATGGATAGCCTCCCATGCGCAACATTTCCACATCATGGTTAACTTCAAACAAATAGGCGTCCGCATTTTCGATCTGGCCTTCAACGCGCTCCGAAACGTAGCCTGTATCCGTTAAAATGACAAATGTTTTGCCATTGTGGTGAAATTCATAAAATTGAGGCTCGGCCGCATCATGTGAAACGGCAAAGCTTTCCACATCGATGTCACCAAAGGATTTTGTTTTCCCAACTTCAAACACGTTTTTCTTTTCTTCTGGAATAGGACCAATTTTAGGCGCAATCGCCTGCCACGTCCCCTGATTGGCATAAACATCCAGGTTATAGCGCCGTGCTAATACTCCAGCACCACGAATATGGTCAGTATGCTCATGGGTAAGAAAAAGTGAATCTACATCCGCAAGATCACGTCCAATACTGTTCATGAGACCTTCAATTTTTTTACCACTTAAACCAGCATCTACCAACATCTTATGCTGAGCTGTTTCGATATAAGTCACATTACCGGTACTGCCACTTGCTAAAACACTAATCTTCATGTCATCTTCACTCATGTATTTCCTTACTCCTTATTAAAATGAACTTAAATTAAGTATCTAGTGAACTTCAGATGAAGTCGAACTACTGCTAGAGATTTTACTACTCGTGGTCGAGCTGCTAGCACTTGTAGAAACCGTACTGGAACTCGCCCGCGTTGCACTACTCTGATAACGGTTAGTGGTGGTTCGAACACTAGCCTGAGTACTTGATTCTACCGCCTGCTGGGAACTAGAGACAGCTTGATTCAACAGACTACTATCATCCTGTGAACCACTCTCTGTTGAAGTCGCCTTGCTGCTAGAACTCGTAGATTGCACCTGAGTATTATACTTCATAATCACCCCAGTAAAGGCATTAATGCGGTAATACTGCAATGACGCACTCCCTTTACCATGCACCGCAATGTACCACGTTGGGACATAGACAGATCCCTTTTTGATACTTAACAATCTCGTATACCCTAAGCGGGACCACTTAATCACAGAGTCGTTCGGCACCTCATTATACTGATAAAGCCAAATAATTGCACGTTCTTGACTTATTGTATCTTGTTTTTCACGTAAAGGATTAGCATCCGTCAAGTAACCTTGCGTATAACCTACGACTTGGTTATCTTCATTGACCTTAAACCGAATTTGGCCAGATTTAGAAAACACGCGTTTTCCCGCATACTTTTGAGTATAAATAATCTGACTATCTGTGGAGGTCTTTTCATCATACTCGTAATATTTACCATTTGCGATCTGATTAGGATCTTTGACCACAGTATCTAACGTTTTTTCTGGATTTTTCGGATTCAGAGTAATGGGATTGTTAAAGGTACTAATAATTTCATCATTAACCATTTTTGCTGACTGACCAGTTAAAGCCTGCATTTTCTTTTTAAATTGTTTATTACCAGCCGTCTGTGTCGAAATATAGTTTCCTTGTCCTTTTTTATTTGAAGGCGCAGAAAATGAAATGGAATCCTCACGCATTTCCTTTAAAATCGTGGCGTTATGATTAACTCCCCGTGAAGTCGAGTGCACGTCAGAATTGTTCTGGAAAAAGGAAATGACTAAAAAAATGTCAAGCGCTGCAAACGCCGTTAAAAAAATCAATTCAATTCTTTTGAAATCCAAGTGTACTCATCTCCTTAGGGTTGAGCTGCTGTCAGTTTCTGATAGGCCACCCACTGATCTTTATAATTCACATACCAAGTAGGGGTCAAGTTAACGACTAAATCACTAGATGGATTGGCCGTCCATTGATACCCAATCTCAATATTATGAATATCGCTTAACTTATAACCATTTGCCTGTAAATTCTGCAACACAGTTTGCGTTGAGGGCAGATCTGTCCGTTCTTTTCCAGTCGGCACCGGAATTTGTAAACTGTACAATGAAAAATCAATTTCTTTTGTGCGCGGCCCAGTAATTTGAATTTCAACCGTTCCATAGTCCGTCTGATTAAAAATTGGGAATCCTTCAACGTAACTACGGTAAACAACCGCATTATTTTTTGCATCATAGTTGTAATAGCGCATGTTATCAAGCGGTACTTCCATATTATTCAATACCGTAAAACTCTGTAAAAGGGCCTTGCCAGCCGTTTCATGATAGCTACTTTGACCTGCCATATCTTCGTAAAAAACGGTGCCTCGCTTATTATTAACGGTCATTCGTTTTGAGTTTCCATCGCTATAAATAGTTTTACCACTCTGTTCTTTACTAGTGACCGATGAGGCATTGTCACTGTTCATGAGCGTAGAAACAAAATACGCAGCTGTTTGCTTATTAATTAAGTAGCTATATTCTGGAACTTTCACACCATTCACATAGCTCGTGATCAAATGATGATTAATCAGCGTTTCTTTAACCTCAAAGCGTTGCACATCCCCACTCAACATTTCCTTGATGCGTGCTAAGTTTTGGTTACGTGCGCGAACTTTATAAATCCCATAATTATCATCATTAAGGAGATAAACTTCATTTCGTTTCTCAACAGAAAACAATATCCGCGAGCTTTTGCCGCTAAAATCCATTTTTTGCTTGAATGCGTCGTTCAAAATGCCGCCCGTCACATTGTCTGGATATTTCAGCATTACCATATTATCTTGGTTGATTATGTCTTCATAAGCCTTACGACTATTAACGGATTGGCGTGTTACTCGTGTTAGGCGCCATTTTTCCATTGCGGTACGAATAGAATCGGTCAAACTGACATTGGTATTATTAATTAAATGGGCATTAGTCGCTGTTTGCCGGTAAACGACCTGCGTTGGTAAATAGATATCGCCAACGGATTTGTTAGCCTGCTCATTTTGAATGACGTTGCTACTTCGTGATGTTTGTTGTTTGGTCCGTTCATAACGCGCTGGATTGGTCCAAATAAACCAAGACAACACCACACTTAATAGAATCACCAAAATTAAGCCAAGATGAATTAAAAATCGACTTGTTCGCATTCCTCTCATTCCCACTGATCCTCCTCATCTAAGGGTTCATAAGGCAAAGAAATGTAGAAAATAGATCCTTTTCCTTCTTTACTGTCCACCCAGATTCGGCCACCATGCATTGAAATGATTTCCTTTGAAATCGCTAAGCCTAAACCGGTTCCGCCTTGCGCACGAGAACGTGCTTTATCAACACGGTAGAATCGATCAAAGACGTGTGTCAGGTCTTTCTTTGGAATTCCTAAACCTTGGTCGGAAACGCTCAAAATGACATGATTATGCGTCTCAAGCAAGCGACAAGTAATGCGGCCGCCATTTGGTGAATACTTAATCGCATTATTCATCAAATTATCTAGCACCTGTTGAAACTTATCCGTATCCACCTCAACCCAGAGATCTCGCCGTGTAAATTCACGTTTAATCGTATAACGCTTATCAGGATTATCATCAGTTTTTAGGATCATGTCAAACCGATCCAAAACATGGCTGAAAAGTTCGTTTAAGTTAACCATTTCGAGATTTAGTTTTGCCGTCCCAGAATCCATCCGTGACAAACTTAACAAGTCATTAATCATACGAATCATACGATCTGTTTCATCCTGAGTAACTTTCAAAAACTGTGGCGCTACTTTAGGATCTTTCCAGGCACCATCAGTTAAAGCTTCAATATAACTCTTCAAACTGGTCAATGGTGTTCGTAGTTCATGAGAAACATTAGAAACGAATTGCTTACGATCCTGATCAATCTTTTGTTGCTCAGTCACATCGTGCAGTACGCAAACTAGGCCGCTAATAAAGCCGGATTCTCGTTGAATAAGGGCAAATGACGCATGTAAGATTAAGTCTTGGGTTTTTGTTGAGAAATCAAGTACAATATCATCTTGATTTTCTAACAATTCCCTTAGTGTATAGGTATTGCGAATATCTAAGACATCTAAAATGGATTTTCCCGCGGTATGCTCTGCATCTGAACTTAAAAAGTCGAGCGCCATGTCATTAACAATGGTGATGCGGCCTCGGCGATCGGTTGCAATCACACCATCAGTCATATGGGCTAGAACACTATCCAAACGACGTTGCTCAGACTCCGTTGATTCTTGAGCTTCTTCCACACGCACAGACAAGTTATTGACCGCTGAAGCCAATTGGCCTAATTCGTCTTTTCCATAGACGTGCACGTGCCCAGAATAATCTCCTCGGGCAATTCGCATCGTTTGTTTCTTCATTTCTTCAATCGGTCTAGTGATGGCTCGGGAAATAATGATGGCTAGCAATAATCCCACAACAATCGCAAATGAAGCAGCCACAAAGAAAATCAAAGTAATACTGTTAACATTTTTATAAACACTCTCTAGACTGGCACGAACGTACAAAGCACCAACCACCGTATTGGTGTTCCCACTCGTACTAATCAAAGGAATGATCGAGATATAATACCGATTGTTATTTCCTTGATCATAATTGATCTGCTGATAAGACCGTGAATTATAAATGACATTTTTAATGGCTTGATCGGTAGTTTTCTGGCCAATTAAAGATTGTTCGTTCAAATCACTGGTAGCTCGTACGGTGCCTTTATTATCAATCACACGTACTTCAACAATGTTCGTATTATTGACATCGGCAATAATTTGTTGAATTTCCTTGTTAGCAGCGGTTGTATTACTCCGACCTAACTGTTCAGAAACGGCGTTGTCTACATAGGCCCCAGGCTGAATTTGACTTTTAAACTGATTTAAATTTTGTTGTTCCAATTGACGTACAAAAATAACCCCGACAATTTCCAATGTTATCATCAATAACAAGGCGAATACCAAGGCTATTTTAAAGTTTATCGATTGGTAAAAACGGGTTTTTTTGTTCATAACCAAATATGGCTCCCACTATTTTTCATTTTCTGGATTCCGTAAATAGTAGCCCACACCACGACGGGTGACAAGATAGACAGGATTACTTGGACTTTCCTCAATCTTTTCACGTAAACGGCGCACTGTCACATCAACCGTTCGGACATCGCCAAAATAATCGTAGCCCCAAACGGTTTGCAGCAAGTGTTCACGGGTCATAACTTGTCCCATATGCTGAGCCAGGTAGTAAAGTAATTCAAATTCTCGGTGAGTCAAATCAAGCTGATCACCACGACGAGAAACGGCATAGGCATCTGGGTTAATGTCCAAATCTCCTACTTTAATATCATTACTTTCTTGTTCAGAACTAACCAATTGATCCTGTCGCCGTAAATTAGCCTTAACTCGGGCAATTAATTCACGGTTTGAAAATGGTTTGGTAACATAATCATCGGCTCCTAATTCCAAACCAACTACTTTATCAAGTTCAGAATCTTTAGCGGTCACCATGATAATTGGAATGCTGTGTTTCGCACGTACACGACGAGCAACTTCCAAACCATCAATTTTAGGAAGCATCAGATCTAACAAGATTAAATCGGGATGTTCATCCTCAACTTTTTCGAGAGCTTCTTCCCCATCGTAAGCTGTAATGACTTCGTAGCCCTCTTTAGTTAAATTAAATTTTTCAATATCAGAGATGGGCTTTTCATCGTCAACAATTAAAATTTTCTGCATAAAACTTATTTCCTCCTTGAACAGAGTCGTTTTTTAGATCATCTATTTTTGGTAAAAGCTTAAAAACATTGCGTTCTTATTATACCACATGAGTTTTAGCGGTTACACGAACACAAAAAATACACCTTCCTGGCTTAAAATTTTTCATTTAGTGGGTTGCCAACCTAAAAAATGTATGATAATATATTTAAGTCGGTTAATGATATGGGTGGTTAGCTCAGCTGGCAGAGCAACGGACTCTTAATCCGTGGGTCCAGGGTTCGATCCCCTGACCACCCATAAATACCAATTAATCAGTAATCACGCAGTGTAAAACCACCGTGATTGCTGATTTTTTTATATACTCATATTGTTATACAGGACTTTGTCCAATTAAACAACTTTTCTTTTCCATTACAACAGAACTAAGTAAAAACTTAAATTTACGATACACACTAAGAGGGTTATCAGCAAAATAAACTGATAACCCTCTTCATTTATTATGAGTTTGAAACCATATCTAGAAAATTTTTTCTATTGATTAATTTAGCCCTGATTCAACATGGTACTTATCAAACTAATAATGCCAATTGAAGCACTTGGGAATGCAAATATTTGTTGATTCAATTGGTTGGCAGACAAACGCTCGTTAATAATAAACGCCATCAAATTAATAAGTTCTGGGGCATCATTTCCGTAGATACTAGTCCCCACCAGATAATTGTCCGTATCAAAAATCAACGTTATATCGGCGTCAATTTCATTTTTATATTGGAACAAAAGCTGTTTACCATATGGCAGGCTCTGCACGTGGTACTGTTCAGATTTCGCAGCCTCTGCAGGTGTCACTCCCATTTGAGCAATACGTGGCAAGCTATAAACCACACTCGGAACAGCAGGATACTTGATTGGTTCTGGATTTCCCAGAATTTGTAACGCAATATAGTTTGATTCAAATGTCGCCGTTGGTGTAAGACGAGGAATCTGTTTATCAACCGCATCCCCACTGGCATAGATATGTTTAACAGCCGTACGTAAATGATCGTCAACTACAATACCGCCACGTGTGGTTTGAATGCCAACTTTTGCTAAACCAAGATTTTCAACATTGGCAATTCGTCCTGTCGCGTCAATGACATAATCCGTCTTAATTTGGCGACCCGTATTCGTCAGCACGGTGTAATGATCACCGTCTTTTTGAACTTCAGTTACTGCTTCATTGAAGTTAAAATGAATCCCCTTAGCTTCCAATTTTTGAACCAATTTTCCGACGTAATTAGGGTCAAACGCGCCTAATGCGTGGTCCGTAAATTCCACAATTTCGACTTCTGCACCCAGTTCACTGGCCATTGTGGCAAATTCAATCGAGATCACACCTGCTCCGATAAATGTGAGGTGATTGGGCATTTGTTCTAAATCTAAGAAATCGCGATTGTCCCGTAAATAAGCTTGACCAGGGATGTTTAATTTAGCAGCGCGCTGGCCTGTTCCAATCACAATATTTTGAGCTTCCAATGTATGATCATTGACGGAAACTGTGTGCGCTCCTGTAAGTTGGCCTTCACCCATAAAAACATCGATTCCCAGTTGTTTAAATACGGCTGTCATTTGAATTGATAACGGATCGATGGCTTGATGCTTATATGCCATTAAGGCTGGCCAATCCACTTTAGGGGCTTCGTTAATGCCAATTCCTTGATACGCACTAAGTCGATCTAAAAGTTCAAAGGGGCCATCCAACAAGATTTTTGGATCACACCCATAGTTTGTACAAGTGCCCGCAATTTTATCCTTTTCAATAATTGCCACTGTTTTTCCAGCTTGCCTTAAAGTCACTGCTGCGTGCCAGTTAGCATGGCCACTACCGATAAAAATTACATCATATTTTTGCATAAAATTTCCTCCATAAATTTTAGTCGTGTGCGACTAATTTGATCAAATAAAAAGCAACTTAATTTAAAATTGCTTCAAGTTCCTCAACAAGTTTATTGTTAATTTGCAAGGCTGCCTTATATTCATTAATATCAAATGCCTCTTGACTCACACATTCACCGATTGCTTTATAAATGGCCTTTTCCTGCTTTTTAGCAGTTTCAGTTAACTTAACATTTAATTGGCGATGATCCTCATCCGGTTGAATTCTTTGAACCCACCCTGATTGTTCAAGCCGTTTCAAAAGTGGGGTAAGCGTATTACTGCTTAAACGCAACTCATCCCCCAATGCATGCAACGTCTGATTATCCTGTTGCCATAATGAAAGTAAAACTAGGTATTGCGGATAGGTCAAGTTAAAGGGCTTCAAAGCTTTTTGATAAAATTTCGTAAACAGACGACTCGCATTATATACTGAAAAACAAAGTTGATTAGTCAGCTTCATTTCATTTTCCATTAATTCAGGAGCTCCTTTCGATCGTGCACGATTAGTATAGTTCTTCAATGACAAAATCGCAAGCCACCTTTTTCCGTCCTTGTATAAACTTTTAGCTTCTTTAATTTTTTGATCTCTTATATAATTTTCATGATAATGCTTGACAAGTTAACTATAATTTACTTATACCATTCATTAAGTAAGGAGTTTTTCTATGTTGTCTACAATTAGTGTCATTGTGAGTTTACTTATTGCTTTAGCACACCTTTATTATTTGTACATCGAACTGTTTGCTTCTTATGAGACAGTTGGTAGGTTCTTTGCCATTCCGGTTGAGGCCGTCAAAAATTCAGTGATGCAAAAGTTCATTCAAAATCTCGGCTTATATAGCGGATTTATCGGGCTGGTTATTCTTTTGTCCGTCATCATCATTCCAAGTGGCCCTATGAAGTACATGCTAATCTTCTTAAACCTTTTTATCTTCCTTAACGGTATTTATGAAGGCTTTGTTTTCACCCGGCGCTTCTTTTTACTTGAAGCTTTGCCTGGTGTCATTGGACTGTTATTAGCCATTATGATGTAAACAAAAAGATGATTGACGAAACTGTTTTGAGGAATCCTCAAAGTTAGTTTCTACAACCATCTTTTTTTGTTTAAGTTTAAATTTAAATGACATGACCTGAGAAGCTTGGCATGAATGAACCACTGACTGACTGAACGGATACGTATTGACCCGGAGCAGGTGCAGCCACATACTTCCCATTACCTACATAAATCCCAACGTGATATGTAGCGCCTTGAGAACCCCAGAATAATAAATCACCAGGTTGTGCTTGAGATACAGCTTGTTTTGTCACATGACTTTCTTGTGTCACTGTATAATGACCAAGCGATTTACCAGCAGCATGTGCGTATACCCAGTCAGTAAATCCGGAACAATCCATTCCGCTTAACGATTCGCCACCCCAAACGTAAGGGATGTGCTGATTAGCTAATTTCAAAGCCTCAGAAACAACTGCGCTGTTACTTGAAGTGCTTGTACTTGCAGTTTCTAAAGTTTGAACCGTCTGGGTGTTGTTAGCAGTTTGTGCAGCTGTATAAGTTTGATTACCACCAGCGTTGGCGTTGGCACTTGCAACCGTACCTGATCCTAAAGTGAACCCCGCTACGCCAATTGCCAATACAAGTGCATGTCTCAAATTGATTTTAATCATAAACATCCTTTCGTGTTAACTAATTTCTTATCATTATAACAAGATATATATTAACACGCACGTAATACGACACCATTTAATTCTATTTACAAACTCTTCTCAAAATATTACAGAAAATTACAAGGTGCCGTTAATCCGCTTTACAACAAGGAAACGACCTTCATCGACCTTCAATTTATCCAAATTTTTAACTTCAAATTAAGCAAAAAAGACATTTTTTGCCCTTCACAACCCGAAAAAAAATATGAGGCGCTACTTATACTCAATCAGTTCATGTTTACTTTTTTCAATCAAAGCCACATTAATAAACAATATAAGGGCAATAATCACGGATGCCACCACAAACAAAGAAACAAAGGAGAGGGTATCAATAATCAAGCTCCCAACTAACGGTCCCAATGCGCGCCCCGCCGACGGAAAAGAACTCGCGAGGCCTTGATACCTTCCCTTCATCCCATAAGGGGAAAGAAGGTTGGCAATTGCTGGAATTTGCGGGAACGTGATCGCTTCTCCAATTGTCAAAATAATCATCGCAAGGACAAATGACCAATAGGCTTTTGCAAAAACTAAAATAACGAAGGAAGCAATCAAAAATAGCATCCCAAAGTAGACTTGATGAAAGGGATCTTTGAAAAATTTTCCGCCTTGCCAACTCAGAAAGCCTTGCACAATTAAGATGAACAACCCATTAACTGTCCATAAGAAACTATAGTCTTTTAACGGAATATGCAAACTCAACATGTATACCGAAATATTGCTGTTCCATTGCTGGTAAAAAATCCAAATCAAAAAAAGACTGATAAATAATGTGTACATAATCACGGTGTTTACATGCGGCAGTTTCTCAGTATTAGTAGCCACATTGGCATTTTGATCCATTTGATGTTTTTGCTTTGGTCGTTCACGTTTAACATGGTAATTGATGGCTGCCACTGCAAAGAACAGAACGTATAACCCAGTAGAAACAGCAAATAAGGGTGCCACATTGTCCTTAAACATGAGCCCCACAACGGCCGTACCAATCATAACGCCCATGTTTTGTACAAAGTACAACATGTTAAACACGAACCGACCATCACGGCTGTGCACAGTAGTCCCCAAGGCATTAACAAATGCCATAATCCAACCGGTACCCAGACCAATTAAAATGAGCATAATTGGATAAACAGGCCAATCATTAGAGAACACTAGAACAAACATGCTCAAAGCGGTAAACACAATTCCGCCCAATAAGAGATAATATCCGTCGTAACGATCAAACAATTGACCAGCCACAAATGAGCCGATAATACTAGCCACTGAGTTTAACATCAACACGATCCCAACAATCGTTAACGAATGCCCTAAAATATTATGCATGTATACCGTTGTTAAGGGCCACACAAAACTCATTCCAATACTATCCATTAAAGCTCCCAATAGTAAATAACGTAATTTTAATTCTTTCATCGTCCTCTCCTTTCCCAAATAACCTTTTAACTTAAAAAAAGGCATAAATTAACAGCTTCACAAGTCGTCTAAAAGAGCTGTGCGAAACTGCTAAATTTAGCGTTTAGTTATTATCTGGAACATACGCAATCGGCGCAAATTTGTTATATGACTTCACAAAAAGTAATTTCACGGTTCCCCGCGCACCACTTCGGTTTTTTTCAATTATAACTTCAACTGGTCCCACATCTGGGCTGTCGCCTTGACGAGGATCAGAATCTTGATCCTCACCATCTTCGCCTTCTCGTTCGTAATAATCTTCACGATATAAAAATGCCACGATATCCGCATCTTGTTCAATTGACCCAGACTCACGAATATCAGACAGCACAGGTCGCTTATCTTGTCGCTGCTCAACGCCACGTGAAAGCTGAGACAAAGCTAGCACAGGTACCCTTAATTCTTTGGCTAATTTTTTCAACTGTCGAGAAATGGCAGAAACTTCTTGTTGCCGGTTTTCTTGACCGGAACCTTCAATTAACTGCAAATAATCAATCACGACCAGCCCTAAATTACCTTGTTCTTTAGCTAACCGCCGACATTTAGCACGAATTTCTGCCATTTTGATTCCTGGCGTATCATCAATATAAATATTGGCTTTGGCTAAACTCCCCATGGCAATCACCAAGTTTTGCCATTCTTCTTCATTGAGTTGCCCAGTTCGTAAATGATTGGCGTCAATACTTCCCTCAGCACAAAGCATTCGGTTAACTAACTGATCAGCACCCATTTCCAAACTAAAAATAGCTACCGTTTTATCCGTTTTGGTCCCCACATTTTGCGCAATATTTAACGCAAAGGCCGTTTTACCAACGGCAGGACGTGCAGCTAAAATAAAGAGTTCATCTGGATGCAATCCAGCTGTAATTTTGTCTAACTCACTATACCCAGTGGACAAGCCTGTAATCTCATCACCGTTTTGGTAAAGCTTGTTAATCTCGGTCATCGAATCGGTCAATACATCCGAGATTTTTTTAAATCCTGATTGATTACGATTTTCCGAAACTTCGGTAATTTCTCGTTCTGCTTCATCTAGGACCGATCCAACGTCTTCATCTTGTTGATAACTCTTTGTAACAATTTTCGTAGCCGCTTTAATTAAGCGTCGTAAAATAGCCTTTTCTTGAACGATCTTTGCATAATAAACCACGTTGGCAGCGGTTGGAACCGAAGCAGCTAATTCTGCAATGTAACTCACGCCACCCACATCATCCAATTGATTCTGTGCAGTTAATTTATTATTCATCGTCACAACATCAATGGCTTCATCCTCATCATTCAGCGAAACCATCGCTTGGAAAATAATTTGGTGAGCCCGTTGATAAAAATCTTCTGGCTGCAAATATTCCATTGCGTCGACGAGTACATCTGAATCCAGAAAAATGGCACCTAAAACTGCTTTTTCCGCATCGATATTTTGTGGCGGTGTTTGATTTTCTAAAATGTCATTATCCATGTTCTTACCTCTGATGACTAGGAAATTTTCTTAAACAATCGGCGTCCATCCCTGTAACTACCGCTAGATAGACAACTTCACCACAAAGTAATCTATTCGGCGTTATTTTTCAGCCACGTGGACCCGAATTTTAGCTGTAACGTTAGGGTGTAGTTTGACCGGCACATTTGTATAACCTAATGCGCGAATTGGTTCGGCTAATTCAATCTTACGTTTATCAAGTTTCAGACCAAACTGTTTGTCCAAAGCTTGCGCAATTTGCTTGCTAGGAATGGAACCAAATAAACGGCCATCTGTGCCAGCTTTAGCAGTTAATTCCACAACTGTTTTGTCGTCTTCCAACGTTGTCTTCAATTTTTTAGCGTTTTCCAAAATTTCTTGTTCATGCTTTTCTTCGGCACGTTGCTGGCCTTTCAAGCTGCTCAAAGCACCCTTTGTGGCTGGTTCAGCTTTCTTGTTTTTGATTAAGAAGTTTTGGGCATAACCATCTGGAACTTCTTTTACTTGGCCCCGTTTTCCTTTACCCTTCACATCTTCTAAAAAAATAACTTTCATCAGATTCACTCCTCTTCATCATCTTTATTTTCTGTATCATTTTGTTTTTCTAAAATGGCCACTAAAGTAGCTTTAACTTCAGAAACACTTTGATTATCAATCTGAGTAGCCGCACTGCCAAGATGACCGCCACCACCCATTTGTTCCATAATTAACTGGACATTAACATCTCCAGCACTCCGCGCAGAAATACCCACCGTTTTTTTCGAGCGGCGTGTAATCACAAAGGAAGCCTCAATACCAGAAATAGAAAGTAACGAGTCTGCCGCTTGTGCAGCTGTTACCGGATCGTATTGGCGATCCTCTTCACCGACACAGACAGCTAGCCGCTTATCAATAAACTCGACCGATTCAATCAAATGGTTACGCTGAAGATAACTATCCGCATTTTCTTTCATAAAGTGCCGAATAAGATCTTCGTCAGCTCCTACAGAACGTAAGTAACTCGCTGCATCAAACGTTCGCGTCCCTGTTTTCGTTGTAAAGGACTTAGTATCAATTTCGATACCTGCAAGCATTGCCGTGGCTTCAATCTCATTAATAGGTTCACTATCTTTAGATTGATATTCAAACATTTCTGTAATCAATTCACACGTCGAAGAAGCATAAGGTTCAATATATACCAAAACTGGATTTTCTGGAAACTCTGTGCCTCGGCGATGATGATCAATAATCATGGTCCGATTCTCAAGCTTCTTATAAAGCTCAGGAGCCGTCGTCAGTGACGGTTTAGAATGATCGACCATAATGAGTAAGCTTTGACTATTGGCGTTCTCTAAGGCAGCCTCAGGCGTAATGATTGACTCTTTAATCGCCGGGTAATCTTCAAGTGAGGTTAACAGCCGTTTTACATCTGAATGTAAATTGTCCTGATCGAGCACAATCCAACACTGTCGATTATTCATCTGAGCAATCCGCCGAATTCCTAAACAGGCGCCTAGCGAATCCATATCGGATTGTTGATGTCCCATCACAAAAATTTGATCAGCTTGTGACATCAATTCCGTGACTGCTTGACTAATCATCCGAGCACGAACACGCGTCCGTTTTTCCATGGGGTTCGTCTTACCACCATAGAAGCGTGCCTGATCATCAGGTGATTTCACCACTACTTGATCCCCACCACGTCCTAATGCGAGATCCAAATTACTTTGTGAAAGGTCGGCCAATCGGTTCAAATCCTGATCCCCGTAAGCAATCCCAATACTAAGCGTAATCGGAAAGTTTTGTTTAGAAGTTGCTTCCCGAATGGTGTCCAATAATTTGAAATTATCAGCTTCCACTTTTTGTAAGACTTCGGCATACATGATCACAAAGAAATGATCGTCATCAACGCGTTTTAGGTACATCCCAAATTCTTGTGCCCAGCTCGAAATTTGATTCGTCACAAAGCTACTCAAACTAGAAATATCAGAATCTGCCATCGATTGGGTGACTTCATCATAGTTATCTAAAAAGACCTGTCCAATCACAACTTGTGAATTATCATAGGCTTCTTCAATTTTGGCATATTTCGTAATGTCCATCATATACAAGACATGACTATCTTGTTCAACTAATAAGGTGAACCGGCGATCTCCCCAGACAACAGAAACCGTTCCTTTATCGTCACGATGCTCATCTAATAACTTAGCTAGATCCGCATCAACGTCACTTAATTTCTTGCCCAATACATCCTTATCGCTCAAATAGCCTTGCATATAAGGGTTCACCCACTGAACTTGATCTTCATCCCCATAAATTAAAATTCCTAATGGCATGCGTAACAGTGAATCTTGTTCGCTACGTTTAATTTGAAATGATAGATCGGAAATATATTTAGTTGTTTCTTCGTTCACACGATGAAATGTGTCACTAATAAAAATACTTCCCAAAATGAGAAGTATAACTAATACGACTCCCAGTATCCAGTTATAATAAAAAGCGATCCCCGCACCAACTAACGATAGTAGAATAATATAAATCGCCAGTAAACGCAGTCGGGGGTTACGCATAAACACTGGAATCCTTTCTGCTAAACGAAATTTTTTCATAGTTTCTCCTCGAATTGTGTACTAGCTTTATTTTATCACAAAGCCCTCTGACAAAGAACCACTGGATAAAAGCTCGCCTTTACGAAAATCACTTTTTTGTTTAGAATTAATTGATCGTGATTGGAGGTTTTAGCATGTTAAATCACCGGTTTTTTCACTGGTTAATTATGCGCATTGAAAATCCTTTTTCGTTGACACGTAATCTCTAAGTCACACGAAAAACTATCATACGAAGAAGGGTTATCTTTGGATTCAAAAACAGAATTATCTGGCAAAACCGTTTTATTAATGGCCATTGCAACTGGAATTATTGTGGCCAACTTAAATTACATTCAACCCATTGAAGGCTTAATCGCCGCTAGCTTCCACGTTTCAAAAGCTTCCGTCGGCGTTGTGGCAATGCTCACACAACTTGGTTACGCATTTGGATTACTTTTAATTGTACCTTTGGGTGATATTTTTAATCGCTATCACTTGATTCAAGCCATGCTGGGTTTTTCAATTATTGCCTTATTTTTAGCTTTCTGGGCACCGTCCATTACCATTTTTGGGATGGCTTCGCTGCTGGTGGGCATTACTTCCGTTGCTCCCCAAATCATTATTCCATACGCCGCCTATTTAGCACCTAGTTTGCATCAAGGAAAGGTACTGGGCAACGTTTTGAGTGGCCTATTAACCGGGATTTTACTATCTCGTTCGGTGAGTGGCTTGTTGGGGAGCGTTCTTAGCTGGCAATACGTTTATCTCGTTGCTGCCGTTATTTGCGGGATTTTACTACTCATTTTGCATCGCTTTTTGCCGCGTGATCCTCGTGGCCATCAAAGTATGAACTATCGTAAGGTGTTAGCTTCATTACCCAAACTACTCGCGCAAGAAAAACACTTACAAGGATCTGCCATTAATGGTTTTTGCTTGTTCGGAGTCTCAAATGTGTTGTGGTCAACACTTGCCTTTTATTTGGCACATCAATACCACTATGGCAGTGGCGTGGCTGGTTTATTGGGCTTGTTGGGTATCACTGGTGTACTATTTGCCTCAATCATTGGGCGCATGGTGGATGTCTACTCACCAAGAATGACCATTGGCTTAGGTATTCTCTTTTCAACAATTGCCTTTGTTGTTTTTGCTTTTTTAGGGCATGTTTTTGTCGGTCTTATCATTGGAATCATCCTGTTGGATCTTGGCACACAATTTGGCCAAGTTTCTAACCAAGCCATCGTCCAATCATTGAGCTTAGAAGCCAGCAGCCGTAACAATTCCATCTTCATGTTCAGCTACTTTTTAGGAGGTGCTCTAGGAACTTTCTTTGCCACCTTTGCTTGGAGCCATTTTGGTTGGGTTGGCGTTTGCAGTGTGGCCGCCATCTTTTTAGTTCTTGCTTTAGGTGGTCATCTATTGTTAAGAGAACCCCAAAAATTACAGAGAGATATGCAATAATGACAACACGGGATTGAAAATGCCAATTTTCAATCCTTTTTTCGTGGACTAAACAAAAAAGAGTGGGAAAAAACGCCCATCTCTTTCTGTCTCTGAACTTTATATAGCCGAAATCAGGAAAAGGGCTATGTCTGCAGTTAATACACCTTTTTCCCACTCTTCACATATGAATCGAATTTCATTGAATTTTAGTTTTTCTTTCGTTTTATGCCCAACAATGATAATGTGGCGAATAATAACATTCCAGCAAGCGTCCCATATGCAGCGATACCTGCCTCATTAGTCTGTGGTAACGCACCTTGAGCACTTTTTCCCGTTGCTTTAGTTGTTGCATCTGTAGCTTTAACGTTGCTAGTACCTTTTGTGCCCGTCATAGAGTTGACTGGTGTCTTTGTAACTGTCTGTTGATTGCCTACTTGTGTTTGATCTTTACCCGGTTGTGTAGGCTTATTTGGTTTTGCTGACTCACCAGGCTTTTTGTCGGGCACAGTAGGCGTTTGACCTGGTTGCGTAGGTGCTTTTTTGGCAACATACTCTAGATAAACGTCATTCCCCTCGATTTTCACCACATATGCGGATTCCAAACTGTTCTGCAAGTCATATCCCGCAATTTGCGTATCAAGTCCCTGCTTGGTAAGGTCCACAATGGCGCCAACCTCTTCATTTCTTAAAATCGAGCTAGGCTTTAATTCTTGCCTCGTTTTAGCATCAATATAGTGCACTTTAATATCGCGAGCTTCTCCCATGTATAGCAGGTAAACGTCTTGTACTGCGCCGCTTTGTACCGTATATTTTCCACTCGACATTAATCTATAACCCAAAACTTTCAGATCAAGTAGCGTATTAAAATCAACGCGATCGCCCACCGTAGCTTCAATTTGTTGGCTTGGTTTTAGCTCCTTATTTGGGTTAGAACCACTAACGAAATGGACATTTACTTTAGCGGTATCACGCACGTATAATAACTCGATCACATTCTGATCGCCTCTAACAACCCACTGTGTGTCTAGTGAACTCCCCAATTTATAACCAGAAATATTGGTCTCAATGCCTTCCTGAGTTAAATCGACGATCGAATCAGTTTCTTTACCTGTGATTTCAACAGGTGCTTTGAGTGCTTCATGGGTTGTCGCGTCAACAAATTTAATGGTAATTGTCTGTGGTTGTGGTTGATACAAGAGATACACAGTACCATCTGCCCATGACGCTTTAACAGTCTGTGTCACGTTAGAAAAAGTCTTATAGCCAGGTACATTGGTATTTATATAATCGGCGAAATTGACGGTGTCTCCCACTTTTGCGGTAATTGTCGCACTATCAAATACTTTATTCGTATCCTTAACACTGACTGAAGCTACCTTAAATGTCACTTGTTGCTGATCAACTTTTTCCTGCGCATTTGTTTCTTTGACTACCTGTGTCGTTGTTTCCGCGTGAACAGATTGTGTGTGATAGCCACTTGGGATTGCCACCCCAGCAATTCCTACCACGCCAGCCACAACAAAAACGGATAACCATCTTTTTCCAGAGTTATAATAAAATATTTTTTTCTCGTGATCTGGTACATTTTTCCTACTCATAATCTACCTCCACTTTAATTACGTGCATCCACATTTCCAAGATTCATCTCTATTATCTCATGGTTGAAATGAAAACGCTATCTTTCGTGTCTACCCTCCTCTAAATGCCCATAAAAAAAGAACCCCGCCTTTAGCGTGATTCTAGTTTAGCTTGTCGTTCCTGTTCAATGGCTAACTGGGCCACTAAGTTCAAATAATTAAATGGTTCATCATAATGAGGCTGGAATAACATATCAACATATGCCAAATCATCAATCGTGTTTTTATTTTGGATACAAATTGAAATGGCATTAGCCGACTGAGCAACTTCATGCTTACTAAACAATTGTGCTCCTAAAACTTGGCGATTGTCGCGATCATAAACCAAAACGATCGTCAGCATTTCCGTGCTGGGCATATAACCTGGACGATAATTTCCTTTATACGTCACAGAATCAGCGTTTAAGCCTTCACGTTTTGCTGCTGATAAGGTCAACCCACTAGAAGCTAAAGTATACCCAAACAACTCCATTGCCGAAGTAGCTTGTGTACCCATATACTTTTGAACTTTACCAAAAATATTTTTACCAGCCAGCGCTCCTTGGCGAACCGCATTCGTTGCCAACGGAATGTAAGCATCGTTATGTGCCGGATTAAAATGTGACACACAGGCATCCCCTGCTGCGTACACATCAGGATTAGAAGTTTGTGTATAGTCATTAATCAAAATAGCGCCGTGACGGTCCATATCAACCTGTCCTCTTAACAACTCTGTATTTGCCATAAATCCGGTACATACAATGGCTAAATCAGCTTCATGCTCAGCGTTGTTAGTTTCCACGACAACTTTATCATTCTTCTCATCGCCGTGAAATGCTTGGACCCGCTCATTCAAATAAACATGCACTCCATGCTTTTTCAAGAGTTGCGTGATCTTCTTTGAAAACAAGTCATCCACATAATTATTCAGGATTTGATCATGTGATTGAATCAATGTGACTTCATGATCCGTGTCTGCATATGCTTCAGCAAGCTCCACGCCCACGTAACCAGCACCCACAATTGTAATGTGCTTATGGTTCTTAGCCGTCGCATAAATCTGTTTCGCCTGATCATAACTTTTACATAATAAGACGCGGCTATCATCGATGCCCATTAATGGGGGAACCACCACATAAGAGCCTGTTGTCATAATCAATTTGTCATAAGTATCCGAAAAGATTTCCTTGGTCTGCAAATCTTCAACGGTCATTTGATGTTTTTTAGTATCAATACTCAAAACATCATGGCGAACACGTACTTTTGCCCCTAACTTAGCTAAATCTTCCGGCGTCGCGTAAAACATATCTTCCAAACGTTTAACTTGCCCATTTAAGTATAAAGAAATTCCGCAAGATAAAAATGAGACGTTATCATTGCGCTCATAGATAGTAACTTCTGTCTCCGGATGGGCTTTTAGAATTTCTGTAACAGCTGCGATTCCTGCATGTGTACAGCCTACGATAACAACTTTCACGATAACATCTTCTCCCTTAAATTAATCTGGATCATCAGCATTTAATTTTAATAGATGTGGCTTTCCATAATAATAACCTTGGCGTAGATCGATCTCTAAGTCATCTGCCAATTGATCATCAGCCGCATCTTCAATCCCTTCCAAAATGAAGCGCAGATTTTCCTTGTGGGCAATATCTCGCCATTTAACCACTCTAGCTTGGATTTTAGGGTCTTGGAACGGTTCCTTGAAGTTCTGTAAGGCAAACTTTAATTCGCTCACGTAGGGCAACAAAGCTTTGATTTCAGCATACTGATTGTCACCAGTTCCCACATCATCTAAGCAAATTTCCATACCTCGTTGCAAAAAATTCTGCAACATTGGTTCCAAATCCGCATTCGTAATGGCTTCATCCCCAGGTTCTTCTGTCAGTTCAATGTTAAGCTTTAACGGCCGCAGCGCATCTTGAGAGCGAATCAAGGCTAGGTTTATTTCTTTATTCATCATCTGCGTACGATTCAAGTTTACTGATACCGAACCAATTTTTAAAACCAGTTTTTTGGTCGCCTTTGTCAGCATATCGGCAATAACTGTAGTCGGAATATCTGAGAAATACTTAGGTGGCCGCCATCCATCTGCGGTTCGCCTCCGAATGAGTAATTCATAGCCAATTAGTGAATTATTCACCTTATTCAATTGTGGTTGAATAAAATATCGATACATTGTGTACCCCTTTTTATTGTATTAACTACTTGTTATTATAAATCATTTTTGCCTAAATTGCTGGTAAGTTTTTTAATTCATAACCACAGTAAAATCAGCCTGTAAGCTAATATTCAACCTGGTTTATCTCCCAACAATATTTTTATACATTTTCGTACTATCTTTATATGACCATTTAGATAAACGTTCTAGTTCATTTTTAGGCCACAAAAAAACCTCTCAAGTCAATAACTGACACGAAAGGTTCTCCTTGATTAGTCTTCTGAAACGAATGGTAATAAGCCCATGATCCGTGCACGTTTAATTGCAATTGTTAAACGACGTTGGTTCTTAGCACTTGTACCTGTCACACGACGTGGCAAAACCTTGCCTCGTTCTGAAATGAAGCGTTTCAGTAAGTCTGTATCTTTATAATCGATGTATTCGATATGGTTAGCAGCGATAAAGTCAACTTTACGACGTCGACGATTTCCGCCTCTTCTTTGTTGAGCCATGAAATTTCCCTCCTCTAATGATTAGAATGGTAAATCATCATCGGAAATATCAATTTGTTCGCCATTATCTGCAAATGGATCATTAGGGTTAGAACTAGCAGCACTGGATGCATTACCATTGCTATTGCTTTGGCTACCATTGTTGTTGCCTTGCCCTGCATCAAACGGATTGGTATTACCGGATGATTGAGGAGCATTGTTTTGAAATCCCGCATTGCCACCTTGATTTTGACGTTGCTCAGATTGAGCTCGAGATTCCAATAATGAAAAGTTTTCAACAACAACTTCTGTCACATAGACACGTTGACCTTGTTGGTTTTCGTAAGAACGAGTTTGAATCCGTCCATCAATTCCAACCAATGAGCCTTTATGTGTAAAGTTTGAGAAGTTTTCTGCAGCTTTTCGCCAGATCACACAGTTAATAAAATCAGCTTCACGTTCTCCTTGTGAGTTCGTAAACTGACGATTAACTGCAACTGTGAAGGTTGCCACTGCAGCACCGCTGTTGGTGTATCGTAAATCAGGATCTCTGGTTAAGCGTCCAACAAGAACTGTTCGGTTTATCATAAACAATAACTCCTTTCTGTATTAATTATTTTGTCTATTTTAGCGTACGACGATCATGTGACGTAAGATACCGTCAGTAATCTTCGAAATACGGTCAAATTCATTTAAAGCCTTATCATCGTTTGCTTTAACGTTTACGATATGATAGATACCTTCGTTGTATCCACCGATCTCATAAGCAAAACGACGCTTGGACCAATCTTTTGAATCAACCACTTCTGCACCATTGTCAGTCAAGATCTTGTCGAAACGTTCTACTAAGGCTGCCTTAGCTGCTTCTTCAACATCTGGAGCAATGATATAAGTAATTTCGTATGATTTGGGTTCCATGTGTTTTACACCTCCTTATGGACTAAGTGGCTTCCTTAACAATTTAAGAAAGCAAGGAGAGCTTCTAAATTAATAGTTACTCACGAACTTAAATTATAGCATTCATACTTGTGCAACGCAATAAACAAAAATCCCAATAAACGATACATAACTAAGTTACGTCCTTTATTGGGATTTATTTTTTATTCCTCAGAAGAATTCTCTGAAGTGTTTTCGTCGGTTGCTTTGACCTCATCAGCTGACGGTTGCGCCTCAGTGACATCATCTTTTTGATCATCATCAGATGGGTCATCATCTTCATGATCCACCTTGGCCATAGTAGCTACTTTAGAATCTTCATCAATTTTAATTAAATGAACGCCCATCGTTGCTCGACCAGTTTCTGGAACAGAATCCACATCAAAACGAATCATCACACCACGATCCGTAATTAACATAATATCTTCTTCACCAGTTACCGTTGTTAAGCCAGCTAGTGGCCCATTTTTCGTTGTAACATTGGCTGTCTTGATACCTTTACCACCCCGACCCTTAATAGGATACTCGGATGCTAAAGTTCGTTTGCCGTAACCTTTTTCAGTAATAACAAGGACTTTGCTATCCGCCTTCAAGACATCGACACCGACCACATAATCTTCATCTCGTAAACGAATACCACGCACACCAGTTGCGGAGCGTCCCATGGAACGAACCGTTTTTTCTGAAAAGCTTACTGCATAACCCTTATGTGTACCGATAATGATATTTTGTTGATCATCCGTGATCACCACGTTAATCAATTCATCATCATCTTTCAGGTTGATTGCTTTCAAACCATTGCTACGAATATTCAAGAATTCGCTAAGTGGTGTCCGCTTTACAACACCCTTTAAAGTGGTGAAGAACAAATAACGCTCTTCCAAAGCACCCTGGTCTTGTCCGGCATTAATAACGGCTTGAATACTTTCACCAGCACTAATCCCCAACAAGTTAATCACCGGAATTCCCTTGGCAGTTCGACCGTATTCAGGAATTTCATAACCCTTCATACGATAGACTTTACCAGCATTTGTGAAGAATAAAAGCACGTCATGGGTTGAACTAGAAACCAGGTGCTCAATGAAATCATCATCGTGAACCCCCATGCCTTGGACACCACGACCACCACGACGCTGCGCCTTAAATTCAGACTGCGGCATACGTTTGACATAGCCATTGTGGGTCAAAGTAATCATGACATCTTCTTCTTCAATTAAATCTTCGTCTTCAAGACTTAAGACTTCACCGACCAATAATTCGGTACGTCGTTTATCACCAAACTTATCCTGAATATCAAGTAATTCCTGATAGATAATCTGATTAATGCGTTCTGTATGTGCCAAAATATCTTTGTAATCGGCAATATCTGCCATTAATTTCTTGTATTCATTTTCAACTTTTTCTCGTTCCAAGCCGGTTAAACGAACCAGACGCATATCCAAGATAGCTTGTGATTGTTTATCAGACAAGGAATACTTGCTCATTAACTGATCTTTAGCAATCTCGGCCGTTTTTGAATTTCGAATAATCGCAATAATGGCATCAATATGATCTAAAGCAATCCGCAAGCCTTCAAGAATGTGTGCCCGCGCTTGTGCCTTTTTCAGATCAAATTCAGTTCGACGACGAATAACTTCTTCTTGATGTTTGAGATAGTATTGCAAAATTTGCTTCAAACTCAAAACTTTAGGCGCACCAGCCACAATTGCCAGCATATTAAAGCTAAATGTGGTCTGCATCAAAGTCATTTTATACAAGTTATTCAAAACGACTGACGCACTCATATCACGGCGAACATCAATGACAACCCGCATTCCTTCTCGGTCTGTCTCATCATTGACATCCGTAATTCCTTCAATTCGTTTGTCACGTGCCAATTCGGCAATTCGCTCAATTAATTTTGCTTTGTTAACCATGTAAGGCAATTCGGTTACAACAATACGTTCCCGACCACTTTTTTCTTGCTCAATGTCAACTTTAGCACGCAAAATAATCGTGCCTTTACCGGTTTCGTAGGCTTTCCGGATTCCAGACTTGCCCATAACCACACCACCGGTTGGAAAGTCAGGACCAGGTACGGCCTCCATTAAATCAGCAGTGGTCGCTTCAGGATTATCCATCAAAATATGAATTGCACTGATAACTTCTGCTAAATTATGGGGCGGGATGTTGGTGGTCATCCCGACCGCGATCCCAGTTGCACCGTTGACTAATAGGTTGGGAAAACGGGCAGGTAATACTTTCGGTTCCCGTTCAGTACCATCATAGTTTTCTTGGAAATCAACCGTATTTTTATTAATATCACGAAGCATTTCCACCGAAATTTTGCTCATCCTAGCTTCGGTATACCGCATCGCGGCAGCCCCATCACCATCAACTGAACCAAAGTTTCCGTGTCCGTCTACTAACATATAACGATAACTGAAATCCTGTGCCATACGAACCATAGATTCATAAATTGCTGAATCACCATGGGGATGATACTTACCCATGACATCCCCAACAATTCGGGCCGATTTCTTATAAGGTTTTTCTGGCGTCACACCTAATTCATTCATGCCGTACAAAATACGCCGGTGAACAGGTTTTAACCCATCTCGAACATCTGGGAGTGCACGGGCCACAATAACACTCATTGCATAATCTAGGAAGGACGTTCGCATTTCTTTTCTCAAGTTAACATCCGTTACTCGAGTTCCAATATTTTCTTGATCAGCCAAAATTTTTAACCTCCAATCCTAAATTAAACGTCTAAGTTTTCTACATAAACCGCATTGTCTTCAATGAACTTACGGCGGGGTTCTACCCGGTCACCCATCAACATCTCAAAATCACCATTAGCTGCATCGGCTTCTTCCGCTGAAACACGCAATAAACGACGATTATCAGGATTCATGGTAGTTTCCCAGAGTTGAGAAGCATCCATTTCACCTAAACCTTTGTATCGTTGAATAGCTGGTTTGGGACTTGGTGGTAACTGACCTAACGTTTCTTGTAATTCCTCATCCGAATCAATATATTTAATCATCTTACCCTGACGCACTTGATATAGCGGTGGCTGGGCGATATAGACGTATCCAGCATCAATCATTGGCCGCATATAACGATAAAATAGGGTCAATAATAAGGTTCGAATATGCGCTCCATCCACATCGGCATCGGTCATAATAATTAATTTATGATAGTTTGCTTTCGTAACGTCAAAGTCTTCACCGAAACCAGTTCCTAAAGCCGTAAATAATGATCGAATTTCTTCGTTCGCTAATACCCGGTCTAAAGTGGCTTTTTCAACGTTCAGAATTTTACCTCGAATCGGCAAAATGGCCTGGGTCAAACGAGAACGTCCCTGCTTGGCACTACCACCGGCGGAATCTCCCTCGACAATAAATAATTCACTGATTGCTGGATCTTTAGAAGTATTATCAGCTAATTTACCAGGTAAATTATTAATTTCAAGGCCACTCTTTTTCCGTGTCACTTCACGAGCGCGTTTAGCGGCAATTCGGGCCTTTGAGGCTAACAACCCCTTATCAACCACTTTGCGAGCAGTATCCGGATTTTCCATCAAAAACTTATTAAAATGTTCCCCAAAAACATCGTTAACTGCCGTTCTTGCGTCTGAGTTTCCCAATTTGGTCTTAGTTTGTCCTTCAAACTGTGGATCGGGATGCTTGACACTAACAACTGCTGTTAATCCTTCACGAACATCATCGCCGGAAAGGTTATCATCATTATCTTTTAAGAGACCTGCCTTATGTGCATAGTCATTGACAACACGTGTTAAAGCCCGTTTGAAGCCTTCTTCATGCGTGCCACCTTCGTAAGTATGAATATTATTGGTAAAAGTCAATAACTTACTTTGATAACCTTCAGTATATTGCATGGCCACTTCAACAGTAATTCCCTTTTCAACCCCTTCTACATAGATAGGTTCAGGGAAAAGGACTTCTTTGCCTTCGTTCAAGTAATCTACGTAATGCCGTATACCGCCTTCATACAAGAAGTCGTCTTCTGTTGGTTTTTCCGGACGCAAATCTTTTAAGGTGATCCGCAAGCCCTTATTCAAGAATGCTAATTCACGAATTCTTGTCCGTAAGATTTTAATGTCAAACGTTGTCGTTTCTTGAAAGATATCTGGATCTGGCAAGAAATGCACAATTGTCCCGTGAGCATGAGGTTGTGAATCTCCAATTACCTTCATTGGGGTCTTCACTTTGCCACGTGTGAAATCCATATAGTAGATTTTGCCATTACGCATAACTTTAACGTCCAATTCGGTTGCTAAAGCGTTCACGACTGAGGCACCCACACCATGCAGACCACCGGACACTTTATATCCGCCGCCGCCAAACTTACCACCTGCATGCAAAATAGTGAAAACTGTTTCTAGTGCTGGTTTACCAGTTTTAGCTTGAATATCAACTGGAATCCCACGGCCATTATCTGTCACCGTAATACTGTTATCTTTTTCAACGATGACGTTAATTTTATCCGCAAATCCAGCTAGAGCTTCATCAATTCCATTATCGATAATTTCCCAAACGAGATGGTGAAGTCCTTGGGAACTAGTGGATCCAATGTACATCCCTGGTCGTTTACGAACCGCTTCAAGGCCCTCAAGTACTTGAATTTGACTCGCATCATATTCTTGGGCTTTTTCTTCTTTGCGTTCTTGTGCAGCTTCCACTTCTTGCGGTGTTTGTGTTTTATCGTCGTCTGCCAATTTTATTCCTCCTCATGCAAAGTACCTGAACTAATTGTGAAAACACGGGGCTGATTGATCAGCTGCCGCGCAATTCCACTTAAACTTGTGGTGGTTAAAAACGTTTGAACTTTATTTTGAATCGTCTTCAAAAGGTGGGTTTGACGATCATCATCTAGCTCTGATAACACGTCATCCAACAATAATACTGGATATTCCCCAGTTTCTTCTTTCATCAAATCAATCTCTGCTAATTTGACACTCAAAGCGGTCGTTCGCTGTTGTCCTTGGGAACCAAACGTCTGAACGTTTTTACCATTGACTAAAAAACGAACGTCATCGCGCTGAGGACCAACCAATGTGGTCCCCTGCTGCAACTCACGTTCTTCATGGCTAACAAATGCTTTTTGCAAAGCGTCGTAAAGTTGCTCAACAGATAGACCATCCGTCGCAATTTGCGAGACGTATTCAAACGTCAACTTTTCCTTACCCAATGAAATCTGAGTATGTAATTGCTGCGCCCATTTTTCCAGCTTCTTCAAAAATTGACGACGTTGAAAAATAATTTCTGCGCCATAAGCAGCTAATTGATCCGATAACACCCCTAAAAACACCTTATCTTGTTTAGCTTTAAACTTAAGCTGTTTTAGGTACTGATTACGTTGCTTTAAAATGGTCCGATACTGAGCCAAATTGTAAAGATAGCGACTACTCATTTGCCCAAATTCCATGTCAATGAACCGTCGCCTAATTGCAGGCGATCCTTTAACTAAGGATAAGTCCTCTGGGGCAAATAGAATCACATTCAGTTGGCCAATATATTGGGATAACTTGCTTTGTTCCAGATGATTCACGCGTGCTCTTTTACCCTTGCTGCTAATCTCAAGTTCTAATGGCATGGAACTAAGATTTTTATGCACTCGTGTGGCCAACTGGGCACTATTGGCATCCCAATTGATCAAATCGCGATCATTTGAAGTCCGATGGCTTCTGGTTAAAGCTAAAACATAAATTGACTCTAATAAATTGGTTTTTCCTTGGGCATTAGCACCCAACAAGACATTGACACCTGGAACAAATTCGGCCTTCAAATCCGTATAGTTACGAAAATTATGAAGACTAATATTCTCCAAATACATGACTACTCCTCACGTCTTGAGCGCACAAAAAATAGCCCTTCATCTGGAATATTAACCGTGTCCTTTGGATATAGTTTTCTTCCCCGCCGATTCTCAGGCTCATCATTTACCTCTACCGAGTGTTCACGAAGGTACCACTTAGCCTGTCCACCAGTGCCAATGATAGCCTCCTCCTTTAAGAGTTGACCGAGCGTAATGAATGGCGGCGTTGTAATTAAAACTTCTTTTTTCACAATTACAACCACCTTTACTAGATTATGTAAGAATTGCGCAATTAAATTGGCTCCACCTCAACATAACCTCAGTTAAATACTTATCTATTATACCTTTAAAATAACAAAAAAACAATCTCAGAGGCTGTATTTTGCGTTTTAAGCCATTTGAATCATATTTAGATACTTTTGCCATTTTTTACGTATTTTTCTCAAATCCCCTGAATTTAATTTTTAGAGAGCAAAATAAAAAACACGTTTCTCAAGCCTAATGCTTGAAAAACATGTTTTTAACTCACATTTTTAAAATGTTCGTACCGGTGTAATCAATTGAATAAAGTTTTCTTGATCTTCGGTAGGAACTAAAGTAAATGGCCGCAAAGCTGAGGTAAAGGAAACACGAATTTCAGTTTGGCCAAAAGAACGAAGTGCATCTTTCATGTAATCAGGGTTAAAGGAAATCTCTAAATCTTCACCCTCTACGGCTTTGGCATCTAATTGTTCTTCCACATTTCCCACATCAGGCGAATTTCCTGAAATGACGATTTGACTATCCGCGGTGGTAATCGCCAGTTTAACCACGTTATTGCGGCTTTCGTGAGATAACAGAGAAGCACGTTCAATGGCAGCCAACAATGCTGGGGCATTAAATTCCAAGGTCGTTGTGGCTTCTTTAGGAATCAACCGTGAAGTATCAGGATAATTGCCTTCCAGTAAGCGTGAATAGAACGCTGTGTCACCTAATGTAAACAACACCTGGTTTTCAGAAATTCGCATGATCACATCTGGATTTTCTTCACCAATCATCCGGGACAACTCTACAAGACTTTTTCCAGGGATGATGACATCATACTTACCAGTATTGCCAGCAGGTAATTTTATTTTACGTTGACTTAACCGGTGACTGTCTGTGGCAACCGCCAAGAACTGGTCGCCATCAATACTGAAATGAACCCCAGTTAAGATTGGCCGGCTTTCCTGAGTTGAAACAGCTAAAACGGTTTGACTAATTAATTGTTTGAAGACATTGCCAGAAAGCTGGATTTGATCATTTCCATCTAGTTCTGGTAAATGCGGATAATTATTCGCATCTAAACCATTAATCGTAAAAGCAGCTGCCCCAGATGTAATTTCAGTTTGGAAACCTTCTGTGATTTCGATAGTCATTGTATCTTCAGGGAGACGTTTCACAATGTCACTGAAAAAGTGGGCTGGTAAAACGATTTTTCCAGGATCACTAACTGACAATCCGTTGTCTTCGTTTTTAGCATCTAGAACAGTTTCAATTGAAATATCAGCGTCACTACCCGTTAAGATAATTTGATCGGATTCAACATCCAATTTTAAACCAGTCAGAATGGGAATCGTTGTTTTTGATGAAATAGCTCTTTGAACATCATTTAACTTTTTAATAAATGCAGCTCGTTTTACAGTGAATTTCATTATTTTGAATCTCCTTTGGTCAAAATGTATTTATATATAATTATATAGTAAAAGTAACAGTAGTAATAGGGACTGTTGATATTGTGTAAATGTCACCTAACGCTTAGATAGGTCGTTGTTTCACCATGTTTATAAAATGTGGATAACTTTTCGAATTATTCACACTTATCCACAAGCTAAGGTTTCAGCTCACTTTTCAAATCTCCAATTTGACGTTGTAAATCATCATCTTTTTTTAAGGCCGCCGCGATTTTTTCATGGGCATGGATGACTGTTGTGTGATCTTTTCCACCAAACTCAGTTCCTATTTTTGGTAATGAGGCATTGGTAAGTTCACGCGAAAGGTACATCGCAATTTGGCGTGGCATAACAATGGATTTCATGCGTTTTTTGCCCTTTAAATCAGAAATTGAAGTGTGATAATACTTAGCTACTTTGTCTTGAATTAAGGAGATGGAAACTTCACTAAATTTCGTACCAAAATTCAAACTACGCATCGCTTCGGAAGCCAAATCAGTTGTGATACCAGTACTTTGCAGATTTGCATACGCCTGAACGCGGGCTAAAGCGCCCTCCAATTCACGGACGTTTGAGTCCACTTGTGTGGCAATGTAATTCAAAGTATCATCGGGAATTTCAATGTGATCGGCCATGGCTTTTTCACGTAAAATGGCGATTCGTGTTTCTAAATCCGGTGGCGTAATATCTACGGATAACCCCCATTTAAAGCGAGAAACTAGCCGTTCTTGCAACTTAGGAATTTCATTTGGTAAACGATCTGATGTCAACACAATTTGTTTTTGATTACTATATAAAGCTTCGAATGTATGGAAGAACTCTTCTTGAGTAGCTTCCTTATCCGCGAAGAATTGGACATCATCCACTAATAGAAGGTCCACGTTACGATAGATTTCTCGAAATTCTTCTTGGTGCTTTGACTGAATGGCGTTAATGAAATCATTCGTAAACGCCTCACTAGTGACGTATTTCACGTTCGTGTTCGGATTATTTTTAAGAATTTGATGACCAATGGCATGCATCAAATGGGTTTTGCCTAAACCAACTCCTCCATAAAAGAAGAGTGGATTATACATAGTTCCGGGATCTTCGGAAACAACTAGGGCAGCCGCATGGGCCATTTGATTACCTTTACCCGTGACAAATGTATCAAAAGTATATTTGTCATTTAAAGTTGTTTCTTCCATAAAGTCAGGAGTAGCTTTGGGCTTTTTTTCAACCGGCTTTTCTTCTTTTTGGGCCTCGGTCTGTTCACCTTCTAAAACGAAGTCAGGTGTGATGTCAGCTTGGGTAATGAGATAAGCGTACTCCACAAATTTTGGCGCTAAATGCTGCTTCCAATAGTCACGATGCAACGGTGATGGTAATTGAATGGTCATGACGTGGTCTTTTAGATCGATTGGTTTGGCCACATCGATCCAGGTCGAAAATCCAAGTGAAGAAATATCACTATCTTTTTCAAAATCGGCCTTAATTTGGTCCCATAGTTCATTTTTACTAAGCACAAAAACCCCTCCAAAGTAACGTACAGTCTAATTTTTTTGTGTTTACATCTTTTATACCGGTAAGTGAGAAACAATGAGTTAATTTTAGCATGAAAGAAAATAGTTTTCCACAGGATGTGGAAAACTATTTAAAATAAATCACAAGCAGTGAAAAAAGTTGTTCACAACATGTTGAAAAAGGCGAAAAATTTCACTTGTTTTCAGGTTATTCACAGAAAACGGTGGATAACTCTAGCCCGGTGCATAAGTGTTAAGAGCGGTTATCCACCGAAAAACGTGAAAATGTGGATAACTCAATCACAGGGGGTGAATATCCGGATAACTCGGGGAAAAACAGTGGAAAAGTAAGATTTTAAAGAAGCATTTATCCACAAGACACACACTAAATATTTATTCTGGTTGTGGATAAAAAGCAGCGGTTGACGTAAGCAGCTGCCGCGATTAAGGTCATCTTTTTTAAATAATAGCTTTGCATGACGGCTGTTTTGTGATATTATATTATGGTAATTGTAATTAGATACTGAGTTATTTCATTAATAATTAGATGAAAGATAAATAAATTTCAGTGTTGTTATGGGAGGTGTACGAATTGAAGAGAACATTTCAACCAAAGAAGCGTCATCGTTCACGTGTGCATGGCTTTCGTAAACGTATGAGTACCAGCAACGGCCGTAAAGTTTTAGCACGTCGACGTCTAAAAGGTAGAAGAGTATTATCTGCATAAGGCCACTGATCCCAGTGGTCTTTTATTTTTGAAGAGATTCGAAAATAACAGCAAAACCCTTTTATATAATGTAGAAACCTGATAATACGATTTATTTGGAGAGAGATTATGCGCAAGTCATATCGTGTAAAAAAAGAGACAGAATTTCAAAAGGTGTTTGAGACGCACAATTCATATGCAAACCGAAAGTTTGTGGTCTATGTGATGGTCAAACCTGGGCAGCCACATTTTCGGGTTGGCATTTCTGTTGGTAAAAAGATTGGCAATGCCGTGATGCGTAATTATATGAAACGCCGCATTCGCCAGAGCATTCTTGAATTCAAGCCTCAATTACGTCAAGATATCGACTTTTTAGTAATTGCGCGACCACAAGCGTCTGGTCTTTCCATGAAAGAAACCAAGCAGCAATTAAAGCATGTATTCACATTAGCTAATATTTTAACTACTGATCAAAGTGAGGAAAAATAAGTGAAACACAGCAAAAGAAATATGGTGATGGCGGCAATTGCCAGCTTAACGCTTTTATTAGCTGGGTGTAGCACGGCTCCCATTACGAAAAACAGTACAGGTATTTGGGATCATTGGATCGTCTATAACTTTTCACGAGCTATCGTCTGGTTATCGCAATTGTTCGGTGGTAATTTTGGTTGGGGAATTATTATTTTCACCATTATTATTCGAATTATTATTTTGCCATTGATGATTTATCAAACAAAATCTTCAATGAAGACGGCTGAAATTCAACCAAAAGTACAAGCACTTCAGAAAAAATATTCTTCTAAGGATGTTGAGACACAGCAAAAGCTCCGTGAAGAACAACAAAAGCTCTATTCTGAAGCCGGCGTAAATCCGGTTGCCGGCTGTTTACCTTTAATTGTGCAGCTACCAATTTTGTACGCTTTGTTTGCGGCTGTTAATCGAACGGAAATTTTAAAGGCCGGGACGTTCCTATGGTTGCAGTTGGGTGATAAAGATCCTTACTTTATTTTGCCTATTGTGGCGGCTGTGTTTACTTATATTAGTTCATGGTTAAGTATGAAGTCTCAACCAATGCAAAATGGTATGACCACAATGATGACGGTTGGTATGCCAGTGATCATTTTCTTCACCGCGATGAGTGTACCATCTGCCGTTTCCTTATACTGGGTGGTTACCAATATTTTCCAAGCTGGTCAAACTTTAGTCCTGCAAAATCCATTTAAGATTAACCGCGAGCGTGAAGCAAAAGCCAAAGCAGAGCGTGATCGTAAACGCGCAATTGAAAAAGCCAAGCGTCAGGCTTATAAAGGACGAAAACGAAAATAATTAGTGTTGGAGATTAGAATCGCGATTCTGGTCTCCTTTTGCTGTCCATAGTTTTAAAGTAAGGAGGGTGGTTACATGGCAAGATATCAAGGTACCACAATTGAAAATGCCATTCAGGCAGGTTTGATTGATATGGATTTAAAACGTGATGAAGTGAAAGTGACGACGATTACTAAACCTAAAAGAGGTTTTTTAGGAATTGGCAAGCGTCTCGCAGAAGTTGAATTGACGTTTATAAAGAAGAGTCAACCGGTTGATGAGAAGGTCAGCACGCAACCCAACCCTATTTTGCAAGATTCTGAAGTTCAAGACAAGGTCGATGAAGTAAACGCTGAACCTAAATATGAAGTTCAAAAGCCTCAAGATACCGATGATGAAAATGCTACGCAGGCGCAAGCAACGCATCCAAAGTTAAATGAGAAAATTACTGCTGAACTCAAAGATTATTTAGATACGGTTGTCAAACAGCTTGGAATTACAGCTAGTTCCACAGTTACCGTTCATCATCGTGAAGTTGCTATCGAGTTTGAAACAGAACAAGAAGGTCTCCTAATTGGGAAGCATGGGCGTACCATTAACGCGTTACAGACGTTAGCGCAAGTATTCCTATTGCATAAAGAGATTGCCCACACGAATGTTCAATTAGATGTCGGAAACTACCGAGCACGACGTGTTGAAACTTTGCAACGGCTCGCTGAAAGCACAGCTCGAGAAGTGGTGGCCACTGGAGATCCTGTCTTTTTGGACCCGATGCCCGCTTTTGAACGCAAAGTTATTCACGCTGCATTGGCTGACAACCATTTTGTGACCACTTTTTCTGAGGGCCATGAACCACATCGCTATGTGGTAGTCGCATTAGTTCAAGAAGATCAGCTTTAAAAGTGTCCAAAATTGACAAATGCCCTTCAACATTTTAAGATATAGACAATATTCTTATTTTAGATAAAGTAGTGAAAGTACTTTATCCACGTGAACCTTTTTAAAGGCGTGGACTGGGTGCTTTTTTTATTGGAATGGATTTAGAAAGGAAATTAGACATGCTAGAGACAGCTACCGAATTAGATACCATTGCGGCAATTTCAACCCCACCTGGTGAAGGTGGTATTTCGATTGTTCGGGTGAGTGGTAAAGAAGCTTTAAACGTTGTGACCGCCGTTTTTAAGGGTAAGGATCTGCATAAGGTTAAAAGCCACACGATTAATTATGGTCATATTATTGATCCGAAGACGAAAAGCGTTGTTGATGAAGTGATGGTTTCAGTCATGTTGGCGCCAAAAACATATACGTGTGAAGATGTCGTTGAAATTAATTGTCATGGCGGAATTGTGCCTACTAATGATGTCTTGCAACTGGTGTTAAGTCATGGTGCGCGAATGGCAAAACCGGGTGAATTTACAGAAAGAGCTTTTTTGAATGGTCGAGTTGATCTTTCCCAAGCCGAAGCGGTTATGGATCTTATTCGAGCAAAAACGGATCGTTCTATGAAAGTAGCTTTGAACCAATTAGATGGTGATTTATCGCATTTAATTAAAAATTTACGTCAAGATATCTTAGATGTTTTAGCCCAAGTGGAAGTTAATATCGATTATCCTGAGTATGACGATGTTGAAACCATGACCAGTAAGCTGCTTCGTGAAAAAGCGGTGGAAGTGAAGGCGCAAATTAAACAATTGTTGCAAACAGCCCAAGAAGGTAAGATTTTGCGTGACGGGTTGGCTACTGCAATTGTCGGTCATCCTAATGTAGGGAAATCAAGTTTGCTAAATCGTATGCTCCATGAAGATAAAGCAATTGTGACAGATGTTGCGGGGACAACGCGTGACGTGCTGGAAGAGTATGTTAATGTGCGTGGGGTACCGCTAAAACTGGTTGATACAGCTGGTATTCGTGAAACAAATGATAAAGTTGAAAAAATTGGGGTTGAGCGCAGTCGCAAAGCCTTGCAAACGGCTGATTTAGTCTTGTTAGTTTTGGATAGTAGTCAACCTTTATCTGATGAAGATCGTCAATTGCTGCAAGCTACCAATGAAACTAAGCGAATCATCATTTTAAATAAAACAGACTTACCTATGCGACTAGATACAGACGAATTGTTTGAGTTGGCCTCTGAAGAAGAAGTTATCCGTACTTCAGCTACAAAAGGTTCTGGTCTGGATGAGTTAAAAGAAAAGATTGCCAAGTTGTTCTTCGGTGGTATTGAAGGCAATCAAAACAATGTGATTGTCACCAATGCTAGACACATTGGGTTGTTAAACCAGGCCAAAGACGCGTTGGATTCGGTCTTACAAGGATTAGATGATGGCATGCCTGTTGATTTGGTGCAGATTGATATGACAAGATGCTGGGATTTTCTTGGTGAAATCACGGGTGATAGTTATCAAGATGAATTGCTTGATCAGCTGTTTAGTCAGTTCTGTTTAGGTAAATAATTGAAGTTAAATTAAGTTAATTATAAAACTAAAAATGAAGCTCAAATGTGGAGGAAGAGTCATGACGGAAGTAAAACAGTATGCAGGTAAAGATTACGATGTGATCGTGGTCGGTGCTGGGCATGCCGGTTCAGAGGCAGCATTGGCAGCTGCTCGAATGGGCAATAAAACATTATTAATGACCATTAATTTGGATATGGTGGCATTTATGCCATGTAATCCCTCAGTTGGAGGACCCGCTAAAGGAATTGTTGTCCGTGAAATTGACGCGCTCGGTGGTGAAATGGGTAAAAACATCGATAAGACCTATGTCCAAATGCGGATGCTAAATACCGGCAAAGGTCCTGCAGTTCGTGCTTTACGTGCTCAGGCTGACAAACATGCCTATCATGCTCAGATGAAAAAAACAATTGAAGATGAACCTAATTTAACCTTACGACAAGGAATTGTGGATGATCTGATTATTGAAGACGGCGTTTGTAAGGGTGTGATCACCAATACCGGCGCTCGTTACCATGCTAAAAGTGTGGTATTAACGTTAGGGACAGCTGCTCGTGGCAAGATCATTATTGGTGAACTTATGTACTCCTCTGGTCCCAACAATTCGCAACCAGCTATGAAGTTGACCAAGAACTTAAAAGATTATGGCTTTGATTTGGAACGCTTTAAAACTGGGACCCCACCTCGTGTGGATGGCGGTACGATTCATTATGATGAAACAGAGGAACAACCTGGAGATAAAGAACCAAATCATTTTAGTTTTACAACGCCTGATAGTGCCTATATTGATGCTAAAAATCAGCTTTCTTGTTGGTTAACGTATACGAACGAGTATACGCATAAGATTATTCGCAAAAACTTGGATCGGGCACCAATGTTTTCTGGTGTGATCGAGGGAGTTGGGCCTCGCTATTGTCCTTCAATTGAAGATAAAATCGTGCGCTTTGCTGATAAAGATCATCACCAATTGTTCCTTGAACCTGAAGGTCGCCATACAGACGAGTGGTATGTCCAAGGACTTTCTACGTCAATGCCAGAAGAGATTCAGCAAAAGATTTTGCATTCCATTAAGGGCTTAGAAGATGCTGAAATGATGCGTCCGGGATACGCCATTGAATATGACGTGGTTTCGCCGTATCAATTGAAACCAACTTTAGAAACTAAGGTTGTTAAAAACTTGTATACAGCTGGTCAGACTAATGGTACTTCCGGGTATGAAGAAGCTGCCGGACAAGGGCTAATTGCTGGAATTAATGCCGGATTGCGTGCCTTAGATAAGGGTCAATTTACCTTAAAGCGCAGTGATGCTTATATTGGTGTTATGATCGATGACTTAGTTACAAAGGGAACCAAAGAACCCTATCGTTTACTTACAAGCCGTGCAGAATACCGTCTAATCTTGCGCCATGATAATGCTGATTTACGCTTGACGGAAATGGGTCATGACTTAGGTTTGATTGATCAAGATCGGTACCAAAGCTTCTTAGAAAAGAAAGCGGACATTGAAAATGAATTGCACCGGTTAGATACAATTCGCATCAAACCTAAGGAGGTTCGTGACTTCTTGATTTCTAAGGGTGGTCATGAATTAAAAGATGGTGTCTGGGCATCTGAATTTTTGCGTCGTCCAGAAGTGTCATATAAAGAGTTACTCCAATTCATTCCGGCACCCGATAAGAAGCTGGATCGAAGAGTTGTTGAACAAGTTGAAATTGAGATCAAATATGCGGGCTATATCAAAAAAGCCAAAGAACGTGTGGAACGTTTGAAGAAAATGGAAGCTAAAAAGATTCCAGATCACATTGATTATGCGGCCATTAATGGTCTTGCAACTGAAGGTCGTCAGAAACTTGAAAAGATTCAACCACAAACCATTGCGCAAGCCAGTCGGATTAGTGGTGTAAATCCTGCTGATATTGCAATTTTGAGTGTGTATATTGAGCGGGGCAGAATTGCTAAAGTAAAATAATTTTATGAGTCATCTTAATAGAGATATTAAGATGACTTTTTTATTTGTAATAATATTTATTTTATCGTTAAAATATTTTTTATTGACATTTCAAAACAAACAAGATATAACTAAGCTATCATAAAAATAAATTTTAACGATAGAAGGAATTATTATGAAAAACTTTCTGAATACTAGTAAGGCACAGCTTGTTAAGGTTGGTGTGATTGCGCTAATAGATGAGTTAGGAAGTAGCATGTTTAGTTTCGCGGTGGGCTTATTTCTTTTACGTAAAACGGGTTCTGCCATGAATCTAGGCATTTCTATTTTAATCGGACCGTTAGTTTCATTAATTTTATTGCCAATTTCAGGAACAATTGTAGATCATTTTAATCACAAAAAAATTATTGTGATTTGTCAGATTGGTATCATTATGACAATGGCATTTTTCTCAATGGAATTTCAACAACTTTCAGATACGTATCTCGTGAAAATCATTGTTTTATTGGTCTTACTCGATATATTTCAGTTATTTATTGGTAATGTTTTTAGTGCTTCAGCAATTAATTTGGTTCCTCAAACGCAGGTACAGCAACTTAATTCAATTCAACAAATGGTTCGTTCTTCAGCTTCAATTTTAGCTCCCATTTTAGGCGGGATTGCGTATGGAATGATGCCATTCTTTGGTTTCACACTGATTATGTTCGTAACCACCTTGGTTGTGATGGTGGTTGTGTTATCGCTGAACTTCAGATTTAATAGTGTACAGCTTGTTTCCGAAGTTGACGCTAAGGAAAATATAAATTTTTTAACTTCATTTAAAGAAGGAATTCATTATTTACGTCAGAAAAAAGAGATTGTCATGTTAATCATAACGGCTTGTGTCATCAATTTTTTCTTTTGTGCAGTGAATGTTGGCTTACCCTTGTTACTAGTGGATCAATTTAAATTAAGTAACGTTTCATACAGTATGGTGGAGGCTAGTACCTCGGTAGGTATGATTTTGTCTGGCTTTATATTTATGAAACAAAAACCAGCAGAAAATCAAATTCAGCTTATGTATCGCTGGGTTATCGGGATTGCCCTCGTTACAAGTGCAATGGGATTACCAGTACTTTTACATGTTCAATTTTTAAAATTGGGAATTACTGGTATCTATGTTGGCTTGGCCTTGTTACTGGGGATTGCATTGTTTGAAACTAATGTGCCAATGGCTGGATACATGCAATTGCACATTGATTCTAGTTTTCAAGGACGTATTTTTACGATTCAATCTTCATTGTCAATGTTGATGATGCCAGTCGGAACCATTATATATGGTTACTTATTTGATCATTTTAATGCAGGGCCTATTTTTCTAGCATCAGGAATCACTGTAATTATCTGCATCTTAGCTTTTATGCAAGTTAAGGTCACAAAACCAGTACATGTTGTTAAAACGGCAGTAAAAAAAGAAAATTTAGAAAAGGTTTTGAAATAAAGTTTTTGATGACTGGTTTAATAATCATGAGATTGGTATGATAAATGAGTTGATGTGTATTATGAATAAATTTGTTGAAATGAAAAGGAAGTTCCTTGAAATGAGTTCTAATAAACTTGATAGTTTAGCAAAACTATTGGCTGACCCTAAAGTGAATGAAATAATAGATGCTGCCAACAAAGAGAGTGGAATTACCGTTAAGCAGTTGGCTAAGTTTTTAAAGGAAAAACCGTCTAATCTCTATTATCCGATTCAAAGGATGACGGATTTTGGTCTTTTAAAGGTAGTATCAGAGAACCAAATTAAAAATTTAACCGAAAAAGTATATAGTTCGGCTTTTTTGTATAAGAATTCAAGAGATGGCAAAAAAAACGATCAGGAAATAGATTTAGGCGATGAATATGTCAAAGAACATGGTGAAGATCTCATGGAACTTTTGATGATTAATCAAAAAAGAGTTTTACAAGCATTTAAAAAAAATGTCGATTTTATTCAAGGTGGCGGAAATAGTGATAAAAGTACATTTTCTTGGGCTCAATCAGATCTAAAGCTGTCTAATAAAGGAAGAATTGAATTATTGAGAAAATTAAATGAGGAAACAGCAAATTTTAAAGATCCATACCCAGATGATCCTCAAGTTTCCTTAAATATGGAGATAACCATGTATTCTGATGTAGATCCTCAGGCTAATGAAGAAACAGAGAAAAGTGATGTTGAAGTAAGTAAGGGTAAATCAAAATTATAAACAAAAGATAAAAACGTTTCACGTGAAACAATATATTCATATTGTGATTAGATCAAAGAATTACCGAGAAAACTAAAAGAATTTTTTGGAATTAAATATCTTTTCGTACTTTCTATTTGATGTAGCTGGTATGCTTCATCGAATTTATTATTTATAGTGTGGGCTAGTATCACATTTCCAAATGGGTTTTCATTCGTACGATTTCTAGGAAAAACGTTTAGTGATTACTGAATTGCATGTTTTTGCCAATTAATATTTGTAAAGAGAATGAACCAGCAGAATAAACAATTGGGGTACGCATTATTGGAATGGTTTAACTTTAATAGCAAGTAAAAAAGATGATCCCTGTAAGGAACTGCAACTATTTTTTGAGACAATCA
>NZ_JQBR01000004.1 GCF_001438655.1 Pediococcus cellicola
GTTTGTATCAAATTATAACTTCAGTTCCTATTGGAAAACAAAAGTAAAACTCTTTTTTTACTGATTTTTTAAAACTAAATGTTGTTGTATGACGTAGTTTATAACATTTCCTATAATAATGAGAATAATTAGCATGCCAATTGGATATAATGGATTCCACAAAGCCGCATGCGGTGTGTACCCAACAGCAAATTTAACAAAGTCTTCAATCCAGTGCAGGTCCATGTTATCTTGATATTGAACTAAGAATCTGAATAAGACGACCCAAGCAATTGGAATTACGATCCAAAGAATGCGACGTGTTCTTTTTTTAACTAGTGCAGCCAAACTGCCCATAAAGATTCCGATAACCGCGAAAAACCATAATAATAACCATTCAAATATTAATTCTCCAAACATATTACCCAAGCCACCAACACCAAAAAAGTTGCCAAACAAGGTGTGATAAAAGGTTTGGTCCGCTTGACCTGTTACAGGTAAGATAACGCCATAATAATAGCCAAAATTAATGAGACTCATTACCAAACTGCAGACTGCCATTACAACGATTGTGGCTTTCCAAACAGTTCGACGAGAAATACCATTTTGAATATAGAATTTAAATGGTTCATAAACACGATAACAAGCCACAAACAAGTAAAATACGGACGCAAAAGGTAGCAAGTCATTTCGCAATAGTCCTGTAACTGTAACACCCATTAATCCGCCAGTAAAAACTAACGCAAACAAAGTTGGCAACACAAAAATAACTAAAATAGTGAGAAGATACGTATAAATAATGCCTTTCAGATAGTACTTCAATTTATTTTTCATAACTATTTTGGTTTTCATTTGATCGTGCTCCCCTCACTTGTTAAATGAATAAATAGTTTCTGTAGATCCATTCGCGAAATTTGAATAGTATCTGGGATTTCACGATCATCATTCAAATTACCAAATATATAATTACCCTTTAAATTCCCCAATGATTCAGTTCCAATGATATTTAGCCCTTGTGTATAGGCATCCACAGTGGCCCCTGGACCTGTAATAACGTATGCTTGTGACAACATGCGGTCGACATCATCATCAATCAAAATCTTACCATTTTCTAAGACAAATACATGCTCCAACATATTTGCCACCTCTTCAATGATGTGGGTGGAAATCACAAACGTCCGTGGGTGACGGCTGTAACTATCTAACAATTCCTTATAAAATAACTCCCGATGATTAGCATCAAGCCCCAAAATTGGCTCATCCAAAAAGACGTAATCTACTGGTAAACATAGCGCCATAATAAGTTTAAAGATGGTTCGATACCCTGTTGAAAGTTGACCAAATCGTAATTTGGGATTTAACTCAAAAGCTTCACACAGCTGTTTGGCATAAGACTCGTTAAAACCGCCATATAACAGTTTAGAGGCCTTAAAAAGCGCTGCGACTCGCTGCCGTTTTTGATAAAGATTGACCTCGCTCATCAAATAAATCTTGCCTAACTGAGCATCGTGCTCATGAATCGCAACGCCATTAAGTGTCACGACACCATCATTGGGAAAAATGCGGTCGGTCATAATATTCAGCAAAGTACTCTTGCCAGCACCATTCCGTCCTAACAGCCCATAGATGCGATTAGGTTCTAATTCGAAGCTCACGTTTTTTAAGATTGTCTTGCGGACAAACTTTTTTGTTACTTCAGAAACTTTAATCCCCATTGGTTTGAAACCCCCTTTTGATCAACTGAACGAGTTCCGCTTCCGTCAACTTAATATTCTTGGCTTCTACGATAATTCGTTTAACGTAATCCTTATAAAATGAAGCCTGTCGTTTAGTTAAAATAAGTTGATAAGCGCCATTTTTAACGAACATCCCAAGCCCTCGCCTTTTTTCAATTAAACCTTCATCCACGAGTATATTCATACCCTTGAGTACCGTTGCCGGATTAATATGAAACTCGCGTGACATTTCAGTCGTTGAGGGAACCTGAGTCTCTTCTTCAAAGGCTCCCGTAAAGATGCCCTCTTCAATTTGATTGGCAACTTGTAAATAAATCGGTTCCTGACCCGTAAAATCAAATTGCATATACTCACCACCTAGGACTGCATACTGACAGCAGGAACTACTAATTTATTATAAATAAAAAGTGTCACTAAATAATAACCGAGATAGAGTAATAAGAAAATGATAAACGGCGTCTGTAAACCAGCATAAGGATTCCCTCCCATTAACGGCACAAACAGCTTAAGGCCAAACAAAACATGCACAATTCCCAGTATACCTGGTAATAAGAACAACACCCCTAATTCTCGACGAATCGAACTACGAATTAAGGACCGCCGTGCACCCAACCGATTTAACATCCAGTAACGACGCTGATCAGCTTGTGCGCCCGATAAAATTTTAAACATCAAACAACTTGCTAACATGGTCAGGAAGGCTATCCCTAAGAAGAAGCCCATGAACTCGAGCCCACCAAACATCAGATTAGCCATTTGGTATACAGGGTATGCACCTCCTAATTCTTGTAACTCGGCAGTTTGATTCATTTGCTTTAATTGATCGTTAGCAATTTTCCCCAAAACTGGTGCACTCTTCGCTAAACTGGTTGTTTGCAATAAAGTTAATGAACTGGCTTTCGCGGTTAGCTGTTGGAAGTCTTGATGACTCACCATTTTTAGCTTATCAATCGCATAGTTGGCTTGTAAAGAAAAGAGCTGTTCTCGAGCTTTGCTTTGTTTTGTAACTTGATTTGCGGAAATCTGTCGAATCGTCACCTTTTCATTTTTTGAGTCCGCTATTTGAAATGGCTGAGCCTGAAATTCACTCTGATCAAAGTATGCAGTCTTCCCAATTATTTTACGTTGATAAGTAGTTTGTTGCTTTAAATCTAATTTAGTCATCAATTCTTTAGTCTGCGCCGTTTTTTTGTAGACAACCAAATCATACGCTGTATTTCCCCTCGCAATTGTCGGTATCAGGCGATGATAACCCATTCCAACTGTAATTGCGCCTAGTGCCAATGCAAACAGAATACTGACAATGGTCAACATTTTAGTGTAGTCACGAATCCTAAAATTCAACTGTCCTAACGTAAAATTATTCAACCCTTTAGCTGCCAAATGTGATTTTCTCAAAGCTGCGATTAACAGTTGAAAAAAAGCATTGTATAAAAAATACGTACCCAGCACAATTGTGACAAGCGCAATCGGAATGGACATTAGGACAAGCGTGTTCACAGCTGCCATTGCCCAATACCCAATGCCCAAAAGAAGAAGACCTAAAAATCCTTCTACGTATCGCCAAGCTGTAATTTTCATCGGCTTATCTGCTTCTGTGTCATTTCTTAAAAGTCTTAAAACTGGTTTGTGTAATAATTTATGCTGGTTAATTAAGGAAGCCACAAAAAAGATAGCCACAAAAAAGATCAGTGTGACGAAAACAGCTGACGGACTAAATGAATTGAAGTGTGTGATTTGTACACCGAGCAACTGCATCAGCAGGTTTCCCAGCGCCTTAGTTAACCCAATACCAATCAGACCCCCGATGATTGTCGAGACGATTCCGATTAATAGGGTTTCTAAAAAAATCAAGAATCCTAACCGTGACTTTTTTCCACCTAACATAATAAACAGCCCATAATCATGTTCACGCATGGTCATTAAAAATGAGTTCGCATACACAATATAGACAAGTGTAATGATCCCCAGCAGTACTGAACCAAATTGAAAGACGATAGAGGCTACCCCAAAGGAAATATTTCCCTTAATCAAGGCTTGATTGGTCGCAATTGCTTCAAACATATAGAAAATGGCCGCTGAAATGATTAGTCCTGAGAATGACACAAGGTAATCTCGCCAACGATTTTTAACATTGATAAACGCTAATTTAAATAACATCGGTTCTTCCCTCCTGATCTTCGAAAGTTCCTAATTTATTTAAAATAGTTTGATAAAAATCTGCCCGCTTTTGACCATTGGCTTCGAGCTGTTCCCCGATCTGCCCGTCTTTAATGAACAAAATCCGCTCACAATAACTCGCAGAAAAAGGATCATGCGTTACCATTAAAACAGAAACTTGCTCTTCCTCATTCACTTGTTTGAGTGTCTCTAACAATTCGCGCGCACTTTTGGAATCTAAAGCACCAGTTGGTTCATCTGCAAACATAATTTGCGGTCGTGAAATAAGCCCACGTGCAGCGGCAACCCGTTGCTTTTGTCCTCCAGAAATTTCGACTGGATACTTGTCTAGTAAAGCATTAATCCCTAATTGGCCAGCAATTTGATGAACTAATTCATTGATTTGTCTTTTTTTGACGCCTTGCAAGGTAAGGGGTAACCCAATATTTTCAGCATTATTTAAACTTTCTAACAAATTAAAATCTTGAAAAATAAACCCAATTTGTTTGGCACGAAAGTCTGATAACTGGTTTTGGGTTAATTCCGAAATATCCTGATCTCCAATGACGACTTTCCCTTCAGTAGGTTTATCCATCGTCGCTAGAATATTCAGTAATGTCGTCTTTCCCGAACCTGAGGCACCCATAATCCCCACAAATTCGCCTTTTTTCACTTTAAAATTAACGTTTTTTAAGGCTGTGTATTGCTTCTCATTCTGCTTGCCATACACCTTAGTGACATTTTGAACATCGATAACGGTTGTTTCATTCATTTTGTTTCCCCCTAGGTAAATTAGTTAATTACTAATGTAACTAACTATATCAAGGAGCTATTTTATTGTCAATAAAAAACTTTCAAATCGATTTATGTTCCCCATAGATCGGTTCAAAAGTTTTCAAATATATTTATTAAACTAACTTAGCCACACTATCGTGAATCATTTGCGCCGAGCTTGCAAACTTATCCTGTTCATCAGTACTTAAGGGAAGTTCTACAATTTGTTCGATCCCATTTTTACCCACAATTGCTGGAATTCCTACATAAGTATCAAAACGTTCACTATACCCAGATACAGGACAAACTAAACGTGCGTCAGATAAAACGGCTTGTCCTAGACTAACACCACAAGTTGCAATTGCATCAGAAGTAAATCCCTTTCCGGAAGCTACTTCCCACGCACCTTGTTTAGCCGCATCTGCCAACTCGTCGAAGTCGAAATTTTCAGCTTGTGGTAATTTTTCGATGGCCTGTCCTTGAACACGTACACTTGACCAAGCGACAAACTGCGTATTCCCATGTTCACCCAAAACATAGCCTTCAACGCTGCGAGGATTAACGTTAAGTTTCTCACCCACAACTCGTTGCATACGAGCCGTATCTAAGAAAGTCCCAGTTCCAAAAACGCGTTGTTTTGAAAAACCAGTTAACTTTTGTAAATAGCTTGTCACAGCATCGCAAGGATTCATAATATCGATTATGATGCCCTTAAACCCAGAAGCTACAATCTTTGGTGCGATTTCTTTTACAACTGCAGCCGTGAATTTAAATTCATCAAATCGGTCACCACCATTGGTTGAAATGGCAATATCACCAGCCGTAATATAAAGAATTTCAACATCTTTAAGGTCGGCATAGTCTTGGATAGTTACTTGTGTCGTTGTGTTCAACCGAGCTTGTGCATCCTGTAAATCTAACTGTTCAGCACGCGCCTTTTTTTGATCCTTATCAATTAAAACCAATGAATCCGCAATTTCTTTAGTGACTAACGTGTAAGCAACCGTTCGGCCAACATTTCCCAATCCAATAATTCCAAATTTTCGCATCTTAACACCCTTTTCTCTTTATTAACTTTATCCTACCATTTTCTATAAACCGGTCAACCATCAAATCAGACCATCTAAACTCACTCGTGACACTTTACCAACTAAATTAGTAAAACCAATCATTTTAAAAATAAAAAGCCGAGAAATTTCTCGACTTTTAAACTGGTTTTATTTAACTGATTCAACGGGGAGGACAGCGCCTTTGTAATGTTTTTTAATCCAAGATTGTGTGCTTTCTGATTGCAAAGCTTTCACTAATTTTTTGATTGCTTTATTGTTCTTCTCGTTAGGACGAATTGCAATGATATTTTTATATGGTGAAGTTGATTTTTCAATTGCAATTGACTGCGTGATTGGATTCAGACCACTTTGAACAGCGTAATTGGCATTGATAACAACTGCATCCCCTTGATTGTTTTTATACAATTGAGGCATTAATTTTGGCTCATAGCTGTGTTTAAATTGGATATGCTTTGGATTAGACGCAATATCTGTAAAGTCGGCACTAGTAATGTCGACACCCTTCTTAATTGTGATTAAGCCCGCATCCTTAAAAATTGTTAAAATTCGGCCATAATCTGGTGTATTACTGCTTACCAACACCGTTGCATTTTTAGGTAGATTCTTTAAATTCTTAACTTTCTTAGAAAATACGGAAATAGGCTCTAAATGAACTGCACCGGCATCCACTAAATTACCCTTATTCTTTTCATTCCATTGCTTTAAAAATGGAATATGTTGAAAGTAGTTAGCATCAATATCACCATTAGCTAAAGCCTTGTTGGGAAGAACGTAATCCTGAAAAACTTTGACTTTTAAATTTACGCCTTCTTTTTTCAACTGCGGCTGCACGTGTTTTAAAATTTGAGCATGCGGTACAGCGGAAGCCCCGACTGTAATTGTGGTTGTTTTTTGACTGCTACTAGACTTCTTTCCACATGATACCAATAAAAATGCTGTTGCGACGACTGCTAATAAACTAAAAATTTTACTTTTTTTCATTTTCTACTCCTCCTATATTTAAACAACTCGTTTATCCACTTTTCGAGTGGCAAAATCTCCAATAAATTGGAATGCAAACACAATCAAAACAATAATTACCGTTGAAACTAGGGTAACGGTGTTGTTACTACTTTCAAAACCCTCTTGATAAGCAAGATTTCCTAAACCACCAGCACCGATTGCTCCAGCCATTGCCGTGTACCCAATTAAAGATATGGCTGTAACTGTAATACCAGATATTAAAGCTGGTAAACTCTCTGGTAAAAGCACCTTCGTAATAATTTGCCATTGACTGGCTCCCATGGCGTCGGCGGCTTCTAAAACACCACGATCGATTTCATGAAAGGCTAACTCAACCATTCGACCATAAAATGGAGCCGCAGATACGATCAAAGATGGTAACGCTGCAACCGGACCAATAATGGTTCCCACTACTTGTTTCGTAAATGGCAATAACAAAACAATCAAGATAATAAATGGAATTGAACGAAAAACGTTCACAAAAAGTGCCACAAGCCAGTTGATCACTTTAACTAAAAAGTTTTGGCTGCCACTTGTTTCAAACAACAACAAACCAATAAAGTAACCAAGAATCGCAACTACAACAATTGAAACCACAGTCATCCAAATAGTTTCCCAAGTTGCACTCCACATCTGATTCCAATCTACGTTGTTGAATTCAAAATATCCTGTATTACCGCCCATGTTCAATCACCTCGGTTTCTACACGCATTGTTTTGAGATAATCAAGTGCCCCATCAATATCTTCCTGATCACCAATCAGTTGTAAGAATAACGAACCGATGGCTCCTTCAGCAGTTTGATGAATATTTCCTTCAATAATGCTAATCCGAAGCTTGGGAAATTGATGAATAATTTCCGATACGATTGGCAAATTAGCTTGATTTCCATGGAAAGTTAACTGAATGATCCGTCCGTTAGGATATTCCTTTAAAAGCTGTTCCACAACAACGTTGGTATCCTCAGGCGACGGCGCCACTTCAGAATAGACAAACCGTTTTGTAATCGGTTGCTTTGGATGTTTAAACACCTCAAGGACTTCACCGGTCTCAATAATCTTACCACCATCCAAAACAGCAACATGATCACAAATTTTACGAATCACGTGCATTTCATGGGTAATCAAGACAATTGTGATACCTAATCGCTTATTAATATCCATCAACAGATCCAAAACTTCATCAGTTGTCTGGGGATCCAGTGCACTGGTTGCTTCATCCGAAAGTAAGATTTCTGGATCATTTGCCAAAGCACGTGCAACGCCCACTCGTTGTTTTTGACCACCTGATAATTCCGAAGGATAAGCGTCTTCCTTACCTTCTAGACCAACCAACTTGATCAGTTCCTCAGCTTTCTTTTGGCGCTCTGCCTTAGAAATCTTAGCGATTTCAAGTGGGAATTCAATATTTTTGCGAACTGTTCGTGACCAAAGGAGATTGAAATGTTGGAAAATCATTCCAATCTTATGCCTTTTTTTCCTTAACCCGCCGCGCTCTAAATCAGAAATTTTGGTACCATTGACATCCACTTCACCAGTTGTAGGTGTTTCCAAACCATTTAACATACGAATTAAGGTCGTCTTTCCAGCTCCAGAATAACCTACAATACCAAAGATTTCCCCATCTTCAATTTTCATATTGACATCTTTAATGGCTGTGACATTACCCTTATCTGTGGTGAAGGTTTTTGAAACATCCTTAAATTCAATCAAATCATCAACCTCCTTTTTATAGCCAAATAAAAAAGTCCTTCATCCTAATTGTTTACAATCAATAAGGACGAAAGACTTTCTTCCGTGGTACCACCCAAATTCACCGATTTTTTTCAAAACCAGCCTTAACAAGTCAAATAATCTTAACTCTGACGCTATAATGGGCGCACCCAACATCTGCTTACTTAATGCTCGCAAATGTCATTTTTCATCAAGACCATCTTCAATTAAACCAGCTATTCCCTCACACCAACCGGAAATTCTCTTTAAGTAGGCTTTAATTTACTCATCTTGCTTTAATGTTTAGCTATTAAATGCAGTATACTCAATCCTTAGAATCCTGTCAACCGCAAATCAATATTTTTTTAAAAATCCGTTTTTTGCAATGTATTATAGGAATCGTGATGGAATCGCATTGACATAATGAGGCCAATGCCGATCATGTTACCAATTAAGGCGGATCCTCCTTGACTCACAAAAGGCAACGGAATTCCTGTTAATGGTAACAGCCCAATGTTCATCCCGATATTTTCAAAAACATGGAACAAAATCATCATGATGGTACCAGATGCAATGTACGCATAAAAGGCATTTTTCGTATCAAACGTCACACGGATCATTTGATAGATTAGAAGCATATATAATAAAACAAGCACTGCACCACCCACAAATCCAAAATTTTCACCAATTACTGAAAAAATCATATCAGATTCACGCACCGGTACATAGACATTGGATGTATTAAATCCTTTGCCAAAAAACTGACCAGAACCAATAGCCTTAATACTTTGCCAGAGCTGATAACCCTGGTTAGTCGTATCTGCAGATGGGTGGAGCCATGTGTCAATTCGCGCAAACTGATAACTTTCAAAGCCTACGTGAGATAACAAATTTCGTCCCCATTCACTGACAACCAGCATTAAGGTACTACTTGCAAGGACAATAGCAGTGACAAACCCAGGTAACAATATGCGCCAAGTAACGCCAGAAACAATTAATAAACCAGCAAAAATCGCAATAAAGACCAGCATTGTCCCAAAATCGTGCTGCAAGATTAATAAGATAGGTAGTGGTAATGTCCATAAAATCATTTGTCCAATCAAACGCCAATCGGAACCCATGGTGTGGCGTGGATTTTTGGCATTAAAATCAGCAATCACTTTAGACATCATCAAAATGTACGCCGGTTTCATCACTTCAGACGGCTGAAATGTAAAGGATCTAAACGCAAACCAACTTTTAGCTCCGGTACTTGCCGCATACGTGCGACTGTAAAAAAATAAAACCATTACTAAAAGAAAAATACCGAGCCAATAGGCATAAGGAGCTAGTTGCCAAAGTTGTTTAGAATCAAACTGCATCAAGACCACAACCGCCACAACACCTAATACATACCAAATTAATTGTGAAATCACCTGCTGTCGGACACTTACACCACCAGTATCATGCGCAGCTGCCACATAAATAGATGCTAGTCCGATCAGAGCCAGCATTAAAACTGAAAAAATAATGCCATAATCAATCCGAGAATCGCCTTCTCGTCTTCTAATTCGTGAATCGTTCTTCAAAACAAAAGTCCTTCCTTAATTCGAAAGCTGTTTACTGATGAAGATTGTATTCTTGCAATAGCCACTCAACTGCATCATCTAGCGACTTCGCAGTAAAATCTCCGCCACCAATCAAATGGGTCGCGAATTCTTTATCAGTTGGTGTAATTTCACCAATCAAATTTTTAGCGATAAAGACTTGTTGAATGGTTTGTCCATGAACTTCTTTTTCAGTCAACTGCACTTTGATACTTTGCTGTCTTTTTGACATAATTTCCTCCGGGTTAGTTAATTTAATATTTTTTCATCAGGATGTAGATTACGCTTCAAGGTAAAATGATCCGGTACTGGGTCATAACCGCCCCGTACAAATGGATTGCACCGTAAAATTCGTGCAATTCCCATTAAACTTCCCTTTAAAGCACCATGTTTCTTTAAGGCACCCAGCATATAATTAGAACATGTCGGATAATAACGACAACTTGGCGGAAACAGTGGCGAAATAAATTTTTGGTATAAACGAACAAATCCTAAAAAAATACTTTTCATTTGTCCCTCCTTCTTCCCTGTTCTAATCCAACAGCCTATTATAGCACACCCTAAATGCTCTCAAAAGGTGAATTAATTAAGATTAAAAATGTTAATAAAAAAGCAAAAAATTAATTTCAACTACCGGAACGGCAGATGTGTAATCAATCATTGCTCTTTTTAGTCCCTAAAATCAGTTTTTTATTGTCAGTGTTGTCTTTGCATCAGAAACACGTTTAATTTCGGCTCCCAATGCTTTTAATTTACCATGGAAGTTATAGTAACCACGGTCCAAGTACTTCAGATTTGTGACCTGTGTAAATCCGCTCGCCGCTAATCCAGCAATGACAAGAGCAGCTCCTGCTCGTAAATCAGTTGCGGCCACTTCTGCTCCACTAAATTTCGTTGGCCCATTCATGATAACGGAAGCACCCTCAATTTTATATTGCGCATTCATACGTCTCAGCTCTTCTAAGTGCATGAAGCGATTCTCAAACACCGTTTCTGTTAGTGTGCTTGTGCCGTGTGCTAGCAATTGTAAAACGGAAATCTGTGGCTGCATATCTGTTGGAAAACCAGGGTGTGGTAACGTCTTTATAGAGGCTGGCTGTAATTGTTTGGGCCCAATTACCCGAATGCCATCATTGCCATCAATAACATGGACACCCATTTCACGCATTTTTGAAATCAAGGGCTTGTTGTGTTCAGCAATTGCATCTTGAACCAAGATATCCCCTTGCGTAGCTGCAGCAGCCACCATAAAAGTTCCCGCTTCAATGCGATCTTGCACAACGGCATGTTCTGTGCCGTGTAACTTAGAAACACCGATAACCCGAATTGTTTCTGTCCCAGCCCCTGTGATATGAGCACCCATTTTACCAAGCACCATAGCTAAGTCCACAATTTCAGGTTCACAGGCCGCGTTTTCAATCGTCGTTGTTCCTTCAGCCAAAGTGGCTGCCATCATAATATTTTGTGTCGCCCCAACACTTGGGAAATCTAAATAAATATTCGTCCCAACTAATTTTCGCGCACGAGCCTCTATGTATCCGTCGTGTTGTGAAATCTGTGCACCTAAAGCCGCTAAACCTTTTAAGTGTAAATCAACCGGCCGTGAACCAATTGCACATCCACCAGGCATTGCAACTTTTGCATGACCCATTCTTGCTAGTAAAGGGCCCATCACTACGATTGAAGCACGCATTTTTGACACATATTCAAACGGTGCTTCGGTGGAGATGTGATGCGTCGCGTCAATTTTAATTTCATGTTTCTTTTCAGTGAATTCAACATCCACATTTAGAAAACGTAAAACATTATTCATGGTGTACACGTCTGACAGAATTGGAACATTGCTTAATTTCAACTGCCCGTCACTAGCTAAGATTCCAGCCGCTAAAATAGGTAAAACTGCATTTTTGGCACCTTCAATTTTGACAACACCTTTGAGTCGATTGCCACCCTTAACAATAATTTTATCCACGAACGAAACCTCCACTATTTTAATAAGTACCCTAGATTTCTGATATTATTCACTAATTCAAGAAAAAATGAACTGCTCAAATAACCTAACCCAATTGATAGCAGTACAATTAAAGTTTTGTATTGGGCCGGGTTAGATACACGTAATATGCGCTCCAAATGAAGCCCCTGAATGGCCCAAAATGAAATCAAAATAAAAAAGAAATAACAAATTAACGTTAGTAATGCTTGTATCCCAAATAAATTCATAAAAGCCCCTTCAATATACAGGATTTATTACAATAGTAGCATATATAGCCTAAAATTTCGCGTCTGTTTCTCAATTTTAGAAATAATAAAAAAATAGGGTTGAAGAAGTTAAAGCTTCCTCAACCCTATCTTTATTTACAACTTAACGTAACTAATGCTTTGCCACATTAATACGATTAATCGCACGACGTAATGAAATTTGAGCACGACGCAGCGTCGAATTATCATGAATCTCTTGTGCCTTACGAATCGTCTCTTGAGCTCGTTTACGTGCATTTTCAGCACGATCAAGATCAATATCAGATTCATTTTCCGCAGTATCTGCCACAATAGTAGCTGTGTTATCCGAAAACTCCACAAAACCGCCGTTGACGGCAACTGCATCTTCTTTTTGACTTGAGTCCTCATGTTTAATTCGTACTTCATCAATCGCTAGTGACGCAATAATAGGGACGTGGTTAGGCATGATACCCAGCTGGCCATCCTTAGTTTTCACAACCAACATCGTGGATGTGCCATCATAAACTTGACCATCAGGAGTCACGATACTAACGGTTAATACTGATTGATCAGCCAATTAGAATTCCCCCTTACTTACTAGCAGCACTGGTTAACTTCTTTGCCTTTTCAACAACTTCTTCAATGCCGCCGACCTGACGGAAAGCATCTTCAGGTAAATCATCATATTTACCTTCAAGAATTTCTTTGAAGCCCTTTACAGTTTCTTCAACCGGAACATAGGATCCAGGTTGACCAGTAAATTGTTCGGCAACTGAGAAGTTTTGTGACAAGAAGAATTGAATACGACGGGCACGCGCCACAATTGTCTTTTCTTCGTCAGATAGTTCATCCATTCCTAAAATAGAAATGATATCCTGCAACTCACGATAACGTTGCAACACATGTTGAACATCAGTTGCCACTTTATAGTGCTCTTCACCCACAACCGATGGGTCCAAAGCACTTGAAGTAGAAGCCAACGGGTCAACAGCAGGATAAATTCCTTGTTGTGTTAAACTACGTTCCAAGTTAGTTGTGGCATCCAAATGAGCAAATGTCGTTGCTGGAGCAGGGTCAGTATAATCATCTGCAGGCACGTAAACCGCCTGAATCGAAGTAATTGATCCTTTTTTAGTGGAAGTAATTCGCTCCTGCAACTGGCCCATTTCAGTAGCCAACGTTGGCTGATAACCAACGGCAGAAGGAATTCGTCCAAGCAATGCAGATACTTCAGAACCAGCCTGTGTGAAACGGAAAATGTTATCAATAAATAACAACACATCCTGTCCCTCAACATCACGGAAATATTCCGCTAACGTTAAGCCAGTCAAAGCAACCCGCATACGAGCACCAGGCGGCTCGTTCATCTGACCATACACCATGGCCGTTTTTTCAAGAACACCCGATGCCTTCATTTCGAAGTACAAATCATTTCCTTCACGAGTTCGTTCACCCACACCCGTAAATACAGAAATACCATTGTGTTCTTGTGCAATATTATGAATTAATTCCTGAATCAAAACAGTTTTACCAACACCGGCACCACCGAAAAGTCCAACTTTACCACCACGAATATATGGAGCTAATAAATCAATAACTTTGATTCCAGTCTCCAAAATCTCCATGCTTGGATTTAAGTCATCATACTTAGGTGGATCACGATGAATAGGGTTACGTTTTACTTCAGGTCCAAATTCTTCACCATTATCAATTGTTTCTCCAAGGACGTTGAAAACCCGACCTAATGTTTTATCACCAACAGGAACTGTAATTGAAGAACCAGTGTCTTCAACTTCCAATCCACGTTGTAAGCCGTCAGTACCGTCCATAGCGATTGTCCGCACAACGCCGTCTCCTAATTCGAGCGCAACTTCGGCAACCAATACACTACCATCTGGTTTCTTGACCTTTAAAGCATTATTAATATCAGGTAAATTACCATCCAGAGGAAATTCAACATCAACAACAGGTCCGATAACTTGGACAACTTTACCAGTACTCATTATTAGTTAATTCCTCCCATCTAAATTTATTCTTGTGCCGCTTGACCACCGGTAATTTCAGTGATCTCAGTGGTAATAGCACTCTGACGTGCACGATTATATTGCAATTGGAGTGACGAAATTAAATCTTTAGCATTGTCAGAAGCTGTCTGCATAGCCGTTGAACTTGAAGCATGTTCAGCCGTTTTGGCATCCAAAATAGCCCCATAGACTAAGCTTTCCGCGTACTGGGGCAAAATAGCTTGTAATAATGCTGCTTCCGAAGGCTCTGTCTCGTATTCGGGCATTATTTCGGTTTGTCCCTGCTCTTTTTTTTCATCCTGACTCTTAACTAAAGCATCACTAATTGGCAACATTTTAATTGAATGAAATCTATTTGTTAAGCGATTTACAAAATGGTTGTAACAAACATAAAGTTCATCAAAAACTTGGTTAGAGTACATGGACGTCGCCGTCTGCACGATTTCTCGCACCTCATTGAAGGTCGGAACATCACTCACGCCCCGATATTCATAGGCCACATTCATGTTTCGACTCTTATAAAAGTCTGCTCCCGTACCACCAACAGCCAAAATTACACTGTCTTTTTCAGAATGACCTGTTGCTTGAATAAAGTCTTCTGTTTGTTTAAGAACAGAACTATTATAACTTCCGACCAAGCCACGATCAGACGTAATAACTAAAAAGCCTACTTTTTTTACTGGTCGTTGCTGAAGTAAATCATTTGCAGAAATACTTTCGGTATTCTCTGAATCCTTAGCGTCTCCCGCTGCATTCTCACTAATTAAGTGTGACTTTGCGAGATGAGCCACGATACTTTCAACCTTTTCAGCATATACTCGATACCCAAAAGTGTGTTTTTGAATTTGATTTAGCTTTGCTGTCGAAACCATTTGCATCGCAGTGGTAATTTGACTGGTCTTCTTAGTAGAGGTAATTCGTCTGAGAACGTCTTGTTCTGAAGCTGCCATTTTTTCTCACCACTTTCTGTCAATCAAATCACTAATTATTTAGAAGCACTTGTGTCTTCTTCTTTTGTTGGTTGAAATTGATCTGCAAATTCTTGAATTGCAGCATCTAACTTGTCAGTATCTGGTAAATCACCAGTCTTACGAATGACGTCTAAAAGATCATCATGTGACCCATCAACATAGTCAAATAACTCGTCTTGGAATCTCAAAATATCGTCAATCGCAATCTTATCCAAAAAGCCATGTGTCAACGCATACAAAATCAAAACTTGGTGTTCAACTGCAAGTGGTTTATGCAATGGCTGTTTCAAAACTTCAACAGTTCGACTTCCTCGTGCTAACTTCGCTTTGGTAGCATCATCCAAATCAGAACCAAATTGAGCAAAGGATTCCAATTCACGATATGAAGCAAGGTCCAAACGTAAAGTACCAGCAACGCGTTTCATTGCCTTAATTTGCGCATCACCACCAACACGGGAAACTGAAGATCCAGCATCAATTGCGGGGCGTGTCCCAGAATAGAAAAGATCACTATCTAAGAAGATCTGACCGTCTGTAATTGAAATAACATTGGTTGGAATATAAGCGGAAATATCTCCAGCTTTTGTTTCAACGAATGGTAAAGCTGTCATAGAACCTGCGCCTAGCTTATCATTTAATTTTGCAGCCCGTTCCAACAAACGAGAATGGGTATAGAAAATATCACCAGGGTAGGCTTCACGACCAGGCGGACGTCTCAAAATTAAGGAAAGCTCACGATAAGCATCTGCTTGTTTTGAAAGATCATCATAGACAATCAAAACATGTTTACCATTAAACATGAACTCCTCACCCATTGCAGCACCAGCATAAGGTGCCAAGTAAAGCATTGGCGCTGGTTCAGACGGACCAGCACTCAAAACAATGGTGTAGTCCATAGCACCGAACTTTTCAAGTGTATCCACTTGTGTACGTACAGTAGACTCCTTTTGACCAATAGCTACATAGATACAAATGATGTTTTGATTTTTTTGATTTAAAATCGTATCAATTGCTAATGATGTTTTACCAGTCTTACGGTCACCAATGATTAATTCACGCTGACCACGACCAATCGGAACCAATGAATCAATCGCTTTGATCCCTGTTTGGAGGGGCTCGCTAACTGATTGACGTTCCATAACACCAGGAGCTTTACGCTCAACTGGGCGTGTATGGTCTGTTTTAATTTCGCCTTTGCCATCAATTGGTTGCCCAAGCGTGTTCACAACTCGACCAATCAAAGCTTCTCCAACTGGAACTTCCATGATGCGTCCAGTTCTCTTAACCGTGTCACCTTCACGAATATCATCGTAATTTCCAAGTACAACGATTCCGACATCGTTAGATTCAAGGTTTTGAACCATTCCGTAGACACCATTAGAAAATTCTAGAAGTTCACCAGCAAGAGCATTATCTAAGCCATGAGCACGGGCAATACCATCACCGACATATGTAACGGTACCTGTTTCTTCGACATTAAGCTCGTCTTTATAGCTTTCTAACTGTTGTTTAATTAGAGCACTGATTTCCTCAGATTTAATGCTCATAAAAGTTTCACCTCTTTACAAAATCTCATTTAAGTAGCATTCTCTTAATCTTAGCCATTTTGGTACGAATACTGCCATCATAAATTAAACCATTAGATTTAAGTACTGCACCACCAATAATACTTGGATCAAGACGGCTATTTAAGATCACTTTCTGTGCTCCGATTCTTTTAGCGAATCCATCTGCCAATCGTTTCTTTTGATCTGCATCAATTTCAACGGCAGTAGATAAGTCGGCGTAAGCAATATGATTATAGGCATCATAAAGCACTTTAAATTGTGTAATGATATCAAGCATATTGCCTATCCGACCATAATCATAAATCATTTGAATCAGATTTTTAACATATTCAGAAGCATCCTTTTTCAAGCTTTTTACAATACTTGCTTTTTGCTCATCTTTAAGACGAACGTCTGCCAGCACCTGACTCAAATTCGGTACATCAGAAAAAACTTGCTCCAATTGTTGCAAGTCGTTATAAATCGGTTCAACTTGATCTTTTTCAACAGCTAAATCGAAAAGGGCTTTTGCATATCGTTTCGCAATTGTCATCTTATCTAGACTCATTTTGCTTCCCCAACCCTTCAATGTAAGAATCAATTAACTGTTTTTGATCCTGCGCGTTTAATTCCTTTTGAATGATCTTAGAAGCAATCTCAATAGATAAACTAGCCACATCATTTTGAGCACCCTTAAGTGCATCTTTTCGCTCTTGTTCAATGTCTTTTTGAGCATTTTGCTTGAGTGTTTGTGCTTCCTGTTGGGCATTAGTCACAATTTGTTCACGTTGCTTTTTGCCATTATCTCTAGCATCGGCTACAATCGTTGTCGCTTCAGCATGTGAGCTTTTTAGTGCTTCTTCACGTTTTTTTGCTAATTGCTCAGCATCCTGACGTGATTTTTCGGCAGAATCGATATCGTTAGAAATTCGGTCTGCACGTTCTTGCATCATCTTCGTTACAGGTCCCCAAGCGACGATCTTAATTACCCACATTAGGATAATAAAGACGATTGCATAGAACAACATATCACCAAGATAAAGTGAATTTGAAGCACCCAACACTAAATGTGAGAGCATCTATTGACACCTCCTTTTATCCTATTATCGTGTTTCCGCATTTCGTTAGCTTATTTATTCATGACTAATAAGGCCACAACGAAAGCAATAATAGGCATAGCTTCAACAAGACCAACACCGATAAACATAGTTGTTCTTAATTGACCGGATAATTCTGGTTGGCGTGCCATTCCTTCAAGTGTTTTTGAAATAACAATGGCATCACCGATACCACCACCAATAGCGGCTCCGAACATAATAATTCCTGCTGCAATAGCTCCCATTTTTAAATCCTCCTAAAAATATTAATTATTCCTCAGTTTGAATCTGTTGAGAAATGTAAACCGATGTCAAAGTGACGAAAACATACGCCTGAATACTACCTAAGAACAATGAAAATCCTTGCCAAATAAATGCAACTGGTACAGCAACGATTGTCATACCAATACCGCCAGAAAAGGCCATATTTCCGATAATTTTCAGCAACATTTCTCCTGAAAAGATAACCCCATAAATACGTAAACCTAACGTAAGGAAGTCGATCAATTCGGTAAAAACACTAATTGGTAGCCAAAATGTAAACGGCGTTAAATACGCGTGTTTAAAATACCCCTTAAATCCGAGCTTTTTGACCCCAGAAAAATGTGCCAGCATTAACGTCATCAATGATAATGTCAATGTTACAATTGGATCTGAAGTTGGACTCCGTACATACGTTACACCGTTCCAACCAATTTGCAAGAATAATCCAAGTTGGTTAGAAACGAAAATAAACAAAAATAAAGTAAATGCATACAACCCAAAATTTGGTGCATCACCATTGGTCACAGAACCACGCACAATTTTATTCGTAAAGTCGATTACCCATTCCAAAGCATTTTGTTTGCCAGTGGGCTTTAACTTAAGATTCCTTGAAAACACAAAAACAACTACCAAGACAATAATTGCAGCAAGCAATCCAGAAATAATATTGGTCGGGTTAAAGGTGAGTCCTAAAAATTGAAAAGTAGCAACAGAGTCTTCCACAGAAGATCACCTCTTTTCATAGCCTTAGTGAATCACTGAACATTTACAATGAATTGAAATTATCAATGATTATATATAAATAGAGCACACTGCCTATTCAAAATACAAATGAAATAATAACACCAATTCGAAAAAAACACAAAAAAGGTAACAAAAAAATTGTGATTTATGAAAGTAGAGCTAAGCCCGTCAAATCGGCGCTTCTCAATTAAAGCGCTTTCTATTTTTATACACACAAATGGGCACATAAACCAATTCAAAAAAATAAAAAAGAGATCGAAAATCGACATGCGTTTTGTAAAAAACAACCTACCTATTTCTCGCTCTTTTTCTACTGAATTTACTTAGTTCCAAACAACCGATCGCCAGCATCACCCAAACCAGGTACAATGTAACCATCTTCGTCTATTTTTTCATCCAAAGCTGCTGTATAAATATCAACATCCGGATGGGCATCCTGTAAGGCTTTCACACCTTGAGGAGCTGCAACCAAACATACTAACCTTAAATCCTTTGCACCACGTTTCTTTAAAGCATCCATTGCCATGATCGCGGAACCACCAGTTGCCAACATAGGGTCCACCACGAAAATCTGACGTTCGCTAATGTCACTTGGTAGTTTAACGAAATATTCAACTGGTTTTAAGGTTTCTTCATCGCGATACATCCCGATGTGTCCCACCTTAGCCGCCGGAATGAGCTCAAGCATTCCATCAACCATTCCTAATCCAGCTCGCAATATTGGCACAATAGCTACTTTTTTACCCGAAAGTGTTTTTTTGGTTGTCCAACCAATTGGTGTCTCAACTTTAACATCCTCTAACGGCATATCCCGTGAAACTTCATAAGCCATGAGCTCCGAGATTTCGTTTACGACTTCTCTAAATACCTTCGTACCACAATTCTTATCTCTAATAATGGTTAACTTGTGTTGAATCAACGGATGGTCAAGAACTTGGAACTTACCCATGAATTACACTCTCCCTTCAATATCTCTATCAATTGTAGCTAACTTGACACAAAAAAACTAGTGTAAATCCAATTAATTTACTTCAATTGGGTGTTTTGCCGTCAAAGCAAAAACTTTTTCTTTAAGCTCGGCTAGTTTATCTGGAGACTCATAGTGCTCAAGTGCGGATAAGATGATTTTAGCAACCTGTTCACAATCTGCTTCATTAAATCCTCTTGTCGTGATTGCAGGAGTTCCTAGCCGTAGACCACTTGTTTTAAAAGGACTCCGTTTTTCATTAGGAATAGCTTCCTTATTAGTGGTAATAAATATGGTATCCAAGAGATCCTGTGCTTCTTGACCATTCAACTGCGTTTGCGTTAAATCTAAAGTCATCAGATGATTATCAGTTCCACCAGAAACCACTCTCACCAAATTAGATGCATTAAATGTAGACGCCATTTTTTGTGCATTTAATTTTACTTGTTGCATATAGTCTCTGAATTCAGGCTGCAGTGCTTCACCTAATGCAACGGCTTTAGCTGCAATAACGTGTTCTAAAGGCCCGCCTTGAGTCGTGGGAAAAACAGCCGAATTGATTTTCTTGGCATATTTAGCTTGAGAAAGAATCATGCCACCTCGTGGTCCACGTAATGTTTTATGTGTTGTAGTCGTAACGACATCAGCAATGCCAACCGGCGAAGGATGTAACCCGACTGCTACTAATCCCGCAATGTGAGCCATATCAACCATTAAATATGCTCCCACTTCATCCGCAATTCGACGAAAAGCTTGCCAATCAATAATCCGGCTGTACGCGGAAGCACCCGCTACAATGATCTGTGGTTTTTCTCTAAGCGCAATTTGACGAATTTCTTCATAATTTAAGCGTTCCGTTTCCAAATCAATACCATAACTCACCGATTGATAGAACTTCCCACTGAAACTCACCTTAGCACCATGTGTTAAATGTCCGCCGGCATTCAAATCCATACCTAGAATCTTATCCCCAGGTTTAATAAAGGCAGCATAAGCGGCTGCATTAGCCTGTGAACCTGAATGTGGCTGTACATTCGCATATTCCGCTCCGAAAAGTTGTTTAGCACGATCAATTGCCAACTGTTCCACAATATCAATATATTCGCAGCCACCATAATATCTCTTACCTGGATAACCCTCTGCATATTTATTGGTCAAAACGGAACCCTGTGCTGTTCGAACTGCTTTAGAAACAATGTTTTCTGATGCAATTAGCTCGATGTTATGTTGTTGCCGTTCCTGTTCACCTGCAATTGCGTCCCACAAAGTTGGGTCTGCTTTTTTAAAATCCATTAAAAACGCCTCCTATTATTTAGGTATTTCAAAGTATTGTTGCCCTGCTGACTTTGCCAAACGATTCATGTAGGCTTCGCCAAGTCCTATTCTATCAAAACCTTGAGCTAAAATATATGCAACTTCACTTTCGGTATCAAAATGACGTAAACCAGCAAACAAGTGCCGACTTGCCGTTGCCACATCAGTTCCTAACGAGTACCACTCACCATTACTAGGTAACGGATAATCAGCCTTCACCTGCGCCGTAGTCATAATGCCAACTCTTTCTGTTCGCTGAGCAGCCCATTGCATAGCAGCCTGCCATTGCCTCTCGCGCACAATAAGAACCTGTGCATTTGGTGCATAATGCTTATATTTCATACCAGGAGCCTTAGGTATCTCGTCTTTTCCCACTTTATGGTGATCAGATTGAACAGTGCCGATAACTGAGGTTAATTGTTCCTCACTGATACCTCCTGGACGTAAAATACTTGGAATTTCTCCTGACATATCAATTACAGTTGATTCTACGCCAATTTGGGTGGGACCATCATCCAAAATTCCGGCAATTTTACCATGCAAATCATGATAAACGTGCTTTGCTTTCGTGGGACTGGGTTTTCCCGAAGTATTTGCGGAAGGGCCCACAATCGGGACACCGGCTTGACGAATCAAGTCTAAAGTTGCGTCATTCCGGGGATTCCGGAAAGCTGCTGTTGCTAGTCCTCCTGTCACACTTTTGGACAATGCCTTAGGCTTCAAGTTTAAGATGATTGTTAGTGGTCCTGGCCAAAAAGTTTTCATTAATAGCCGCGTTTTATCCGATAAGGGTTGTGCATATTTTTCTACCGTTTCGACATCGGCCACATGCACAATCAACGGATTGTCACTTGGGCGTCCTTTCGCAGCATACACTTTTTTCACAGCTGCTTCATTCGTTGCATCTGCCCCCAAACCATACACAGTTTCAGTTGGAAAAGCGACTAACTCACCAGCCTGAATCTTCCTTGCAGCCTCTTTTATTGTATCTGCATGATAAATTTCAGTTTCCAAATTATGACTTCCCTTCAGAATTAACGATAGCTCGCATCATACGATCATGATCGGTCACGTCTTTTTTAAATACGACTTGATACTTTTGTCCAAACAACTGACTCAAATCCGCTTTTTGATGATAACCAAATTCACAGTATAACCGGCCGCCAACCTTTAAATATTTTTCAGCTTTTTGACTGAGTTTTTCATAAATAGCCAACCCATCATTCTTGGCAAAAAGGGCCTGATTTGGCTCATAAGTCAGCACACTTTGGTCCATCACATTTTTTTCTGACTCCGCAATATAAGGTGGGTTACAAACAATGACATCAAATCGCTTGTCTCCAAGATTTTCAAACAGATCACTTTGTTCCAGGTGAATGTCAACTTTTTGTTGGTTGACGTTTAGTTTTGCAACTTCTAGTGCCGCTTGAGAAATATCCGAACCTGTTATTTGCCAGGCTTGGCGTTGCTTCTTTAGGGCAATTGCAATCGCACCAGAACCGGTCCCTAGATCCAACACGTCACGTACCATCTGATCATTATCCTTTAATACCCATTCCACAAGTTCTTCAGTTTCGAATCTAGGAATTAAAACGCGTCGATCCACAAATAATTGACTGCCATAAAAAGTGGCCTGCCCAGTAATATATTGAACTGGTTCTCCCTTCGCATAACGTTTTACATTTACCTGAAACTGCTGCCAAATTTGTGGTGATAAATTTTGGCGATAGTGTAAAACTAACTGGGTGTTGTCCCAGTGCATCATGTTAGCCAATAATAACTTGGCACCGGAATCATCAATTCCCATTTTTTCATATGGCTTTAAATACAAAAAAGCCCAATTAAGGGCCTCAATTGTCGTTTTACTCATTACGAAGTTGCTCCATTTTCTTAGCTTGATCGTTTAAAATCAAAGCATCGATAATTTCATCCAACTCACCATTCATAATACGATCTAATTTATTTAAACTTAAGCCAATCCGATGGTCAGTTACCCGATTTTGCGGATAATTATAAGTTCGAATCCGCTCCGAACGATCTCCAGTACCAACCGCATTTTTACGTTCTTCATCATATGCATTTTGTTCACGCGTTTGATAATAATCGTAAACTCGCGCTTTTAAAATTTGCATGGCTTTAACTCGGTTTTGCTGTTGCGAACGTTCATCTTGCATTGCCACCACTATACCTGTAGGTAAATGCGTCATTCGTACCGCTGAAGAAGTCTTGTTAATATGCTGACCACCGGCACCGGATGAACGATACACATCGGTCCTGATATCTTTCGGATCAATATCAATATCAACATCTTCGGCTTCGGGCATAACCCCCACTGTTGCTGTTGACGTATGAACTCGTCCAGCTGATTCTGTCACTGGCACGCGTTGCACTCGATGCGCGCCATTTTCATATTTTAACTTAGAGTACACACGATCGCCTGAAATCATTAGAACAATTTCTTTAAAGCCACCCACTTCGGTTGGGTTTTCATCGACAATTTGAACTTTCCATCCCTGATTTTCGGCATAACGTGAATACATGTTAAACAAATCTGCTGCAAACAAACTGGCCTCATCGCCACCAGCCGCCCCGTGGATTTCCATAATAATATTTTTGTCATCGTTGGGATCACTTGGTAACATGAGCACTTTGATCTGTTCTTCAAGCTTATCTCGTTGTTCTTTTAAAGCACTCAGCTCGGATTTTACCAACTCGTCCATCTCAGGATCTAATTTTTCTCGCTGCATTTCTTCATCATCAGCAATTTGCCCTACAACTTTTTTGTACTCCCGAAACTTGGCCACCGTTTCACGGATACTAGCTTCCTCTTTAGATAACTCTGTAAATTTTTGCGAATCAGAAATGACTTCTGGATCAGCCAAAAGTTCGTTTAATTCATCGTATCGATCTGCAACTGACTGTAATTTATCAATAAAATCATTCATTAATTATCTTTCCTCATTTCATTCAAAGGGGGATTCATATAATGACGGCGACAAACCGGATAATAGGCTTCATTCCCGCCAATTTGCACTTGTTCTCCCTCGTAAACAGGTCTACCATCGGCAAAGCGCAAATTCATAATGGCTTTGTGTTTACAGAACCAACAAATCGTCTTCATTTCCACAATTTTATCAGCATAAATTAAAAGATATTTAGACCCCTCAAATAATTCATTTCTAAAATCATTTTTCAAGCCAAAAGTCATCACTGGAATATTTAATTCATCCACAATTCTGGCCAGTTCAACGATATGATGCTTTTTTAAGAACTGAGCTTCATCAATTAAAACACAAGCTGCATCCGAATTTAATTCTGAAACACGCTGATAGACATCTGTATCATCAAAAATAGGTTCGGCATTACGATGCAGTCCGATTCGACTGGCAATTTCACCAACCTTTTCTCGTGTATCAATCCCGCTGGTCATCAAAATAACTGATTTATGCTGCTCCTCGTAATTATGGGCAACTTTTAAAATTTCGATTGATTTACCACTATTCATCGCGCCATAGTGAAAAAATAACTGTGCCAAAGTAGTTTCTCCCTTGTTTTTACTTCCTATATAGTATAGCTGATTACTAAAAAAATTTCATCTTCAATTATTTTTCTCATCTTATGTCATACAATCCATCATCAGAATAAAAAGGAACTCACGGTGCAGTGATGGTCAAAAGTTTAAGAAAAAGCCTTCATTTCACTTCAAACTTTCTTTTTTTAGTCAATGGGCTTAAAATTAACTTCTAGGATTTATGGGTCACGTACCCTTTCCAACAATTTAATGGAGGAGTCTCATGTCACTTAAAAGCTCGCTTGCAATTACAACCGGAAAATCAGCCTATTGGTTTTTGCACAAATTTAGAAATGGTGGAAGTTCACTTCCAGGTAAATTAACCACAAAGATTGATCCTGACATACTCAAAGTGTTAGGCCAAAATTATGATGTTATCGTCATCACTGGTACTAACGGAAAAACACTGACGACCGCCTTAACGGTCAAAGTATTAGGTCAAAAATTTGATCATGTGTTAACAAATCCCAGTGGTTCAAACATGGAACAAGGAATTGTCACCACTTTTTTGACTGCCAAAAAATCTAAACGAGGGCGTCAAATTGCGGTACTCGAAGTGGATGAAGCCAATGTTATTAAAGTGACCAAGTACATTAAGCCTCTAGCTTTTGTTTTCACAAATATTTTCCGAGACCAAATGGACCGCTACGGTGAAATCTATACAACCTACCAAAAAATTCTAGATGGCGTGGCTTTAGCACCAGAGGCCACCATCATTGCTAACGGAGACGCTTCAATTTTTAATTCCAAAAAACTCCCTAATCCCATTCAGTACTACGGTTTTAATAACCAGCCGGATGGTGAAAAAATGGCTGACGTCAACACTGATGGGATTCTTTGTCCGGTCTGTCAACACATTTTACATTATAAATTTATCGTTTATAGCAATTTAGGTAAATATTACTGCCCTAATTGCGGGTTTAACCGTCCAGAACTCAATTATCAACTGACTAGTATTGACCAGCTGACACCCGCTAGTTCGTCCTTCACCATTGACGGCACAGCCTTTAATCTTCACATTGGCGGTTTATATAATGTGTATAATGCACTTGCCGCTTACGCTGTTGGTAAATTTATGGGAGTAGATTCAGCTGACATTGCCACAGCATTGAATGATCCCGACGAGCGAGTCTTTGGGCGTCAAGAACAAATTCAAGTTGGTGATAAAGAAATTACAATCGTCCTAGTTAAAAACCCCGTTGGTCTTAACCAAGTGATTGACATGGTGGGAACTGAAACACAACCTTTTTCGCTGGTAGGCTTACTAAATGCTAATTACGCGGACGGTCTTGATACAAGCTGGATCTGGGACGGCGAATTTGAGAAGCTTCCTAAAATGAACATTAAACAATTCATGACCGGTGGCGAGAGATACAAAGACATTACGTTTAGACTCAAAGTAGCTGGTGTCACCGATGATAAGTTACTGGTGGAACCCAATTTACAAGATGTCATTGCTAAGTTCAAAGATTTACCAACCAAACGGGTCTACGTATTTGCCACATACACTGCGATGCTCCAATTACGCAAACAATTGGCAGAGGACGGCTATATTAAGGAGGGAATTTAAAATGAAATATTCCTTAGACGTTGCCCATCTCTACGGCAACTTACTCAATACCTACGGAGACAACGGAAATCTTCTTGCTTTAAAATACTACGCAAAACAAATGGATACGGATCTCAACATCAAGGTGGTCAGTCTCGGTGATGATTTTAAGGCTAGTGATTACGATCTCGTTTTCTTCGGTGGTGGTCAGGATTATGAACAATTAATTGTCTCTAAAGATATTCCTGCAAAAAAAGAAGAATTAACCAAATATATTGACGAGGGTGGCCCAATGCTTGCCATTTGTGGTGGTTATCAACTTTTAGGCCACTATTATATCGGTGCCCAAGGAGAAAAGATTCCTGGCATTGGCGCTTTAGATCATTACACCTTAAGCCAAGATCATAACCGCTTTATCGGCAATATCTTAATTAAAAATAAAGAAACCAATGAAGAATACCATGGTTTTGAAAATCATAATGGCATGACCTTTTTAGGCCAGGGCGAGAAACCACTGGGAGTTGTCGAAAGCGGCCATGGTAATAATGGCTCCGACAAAACCGAGGGTGTCATTTATAAGAATGTTTATGGCTCCTACTTTCATGGTCCGATCTTGACGCGTAACGGTTCATTAGCAAAACGCCTTTTAATTACTGCACTAACACGCAAATATCCACAGGCAGATTTAAGTGCGCAAAAAGCCCTCAAAATTTCAGAAACATTTTAAAATAAAAGGATGGTTGAGAACATTTTTCTCAACCATCCTTTTTATTTAGTCTTCGCCTGGTTCACTCGCAATAATTTGTAAGTTTCCTTTTAAAGTCCAATCTTTCACTTGATAAGGAAGAATGAAATGATCTCCCTTTTTAATTTTATATTCTGTTCCGTCCACATCAAGCGTTCCTTCGCCCTTCAATACAGACGCTAATGTGTAAGGGGCACTTTGACGATTGAATGTAGCCGTGCCACCATTCAATTGCCACTGATAAACTGAGAAGTGTGGTGAAACTGGCGGTTTGACATAAGTAGTCACTTCCGCATCTCCCACTTGTGTTTTCTCAATATTTAGCTTGGGATCTTGATGTGGCACTGTCGTCACGTCAATAGACTGCTTCAAATGCAATTCACGTTTCTGTCCCGTCTTTTTGTCAACACGATCAAAATCATATAAACGGTATGTAGTGTCACTGCTTTGTTGCGTTTCTAGTACCACGATTCCTTTTCCTAAAGCATGAATCGTCCCACTTGGCACATAATAGAAATCTCCTGCCTTTACTGGTACGCGTCGGAATAGCTTTTGCCACTGACCGTGGTTAATCCAATCTGCCAATTCCTCATGTGTTTTCGCATTATGGCCATAATAAAGTTCTGCACCGGGTTCTGCGGAAATAACATACCAGCATTCTGTTTTACCTAATTCATGCTCATGCTCCGCAGCATACGCATCATCTGGGTGAACTTGAACAGACAGGTCATCATTTGCATCTAAGATTTTGGTCAGCAGTGGGAACACGTCTCCCTTTGCGTCGCCAAAAGCTTCTCGATGTTGATCCCAGACTTGATTCAAGGTTAAGCCTTTGTACGGGCCGTTTTTAACTGTGGCTGGTCCATGTGGATGTGCTGAAATGGCCCAGCATTCTCCAGTCTGGTCACTTGGAATTTGATACCCAAATTCAGTTGCTAATTTCTTGCCACCCCAGATTTTTTCATGAAATACGGGTTCCAAAAATAATGGTTCACTCAAAACTATCTCTCCTTTCGCTACTACAGGAATAGTTTACCATAAAACCGAAGCGCTTTCAGTACTGATTAAAAAATGTCTATACAAATTTTAAAGCGCTTTTTTCTAGCTACTCAAAGCGCAATGTAATCCTTTATAGGGAAAAACCATCATGGTAGTCACCTAATTATTTTGTAAAAAAGCTTCAATCACAGCTTGCCGATACTTAAAGTAGATTTGATTCTTAGCCGTAGGATGAACACGATTCGATAAAAAGATGAGGCCACGATGCTGGACAGCATCAACCAACAGCATCGTTCCTGTAAAGCCACTATGCTTTAAAATCCAATGATCAGATTGCTTGATAAGTCCCCATCCAAACGATCTAGTTAAGTTGGAATTTGCAGTTTGATTCGCAAATAGGGCATTTACAGTCTGCTTTTTTAAAACGCCGGGCTGCTTCTCAGGAGCTAACAACCAGGACACAAATTGGGTCAGATCATTCAAAGTAGAAAATAGACCAGCCGACCCACAGTGTGCTCCTAAAATTCGGGCTTTAGGATCGTGAACCATGCCACGTGTAAGCCCCGTTTGAAGAGTCCACTCTGTTGGGACACAGCTTAATGGATCTGGATGAAACGTAGAATGTCTCAGATTCAGTGGCTCCAACACCTTTTTTTTAATGGCCGTTTGCACTGGTACATGCAATAGCCGTTCCACAATCAAGCCAAGAAAAATGTAATTCAAATCAGAATAAACAACCTTTTGATTAAAATCAGGCCCAATTTTAAGTGTATATATCGCCCTTAAAAGTTCACGCGTGCCTAATTCGTTACGGTGAGGAATATAACCGGTAATTCCTGAAGTGTGTGTTAATAAGTGCCGAATAGTCACACGGCTATCGAAAAATTGAGGTAAAATTTCCACAACTGGCTGATCATATGACAACTGATTTGCTTCCACTAACTGACCAATTAAAATTTCCGTTCCTACAACTTTAGTTAAGGAGGCTACGTCATATATCATTTCGGGGCGCAATTTTTCATGATGCGGTTTAATTTCCGCCTCACCTAAAACGTTTTTCACAATTCGGTCATGGTCAATAATGGCATACGAAACGCCAGGAACAATTTTATCCGTCACCATTTTTTCAATTTGTTTGGCGATATGTTGATACTGATTTTGCATTGCCAATCTCCTGTCCATAATCTAAAAATACCATCATTCACTTATTGTCTCACTCTTCTATAACGAGAACCGCGAATAATGGTATTTTTTAAATTAAATTTTAAATCACTTCATTACCTGAAAACTGACTGTTGTACAAATCAGCGTAAAACCCATTTTGGGCCATCAAACTGTCATGATCCCCTGTTTCAACAATCTGACCGTGGTTAACCACCACAATATTTTGTGCGTTACGAATCGTAGAAAGGCGGTGCGCAACCACAAAACTCGTCCTGTTTTTCAACAACTTATTCATAGCATGCTGAATCAAAACTTCGGTCCGTGTATCCACTGAACTTGTCGCTTCATCCAGGATCAAAACTTTTGGATCTGCCAAGAAGGCTCGCGCAATTGTCAGTAATTGGCGTTGTCCCTGGGAGATATTGCTTGCGGCTTCATTTAAGACGGTATCATAACCATCTGGAAGCTGTCTAATAAACGTATCTGCATGGGCAGCCTTAGCAGCAGCCACCATATCTTCATCGGTGGCACTTTCACGACCATACTTGATATTCTCTCGAATTGTCCCCGTAAATAGCCATGTGTCCTGAAGAACCATTGCAAAATCGGAGCGTAATGCTTCACGACTCAAATTACGTGTATCCACACCATCTAACTTGATCGATCCATCTTTAATATCATAGAAGCGTTCCAATAAGTTAATAATCGTCGTTTTTCCAGCACCAGTCGGACCCACAATTGCCACCATTTCGCCAGAATTAACTTTCAAGTTAAAGTCTTGAATAAGAGGCGTATCTTCAACGTAACGAAAATCGACATGATCAAAGATGACTTCAGCATCCGGATTCTTCACATCTGGGATTTCCACATGTGTCTCTTCCATTTCTGGTTCATCTAAAACCGCAAAAATTCGTTCTGCAGAAGCAATTGTCATCTGAATGGTATTCGTCAAGTTGGCAATTTGAGTAATTGGTTGTGAAAATTGCTGTGTATACTGCAAGAAGGCCTGAACATTACCTAATGTAATTTGGCCATGGGCAACTTGAACGCCACCAATAATTGCCACAAAAACATACCCAAGATTCTTAATAAAATTCATTAAAGGCATGATTAAACCAGAGACAAACTGTGCTTTCCAAGCATAATTTAAATACTGATCATTTTCTTTTTTGAAATCTTGAATAGCCTTATTTTCGTGATTAAAACTTTTGATAACGGTATGTCCCGCATACGTTTCTTCAACCTGATCGTTTAAAAGACCTAAATGCTTTTGTTGCCCTGCAAAAAACTTCTGTGATTTAGGGGCCACAAATGCCACCACAATTAAACTTAATGGCACTGTCAAAACGGCAATCAAAGTCAATTTCCAGCTAATGGTCAGCATCATGTAGAGAACGCCAACGAACTGAAGGACACTTGTCACCAACTGCGTCAAGCTTTGCTGCAATGTCCCTGAAATATTATCCATATCATTAGACATCCGGCTCATCACGTCACCATTAGAATGAGTATCATAGTAGGAAACCGGAACGCGTTGCAACTTATCTTTAAAATCTTTTCGCATTTGGTAAACAGCGCGCTGTGAAACCTGTGTCATAATGGCCTGTTGTGCAAAACTAAACAGCGCAGACAACCCATATAAAATCCCCACGGTCGTCAAGATATGAATAATCTTCGTAAAGTTAATTGGCAGTGTATGAAGACCAATACCGGCCTTCATTTGTGCTGATCCCTTCATAACGCCAGCAAAAATCTGGGTTGTGGCTTCACCCAAAACTTTAGGTGCCCGAATTTGAAGAATAACCGAAACGGCAGCCAAAATGAGCACGATAACGACCATCACCATCCACGGAGAGAGGTAACGAAGCAAACGCCCAGTTGTTTTCCAAAAATGTTGTGGCTTTTCAACTGGCATTCCCATTCCCACTCGGCGACCACTATGACCGCCGGTACGTTGAGGCTTTTTTTCTGGATTTTTAGCCATTTGCTTGATCTCCTTTCTTAATTTGTGAATCAATGATTTCACGATAAGTTTCATTATTTGCTTTTAATTCTTGATGTGTGCCTTGACCCACGATCTTACCACCATCGATAACTAGAATTAAATCAGCATCTGCCACCGTTGCAATACGTTGTGCCACAATCACCACAACGCTCTTTTGAATTTGTTTATCTTCTCTTAAGGAGTGACGCAATTCGGCATCTGTTTTAAAATCTAGCGCAGAAAACGAATCATCGAAAACATATACCGGTGCCTGTTTAACTAAGGTTCGAGCAATCGTCAACCGTTGCTTTTGCCCACCTGAGAAGTTATCCCCATCTTGTTCAACCCAAGCATCCAATCCGTCTTCATCTTTATGAATAAATTCTGTAGCCTGTGCGATTTCCATAGCACGCCAAATTTGGTCATCAGTCGCATCCGGATTCCCGAATTGCATATTCTCTCGAACCGTCCCACGGAACAATACTGATTTTTGCTGTGCCAAAGCAACTTGATCATGCACTTCTTCTTGAGCCATTGCTCTAACGTCTGTGCCATTAATACGTACCTCACCCTTTTCAGGATCGAAGAAACGTGGAATTAAACTGACTAACGTGGATTTTCCTGAACCGGTACCTCCGATAATGGCCACTGTTTGGCCCGCATGTGCCTTAAAATTTGCCCCATCGATTGCTAATTTTTCAGCACCTTTATACCGAAAGTCAACATGGTCAAATTCTAATGAAGCTGTTTGCGAAGCCGCATCCTTTGCCAAGGGTTGGTCTGGATCCAAAACACTATTTTTCATTTCTAAAACTTCATTAATTCGTTTTGCAGAAGCCGAAGCACGTGGTATAAATACAAAGACCATGGAAAGCATCATAAAACTCATCAGAATTTGAGCTGCATAAGTCATGAAGGCAACCAAGTTACCAACCTGCATCGTCTGATTCGAAATGAGTTTAGCACCATACCAGATAATTCCCATATTTGTACCACTCATAATTAACGTCATGATTGGGAACATAAACGAAACAATTGTGAAGACTTTAATGGCGGTTTGTGTGTAATCCTTGTTAGCACCCCCAAATCGATCCTGTTCAAACTTATCACGATTAAACGCACGGATCACACGAACACCGGTCAAACCTTCACGAAATACTAAGTTAATGCGATCAATCTTTTTTTGCATACTCTGAAACAGAGGCACTGCAAAGTACATAATAATGCCCACAAAAACGGCTAAGACTGGTAAAGAAACCAAGAAAACAGCCGTTAATGCCGGTTGCTTACTGTATGCCATAAAGCCTGCACCAACCAGCATAACTGGCGATTGTAACATCATTCTTAAAACCATTACCATGACATTTTGGATCTGAATGACATCATTTGTGGTTCTCGTAATTAATGATGCATCCCCAAATTGTTCAAATTCATGATTAGATAAAAAAGAAACCTTTTTAAAAAGTGCATCACGAATTTTACTACCCATTCGTTGTGATTGTGTGGCCGCAAAATAGACATTTCCTCCAGCTGCAAGCACACCCAAAAACGATATAGCCAACATTTTATATCCAGAATGCCAGATATAAGGGATGTTACTTTTGGCAACCCCGTTGTTAATAATATCTGATGTGATATTAGGCAGCCATAAATCACACATAACTTGTACGATTAAAAATACGGTTCCAATGGCTACTGCCCACCAGGCTAAGTATCGACATGATAATTTAAACATTTAACCAAGCTCCTTTTCTCTTCTTAATGCCCCATTTGCAATCCAATCCAGATTTATAGCAAAACCCGTTTTTAGGTCAGCAATGGTCTCTGGTGAGTCTTCTTTTTGAGAATGGAAGTAATGCCCTATCGAATGCACCAAAATCATGAAAACTAAACGTTGCAAAGCTTTTAACTCAGTATCGCTATTGACCCGCAATTTTGAACGATCCACGGATGTGCTGACCTGGTCTTCAATATCTCGCATAGTCTTAAAAAAAGGATAGCTTGCCTTATTCTTACTAAATCGCGGCGAATTCTGTGCATGTTGAAAATTCGTTGCCACATCATTTTTAAAAATATCAGCGTTTGGCCCTTCAACTACTTCTGCCACTGCATACTCAAAGAAACGCTTCATAGAGCTAAACAAATCGCCATGTGTTTCGTGAATAAGTTCTAACAAATGATGCTCCATGTCGGTCACCAGCGTGCCGATGTAGTAAAAATAGAGATCTTCTTTGTCTTCAAAATACTGATAAAAACTCCCACGAGGAATTTGGGCATCTGCGACAATCGCACTAACTGAAACTTCAGCTAAAGGTGCTCGTGAAAATTCATGCTGTGCAGCTAGCATAAGACGTTTCTTTTTGGCTTCATTTAAATTAAAAAAAGTTGCTGTTGGCATTTCTTCCTCCTCAAAAATGACACACTGTCATAATTGATGATTATACGCTTAATCTATGCATTTGCAAGATGAAAATAAACCACATAGTAGCTCTATGTAATTTAATGACAAAAACTAAAAATAACGATAAACCAGCATGCATTAGCATTGGTTTACCGTCATTTCGGACACTTATGTTTATTTAACTTGAATAATTTGTTGTTTCATTTTTGGCACATATGGGTATTATTTCTGGTTATGTTCGTTCGCCTTTGAATCAGGGTTCAATTTTCAACTAACTTATATGTACACAAAAAAAGAGCTGTTACATCAATAAAAGCGTTGATGTAACGGCTCTTCTTTGTTTAAGTTATTGGGCATACTGGGATCGAACCAGTAAATTACGGATTCAGAGTCCGTGGCCTTACCATTTGGCGAATGCCCATTAATTTTACCTATATTATATTACCGTCTTTCTCAAGAACTGTCAACAGATGATTCAAAATCTTTCCTATAAACTGACAAACTACGGGCTTTTTGCTACAATATACTGTTGTGAGGTGAAATCTATGGCAACAAATTCAGATTCAATCTATAACGTGTTATCCCAAATTCGAAAACATCCTGATCGTGCCAAAATTAATACGTTGGGTTACACAAACGTTGTGCAGTTAAATATGCCTGATAGCATGGCAGTCGCTAATCCAGAAATCTATTTCCCTGATGAAACTTTATTAGTAGATCGCTTATCAGACGAATTTGTGGACAAATATAACGTACTCCTTGATTATTTTAATAGCCTAACCAAAAGACCAATGAAGTCTTACCATGAAGTCTGGATTACGACCTCTCACATTTTAGAGCAAAAATCCTATATGCTTGAGCTAACTTATGAATAAACGAGAATTGAAGATCGCACTAGCCGATACTAAACAAAAATTGGTCATTTGGGCAGTTATCGCTGTTTTGTGTTTAGTCAGTGAAAATCTGATACAGCTTTCTTTTCTTCCGTTTATGATGATCGCTATTTTTATTTATTGGCTTTACCTATTTATAACTTTTGTTTATCTAACCATTTTAACTTACAAACGATAATTGAGGGCTAAGGTATTGACTTTGTGGCTCAAATAAGATAAATTAGAACAGTACTAATTTTGCCCGCTGGTCAAATTGGTTTAAGACGTCGCCCTCTCAAGGCGGAGCTACGGGTTCGAACCCCGTGCGGGTGATAATTCATAATAAAACAGGTCTAAAACACTGTTATCACAATGTTTTAGACCTGTTTTATTTAATGGGAATTTCATCGTTTCATCACCATTTACATCATGCACAAAACGAAAAAAGCTTGTCGATTCTGCAACCGATTAAACATTTTAATGCGATTGACGCTCCCATCTTGGCATGTGAAAAAAATCACCGTAATCAAAACCATTCACGTTACCAAACGTCACAACGAGATCAAATAAAATCAACATTGGCTGGTACCGGTGGTAATCCATGTATGAGTCAATTGATAATCATCGTTAACTCTAATATTAAAAAGGCAATAGCCCCACTGCTTCGCTTAAACCTTGTGCGCCGTCCATTGTATCTGTGTGCGCACACTCCTTCATATTTTAGTTATGAATTAATTTTGTATCATCAAACACAAAAAGCTACCCGAACAATTCGAGGTAGCTTTCCATCATAAATTTAGTGTCGTTTATAAATTATGTTTTTGATCGTCTCTAGTCCCTAATAATTTTCCAATAACCGGAATCTTGCCAAACTCATCCGAACTATCAGAAGGTACCACAACCATGTTTGTGTTTGATTTTGCCAAATCTGAAAAAGCATTAATAGATTGGTTCTGGAAATACTTGTCAGTTACTTCAGACAAACCAGCTTGCACAGTGTCGATTCGATAACGTTCCGCATTAGCACGCGTTTTGGTAGCATCAGCTTCCGCCTTAGCAGTCGCCATTAGCGCGTCATTTTTAGCCTTCGTTGTTAATTCAATGGATTTAGCTTCCCCTTCGGCCTTAGCAATCGCAGCTACCCGTTCACGATCGGCCGTCAACTGTTTGTCCATCGCTTCTTGAATTGCGCGTGAAGGAGTCAATTCGTCAATATTGATTCGATCAACATTAATACCATATGTGTTAGTGAGATCCCCAATCGCAAGTGTTAACTCCTGATTAATCTTGGCCGTTGAACCTAAAGCCTCATTTAAATCCATTCGCCCAATAATATCCCGCAAATGTCCACGTACAAGTTGGGCCATCGATTCCACGGAATCCGTATTTTCGTATTGATATTTTACAGGATCCGTAACATGAAAGTTTAGTGTCAAACTAGCTGAAACATCCGCATTATCTTTGGTGATAATTGAATAATTTGGCAATGCCAAAGGTTCCATAGCCAAACTCACATTCCTAATTTTTTGAAAGAAAGGCCAATAAAAATGAAATCCTGGCTCTACACTACGTTTGTACTTTCCTAAAGTTTCTACTAATCCACGATTATTCTGAGGTACAATTCTAAATCCAAATGGCATGTTAACACTCCTCCGTTTTTCTGGTATCCGTGCATGAATGGTTCGTTCTGGCTGTCGATTTTCATCACGCTTATTTTGTTTCTTAGTGGCGCGTTTTCGTGCCGCAATAACGTTTTGTTGAACCTTTTTATACTGATCTGTATAATTACCGCTCAACGCTGAACCCATCATTTCGTTAAGGAAACCATGGGCCTGTTTCTGTTGGTTTGCCATCCTATCTCCCCCAAATGGCTAAATTTTTTGTAAGGTTAAAATATTTCCGTTTGCCTCAATGACCGCATATTCCGCGGTAGCATCGACTTCACTATTATCATTAATCAAATATCGGTAGTAAATTCCTGAAACCAATACTAACCCATTGTCTGGATTGATATCCTTTCCTAAAACTGTTTTGCCAATTATCTGGCGTTTTTCGAAATTTTTAGTGCCATGATTTGCACTCAATAAACTCACAATATACATATTGACACTCTGGTTGGCACGATCAGCTTCCTCCGCTAATCGATCATACAAGGATTGGTCCATGCGTAGCAGAAACCGTTTGTCTTTTGAATTTCCCGCCATAAAATTGGTCACCTCATTTCAATATCACATTGATATCAACCTAATCGTAAAGATTTTTGCCTTAAAAGTCAAGAAAAATCCAAATAAAAAAGCCCTGAGAACTTTCAAATATACCTCACTTCACTAGAAAGGAAATTTGCTAAATTCTACAGGACTTATTTTATTTTTTAACAAGCTCTACAACTCTTTATTTACCAAGGCGTTGATTGAGTTCTTGTGTTTGTGCTTCATAACCAGGACGGCCAAGCAAAGCAAACATATTGCTCTTGTATGCTTCTACTCCAGGTTGATTGAATGGGTTAATCCCATTTAAGTAACCTGAAATACCAACAGCAATTTCAAAGAAGTAGATCAAGTAGCCCAATGTATAAGCGTCTTGTTGAGGAATATTTACATTCATAACAGGAACGCCACCATCATTATGAGCTAAAGTAACTCCTTGATGAGCCTTCTTATTAACTTCATCCATGGTACGGCCTTCAAGATACTTAAGACCATCAAGATTCTTTTCTTCCTTAGGAATGTTCAAGTCATGATTAGGCTTATCCACATTCACAACCGTTTCCATCAGGTTACGACGACCTTCTTGAATATATTGACCAAGTGAATGTAAATCAGTTGAGAAGTTTGCAGATGAAGGATAGATACCCTTTTGATCTTTTCCTTCTGATTCACCCATTAATTGTTTCCACCATTCGCCAAAGTACTGTAAAGTTGGTTCAAAGTTTTCTAATAATTCAGTGGTGTAGCCTTTACGATACAAAATGTTACGCAATGCTGCGTATTTGTAAGCATCATTTTTGGTTACGTCAGGATCCTTATAAGCGTCACGACCATCAGCAGCACCTTGCATTAATTGATCAATGTCGCCACCAGCAACCGCAATTGGTAATAAACCAACCGCAGAAAGTACAGAGAAACGTCCACCAATGTCATCAGGAACAACGAATTCTTCGTAGCCTTCAGCATCAGATTCAGTCTTTAAAGCGCCTTTAGCTTTATCAGTTGTGGCAAAAATTCGTTCCTTAGCGCCTTCTTTACCATACTTAGCAACTAATTTTTCTTTCAGTACTCGGAATGCAATTGAAGGTTCTGTGGTCGTCCCTGACTTAGAAATCACGTTAATCGAAAAGTCACGGTCGCCAATCAAATTAACCAAATCAGTTAAGTAAGTTGAACTGATTGAATTTCCAGCAAAGAATACTTGTGGGATGCCATTGCGTTGTTCTTTAGGAAGTAAGTTATAGAAAGTATTTCCCAAGAAATCAATTGCTGCACGTGCACCTAAATATGAACCACCAATACCAATCGCAACAAAGACTTCTGAATTATTTTGAATCTTCTTTGCAGCAGCTTTAATACGTGCAAATTCACTCTTATCATAGTCTACAGGCAAATCAATGAAGCCACGGAAATCATTTCCAGCTCCAGTACCCTCACGTAATTCCTTATCTGCTGCAGTAACAAGTGGTTGCATTTCAGTAAGTTCATTGTAATGAACAAACTTTGAAACAGCTGAACCATCAAACGAAATATGTGCCATTGCTTTTTTACCTCACTTTATATTTTTAATGTTCACTAATTTATTATACACCCGATCCCTAAAATTTGAAGCGTAACCAGGCGGGCTGTCTTTAGAAGATAAACTCGTTAGACGCCTCACAAGTTGTCCAAATTAGGATCGAACCATTTTTCAAAATTAACGTACACGAATTCAAGAAAAGTTACTTTTTTTCAAAATAAAAAACAGCATCTCTACTGTTCCTCAAATTAACGCAATTATTTCATTAATGCCAACAACGTTGAGCCAATAATAATTAAGATAGAACCGAAAATAACATATTGCATTTCACGATGTGTCTTGTGCTCACCCAAGAACCAGATACTTCCAAAGGTGGAGATCACAATTCCGGCCTGTGCTAATGAATAACTAATTGCCAATCCAACACTTGGAATCGCCAGAAACATGAAGATATTTCCAATGCCCCAAACTAACCCAGTAATGATGTTTGCCCATGTATGTTGATCTTTGAAAGCAGTCACTGCTGCTTTAGATAGGAAAACAAAGACAATTGCACCTGCAAGCATGCCAATTGCCTGTGGTAAAATAACTGCTTTGGCATTCACATCAGCAAATCGAACCACTACCGTATAACCAATATAGCCAATTGTTGAAATAACTAAGGCCCGAATTCCTGCGCCCATATCTTCATCTTTGTTATGTTCCTTGTCACTTTTATCACGCAAAGATGTAAATGTAGCCCCAACAATTAGTGCAATGACGGCAACTGTTCCCATGGTAATAGTTTTACCAGTCGTCCATTCATGCCAGATCAAAACACCCGCTAAGGCATTTCCAGCTAACTGGAGACCTGTTGATAAAGGAACTGTCTTAGACACACCAATTTTTTTCATTGAGGTGAACTGCATCCCCTGACCAACTGCCCAGAACAGTCCAGAAACCACACCGGCAATCCACACTTTAGCAGAGAGCGTTGGTTGATACAAAAACCAAGTAAAAATAGCGAACACAACAGCTCCCATGGTCATTCCAAGTGTTTGTTGTGGTGCCGTGCCACCAAGGCGACCTGACACAAGTCCAATACTCCCCCAAGCAATCGCTGGAATCAGCGCAATTATGATACCCATTATAAATTCTCCTTATTCTCTAAAAATTAAAGTCTATACCAAGACAAAGAAACATTTTAACAGGAAAGTAACCGTTTTTACAAGGGCTAAATTATTAAATTTAATTGATATATACTCTAAATTCAACTGTAACGCCCGTCATGTCTACATTTGAGGCCACTTGTTTTTTGTTTGTAAAATATCGGTATAGGCCAAATAATTGGCTAATTTTTATACTTAGTCACTACTTTTGTTATCTTTTCTCTATGATAACGTTTTCTGGATTCAACTATTTTTCTCCCATTCTTATCAATCAAAAATGGTCTGCATTTTCTAAATTAAATGTGTTAAAATAGAAATGTTCGTTTAATGCAACCTTTTTACACATCGTTGTAATATATTTTGGGAGGATTTTATTTATGTCATTAGTTAACGGTAACGAAATCTTTGCTGAAGCTCGCAAAGGTCATTACGCAGTTGGTGCTTTTAACACTAACAACTTGGAATGGACTCGTGCAATTCTTGGCGCTGCTCAAGAAAAAAACACACCAGTTTTGATCCAAACTTCTATGGGAGCTGCAAAGTACATGGGTGGCTATGAACTTTGTTTAAACTTAGTTCAACAAACCATGAAGTCAATGAACATCACAGTTCCAGTTATCATGCATTTAGACCATGGTAACTACGAAGCTGCTAAAGAATGTATCGAAGTTGGTTACAACTCTGTTATGTTTGATGGTCATGATTTACCATTTGCAGAAAACTTAGAAAAAACTAAGGAAATTGTTAAGTTGGCACATGCTAAAGGTATGTCTGTTGAAGCCGAAGTTGGTTCAATCGGTGGAGAAGAAGACGGTATCATTGGTGAAGGCGAATTAGCTGATGTTGAAGAAGCTAAACAAATCGCTGCAACTGGCGTTGATTACCTTGCTTGTGGAATTGGTAACATCCATGGTCAATACCCAGAAAACTGGAAGGGTCTTAACTTTGACCGTTTGAAGGAATTGGCTGACGTTATTTCTACACCACTTGTATTACATGGTGGTTCAGGAATTCCTAAGGAACAAATCCAAAAAGCTATCTCAATGGGTGTTGCTAAGGTTAACGTTAACACTGAATGCCAGATGGCTTTCGCAGCTGCAACTCGTAAGTACATTGAAGAAGGACATGACCAAAATGATATTAAAGGTTATGACCCTCGTAAGTTACTTGCACCTGGTACAAAAGCTATTAAAGATACAGTTGAAAGCCGTATCGAATGGTTCGGTACACCAGCTGTTAAATAATTTTTGATAAGTAAAAAGCAGAATCCGTTTGGATTCTGCTTTTTTTGTTGTCATTTTTTACCTGGTAGCCGCACCGTAAAAGTTGTACCCTTTCCCAACTGACTAGATACCTTAATTTGCCCATCATGAGCTTTAACCAATTGATGAACAATTGCCATACCGAGTCCAGACTCACCGTACTTGGTATTCTTACGAGAAACATCTGCTTTATAATACCGCTCCCAAATATTTTTCATTTGGTCTTCAGACATACCTATTCCTGTATCTGAAACGGTAACAATACAATTTTTCTTATCATCATTTTTCGCATGTACCGAAATTGTCCCACCGGTCGTAAACTGAATCGCGTTCTGCATAATATTAAACATAATCTGGACAAATCGATCATAATCTGCGTATGCCACCACATTAGTAGCGACTTGAATGACAAAGTGGTCTTTGGCCTCATCTGCTTTTTTCTGAAGTTGCTCTACCAAATTATTTATCACTTCATGGACATAAATTTCATGTCGATTCAACACAATTTGATTGGTCCGAATTTTTTCGTAATCCAAATTATCATTAACCAATCGGATGAGACGCTTCGTTTCGTTACTCATCAGCTGCAAACTTTCTTCTTTGCTCTCTTCTGGAATTGCATCATACGTAAGCCCCTCGAGTAAACCATTAATGGTGGTTAACGGCGTGCGCATTTCATGGGCAGCATCCGCTAAAAACTCACGTCGCCGTTGCTCTTGTCGTTTAATTTCTTCGTTGGATGCTTTGAGAGACTCCGTCATATGGTTAAAGTCAGATGCTAGCCCATCAATTTCATCATTACCTTTTGTAGGAACCGTAATGTCGAAGTTTCCTTCACCAATTTTGTGTGCTGCTCTGCGGATACGGTCAATTCGAGAAACCGAATACTTGGCTAGCGCGTACGCGATTAGAATTGAAACCAATCCAGAAATCAAAAAAGCAATTAAAAGATTGTGTTGAATTTTTCGCATGTTAGACTCAATATTAGCTACCGGAGACCCTACTGAGATCACGGCAATTAAAGTGCCGTCCTCATTGCGGTACGGCTTTATAATATCTGTCGTGGGATGTTGTTTGCGCCCCACTTGATTTAATCGTCGGTCAGACTTGGTCGTTAGTGTTTCACCTTGTTTTAATTTTTTCCACTGCGCATTAGTAATGGCCGGCGAGTAATCATTTTTCGGATAGGCAATCGTATTTTGCTTGTTATAAATAGTGAAGTGAATAGCCTGATTAGCCAACAGGCGTTCACTATTTTGCAAGCCAGTAATTTGGATACCTGCAAACTCCCCATCTGTATTGACCACAACGGATTGTTGAAAGACGCTATCCGCATACCCCTCCAACTGTTTCCAAGTATCTCGATACACCATACGATTAGAAAACTGAATAAAGGCGATTCCAAACACAATTACCGTCGTGAAGATTACCACAAAAAAGGCAAGCATCTGTTGGTAAAGGAGTTTTAATTTCATTCCTAATCCCTCGCTTTGCTATCGTCAAACTTATAGCCAACTCCCCAAACCGTCTGAATAATCTGCGGTCCTACCTTTTCAATTTTTTGCCGTAATTTTTTTATATGTGCATCAACTGTACGTTCATCCCCATAAAACTCATAATTCCAAACCAATTGCAGTAACTGTTCGCGTGAAAAAACTTGCCTTGGCTTTTGTGCTAAAGTCTTTAGTAAATCGAACTCTTTAGGTGTTAAATCAGGAATCAATTTGCCATCCAAATAAGCTTCTCTAGTAGATGAACTTAACTTAAAGTTGTGTGTTTCGACATCGAAATGGTTTTTTCCAGTTTGCGTTTCGTTTTCATTCGCGACACCCATTTGTGCGCGGCGGTGTAAGGCTTTAATTCGTGCAATTAAGGTAATGGGACTAAAGGGCTTGGTCACGTAATCGTCCGCACCCATCTCTAATCCCAAAACTTGATCACTCTCAGAATCCCTGGCGGTCAACATAATAATCGGCACTGTTTTCGAAATTTCACGAATTTCCGAACTCACTTCCATGCCGTCTTTACCGGGCAAATTTAAATCCAGCGTAATCATATCCCAATCATCTGGAGATTGTTTGAACATTTCAACGGCCTCATTACCATCGTAAGCAAACGAGGCATCCCACTGTTCTTTTTTGAAGAACATCCCCATCATTTCAGATACGGACTTGTTATCCTCAATCATCAAAATTTTCATCCTGGCCCCTCCTCCAAATTTATCCATGTTCTTAGTATAATTCAAAGTGTCGCTTAAACCTAGCCACGAATGAAGTTTAACGTCATCTTTTCATCAAATAGTGTCTTGTTCTACAATTAATTCATAACAGAGTAAAAAACTTAATTATTTAGTTTGAAAAGGCTATAATCAACTTATAGTTATTCAAAACTAATATCGGACAGTTATCTTGGCAATTTAAATCATTCAAAAGTCATTTTTACTAGATAACGTCTTAGGAGGAAATATTATGATAGAAGCATACGGAAAATTTTGGCGCAATATTACTGATTTTTCAGGAGTTGCGAAACGTGGCGAATATTGGTGGCCAGCCATCATTAACTGGATTCTTGGCTCACTTATTGTGACAATTATTCAGTTAATCATGGGCCATCCTATATCTGAGATTTATACTTGGCAAGACGTTGGTGTTTCCTCGATCAGAAATATCGTGTTATTCATCGTTTGGATTGCAACTTTATCGGTTTCGATTCGGCGTTTGCATGATACTGATCGTTCCGGCTGGTGGATACTCATTCAAATCATTCCCCTTATTGGTACGATCTGGTTTTTCATCTTGATGCTCTTACCTGGAAAACCAGGACGCTGGAACTAATCCACTAGGAAGTGTGCACATGGATCCAAATTTAAATGACATTATTTTTACAAACAAAAAGTACAAATTCAATTTTCGATCGGCTGGTTTACTAGAGTCCCACCACCGTTACTTAGTGCATGTCACGCAGGATTCGGCAGCTCATTTTACATTTATTGGTGGTAAAGTTAAATTTGATGAATCATCAAAAGATGCCATTCTAAGAGAATTTTGGGAAGAATTGCACATTCATGTGCAGATTGATCGCCTATTATTTGTCATTGAACATCGCATGCCGAATAACTTTCAGCAAGTAGTACTCTTATATCTAGTTAGGACCCAAGATACTATTCCGAAGTACACCAACAAGCACCACAAATTGGCGTGGCAATCCTTTACTGAATTACAGCACATTGACATCCAGCCCAATGTCTTCCAAGGTTTAAAAGAAATTCCAAAGCACACGCAATATTGGCAAGACATTTCCTGATCGTAAATAAAAGCGAGAGCGGGTATTTTCCCAGCTCTCGCTTTTTTAATAAAATCTATTTCTTATCAAACACCTGTGACTGTAAAACTTTCCAATCACGAAATACCTGGTCGGAAACGTCAAATTGCTCATCATTTTCAAGATACGCCTTTGCTTTTAAAACCAGTGGCGAAGCATTGCTGGAATTCAATTGGTCTAACGACAGCCATTTGGCTCCTAAAGAATCTTGCCCCACAAATTGAGAAGCATATGCAACTGTTGTTCCTTGCCACTCATTCACACGATAAAACACACAAATATGCTGATTATACAACCATTTTTCATAATGCCAAGGATATTTAAAGCTCGTCGTTCCGAGTTGATTTAGCTTGATAACTTGTAGGCCTGTTTCTTCTTCAATTTCACGTCCAATCGCTTTTTCAAGTGATTCTCCATCTTCTAAGCTGCCTCCTGGTAAATCGTAGCGATTAATATAAGGCCCACCATTTTTCTTAATGACTACTAATTTATTTTTGTGTGTGATTACACCATATACACCAAAAGCACGATGGTATTTTTTAGTCATCTGGTCAATCCTCCTTAGACCAATTAGAAACTGCATATATTACTACAAAATAATTCATCCGCCCCGAAAATTGTAATTGTTCTGATTTACGATTTAAATCAAATTTCTCTTACAAACACAAAAGGCCATTTATCAATTTCCAACTCATTTAAATTTATTTCTAATTCTTGGTTGATTTTACTGTAAATCATCACGTCTCACAAGGACCACTGTCAATTAATACAGCTATCGTCAGCTCATCTCCACATGATTTCTAAATTGCACTACGCAAACGGATTTCCATATTTATCACAATATTTGTAAAAACCTAATTTATACAAATCTGTAGCTTTATCTGCCTCTGAATTGGGAAGAAAATGGATCATTTTTAATACAAGATTAGTAAATTCCAACGCAGCAGTGCCATTAGCCGTGACAAGATTACGATCATGCACAGCTTGTACAGGAATAAATTCAGTTTGATTCGTATATTCTTTAAAATCATGCCATAAATACTGGGCGTTGCCAGTATGCTTATAATGCAGTAACAGTCCATTCTCAGCCAAATAATCTACTGCACCGCAAATGGCTGCGGTCGGTTTATTCGCAGCTAAGTGAGTTGCAATGAACTTTTTTAATGGTTCGTTTTTAATCTTCCATGAATTGCCACCAATCAATACGAGAAGGTCACATGGTTCGGCCAGTTCATCAATTAAATAATTCACTCTAGTTTCAAAACCACCAATTGATGCCACTAGTTTAGTCGTTGAACAGGTTTTTACGTTCCAAGCGACACTTTTATTTAACTGACTTGCCAAATAACCATACTCCCAATCCGCATAGTCCTCTAACATCACAAAAATTGCGTTTTTCATTATATAATCCTCCATTTGCGAATGTATGTTCGCCATATTGCTAATATACATCTCCCAATAGTTAAATACAATGAAATTTTAAGCTGTTCTCAATAGTGGCACTCTCACATTATTTATTAAAAGAATTGCTAAGCTTATTCACTAGCACTTATTTGATTGGAATTAAAATTTCACAATATCCTCTATCAACGAAAGTCTGTTGATAACGTTCAATGACCGGTTGCTTAACCATATTTACATGATGATCATCAATTATTTGACACATATTCCTGTAAAATTCATTGATCGATTTTTCGTCATGACTAATTAAAAAAACAGCGTATTTTCCTCCCGGCAAAATTCTTTGTTCAACGGCCGTTCTAAATTTACTTTTATTGATAATAAGACACGTATCATAACGACAATTCTCATTAGCAATTATTTGGGGATCATCCAACGCTATCCCTAAAATGGTTGATCCTCTAAAAAGGCCTTCAGATCTAACCCAATTTTTAAAAGATGTCATTAATTTGTTATTTTCTATTCCATAAGGACCTATTCGTCTAAAATAGGCGACTCTTGTTGGTCTTAAACATTCAATATTCATTTTTACGCTACTCCGATTCTAATACTCAGGCGCCCTGTATTAGTAGCATACCGCCAGTTAAAATGAAATGCATTATTTTTTTATACGAATTTAATTCACATCTTTATGTGAATCCAAATTGTAAAGATGAAAATACATGTTTATTTATGAAGCTTAACAATCTGAGTTACTTTACTCATCATTTCGATTATTTACATACCGCTTCAAAAAAATAGAAACTATTTTCATAGTTTCTATTACGGTATAAAATATTCAACTCATTAAGAACAGCCTAATTTTTGGACATTTAATTATATTTTATATTTATTTACCAATTTATAATCAAATATCCACCAAAACATACTTACACAGAACAACATACCCATAATCACTGATATGAAACTACCATTCTTTTCAGACGTTTGTGGTAAAACACTCGATTTATTAGAAATATCTTTGTTAGAAGTGCTTTTTATCGTACTAATTTTATTTGCCTTTTTAGCAACAACACTCGTTTTGTTTGTCGTGCTTGTAGTATTAGCATTTGTAACGGACTTTGTTTTATCTGCCTTGCTATCCGTTTGGGCATCATCCTTATTATTCGAAGATTTTGAAGATGAATCATCTATGCTATCAAGGCCTACCCAATCAGAAGATTCCATTGATTTTGGAAACGGCGTTCTGCTCCATCTGATTACGTGTGTTTTCTTGTTTTCTTCCATATAAAAACTTGGGTCTCCCATTGTGGCGCCTTTTTCAAGACTTTCTTCTCTCGCATCATTTTCAGAAGAATCTAGAGACGAGTTATTCACGTTTGAAGAAGATGCTTTTTCCATTGTTATTTTTATGTTCGAAGTTGGATCCTTCATTGTGGCGCCTTGTTCTGAACTATCGATACTTTCTGAGTCAGACGAATTATTTGAGCTTGCACTCGTGGTAGCTGCATCTGCTACGCTACCAAAATTCATAAATAATGAAATTGTTACCACTGAAACTATCCCAATTAAACCTTTTTTATTTAACATATCTTAATTCCCCCCGAAAAAATTTTGTAACTAATATTGTAAACACTGATAACTGACATTATCGCTTTCGATGAAAAGGGTAACACACCATTTCGTGTTTTTCAAATCAGCAATCACGATTTCTCCCCTGGAAGTTAGTTAATATTAAGCAACTAATATTTCAAGGCACTATTTCTTACGTTTAATTAAAGAAGTAGAAACTTTTTTTCAAGCTTCCACTGTTATATAACTATTCGGTTGAGTCACTTACTTTCATTGACCGATCAATCTTGGAACGTCCAGTCGTATAATCAAATTTAACTCCTGACTCGACATTCCAAAAAAACACGTTAAAATCAAGTGATTTATCTGTTGATAATGCTTGTAAATGATAACCAATTGGCATTAAATCCTGATTCTTAAAAACAGTTGAAACCTGATAAATCACTCTTTTATTCGCTTCTAAAGTATTACGGACTCTTTCTTCAAATAGTTGCATGGTTTTTTGATTACTAAATTCCGTTTGAGTTGATAAATTTTTAGGATTGTCCAGCAATCCCAACTCATTAACATCATATTGACCGTCCTTATTAAATTTGCCTGTAATTGAATAAGCTAGGAGATGTCCACCGTGAAGTACCTCAATTTGCCGGCCATTAATACTCCTATAGGTCACCAATCTTGACTAGTACGTGTGCTTGATTGAACCAAATTACGTCGTTCCAAATACCCAGTTACCGTGATTGTTCGATTCAAGTTGTCTAAACTTCCATAACTTATTTTCCAAGCAGCCGTATTCAAAGTACTTTTATTACCATTTACTTTTAAATATGCGGTACCAACACTTTTAAATGTCAAACTACGTAAATTATCATCTTTAACATTTTGAATACCGTTGCTTTTATTGGTTATTCTGATCTGCTCAGATAAATTTTGTCCCAATCCTTGATCTATATAATTCTTGACCGATTATCGATTGACACCCAACAAAGCCGTAATAACAACGAATAAAGTTACCAGCCAATTAGTAGTTTCTTTCCAATCCTCACTAGATTTCTTCGCTGACAAATGAATGCCGTTCATCAGTATTTTTGACTAAGATCTTTGCTATTCCTAAATAATCTGATGCCTCTTCATAAGTTGCAATTTTTGTCGCATCTTTCTCAGAAACACTAACTTCCACTAAATCTAAATAGGTCCAAACAAATTTATTATTTTTCGTATCTTTTACACGATAGGCCATAAAAAAACGCTCCTTAAACAAAAATAACTGCTCCACTGATTTAAAATGAACAGCTAGTTAATGACACTGAGAATTTCATCTGTTGTCAATCATAAATTAGTTGGCGAATCTTATTTTGAACTAGGCAATTATTTCAAATGAAAATAGCCTTCAGAACAAACCGCATAAAAACGGCATTCTGAAGACTATTGACAGCTATCTTATTCACTTAATGGAGTCGGCGGGGATCGAACCCGCGTCCAAGCATATTGCCACCCAGATATCTACGCTCATAGGCATACTATTTAAATTTCACTAATCAAAACACCGTATGTCAGGGTTCTCTTGACCAGCTAATCTGATTAGTCTCTTCAAGTCACTTCAGATGGGAGTACCTTGCGTGAGTCCACTAAATTTAAGACCTGTATCTAACACATGGACGATGCCAGGCAGATCTACGTTAAGCTGTTATTAAGCAGCTAAAGCGTAAGAATTGTTATTATTTTTTGCAGTTATAATTTAAACTGAACGTTTTTACGTAGACGTAACCTACGAAGCGCAATCCAGACTCAACCTATACCTGTCGAATCCATAACGACCCCAAAACAACACTACTAATATACCACAGCCTAATACAAAAGCAATTATCTAGCTCACTTTTGTGACTGGGTTCCAGAATTAGATGCGGGAACCAAGGCAATTTGACCACGAGAAACCATCGTAACTAATAATTTGTTCACAAGGTCCGCATTCGAAACATTTTTAAGCAAATACTCTAATAACGCATTTTTGGTTTTTCTCATTGTAAAATCCTCCTATGGCTCTCTCCATTTAAACCCTATCTTAGGTACCAATATAAGGGTTCATCAGACAATTGTCAACCAAGAACCCCACTATTTAGGGGACACATTTAAAAAAGTTTAACATTCAATGTGATCGGTTTCATTTTCGGGTGGTAATTAGAATCATTTTAAACTAAAATAGTAGTAGTAATATTCAAGGGAGGCATTAACATGACTGGGAATTCTAAATTCACCGCAATTCTATTTTTTCTTTTCTATTTAATTTTGACTTACTTTGTATTCATACACCAGAATATGATTGCTATGTACATGATGGCAATCGGAATGTTGTTAGAAGCCACAATCAACCTTTGGCATATGTTCAAATCTTAATGAAATCAGCTTGGCATAGAGTCACCGGACAGTGTACACTTAAGGTATTAGATAAACAAGGAGTTTTACTTTATGTCGCAAATTAGTGAGTTGCATCGCATTGAACTAAATATTTTAAAATTAGTGGTCAAAATCTGTGACCAACATCACATTAAGTACTTTCTCATTGGAGGTTCCTTACTGGGGGCGATCCGTCACAATGGTTTTATTCCTTGGGATGATGATGTTGATATTGGCATGCGTCGTGATGATTACGATCGTTTTGCGTCAATTGCACCCGGTTTATTACAACATACCCACTATTTTATGCAAACAGCAGACACAGACCCTAATTTTGCCTTCAGTTACATGAAACTTATTGATACGGACACCTACATTGAAGAGCGGAACAACGTTAATGATGCAAAAAAAGGCGTTTTTGTGGATATCTTTCCGTTTGACAAAGTCCCTCGACAACCTGAAATTCGCCGTGCCGTTTATAGCCGCTTTCGTTATTTTGACGCTAGGATTCTTTTGAGATTAGGCTACAACATTATCAAGACCCCCTTTCGAAAAGATCCAGAAACTAACGATCTAAATCACTACATGTCAGTGGCAAAGCTTAAAGAGAAGCGTGAAAACATTATGCGTTTGTACAACCATGAACCTTTTCATCACTATAAGAATTACGCTTCGCAATATGCTTATGACAAAGAAGTCATGAGCCAGGCAGAAATCACAGAACTCATTTCGCACCAATTTGAAGATATCAAAGTAAAAATTCCTGAAGCCTACGACCGCATTTTAAGACGCATGTACGATGATTACATGACGTTACCTCCAGAAAAAGATCAAAAAGAAAAACATGTAGATGTGTTAATCGTGAATGGTAAGCACATCGATTAAACTAAAACAGGAGCTCTAAATACCGGATCTACCAGTATTTATAACTCCTGTTTATTTTCATCAGTCTCTCTGTACGGATGATAAAATTTGATTTATCTAAACATTGTCTTTGTTGCTTTAGCTAAAACCTTTGGCTGTTTTTCATAATGGTGCAAGGGCGTTAGTTCACTGTCTGGAATGCCCATGAAATGATAAACCGCAACTTGTGCACAGCGGAAAGAATATTGTTCAGTAAAGACCATATCAAATGGCATTTCAGCAAATTGACTAATGAAGGCCAAATTCTTGGAATTTTTCGGCACAACTGCTGGACGATCCCCAACTGCACGTCGATTAAACAGCGCACTTGCATATGGCATATAAGCAGGAATCACATTCACAATGCTAGCCATGATGTCTTCCTTATGGTCCGCAATATTATCGCGAGCCGGATCCACAGCGGCTAAATGTCCTAAGAGCTCCTCTAACATTTCTTTACCAGTCATTTGGATAAATGGTTTGTCCACATAATCGCCCTTACGTCGTGGATACATGACATAGCCCCAAAAGACGGTTTCATTTTCCTTTTGAGCGTGAAAATGTGGCTGGTGATGAACCACAATGGATAATAAGTTATTGCTATCCACCCAGGTATTTAAGGCATTGCCAGGTTCTTGCTGCGTAATTCGTGAAATCTCATTTAACAAGAAATGATTATTTGTCGTGACCGTGAAACTCAACCACTCACTTTGTTTACGATCTGCAAAAAATTTATCTGGATTTCCTAAATTATAGAAGTGTTCGGTAGCCTGTTTCCAGAGTGCCGCGCTTGGTGCATATTCCAAATTTTCTTCAATGGGTGTATTGAAATCACCAATCGAAGAACTATCCGTAATTGATCCGTTTGTGTCAAAAACAAAGTCGTTTTCATCGATATCGATTCTGCCTTCTTGATTGTCTTTATCAACATCCTCATATTTCAAACCAGTAACGATAATATCATCTCGTAACGGCGTATCTTTGAATTCAAACGCGGTGATTTTGCGATTGTTTACAAAGTTAACACCATGGTCTTTCAAATACTTACGCATTGGTAAAATGATACTTTCATATTGATTATACGGTGTTCGGGTAACACCGGCTAAAGTATTAATTCGACTAAACTCCAAAATCATTCGATTCATATAACGTCGCAGCTCCATTGCTGAGCTTTCTTTCTTAAAAGCAAAGGTAGTCTGCCACATGTACCAGAAATTGGTTGTAAAAATGTGAGGCGTTTTAGCAAACCACTGCTCAATGCTGACATCATTTAGCTGGGATTCTTTGGTTTCAGGCAACATCATCAATTTTGTTAACCAGAATCGATCTTGGTTATCAAATTGCATGTGATTGTAATCTTTTTGATCCCCTTTATTGCGAATGCCATCCACACGATCCATTAAACGTGCCACATCATGGGTGGGATGTGCATGATCAAAGTTTAAGATATCATCTGTAACTGACTGCCCAGGATTATCCAGTGAAGGTACCGAACGTAATACGTCCCACAGGTTTTCATAGGTTTCTTCGTTCAACATTCGGCCACCTTTAGCAAGAAAACCTTTATGATTACTCAAAGTGGAATTACCATATTCTGACTCATAGTCAGCAACCTTGGCACCGTCATTAGCACCGTGTTTTTCGAGTCCAAACACCGTAATTTGGTCACCGCTCCAACCGCCGTCTCGGATTAAATAAATTCCGGCCGCTAAATTACCTACTCCGCTACCGATCATATAAGCTTTTGCCATAATATCCTCTCCAATCTTTTCACTTTCTAACTTCAGTTAAACCCTAGCTATGCATTAGATTCCCGGATCAATTTCACAATTCTCTCTAAGCGCTCTAACGTATCGTCCAAGGTCAAGAAATAGTTATTTTCCAAACCATTCTTCAAAGAATCCACAATATGCACGCCGCGTAATATTTTTAAATGATGAGAAACAGCGGGTTGAGAAATATCCAACTGCGCAGTTAAGTCTCCAACTGTCATCCCCTGTTTCAAACGTGCGCCTAGTAAAATAATGATCTGTTGCCGATGTTTATCAGCTAAGGCGTTTAAAATATCTAAATCGTTAATAAATTCATCTAGCGCCGCTTTTTGCTTCGGCTCCATTTCACTATTACTCATTGGCTCACCTTCTATCCATACATTTAAATATTTAAATCTATGAATAGAATAGCATGTCTGTTCAATTTTAGCAAGCGCTTACAAGTAAAAAATAAAAAGGCATCTCACAAAAGACGCCTTTCGATTCCCACTTCAGTTACACATTAGAGGAATCCTGTTTATCCAAAAAGATTGTAGCCAAAACACCAATCACAATAAAAATAATTAAGGCAAACCCAGCACTCAACCATGTTCCCCCATCTTGCACACTGACGCTTGCACCTTTTAAGGCAAGTTCCGTCAGAATCCAAATACCGGCCAAAATAATACCAAGTACTGCACAATACACACGATGTGCATAACGGTGCAATAAGTAATTCAGAATTTTGGCCATGAGGATAACACCAATGAATGCACCAATAATAAAGGGTAGTAATATGATTACGGAGCCAAAAGCCGCCCTTGCTTGATCAAACTTGCCTACTAAAATAAATAAGGCGGTGTCCACCAGTTTAGCAACCGAATTATAGATTGTCCCATATTGATTTACCATCATTAACATGACGGCTCCAGAAATTCCGGGAATCATCATCATAGAAATGGCGAAAAGACCTGCAAATCCAATTGTGAACCAATCACTCACACTTTTAAGTCTCGTCAATGCCACAAAATCACTAAGCCCTGTGCTGCCTTGATGGCTCACAAGCATAATGAACACAAACCCTAGAACAATCAGAACAAAATCAAATAAATGCAACCTTTGAAACCTGATTTTCTGATAAACAAACGGTAAAACACCAATGACTAAACCAATGAAAAAGCCATAACTCATCACCGGAAATGCCTCACAAAGCCATAGTACCAGCTTGGTTGAGGCTAAAACGCCGACAATTGCGCCGACCATAATCGGCAACAAAAATTTGATATTTTGCCGAGGATGGCTACGAAAGCTTGAAATGGCTGCTACCATTTTTTCGTATAACCCAACCACAATGGCAAACATACTACCAGACAATCCTGGAATCACTAACGCAATCCCGATTAAGAACCCCTTTACAGCGTTCACAAATGCTTTTGTTTTTATTTGCTTTACCTCTTTTCTTTCGTCCATCTGTCCGGTCATAAACCGGCTACTTATATGAGTTTAATTATAGCGAACTTTAATTCTTGTGTCATTTCATAACTTCACTGAGTTTTATATTCTGACCATTGACAACTTTATTGTTCAATTGATATACAATGTCGCCGTTAGGATTTTTAAAATACAATTGTCCCCCATCTGTACCAGCCAATCTGGCATTATATCTTTTTTCAATGCCACTTCTTCCAGTACGGTCTAACTGATTTAGCGTTGGATCGCGGTTCATTTCAGCATCGCTTACGCTACTCACAGTTCCAAGTAAATCACGTTGACTGGAATTTTTATACTTACGGAGACACCTCTGACGCACTACCAACCCAGCCACTTTCGGAACTTTAACTTTAGTTAGCCGTTGTAAGGGCAAAAAACTACTTTTGATAAGTTTGAATTGTTTGTTCAACCGCCTGGTGCTCGTGACGGTCTTTTACAACCAAAAAACCACTTGTGACTCCAAAAAGCACAATGACCATAGCACCACATATTCGAAACTTATGTGACATTGATTTTCTCCTATACCTCTTTATTTACCTTAGCATACCGAATTTTGATTCTGATTAATAGCATTTATCAAAAGATTTTTGATGTCTTATAATCAACTTCTTGTAAAATAAAGCCAAAAGAGATATAGTGTAATAGTAATCTATTACACTATTAAGGAGGAACACCATGAAATTCGATGATAAGATCCCGATTTACTATCAAATCAAGCAGTACATTTACCGTGAAATCATCATTGAAGAACTCAAACCAGGCCAGCAAATTCCGGCCATCCGTCAACTAGCGGTCAGCTTGACAGTCAACGTTAATACAATTCAACGTGCACTAAGTGAGCTTATTGATGAGGGTGTCTTAGTCACTCAACGTGGAAAAGGCAACTTTGTCACTACAAATACACGAACATTAGTGAAGCTTAAAAATGATGTAGTTGAAGCACAGGTTCGTGAGCTTTATGATCAGCTTTCTGCTCTAAACATTTCGCCAGATGAAATGTTGCTTTATCTAAAAACATATATTAATTCGCGAAAGGAAGTCCACCATGACTGAAATATTATCGATTAACAATCTTTCTTACAAAAGAAACCTAACTAGTATCCTTAAACAAGTAAATTGTTCAGCAGAAAGTGGCAGTATTATTGGCCTTCTAGGTGCTAACGGAGCTGGTAAAACGACCCTCATGCGATTAATAAGTGGCGCAGCTAAAGGGTTTCATGGAGAAATTAGTATCAACGGCAATACCCAAGATATTGAACGTAAACAATTGGTCAGCTTTAGTCATCAGCTGGATGGCGTTAACAGTCATGATCGTATGGAAAAAATTGCTGAGTTTTATCAGGCCGTTTATCCAGACTTTTCCGAGAGTGCCTTCAAAAGATTGGCAGAATTTCTTGAATTAGATCTGCACCAACGATTAGGTAATCTCTCTAAAGGAAATCGAATGAAATTTATTATTGCAATCACACTGTCACGTCAAGTTCAACTTTATCTACTGGATGAACCGTTTGACGGAATCGATAGTATGAGTCGCAAAAAGATTATTGCAAGTATTCTTCAATGGAAGCCCGTTGATGCCACAATTTTAATCAGTGATCATCATGTTGATGACGTGGCAAATATTTTGGATGCCGTTTTGATTATTAAAGATAAAAAAATGGTTGTTTCAGAAAAGGCCGATAAAATTCGCGAAGAATACGGTCAAAGTATTGAGGATTACTACGAAAGCATCTATACAGGGGGCAAAGAAAATGACTAGTTCAATAAAACTCATGAGAACGATGATCAGACAAAAAAGCTCAAGTGTCCACAAAGTAATTGGTCTTCAATTACTTGCCTTGGTAATTACACTAATTATTCAGTTATGGCAGCAAGGTCATTTAGATGCTTTAGACCCAGCCGGTTTTTTCGCATCATATGGTATGTTGGCTACCATGGTGCTCTTTGTTCTGCTAGCCTTAAGAACTGAGCACATTTGGACAAACAGTGTTTTCCGCCTTATCCCGATTACAGACACGCGCTTATATATTTCTAACCTGCTTTCTACTTTTTTAAATTTTGTGTATTTCTTAATTCTGGAAACTATCATTACAGGTCTTCTAGGTTCACTTGATTTAGCTGATTTTAACATGCCCAACACTAGTCATTTATTTGGTTATGTGACCAGTGGACTTGCGTTGATTTTTACCTTACTACTAGTTGGTTGGACTTTTATTAGCATGGTGCATCTTTTGGGTAAAATGATCAGTACTTTTCTACCTGAGACTAAACAAGGCTTTATCCAACTTGTACTTTACATTGTCGTCTTCTTTCTCCTCTTTTTCGTTTTAAGTACCATTGATAATACAATTGGAAACTATGTAAATAATTTTTTCTCACCTGTTTACTCTATGGGTACTCTTTATCAGATTATAGGACCCATCTTTATTTTAAGTGGTTTCATGCTTCTCTGGGTCATCCTGTTTTCACTAATTAACATTTATCTCCTTAAATATTGGACTGAAGCCAAATAAAAAAATGAAATGAATTACTCAAACTTAGGTAATTCATTTCATTTTTGTTTACTTCCAAAATCTCACTTACATTTTGTGTCTAATCAATTTAAGTTTAAGAATATTCCTAAAATCGGACAAATGTAACAGGATAATTGCGTTACTTTTCGCTTCTTAGCAGGTACGATAGAAATGGAGGAGAAAATAATGAAATTATCTGATCAATTACGCGCATCCCGGAAACAATTACATTTAACCCAACAAGATTTAGCAGCCCAACTTCATGTAACTCGACAAACATTGTCACGGTGGGAAAACGATTTGAGCTATCCTAATCTAGATACTTTAGTTCAAATTAGCCACATTTTAAATCTTTCGTTAGATACTTTATTGAAAGGTGAAAAAAATCCAGTTGTCAAACAAATCAGTACTGATGTCCGTTCCAAGCAAAGGTACAAACATCTATTTGTCGCACTTGTTAGTTTATTTCTACTAATGTTAACAGTCTTGATTCTTTTAGGCTATGGTCGTGCTACACAAAATGCAGATATTGATCGTCTAAATCCGTTTCTTAAAACGCAAATTGGGTACACGGTTTTACCCACGCCAACTAAAAATCATCAACAAGGCACACGTGTAGATGCATTTGTTTCTGATAATGTTTTTGGCAGCGGCAGTTGGCTACAATTTTCTACAGGTCAATACACCGCAAAGAAACGTTGGGCTGTAGTTCAACATAAGGGTTCTTATGTTTCTAACACCCGTTTGTTGAAAAAAGCACAGATTCCATTAGTCATGCGTGAACAAGCTGGCAACATTTACACCAAATATAATTATAAAACTGAAGGTTCCAGGACGGGTAAGAAAATTCCGTGGTGGCCGTTTGATTAACTAAATTTTATGCCGAATTACAAAAAAACCACAACTCACATAATTGGTATTCCATTACCGTTTCAACCTTGTACCAAATAAAAACAGCATAACCAAAGATTGATCATAAAAATACCGTTATTTCTCTTAAAATACAGAAATAACGGTATTTTCAATGCAAATTATTTGCAAATTCAAAAAAATCAAAAATTAGAGATTTTGATGCCTAAGTTGCTGTAAGGCAATCAAACCAAAAACCAAGATAACAACAAGTTCGATCACACTACCAAAAATGCCATCACCATTCAATTGCCGCGTAAAGGCGTAATCACTAGATACTAACGTGTTCACAAATGAAGTGATTATGCCGACCAAGATATTGAAGCCAAAATACAGTAAAATACTTAAGGTCTTTCCCTGTGTCATAATTACTGCCGTCATTAAAATAAATAAACCAGCTACGTAACTGAGTACTGCATTAATACTTAGCGGGATCATTTGAGGAACCAACAACACTCCCATATCTCTAAACAGTTCATCCCAGCCGCCAAGGTTACCCACTTGATAAAGGATCGTGGCAATTGGTACCACCAATAAAATAAAGCTAACCACAATATTCGCTAAAATCACAGCACCAATTTTGGCAAAGAATAATTTATTTCGATTCACACCCGATGCTACCATCAAAGCCAACACACGATTTTTATAATCAATGGCTAACAAATGAAAGGGGTAAATGATTCCCAGAAATACCAAGTTACTCACAAACAATAAGATGGCTGAAGTAATACTTGTAATTAATAATGAAGAACTAAGATGTTCATAATTAACGAGTGCAATCGTGGCAATTGCATTTAATCCCAACAAGATTAAGTTTGCTATCAAATAATATTTATCACGTAAATACTTAAATATTTCCATCTTAAAAATTAATCTTGCATTCATTAGGCAACCCCTCCTTGTTGATCCAAAATAGATACATTGGTCATTGACGTCATGACAATCTCATGTTCCGCCAATTGTGGATACAACTTTTTCCAAGACTCAGAATTAATATCAATTTTGATACCCTTTTCTGTCTTGACAAAGGAAACAGCTTCAGAAGCCAATAGATTTTCAAACTCTTCGTCATTATTAGTTGCAATTAAACGGTAAGCATGTGTACTTTGGGCCGTCAAGTCCAATGTCTCAATGATTCGTCCGTGATCAATCACAAAAACTGTTTCACACAAGCTCTCCAAATCAGATTGGACATGACTAGAAATTAGCAAAGTGTGTGCTTCCTGTTTAGTCCACTGCCGTAAATATGTCTGAAACCATTTAACTGTATCCTGATCTAACCCGCGAAAGGGTTCGTCTAGAATCAAAACTTCCGCTGAATTCACCAACGCAATTAATAGCACCAATTTTTTCTGCATACCATATGAGAAAGTTTTAACAGGACGATCTAGAACAGACAACAAGCCAATCTCGTCTGCCATCTGTTCAACCTTTTTGACATCATAAAGTCCACGCAAACCAGCAAAATATTGAATATTGAATCTCGCCGTATAGTCCTTATACACCGAAAGATCATCCAGGACAATACCCATTTTGGTTAAAATAGCATTTTCTTTTTTGGGATCATGTCCATCAAAAATGATTTCTCCAGAATAATCCGTAATAATATTAGTCAAACATTTGAAAAAAGTTGTTTTCCCCGCCCCATTGGCACCAACTATGCCATACGTATGACCAGGTTCAATTGTTAACTGATCAATATCCAACGCTTTAAGGCTGCCATAGCTTTTACCTAGATTTTTAACAGTAATTGTCATCCCATCATCTCCTTGTGATGATTCCATTATATCAAAGAAAGATAGTTTTCACACTATCATTTGATATTAATATTTAATAAATAACTACAAATATTTAACATTTTTCAGGAAAACAAAGTGTGTTCATAAATTTCCTAATGTAATCAACTGAACTTCAAAAATAAGCAACTAGAAAAATCTCAAGTCCTTGACTCCAGATTTTTCTAATTGCTTATTTTTAATAACGTACCTACTAAATTCACTTGCGTTTGCTTAAGCGTTAAACTTCACTAAAATCAATATCTAAATCTTTAGAAGCTGCAGCCTCCTCGCGTAAATACTGATTATCTAGCATTTTAATAAATGGATAGTAAATTAAAATGCCTAAAATGATTTCAAATAACTGCAAGACTGATCCTGTCCAACTTCCCGTGGACAGCCACCCTGAAATAATAGGTGGTGTGGTCCATGGCAATAAGACACCATTAGTATGTGGAACCCATCCCCAAGTCATCACTAGCCCAGAAATCAAGGTATTCAAGGTTGGAATCACAATAAACGGAATGGCAATGATTGGATTTAAAACCACTGGTAATCCAAAAATAATTGGTTCGTTAATGCCAAAAATTCCCGGAATAATAGCCAGTTTTCCTAATTGACGAACACGATTAGATTTACAAATAATCAGCATCACAATTAAAAGTGATAACGTACTACCGCCGCCACCATATGTTGTGAAGATATCAATAAATGGTTGCGTAAAAACATGTGGTAAAGGTAAATGATTTTGGAAAGCCTGTAAGTTGTCCTGAGTAAGAACAAAGAAAATTGGTGACCAAACTGAATTGGTAATGGTTGGCCCATTGATACCAAAACACCAAAGTAAGCTAGCTAAAAAGTTATACAAAAGTGCAGATGGCAACGTGTTGCCGACATTCTTGAGTGGAGCTTGAAGCAAAGTATAAATAAAGTTATAAACCGTTTCAAAACTAGTTAAACTAAAAACAATGCGAATCAGAAAGAAGGCAAAAATAACTAGCGCACTGGGCAATAGCGCATCAAAAGATTGCGAAACTGCCGGTGGGACTCCCTCTGGCATTTTAATTGTCCAATGACGTTTTAAAGCAAAACGATAGAGTTCCACACTGATTAAAGCAATGAAAATGCCTAAAAAGATGCCATTAGGACCTAAGTAAAGTGTTTGAATGGCACTAACCGTTTTTTTACCCACCGTCAAACTGGTTGGTGTCAAAATCAAAAAAGAAATGATTGCAACTGCGCTGGCATTTACGGCCTGCAAGCCGCGATTTTTCCCATACGCATAAGAGATACCAAAACAACCAAGTAATCCAGTAAAACTAAAAACGGAATTTGAGACGGCACTAAACCATCCACTCCATTTAGAACCTAAAACACCCGTCCAGAATTCATTCCAACCTGGAATTGGAAAATTTCCAATTAATAAGAAAAAAGAAGTGACAATGATTAATGGGGTAATGATCAAAAAGCCATCTCGTAACGAACGTAAAACAACGTTATTACCAAGCTTCGTGGCAATCGGCATTAAGATTTTTTCAGCTTTATTTTGCATTTATCTCACTCCAATCTATGAATAACAATATTGTTGTTTAAATTCACGCATATCTTCCTTTTTAGTCGCCAACTGGCAGCCTTCAACTAGGTGGTTCAAAGCTGAAGACAGTCCCGTACCACCTTTCTTAGGCACTTTTACAATCATCAATGAAGCTTTATATTGCGTAATTAAAGCTTCATTTTTTTCTATCGCTGTAGCTACTAATACGGGCACACTAGTATGCTCATTAAAGTAAGTTGCAAGCTCACACCCCATCTTCGAAAACTCTGGATAATCATAAGTAGGACCAATCACCACAACATCAGCCGCCATTTTTTCAGCCATTTTAGCGAATTTTTCCTGAACCAAATCGGCATTATCTTGATAATAGGTTGTGCCACAGTAAAAGGTACCAATAATTTCACCATCAATCTTTTTCAAACTCTTTTCGAGCGTGTCTGCACTGCCCATTGCTAGGCGTTTGCCACCCAATGGTGTGTCTGCGCGTTCTTTGCCACCTAATCCTGCTTGAATTTGGTCTAAGATCACAATAACTTTCATATGCTCACCTCCTCCTTATATTACAGGGACTTAATTGGTGCTTTAATCCGTTTTTCGTAGGCATCTAACCAGGCTTGTGTAATGGGTTCAATACAAGTGGTCTGATCTGGACCAGGATTAGCCATTAAAATCACAGGAACTTGTTTATCATTACCAACGCTGAATGTAAATTCCACGTTGGTAGCCACCCCCCAAGCACCGGCCTTATTCATAGCTACTAATGAAAATTCGCCTGCTTTCCCATATCTTTTTTGGAGCTTTTCAATAAACGGGTAGACGGCTTGATCACAAGCTTGTTGCGGTGTCCTGCCTTCTGCCATTAACCGCACAATTTCATAGGACAAACACCCCTTCATGAGGTCTTCTCCCAATCCGGTTGCTGCTGCACCGCCAACTTCACTATCAACATAAAAACCGGAACCAGAAAGCGGTGAATCGCCAATACGTCCAGGCTTTTTCATAAATAACCCTGAGGTTGATGTAGCAGCCGCCATGGACCCCTGCTGGTCTAAGGTGATCGCCCCCACAGTATCGTGTCCGTCATAAGGATCAAGTTTTTTTTCTTGTATTTCCAAAAGTCGGTTTTGCCAAATTTTCTTTGCACGCGGAGTCAGCATGTTAACCATTTCAAAATCATTTTGTATGGCATAACGGGTGGCTCCCTCTCCGACACGAAAACTATTAAAATGTAATTTACTTAACTTACGGGCTACCGATACCGCATGTTTCACATTCTGGATACCAGCAACTGCTCCGATTGCTAGATCGTCTCCATTCATAAATGCGGCATCCATTTCCACTACTCCTTGTTCATTGGGAAGGCCCCCGTAACCCACCGATTTATAATACGGATAAGCTTCAACCCTATTAATCAAGGTTTCGACCGCATCTCCAGCAGATTTTTGTTTTTTTAACAATTCAGTCGCCTTGATCACACCTTCATGTGCCATCCGCCATGTTGCAATTGTGCCGTAAGTCATCTAATCATCATCCTTTCTTTGTCCTAATGCGATCATCGCGCGCATATCTATTTCCATATTCATTAAGAGATCCTTTTCATCCATATACTCATCTTGTTTGTGTGCAATTCCTTTTTGTCCAGGAAATGATGGCCCAAAGGCAATGATATTAGGCACCACCCGTGCATAAGTTGCCCCTGTGGTCGTCACTGGCGTGCCATCTAAGCCCGTTACCTGCTCATAGGCCTGTGACAACTTACGAATCCACCATGAGGTTTTATCATGCATCACACTAGGTATCGAGCGCACGATTTTAAGCTTACTTTGTGTGATGAGATGTTGCTTAACATTGCTTATAACCTGTTCTTCCGTAACTGAAACTGGATAGCGAACTGCAATCGCAAGTTCAAGATTATTGCCGGCCTTTTGCAGTTGATAGGGCGTCATAATCAATTTGCCGCTGTCTACATCAGCAAAATCAATTCCCAGTTGTTTGCCATAGTGGTCATCATGAAGGTTGGCCAGCCAATGGAAATAAACACCAATTTCATCCGACAAAACCTGTCTTGTATCTATCTCTTGAGCTAAAATTGTCAATGCGTTACATCCTAAGTCAGGAGCGTTGGATGGTGACCTTTTTCCATGCGCATGAATGACCTGGTCACCAACAGAGGCGATGACAGAATCAGGGACATGATCTGAAGATTGTTCTTCAGGATTTAAAATTTCAAAACGACTAAGCTGATTAGCTGGAATTGGCGTACGTACGATAAAGTTAACAATGCCGCGCTCCCCATACACTGCTGGATATTTGCCATCAGGAGTAAATCCAAGTGTTGGTGCGGCCTCATTAGCAAGATAACGTCGCATGTCCGCGCTGCCGCTTTCCTCGTCAGATCCAAAAACTAACCGAATTGTATAAGGAAGTTGAATGCCCATATCCTTTAGAAGCTTCATGCCAAACAAGGAAGCCATACTAGGGCCTTTGTTATCCAAAATGCCACGCCCATATAACCGAGAATTTTTTTTGGTTAAATCAAACGGTGGCACAGACCAATGGCTGCCAGCTGGAACAACATCTAAATGCCCGAAAATTCCCACGTAATTTTGATCGTCATTTCCCCACTGCACATATGCGGCAGCATCATCAACCATTCCTGTTTTAAATCCATATTGTTGTCCAAACTTGAGCGCCAAATTTAAAGCTTGTCGAGGCCCTTCTCCAAATGGCATTGCTTCTTTGGCAGGACCTTTCACGCTTGGGATTTGGATCATTTTCCGTAAATCTCGCAAAAACTCATTTTCATGTTGAGCAATCATAGTCTGTATCTTTATTGCCAATTTTTTACCCCCTATTCTATAGTTTATGGCGAACTAAGGTCGTCTTGAAGCGATATTTATCAGCCCGATAAAACGAAGTATCAAAAAAAATCGGCTTAGTCTCCGCAGTATAAGTTACAGATTCCACTTTCATCAACGGCTCTTGTGTTGAAACCTGCAATAAATCGGCCATTTTTCTTGGTGCAAGAAGCGCTTCAATTTCTTGTTGTGAATAAGCAATTTGTTCATGAGATTCAATAATAGCAAACAGGGATCCTTCAAAATCTTTAGGCGTTAAACCGAAAACTAAAGGTTCCGGGATGTAAATCTGTTCAACCGTCATTGGCTCACTATCCCAGTAGCGTCGGCGAACAAGCTTGTAAATCGGTACAGATAATCCCTCATTCATCTCTAACTTAGCTAAAATTCGTTTGTCAGGATTGATTAATTGCTTGAATTCTAGAACTTCTGTATGACTTTTTTTACCGTATGCTTTAGAAACTTCTGTAAACCCCTGCAAGCCCAGACGACCGCTTTCTACTTTGGGATGTTCCATCACATAGGTTCCCTTTTGACGGCTCTTGACCAAAACTTGCGCATTGATTAACGCTGCAACTGCTTTACGAATCGTGAGGCGACTTACTTCGAACTCATCTGCTAAATCATACTCTGAAGGCAGCTTTTGTTTTGTGCCATAAGTACCATTGTCTACACGATTTTTAATGACTTTGGCTACTTGTTTGAACTTTGCTTCTTGCATGGCATCCACCCTTTCAAAATAGTATGTACTTTTTAGTATATACTATCACATTTTGAAAAGGATTTCCTTATTTTTGCTAAATTTAAAAATTTTCAGAAAAAACATTTGACACCGCTTACATAAAAAGGTATCCTTAACTTTGAAAGGTAGTAGTGCATCTCCTCTACCTTTAATCAATTCTCTTTCTCTCTTATGCCAAAAAGTGTGTTCTGGACAGTTGTTCAGAACACATTTTTTTATTTAGACCACTAATTCTAGCTTGCATCTTCCTGCCAGTCTTCGCTATACTAGGGAGACGGAGGCTGATAGCTATGGGACATCAAATTTTTACTTTAATTGAGGAAATCACGCGTAAAGATCATTCAAAGTACCTTGAAATTGCCAATATGGTCATGAACGGTCGCGCTGAATTAGCCGCCGAACGCGGTTTTATTGAAGAAGTTCGGATTTTGCAACTTAATATTCCCCATTCTGCTCACGTCATTAACTACGAAAATTATATTAATGAACGCTATGCCATTCCCGATGAAGATATGGACCACTGGGAAGAATGGGAAAAAGATGATAAAATAATGGTTGATTTTAATGCTGTGTTAAAAGAAAATCACATTTCCTAAATGCTAGCAGTAGTTTAAATGTGCAAATTAGAAATTATTAAAATTTGGTTGACAAATCTGTGGTTTTCATAATATAATGTTAAGCATAGTCATTGCTCCGTAGTTCAGTGGTAGAATAATTGACTGTTAATCAAGAGGTCGCTGGTTCGAACCCAGCCGGAGCAGTAAAGATAAAAAGCTCAGTCTTAACTAAGACTGAGCTTTTTTGTTGTCTCCAAAACTCAATTACACAAAAAAAGGGATCGAAATTGCTTTCGATCCCGTGCCATCTGATGTATACACCATAGAGATGTCCCTCTTCTGTGTTCATTTGGGGTAAACAGGGAGAGGAAGTAAATAAATGGTACCTATAATATACGCCACTTTTTCTCATAAGTCTATAATCATTTTAACTTTTTCTTATTTTTATCTAATAATCTTAATCTGTCAGCGCGCCGCCATAAATCCAACCGATCAGCTTGCCATTATAGTAACAACGGTAGTACAAAGTACGCACACCCTCTAATTTAGCTGTCATATCAACTTGAACCGCTTTTCCTGCATACTTTTTTCCATCATTTTTGCGTTTAGCTGTATAACTACTTTTAGGGACATGATTAAAGAAATTATGCCCAGGTACAGCCTTCACCTTTTTGGTTAATGTTGTGGCTGTATACTTGGTATCTAAAAAGCGGACGTTGTCTAAAGCGCCGCCGTAAATCCAACCTATTTCTTTACCATTCACAAAACAGCGATAGTACGGTGTTTTCGTACCTGCGCGCTGTGCCTGCTTATCAATCGTAATATTTTGACCACTGTAAGTTCTACCGTAGTGCAATCGTTTATTGGCATAAACACTGTAAGTCAAATGGTTATAGAAGTCATTTTTAGGGTTTGTACTCACTGTAGCCACTTTATACACGGTCTTATATGTAGCCACCTGTACAACTGCAGTTGAATAAATCCAACCAATTAATTTACCATTATAATAACAACGATAATACGGCGTTTTAGCACCCTTTTTGACGCCTTGATTATCAATCGTAATGGTCTTACCCTTATACGTCTTACCATAGTGCTTAAGCTTAGATGAATAGGTGCTTCCAGGAATATGATTATAGAAGTTATGTCCCGGATTCAACTTAACCTGCATTCGTAAATTCTTTTTAGTATATTTGACTGCCGTCCCATCTAGCTTGCTATGAAGATTATAACCTTTAATTAAACTAATCAAAGTTCTTGCATAAGTTGGTGCCGTCGCATAACGTCCTGTCAAATAGTTGGCAGCAGCTTCAGGTGTTTTGGCATTCTCTTTCCAAGTTCCCTTATAGTAAGAATGATTCCAAGCTAACCCATTACGTAACAGATTACCATTATCATTCAGAGAAGCCTTAGCATTTGGATATTTACGAAATGCTGCATTAGTGTAATACAACGTGCCACCAGCTGTATATTCAGCCGTTCGCATCGTGACCGACTTACCCTTATATGTACCTTTTATTCCAAAATAATTATTTGCCTTAACTGTTAATTGACTTTGACCCCAAGCACTTTCACAAGCCGCTTGTGCCATCATCAAAGATCCATATAAATTATATTTGGAAGAAACGCTTCTGACATCGGGCGTTAACCGCGAAATAAAGCCCTGTGGTGAGTCTGCGTGCACAGTCTTTGAATGAAATCCAAAGCCGGCCACTGTCGAAAATAAAATTATTAATGAGACAAATGGTAACCAACGTTTATGCATGCTCATTCCCCCGTATCTTAATGATCTTAGTATTAGTATATAATGAAATCCACTAAATCTTAATGCCTTTAACTGGATTGAAATATACGAATATTAACCACATTCCTAAAAACCTGTTATATCAAGCTTTAGCAACACACTTTTTTTACTTGTAATAAAAACTTAACATTTGTAGCATCTAAATTTTGGTTAAATTAAAAAAATCTAGTTGACGTGTCCATCAACTAGATTTCCTGTATTTATTATTCTACGGTCACACTCTTTGCTAAGTTTCTTGGTTGATCCACATTGTACCCACGTTCTAGGCTGGCATAATAGGCTAGCAGTTGAGCCGGCACAACACTAATCAATGGCATCAATAATTCTGAAATTGATGGAATAACCAATTGATCGCTGGTTTTGGCCAAATTCTCAGAGACGATGGTCAGCACTTGTGCCCCGCGAGACTGAACCTCTTGGATATTTCCTCTGGTGTGACTGGCGGTCCGTGCTTGCGTAATCAGCGCTATTACCGGCGTTTGGTCTTCAATTAATGCAATCGTGCCATGTTTCAATTCTCCAGAAGCAAATCCTTCAGCCTGAATGTAAGAAATTTCTTTAAGTTTTAAAGCTGCTTCCAAAGCCACGAAATAATCAACACCTCGACCAATGTAAAAAGCATTTCTGGTTGTAGCTAAATCTTTATGAGCCACAGTTTTAATTTGGGCTTTATCGTCAACAATTGCTTGGATGGCATTTGCAGCCAGACTCAGCTCGTGCTGTAAATCAAAAGCATCAGCGGCCGGAACCTGCTTACGAGTACCAAGAGCCTTGGCAACAACAGCTTCAACCGCAATTTGAGCTGTATAAGCTTTTGTCGAAGCAACGGCAATTTCTGGTCCTGCTTGTAAGAGCAATTGATAACTGGCTTCTCGATACAATGTCGAGTTTTCAACATTGGTGATCGTTAAACTTGGTGCCTGCCATTCTTCATTGACCCGTACTAGAACTTGGCGGCTATCTGCTGTCTCACCACTTTGAGTTAAGAAAATGAAAAATGGATGCTTAGAAAGAATTGGATCCGTGTACGCAAATTCCGAGGCCAAAACAGCTTGGGTTGGTACTTGTGCCAATTTTTCGAATAATGTTTGCCCGACTAACCCCGCGTGATAACTTGTTCCTGCACCCACAATATAAATCCGATCCGCTTTTGCCATCGCATTTAGCATTTCCTGATCTAAAACAGGTATTCCAGAATCCTGCAAATAGGTTTCTTGAATCCGATGTAAAACAGCCGGCTGCTCATCAATTTCTTTTAACATGTAATAGGGATAAGCACCGCGATCTGCCGCTTTAGGATCTAAATCAACATGAAAAGCTTTTCGTTCAACACGTTGGCCACTTTGATTGGTGATTTTTACCGTTTTAGGTGTCACAACGACCATTTCACCATCGTGAAGTTCTAGAAAATCTTTTGTGACGTTTAGCATAGCTAACGCGTCACTACATACCACGTTAAAATCCTTACCCAGTCCAATTAGCAAAGGACTCTTATTCTTAGCGACATAAAGCGTCTCTGGATCTTCCCGGTCCATCAACAAGAACGCGTACGAAGACCCCTTTAACAAACTGATCGTCTTTTCAAATGCCTGTTGTGTGGTCATCTGATCTTGAATTACAAAATGGTCCACTAACTGAACCACGACTTCAGTATCGGTCTGACTGACTAAACGAACATCGCTCAAATATTGCGCTTTTAATTCCTCATAGTTCTCAATCACACCATTATGCACCAAGTAAAAGCGTTCGTCAGTTGAAAACTGTGGATGCGCATTTTTTACACTTGGTGCACCGTTAGTAGCCCATCTTGTGTGCCCGATTCCAGTGGTTCCCTTAATTTCCGGAGTTAGTTTGGCTTTAAGATCTGCAATTTTTCCTTGCGTTTTTACTAAATGGTCTTCTTTGTGAGCATTATTTAAGTAAATGCCCGCTGAATCATAACCACGATACTCAAGTTTCTCTAATCCTGAAATCAAAATTTCCGTTGCATCTGATCGTCCTGTTACTCCCACAATTCCGCACATAGTCAACATCCTTTACAAATAAGTTATAATTGGTATATATAAATTTCACAAATTGGTATACACTGAATATCTATAAATTTACCTCACAATAATAGGAATGTCAAATTAAAAAAACTGTTTGGTATTGGTTTTATTCATGATTGGTATGAAAATAAATGCTGACAAAAAAATTCCGTGATCTTTTCAGACCCGGAATTTTTCAAACTCATACTTAAGCTTCGGTACCAACCTCAGATTTAACAACTGCTACGATACGATCAACATACGCCGACACTTCTTCTTTAGTAGGTGCTTCAGCCATTACACGCAATAAATCTTCAGTCCCACTAGGACGGACAAGCACGCGACCATCCCCATGCATTTCATCTTCGACCGTTTTAATAATGCCTTGAATTTTTTCATTATTTAAAGCGGCTTTCTTATCTTGAACTTTCACATTCACTAATTTTTGTGGATAAGTTTTCACTTCGGCAGCCAACTCGGATAGCTTTTTGCCTGTTTTTTTGACAATGTGCATCAGTTGTAAAGCTGTCAGCATCCCATCACCGGTTGTATTGAAGTCAAGGAAAACTACGTGACCAGACTGTTCGCCACCAACGTTATACCCATTTTTAAGCATTTCCTCAACGACATATCGGTCACCAACTTTTGTTTGCACAGAATGCAACCCATTAGCCTCTAGTGCTTTGTATAAGCCCAAATTGCTCATAACAGTCGTCACAACTGTATCTTTCTTCAAACGTCCACGCTTGCTTAAATACTTGCCGCAGATGTACATAATCTTATCTCCGTTAACGATATTACCTAATTCGTCAACTGCAATGCAGCGATCGCCATCGCCATCAAAAGCCACACCAAGATCGGCCCCTTTTTCCACCACAAATTTTTGGAGTTGTTCTGGATGGGTTGAACCAACATTGGCATTAATATTTAGACCATTAGGCGTAGTTGCCATAGTATCAAAGTCGGCACCTAAATCTGCAAAGATTTGTGATACAAAACCGCTAGTAGCACCATTCGCTGAATCTACACAAATGTGTAAACCTGTCAGATCATCTGGAATAGTCTGTTCAAGAAACTGTGTGTATTTCAAAGCTCCTTCGGGGTAATCATTTTCGGTTCCCAAACCTTCAGCTGACGGTCTAGGTAAACTATCCGTTTCTCTATCAAGCAAAACTTCAATTTCACCCTCTAATTCATCAGAAAGTTTATAGCCATCAGATCCGAAAAATTTAATACCATTATCCTGAACTGGATTGTGAGATGCAGTGATCATGACACCCGCATCAGCTTCTTGCTTACGAACCAAATAAGCTACGCCAGGAGTTGTAACAACACCCATATTTAAGACTTCGATTCCTACCGAAAGTAAACCAGAAATCAACGCGGATTCTAATAATTGTCCGGAAATACGAGTATCACGTGAGACCAAAACTCGCGGACCTTCATTGGCATTTTCTGCATGTTGCGTTAATACATATCCGCCAGTACGTCCCAACTGAAAAGCCAATTCAGGCGTTAAACTTTCATTTGCAATTCCACGTACACCATCTGTTCCAAAATATTTCAAAGCCATAATTATCTATTCCTCTTCTTTATTAATTGATTTTTAGTTATTTTCGCTACTCTTATCGCTGGATTCACTTGTTGAAGAAGCACTTGTGCTTTTCGAACTGGAATCTGACGAGCTTTTTGTGCGCTGATTATCTGCTGGTTCACTAGACGATTCCGAATTCGAACCACTGCTACTGGACGAACTCGTGGATTTTTGAACTGGAATCGTGACACTAACTGTTTGTGGATTTAAAATCACATTTACCGTATCTCCCTGATTATCAACTGCCTGTAACAAAACCTGACTCGTGAAGTCTTGTTTCGTATTATTCGGTAAGTTTATCTTGGCCACAACCTGCGTGATTCGGTTAATTTCAGAAACCGATCCAGTTGCCGAAACCGTTTGAGACCGTAAAATAGCAGCTTTGCTCTCATAACCTTTAGCGATCGCATCTTGATTGACTTCAGGTTGAATGGCAAAAGTTTTCGTCCGGCGATTTGCAATTGTCACTTCAATTGTGGCGGGGTCAAAACTATAAGAAAGCTCTTTGTTTAGCCCCTCCTCTTTAATCTGCACTTTATGCTTACCAACTCCCAGTTTGCGCAAAGAAACATAAACTTTAAAATTTTGCGTATTAGTCGTTGTTGTCACGAGCGCACTTGGTCCGGCGATTCTTATCTTAACTTTAGAAGGATACCCACTCACAAGGTATTTACTACTATTCACATCTAGTTCGAGAGGAACAGTCAACGTTTTTGCCTTGTTTGCCATCAAAGTCGTTTCATTTGAGCCGCTACCTGAAGAGATATTTCCAGAATTCATTCGATCCGACTTCACGTAGCCAAATAGGAGCACAGCCAAAACTAAAGCTAGAATTCGATATACCCAACGTTCTTTCCAAAAATTTTTCATTTTTTGGGACCTCCTTTAAAGAAAGTAACCAAACCTTCCAAGAAGTCTTGAAGGATATTATGATTTTCTGGTTCCTCTTCACTTAAGAATTGATCACGGAAATAACGCAAATAATCTTCTTGTGTCATGTTTCGTAACAACTCATTGTCCTTGGTAATTGACACTTCACCAGTCTCTTCAGAAACCACAACTGTCACTGCATCCGTCACTTCACTGATTCCCACTGCTGCTCGGTGCCTAGTCCCTAATTCTTTTGGAATCATTGTACTTTGTGAAAGTGGCAAATAAGCGGCTGCCACAGCCACTTTATTATCCTTGATGATGACAGCGCCATCGTGTAATGGTGTATTGGGAATGAAAATATTGATTAGGAGCTCACCCGTGATATCTGCATCTAAGGCAATTCCAGTTTCAATATAATCTTCTAGTCCTGTATCCATTTGAATTGTGATTAAAGCACCTATTCGTCGTTTAGACATGTATTGAATAGCTTTATCTAACGCCCCAATCATTTTCATTTCAGCCTCATTCTGGGACTTATTTTTCGTAAAAATTGATCCTCGACCCAAATGCTCCAGCCCGCGTCGAATTTCTGGTTGAAAAATAATCACCATAGCGATGACACCCCAGTTAATAACCTGGTCCATAATCCATGAGACGGTGCTAAGACCAAGCAACACACTCACCGCTTTAATCAGGATAATAACAATAATTCCCCGAAAAAGTTGAACGGCTTTTGTTCCTCGCAATAACATGATTAATTCATAGATAACAAACCAAACCACTAGAATGTCAATTAGGTTCATAAAATTGTGTAAAGTAATCAGTCGATCCCAAGCAAAATCCATTTATTTTTCCTCCAAACCAATACAAAAATAATTATAGCACAGAGGTCCTTAATAAAAGTTTGTTATTAAGTGAATTTTAGGCGAAAATCTGGCAAATTAATTGTTTCATCTGCTACAATAAAGCCAGCGAGGAAAACAATTATGACAACAAAAACTAAGTGGATTATCCGGCTTTGCTACGGGTTGGGATTACTCTATATCTCCTTATTCGTACAGCCGCCTTATCATTTTTTACTTCTTAACACTTTTTTGGCCTATATTCCAATCGAACTAGCTTTTCATATTAGTTCCAAACGTCCCCAAAATACGCTTTTATTTTGGCTAGGCATTTTAATCTGGTTGCTATTTTATCCTAATGCACCTTATCTGCTAACCGATCTCTTTCATCTGAGTCTCTTGCATCCCTATGCAGATACTGGACTAATTCGACTTTCCATTTCGATGTGGATTTATTATATTTATATGTTAATTGCTGTCATTCCAAGTGTTTTACTAGGTATGTGGAGCATGACTCAAGTTACCCGCTCAATCGTGAGTCGTTATCATTTTCGACATTGGTTTGAAATTGGAATTGTTGGAATTTTTACAACGTTATCCTCAGTTGGTATTTTCATCGGTCGTTTCTTAAGGTTGCACTCCATTTACCTATTAATCAGCCCAGAATGGGTGTTGAAACCAATTTTTAATATGTGGTCCTGGCAGATGCTGGCCTTTGTCATCCTTATGACTCTTTTACAAAGCACGATTTACTTAGTTTTACGTGTCATTCGCAATTCTAAATATTAATGGAAATCAAAATGAGTCGTCAAAGTTGAATTAACATTCAGCTCTGGCGACTCATTTTAAGTGGGACAATTGATTTTAAGCTTTTCCAATAATTCGAACTTCCGTTTGTAAATGAACCCCAAACTTTTCAAAAACTGTTTCTTGTACATGATGAATCACGTTTAAATAATCGGTTGCTGTTGCACCACCAACATTAATAATAAATCCAGCATGTTTTTTAGAGACTTGTGCGCCACCAATTTGAAAGCCTTGCAAACCAGACTCATGAATTAATTTACCTGTAAAATACCCGGTTGGTCTTTTAAAAACACTGCCACATGACGGATATTCCAAAGGTTGTTTAGAAGCCCTTAGACGATTTAACTCATCCATTCTGGCACGGATTTTTTCGCTATCTCCAGGTTTTAAATTAAAGGTTGCGGACAACACAATGTCGTTATAATCCTGAATACTACTGTGTCGATATCCGAAATTCAATTCGTGATTTGTTAAAGTTCTGATTTGTCCTTTGCGCGTCAAAATTTTTGCTTCACTCACAACCTCACTAATTTCACCACCATACGCACCAGCATTCATAAAAACAGCCCCACCAACGCTGCCTGGAATACCAGCAGCAAATTCAACTCCCGTCAACCCTGCTTGATAAGCCACTTCGGTTGCTTGAATTAAGGCTGCCCCAGCTTCTGCAATTACCTGATTGCCCAGGACATGAATAGTTTTCATACGAGTCAAAATGACAGTTAACCCACGAATACCACCATCTCGAACGATTAAATTACTGGCATTACCAATAACGGTTAACGGCATCTGTTGTTGATTTGCCCAATCTAATAATTGTTCCACTTGTGTCACAGTTTGTGGAAAGGCTAAGTAATCAGCAGGACCACCCGTTTTAGTATTGGTATATTTAGATAATGGTTCATGTTGAAGAATCTGGATGTTTGGAAATGTTTCCGTTATCGTTTGCAAAATCATTCTGTTCCTTTCAATTACAAATTACAATTAAGCTCTATTTTACCACTTCCAAGTGAGAAACGGCATCTTGACAAATTCGGTGACTGAGCAATGAAGACTCTGGCGAAACTGGATTAGCTTGTTTCCCATCAATTGCAGCTAAGAATTGATTAATAAGTGGTTCAAATCCGCGTGTCACTAATGTTGATTGCCAATCTGAAGAAAGCATTTTTTGCTCACCCTCTGGTGTCTTCATGTTATAAGTTTGACAATTTTCTACCGTTGCCAACCCATGTTCGGTTTGAACTGTCGTCGTTTCTTGATTGACACCACCGATGAGATTAATTTCAGCAGTTGCCAGACTGTGTGCCGTCTCTAATGCAACAATTGCTTGCCGCAAATCTGAACCATCCGTAAATAACTTAGTTGTTTGCTTTTGGACAGGTTCATCAAGCAAATAACAAATTGTATCCACCACATGAATGAGAAGATCATAGATGGCAAATTTAGCCTCTTGTGGATCTTGAACCCGAATTTTAGCACTTTGAATCATTTGCTTGTCTGGCAATGCCTTTAGCCGCTGATTGAAAGGAACAAAGCGACGATTAAATCCACAAGTCAAAATAAGGTGTTTGCTAGCAGCCAAACGGTATAACTCTTCAACTTCAGCAAAATTTTCTGAAACCGGCTTATCCACATAAACATGAATACCGTGTTGCAGTAAAGTTTTAATGATCGCATAATGTGTCTCTGTTGGTGTATGGACAAACACTGCTTTTGGCTGTTGATCAAGCAGTTCTTCTAAATCAGCTTCACCGTGTGTTATCCCATATTGATGTTGCAGATGGGTTCTTTTAACTGCATTGCGCGTACAAAAATGCCACTCATAAGTATCCTGCAACTTCGTCATTACAGGGAGATATGCTTTTTGGGCAATATTACCAAGTCCCATAACTCCAATTTTTTTCATCCTAGTAGCCTCCTACCCTTTAACTAAACTTACCCCAAAGCCTCACACAAGTTTTAATACTATCTTTCTCACAAATGACCGTTTATAATGAATGCACTAGTAACTTTCGGTGATTACCCACTTTATTAAGAACGTATTTTTGAAAGGATTTTTCTTATGAATTTTGTTGCAATGGATTTTGAAACAGCTTCTGCCAAACGTTATAGCGCTTGTTCACTTGCCCTAACTATTGTCCGTAATAATCAAGTTGCGGATGAATTTTACTCTTTAATTAAACCTGACACAGAATTTAGCTGGCGTAATGTCCAAATTCATGGCATTCACGAAGAAGATGTCGCTGATGCTCCCAGCTTTCCTGAAATCTGGCAAGTTATCAATCCCTTATTTCAGACTAATCAGTTAATTGTGGCCCACAATGCCCCTTTTGATAATGGCGTTTTAAAAAGTTGTTTGGAACACTATGATTTGCAACGTAGCCACTACCTAACCTTGGACACGGTCCGTTCCAGTCGCAAATTTTTTCCGGAATTTGAAAATCATAAACTAGATACAGTTTGCAAACATCTGGGCATTGAACTTGAACATCATCACAACGCACTCGATGACAGTTTAGCTTGCGCCAACATTCTTCTCTACGAAGCCAACAATTTTGGTGCTGAGCAACTCAAACCGTTTGTTAGGGTTGCAAATTAAATCGCAATTGCATGTCAATTGTTGGATATGGGATCCCGTTTTTACTGCGGAATCCCATTTTTTGACGCTTAATTTCTGTAAACCCTAATTTTTGATAAATATGATAAGCTGCAGCATTACGCTCTTGGACAGTTAGAAACAGCCCATCTAACCAACTAAAGGTGTTACCCCAAGTAATCGCCTCTTCAACTAACGCTGTTCCCAAACCTTGATTCCAAAACTCCTTCAAAACTGCAACACCAATTTCACCTAAGTCATTTTCTTCATTCTTGATGACGCTAACCAAGCCAATCGCCTGTTGCTCATATTTGGCTAATAAAATGAGATTTTCACGGCTTTGTTGAATCAACTGCAGTTGTTGACTTTCGTAAGCCGGCGTAAGTTGTGTTAAGTCCTCTTCAACCACAAAAGTATCTGATTGCTGATCCAACTTTTTTAACAGTGTCAAAACTTGTTGCGCATCCTCACTAGTTGCTTGAGCAATTGTGACTTCTTCACTCATGAAGCTGCTCCTTTATGGTTTCAAGTAATTGCTGATAATGTGTCCCTTGCGCCTGAAAAGTTAACTGCCGTTCATCCGCCTGCTCATCTCGTCGTTCGAGTTTAATGCGTAGAAAAGTATCAGGCAAATAGTCTTGGATATATTGTGACCACTCAATGACCGAAACACCTCCACCAAAGAAGTATTCATCCCAGCCTAGATCATCACCACCGCCATCTTCAAGCCGGTAAACGTCCATATGATATAGTGGCATCCGTCCCTCATGATATTCATGAATAATCGTGAAGGTTGGACTTTTAACATATCGCTTAATACCAAGCCCTTGGGCAAGCCCTTTCGTCAGTGTCGTTTTTCCAGCACCCAAATCACCGTCCAATAAAATAACATCATTAGGTGTCACTAAGGAGGCTAACTTTAAGCCAATATCTTCTGTTTGCTGTGCGGTTGTTGTCTTAATTGTAAACATATTCTACCTCGTTTGCTGATAATGATTGCTGGCTTCATCGGAAATTTCAACATGCTCTGGTAACTGCCAATCAATTGGTTCTTCGCCAAGTGCCTTTAATGCCGCATTTGTTTTTGAGAATGGATGCGACCCAAAAAAGCCATAGCGAGCAGAAAAAGGACTGGGATGAGCAGACTTAATAATAATATTTCGTTTTGTATCAATTAACTTAATTTTTTCTTGGGCTGCTTTTCCCCATAAAATAAACACGACGGGAGTTTCACGCTCGGAAAGTTTTTCAATGGCCACATCAGTTAATTGTTCCCAGCCCTTCCCTTTATGCGAAAAAGCCTGGCCATTACGAACCGTTAATACCGTATTCAGCATTAGAACTCCTTGTTTGGCCCATTTTTCCAAATAACCATGCGATACGGGTTTAATTCCTAAGTCATCCTGTAATTCCTTATAAATATTCTGTAGCGACGGCGGAATTTTTACACCAGGCAAAACGGAAAAGCTCAACCCATGTGCTTGATGAGGCTCATGATAAGGATCCTGACCTAAAATTACCACTTTAACTTGATCAAAAGGCGTCCATTCAAAAGCCTCAAAAATATGGAACATATCTGGGTGGATTAGTTGCGTACGATACTCTGTCTTTAAAAAATCATGTAAATCTTTGTAATAGGCCTTTTCAAATTCAGGCCCTAAAACTTGTTGCCAGTCATTATGAATAAACGTTTTCATTTTAACACCTCACCTCCATATTCTAGCATAGCCATAATTGTTTTAATAACATTAAATGCCACGAGTTATGACTAAAAAAATACACCCGTTCATGTTAAACTGAAGATATAAAAAACCTTATGAGGACGTGAAAATATGATTTCAATAATTGCTTCTGATATGGATGGAACGTTGCTCAACGAAAAAATGGAAATTTCTGAAGAAAATGCTGCTGCAATCAAGCAGGCACAAAGTGAGGGTGTTCATTTCATTGTAGCGACGGGACGTCAACGTTCTGAAGCTCAGCCGCTAATTGAACAATTTGGTATTCAAGTACCTATGATTACGTTAAATGGTGCTGCTGTCTATGATGTTGATGGTAAAGCACTAGATATGGTTCCCCTGCACCGCGCAACCGTTACTCAAATTATGCGTGAGCTTAATTTAGCTGATTTGTACTATGAAGTGGTTACTGCAGATGGTGTGGTTTCTAACAGTCGGGCCATGCATATTCAAAATTTGGCTCAGTTATTATCAAATTTAAATCCACAAACGCCGTTTAAGCTAGCCGTTTCGTTGGCTTCCGCTCGTGTAGAACTAATGGATATTTCTTACGTAGATAATTATCAAGAATTAATTGATGATCATAACGTTCGCATTTTAAAAATTATTGCGTTTGCTAATGAAGGTCAAAAAAAATTACAAACAGTCGCAAACAAAATCAACGATAAAGTTGAAGTGGCTATCACCTCCTCTTCTGAGACTAATATTGAAATCAATAATATTCGTGCGCAAAAGGGAATCGCGCTGCAGCATTATGCGGATGAACTAAATATTCCCATGTCTCAAGTCATGGCTATTGGCGACAACTTAAACGATGCCTCAATGTTAAAAATTGCGGACACAAGTTACGCCATGGGAAACGCCATTCCAGAAATCAAAAAGATTGCTAACCATTTAACGGTCACAAATAACGAAAATGGTGTTGGAAAAGCCATTCTAGAGCAACTCAAAACTAATCGCCAGTAAAGTTTGAGGGTGTGGGGGTAGGAAACTTATGCGCAAACTTTATGTAAGACACCAAGACGCCAGTAATAAAGGTGCAACTGTGGTACGTGATGATCATAACAACGCCTGTTATTTACTAGTTGGCAAATGGGGAATTAGGCATGATGCTTTGTCCGTCTATGCAATAGATGGTCACCTATTAGCTGAAATTAAACAAACCTCAGTGGGAATTTTCCCTAAGTTCGATATTTTTTTTAATGGCCAAAAAGTAGGATCCATTTCAAAAACTTGTGGTTTCGTTCACGAATTTATGTACGTTAAAACCTTGAAATGGTTTATTACTGGCAACTTGCGAACGGGCCGCCACCACGTTTATAATGGTGGTCAATCAATCATGACGGTGACACCGGTTAATTTGAACGGCGCCTTGTATAATGAATTAAGCATCAATCGGCAATCCACCGAACCCGTTTGCATTTGCGTGGCTGCTATTTTAGATCATTGGTTCCGTGGCTCTTCAAAGTCCGGGCTCAAAAAAAGAACTTCAATTCCGGGTTGGCGGTTATCCAATGGCGAAACAAGTTTCAATAACATTCACGAAAAGAAACCAAATAAAAATAAATTAACTGAATAATGGAGGTCAAATTTTGCAAATTCAAGCAGCACAACTCAAGGATGTCCCACAAATCATCGAACTCGTAAAAGTGGTTTTAGAAGAGATGGAACTTCCCGCACTTCATGAATTATCTGATAGTCAACTCACCCAGTTATTTGAAAAGACATTTTCTTCACCAGAGTATCAAGGACAACTCGCTGATCTTATAGTAGCAAAGCAAGACGACGAGGTTCTTGGCATGATGTTTGGCTACGTAGGAAAGTACGAGCAACAACTCTTTGACGTTTTTCCTCGTTACTATGCCGCACTACAAATTCCTAAAACCACAAAAATTTTTTGGGAGCCTGAAGCGGATGCAGATGAATGGTATCTGAACACCTTATGTGTGGCTGAAGCCCATCGTGGAAAAGGGATTGGCACAAAACTACTCAATTATTTACCAACTGTGGCGAAACAAGCACATACTAAAGAAGTTGGCTTGCTGGTTGATTTCGAGAACCCCGAGGCTGCCAAGCTTTATGAACGTGTTGGTTTCAAAAATGAGCGCGTGCAAGTGGTCGCTAACCATCATTATTATCATCTAAAAAAACGCGTTTAATAAATTCCTAATTGAATCTGAACGACTCAAAAACTTGAGGTGAAAATTTTATTTTTTTGCCTCAAGTTTTTATAGCGTTTTGGATTCAAACTATGCTAAAATTAAATGATTTTTGAGATAGGATTTGGGATATGAAAAATACAAAATATATTAGTTGGCCAGTTTTAGGACTTATGGCCTTTGTTAACGTCATTGGTTTTGACGATATTATTTACAACTTTAAAAACCAGGGTTTAGGTGTGATTACCACATGGGTTATTCTATTTGCCTTATATGTTATCCCCTATGGCCTCATGGTTGGTCAACTCGGTTCCACTTTCAGTAATGCCGGTGGCGGTTTAAGTTCGTGGGTGCGCGCAACTAGTGGCGACGTGCTCGGCTATTTTACGGCATGGACATATTGGGCAGCCAGTATTCCATACGTCGTTGATACTGCTAATACAGTAGTCGTAGCTTTCGGATGGTTAATCAATGGCGATAATTCAATGGAACAGCATATGTCCAACGCCATGTTTGCATTCTTAACTTTTTTAGTTTTTATCATTTTTATAGTGTTGCAAAACCGTATCAAAAACTCGTTACAATTTTTAAACGCCCTTGGCGGTGGCGCCATGTTCATTATGACCATTCTTTTCGTGGTCCTCACCGTTGTCAATTTAATGCACGGGGAATCTATTGCTTCTGCTCCTTTACATGTATCCAGTTTTACCCCCAAAATTAATTTGCATTTCTTTTCAACTTTGGGGCTCCTGATTTATGCAACTAGTGGTTCCGAATTGGTTGCACCATATGTAACCAGAATGCGTCATCCAAAACGAGATTTTCCAAAAGCCATCATGATGTTAACCATCATGGCAGGATTTTTGACTATCTTTGGTTCATTTTCCCTTGGAGTGTTCTTTAATGATCATCATTTGCCTGTAGATTTAAAAATGAACGGCAGTTACTACGCTTTTGATTATGTAGGCCGCCATATTGGATTAGGTCACTCGATGATGTTCCTATTTTCGATTGCACAGCTTTTATATATGTTTGCCCTCCTTGCTTTACTTCTAGATGCCATGACACGAATGCTTATACTGGATACTGGTAAACGATTCATGCCGAAGCAACTTCTAAAATTGAATAAAAACGGCCGACCGATTAATGGGTACATTCTGACATCCGGTTTATCAGCTGGAATTTTACTTATGGGTGTTTTCTTACCAGATATGAATGAAATTTTCAATTGGTTATTAAATTTAAATGGTATTGTTTCTCCCTACGTCACTTGTTGGATTTTCTTTGCATTTATGCAAATGCGTAAGAATTCTCACAAGTTCCAGTCAGACTACGTGTTCATAAAAAATGACCGTGCAGCTTACTTGGTTGCACTATGGTGTTTTATTGTGACGTTCGCAGCTGCCACGTTTGGTGTGTTCCCACAAGATGTCCCACCAACTTCATTTACCTACTGGCAAGAGCTGATTATGAATATTGTCACGCCACTCATTTTATTGGCCTTAGGACTTATCATGCCCGCCATTGCACATCGTCAACAAGCTAAAGGAAAATAGGCCTAACTAAAACAATCTAAGATTAGTTCTGAAGTTAATCAATGACATTTGATTAATTTCAGAACTTTTTGTTTATACTGAAAGTAAAGTCAAGACTGTTCCAAGCTCTCCAGAACTTCGAGTCCGAAACACAAAAAGCCATCCCCCACTGTCATCGCACAAATATGATTTAAATTGGAGAGTGAAAAAGATGTTTTGACTTTGCACAGGCGACGTTACGCATGCAACTAAGATTACTAAAACTATGGCAGCCTAAGAAAATAAATGAGTCGTTCCTTTGCAGCGCTTTTTTCATAGCTAAGTGGAAAAATTAGCCTTTTTCGGTTTTGACTATTAAAATTCAGAGACAAAAAAAGACCAGGAGATTCCCCCAGCCTCTTTAACGATAACGCTTGACCGCTTTAGCAATTTCACGCTCTTGATCACGTCGCTTAATTGTCTCACGCTTATCATATTCATGTTTACCTTTAGCTACGCCAATTAAAACTTTAGCAAAACCGTGTTTCAGATACACTTTTAAAGGAACAATGGTAATGCCCTTATTTTGTGTCTGTTCAGCTAACTCCGCAATCTGCTTTTTATGCAGGAGCAACTTTCGATTTCTTAAGGGATCATGGTTAAACTGATTTCCCTCTAAATATTCACTAATATGAATATTCATCAAAATTGCTTCTCCATTCCTAATCTGGACATAGCCATCTTTTAAGTTGATCCGGCTAGCTCGTACCGACTTAATCTCAGTCCCCGTCAAAACCATGCCTGCCTCGTACGTCTTTAAAATCGAGTAGTCATGTCGTGCTTTTTTATTTTGAGCTAAGGCTGATGTTTGCTTCTGTTTGGCTTTTGCCATTTACATCACTCCTACTTTTTACGATCATACGCCTTTGAAGTTGACGAAGGCTTATGCGAATTTGTTGAGTGGAATTTCTTAGCTGAATTATTTCGATATGTGGAAGTTGTCTTCTTGTGAAAATTTTTATTATGACTGCCTTGCCGACTGCCAGATTTGTAGTTACCACCGTTTCTAAATTGTCGTGGCGGTAATTGAATTTCACTAGTAGGTGTCTTTTCAGGATGTAGGAGAGCAAAGTCAACTTCACTTTGATCTTTATCCACTCGCAAAAGTTTAACCTCAAGCTCCTGGCCAATTTGGTAAGTCCGATGGGTGTTACGCCCAACCAATGCCATTTGGTTCTCAACATATTCATAATAGTCATCCTTCATCTGACTAATATGCACAAGTCCTTCGACCGTATTATCAAGTTCTACAAACAAGCCAAACTTCATGACAGAACTAACCACCGCTTTGAATTCTTCACCAATGTGGTCACCCATATACTCTGCTTTTTTCATACCATCCACATCTCGTTCAGTATCAATCCCACGCCGCTCTAATTTGGAAGTATGGGCAGCTACTTCAGGGATCTTATCCACATACTGCGCTTGAGAATCTTCACCGATACCATCTTCAGCGTAATGGCGAATCAAGCGGTGCACAAACATATCTGGATAACGTCGAATTGGTGAAGTGAAATGCGTATAGTACTTGGCTGCTAATCCAAAATGACCAAGAGAATCTTCAGAATACTTAGCCTGTTTCATGCTTCGCAGCATCATAACCGAAATCATGGTCTCTTCTTTACTTCCTGAAACCTGTTTTAGAACACTTTGGAGCATTTTAGGTTTAATGTTTTTAGAGCTACCTTTTACAGAATAGCCAAAGTTGGTTAAGAACTCAAAGAAACTAAGCATTCTTTCACTATCTGGTGTTTCATGCACCCGATACAAAAATGGTACCTTTAATTCTGAATAGTGACGAGCAACCGTTTCGTTTGCTGCCAACATAAAGGACTCAATCATGCGTTCAGAAGTGCCTCGAACTCGGACCTTAATATCGATAGGATGTCCGGTTTCATCCACAATGATTTGAGCTTCGTTATCATCAAATTCAATGGCGCCACGGTGTTTACGACGTTTCAGCAAGAGCTTGTGTAACTCAGCCATTGTTTCAAACATTGGTACTAAATCTGCATACCGGGCACGTGTTTTTTCATCATGAGATTCCAAAATTTTATTGACATCTGAATAAGTCATCCGTGCGTCTGATTTAATGACACTTGGATAAATTTTGTGATCAACAACTTTCCCTTCGCTATCCATTTCCATTTCACAGGTCATGGCTAAACGTTCTACGTCAGGATTTAAAGAACAAATACCGTTAGACAACTTGCGAGGCAACATTGGCACCACACGATCCGTCAAATAGACGCTCGTACTGCGTCGATAGGCCTCATGGTCTAAGGGAGAGCCCTCCTTCACATAATGGCTCACATCGGCAATATTGACGCTTAGATGATAATGCCCATTAGCCATCTTATAAACACCAACAGCATCATCAAAGTCCTTAGAATCGTCGCCGTCAATCGTGACCACAGTTTCACCTGTTAAATCTTTTCGTCCAACTTTTTCGGCATCTGTCACGACATCAGGAATTGCCTTGATTTCTTCTTTAACATCGTCTGGAAATTCATACGGAACTTCATGTTGATAAATGACTTGCAGAATATCAACACCAGGATCGTCTTTGAAACCAATTGTTTCAGTGGCCACTCCAGCCATTAATTTAGGATGTTTTAGATTAGGATATTGGGTCACAGTTGCCGTAATAACGGCACCTTCCTGTGGACTAATACCAGAAGACAACACATCAAAATGGTAAGACGCTAATTTTTTATCTCTTAATTCAATTTCACCGATGATGCCCTTTTCAGGATCAGCACCACTTTTTTGAAAAACACCCACTGCCTGCGTAAAGTGTCGTTCCGTAATTTTGGTCACAACACCCTCTGGGCCACGATCGTCTCCCGGTTTAGCAGCTCTAGTGATTCGAACATCTACTTCGTCCTGATTAAGGGCAAACGCTGTATGCTCATCACTGATATAAATATCAGGAACAGCGGGATCGACCGCCACAAAACCAAAACCACGATCATTGGCATGGAATACACCATGGACAACTTGTTGATTTGCTTGAATTGGCAAAGAAAATTTGCCTTGTTCCGTAATATGAACACGATTTGAACGTTCCATAATTGCCAATTCCTTGACCAAAATGTTAAAGACGCTAGCGCCTTCTAAATTTAGATTTTGAAAGATTTCTTCAGCTGTGAAACTTTCCTTAGGGTGTTGATTCAAAAAGTGACTTACTGAAGCCTGTAATTTGTTTGTCTCCATACTTTACCTCAAATTTTTTAGTGTTTTTTACTTAATTAAAAGCCCCCTGCAAAAATTACAGGAGGCTTAGTCGTTAGTGTGAGGAAACGTAAACCATTGCAATTGCAGTCGCAAAGAAGACAATTCCTAAAACTAACGTGACTTTTTGCATAAATGCTTCAAATCCACGTGGCTTTGATTTGGCAAAAAGGTCATCCGCACCACCCGTAAGAGAGGATAGGGCATTATCAGTCTTTGCCGGTTGCATCATCACCGCAATGATAATCAAAACTGAAACGATTAATAAGATAGTCATTAATAAATTATACAAGTAGCGACCTCCTACCTAAACTTGTAGTATATCCTCTATATTTTATCACAGTTTTCGTTTTTTTCCAGTCTTACCCTTAACTTTATTCTTGGTTTGACTAGCCAGTCTCAATTGGTAGCTGGTTCAGCAAATGAAATAGATGTCCCCGATTTCGATGATCAGTTGAAATGATTAGAGTGTCACCAGCCAAAAGTAACGTATCTCCGTGGGGAATAATTTCTCGCTCTCCACGACGCACAGCAACTAAGAGGCTGTTTTGGGGCCATTTAAAATCTCTCACCTGGTGTCCAGCCAAATAAGAGCCAGCAAAAATAGGGAATTCAATTCGATCTAATTTTCCACCACTATGCGGCATTGTGGGCTTCACAATTCGATGCAGCAAAGACTCATAAATTGGAGCACCACCTAACAAGTCCACCACGAGATAAGCCGTAATGGACACCACTGCAAGAGGCATTAAGTGATGCAGAGTTCCCACCATTTCCGTAATTAGCAGAATAGCAGTAAATGGTGCCTTTCCAATTCCCGCGAAATAGCCAGCCATTGCAATAACAATGAAGTTCGTCAAATATGCAGGCGGAAAGAGGCCTAACGAAATCATTGTCTGGCCATAAATGGCACCTAAAATGGCACCCAGTGATAAAATTGGCAAAAAAATACCACCTGGAAGACCAGAACCATACGAAATCATCGAAAATATAAAGCGAATGAGAAAAATACCAATTAAAAGACTTAGTCCTGGCAGTTGTGTCGCAATTTGTAAAATGACACTATTACCACCCCCCAGAAGTTGGGGAACTAAAAATCCAAGTGGAATGACTAACAAAAATGGGACGATCCCAAAAAGCCAGTCCGGAAATCTCAAAAGTGCCTTATACCAATCATTCATTTTTAATAGTACGCGCTGATACACAAATCCCATCACACCTAAGAAAATTCCTAATAATAACACATGAGGATACATGGTCAGTGGTAAAGCTCTTGCATAAACAATATGTAAAACTGGTGTTAACCCAAAGAAACCGGTCGACACAAAATTGGCAGTTATCGCACTTGCCAAAGCCGTAGTCCAAATTAGAGGCGAAAAATTATGATAGACCTCTTCCAAAACAAACAACGTGCTTGCAATGGGAGCATTAAAAGCTGCTGACAATCCGGCAGCAGCACCACTTGCGATAAATACACGGCGGTCTACTTCTGATTCGTGAGATAGCTCGGCATACCCTTGACCAATGGTGGCCCCTAACTGAATTGAAGGGCCTTCCCTACCCAAAAAAAGACCGGGCCCAATTGCTAAAATACCGCCAACAAACTTTCGCCACAGTACAGGCCACCAAGCATACTCAAGGTTCCCTGAGAGTTGCCCCTCAACCTGTGGAATTCCAGATCCTTTGATTTCAGGGAATTGTTTCCCCAAATATCCGACAAATATCGCTAAATTAATCATCAAAATTATCCAAACTGGTAATAACCACCAATTTAAAGCAATTTGCTTATACATAAACACCACAAAGTTCAAACTTTGCACAATCATTTGTCGAAAAGCACTCACCACAAACCCGGCCAAAATCCCTATTAGACAACCTTTTAAAATAGAGAGCAATCTCGTCTGATCGGGCTTATTTTTTTGAGTACTTTTGGTCCCCTTCCACTGCATCATACCATCTCAATTCTTTTTTTCTTATATCTAATAGTGTACCATCAATTTTGCACACAAAAAAACTTCAAAAATGAGTTCGCTCTTCTTTGAAGTCTTATGATTTATTTTTTTCGATAAGGCTGATGTTTAAACATTTGTGCCGCCTGCACGGCTTCCTGCCATCCCTCGTACAGGTTATGTCTTTGCGCTTCATTCATTGCCGGTAAAAAAATTTTTCCAGGCTGAAATACCTTTTTAATATCCGCTATGTCTCGCCAAAAACCAACCCCTAAACCGGCCAAAAAAGCAGCGCCAAGTGCCGTTGTCTCCAGATCTGAGGCACGATCAATCTCAATGCCTAAAATATCTGCTTGAAACTGCATTAAATAATTATTGTGAGAAGCGCCACCGTCTACCTTGAGGACGGGAATGTTGATGTTCGCGTCACTTTTCATTGTGTCTACAACATCTCGTGTTTGATACGCCAATGCTTGTAACGTCGCTTTTATAAAATCATTTTTCGTTGTTCCCCGAGTAATTCCAAAGACAGCACCTCTTGTAACGGAATCCCAGTAAGGTGCACCCAGCCCTGTGAACGCGGGTACTACGTAAATTTCATTATGATCAGTAGACGCATTAGCAGCCTGTTCCGATTCAGATGAAGCTTTAAGTAACTGCATACCATCTCGTAACCATTGAATTGCTGAACCTGCTACAAAAATGCTGCCCTCCAAGGCGTAATAGATTTGCCCATCAATCCCATAGGCAATCGTAGTTAGGAGATTATGATCGGATAATTGAGGATGCTTGCCCGTATTCATAACTACAAAAGCCCCCGTACCGTATGTATTCTTCACCATTCCCGGTTCAAAAGCCATTTGCCCAAACAGTGCCGCTTGCTGATCTCCTGCCATCCCAGAAATCGGAACTTCACTCCCATAAAAATGATAGTCTTTGGTGTACCCATAAATTTCAGAATTAGATTTAACTTTTGGTAAGAGTGTTTGAGGAATATTCAACAATTTCAAAATATCTTGATCCCATTTCAAATCATGAATGTTAAATAACATTGTACGACTCGCATTTGAGAAGTCCGTGACATGAACTGCACCACCTGTCAATTTCCATACCAGCCAAGAATCAATCGTGCCAAACAATAATTCACCGTTTTCAGCACGTTCTTGCGCATTAGGCACTCGATCTAGAATCCAGCGAATTTTGGTGGCCGAAAAATAAGCATCAACAATCAAACCCGTTTTTTGATGAATTTGCTTTTGATAACCCGCTAAGATTAATTGGTTTGCGATATCAGCTGTTTGCCGAGATTGCCACACAATAGCGTTGTAAATGGGTAAGCCGGTTGCTTTATCCCAAATCACAGTCGTCTCACGCTGATTTGTGATTCCAATACCGCTAATTTGGGAAGGTCGGATTTGTGATTTAATTAGTGCATTGGCAATTGTAGACAACACAGCTTCCCAAATCTCATTTGCGTCATGTTCAACCCAACCTGGATTGGGAAAAATCTGGGTAATTTCTCGTTGTGCTTCAACCACTTTTTGCCCCTGATGATTGAAGATAATTGCGCGCGTACTTGTGGTCCCCTCATCAATCGATAAAATATATTTCTCCATCATCTAAAAACCTCAATTCTTAATTTAAATTGGTTACCAAATCTGCCGCCAAAGTAAGGCTTTTTTCATGAGCACCTAATCCCCAATTTCGTGGTTCATCCTTTTCAAGGTCACTCAATGAATCCGCTGTGAAAAACACTTGTCCAAACGAAATTTTTCGGAACTGAGCACAGGCAGCCAATGCCGCACACTCCATTTCCACAACTTCACATCCTTGTGCTTTACGTTTACGTACTAAGTTAGGTGTTTCACGAAAAAAACCGTCAGTTGTCCAAGTTTTCACTTCACAAAAAGGTAATGCCAAGGTCGACAGCGTTCCTTCAATTTGATTCACAACGGCCTTATTTAGTTGGATAAAATTACTTTTGGCTACGTAATGAAAAGAAGTTCCCTCATCACGTAAGGCACTTGTGGGTACTAAAAATTGATTCTCAGGCATATTGGTCAAGACGCCACAACTACCAATACTAATCACCTTTTGAACGCCAAAATAAATTAAAAAATCTAAGAATTGGGTAGCCGCCGGAGCCCCAAGTGGCGCCTGTGCGACAGTAATCCACTCATCATGATAACGGCACTCATACACGGCATAAGTTTTGGTAATCGTTTCAAAAAAGCCAATTTGTTGGCCATGATGGTTTCTAACAAATTGTGTAATTTCTAAATCCGTTAAGAATGGAAAAATCGCCTTAGCATGAAACTCAAAGGGACCATCATGATCTGGCATTAAAACAGCTTTTTGTTGATCATCAAAATCCAACAGAGCCAAATTTTCTGACATTATCATTCACCTGCTTATTGTAATCTAATATAATTCTACACTTTTTAAAGCTAATCAAAAGTATGAATATCTATTTTCAAATAAACGATTAGTTAACCACCATCATTAAATCACACTAACTAATCTAGCTGACACCTTGTTAGTACATTTTGATAAACAAAAAAGTTCTCAAAGAGAATTTTCTCTTTGAGAACTTTTCTAAGTAAGCACAAAATTACTTGTTTGTAATTGCGTTACGTGCTTGTTCACTTAAGTTGTAGAATGCATGGATACCTTTGTATTGTGCAACTTCACCTAATTGATCTTCAATTCTCATCAATTGGTTGTATTTAGCAATACGTTCCGTACGACTCATTGAACCAGTCTTGATTTGGCCAGCGTTCAAAGCAACAACTAAGTCAGCAATGGTTGTATCTTCTGTTTCACCAGAACGATGAGAAACGATTGCTGTGTAGCCAGCTTCTTTAGCCATTTCAATTGCATTAACAGTTTCTGTTAATGTACCAATTTGGTTCAATTTAATCAAGATAGCATTACCAACACCCATCTTGATTCCCTTAGCAAGGTAGTCAGTGTTTGTAACGAACAAGTCGTCACCAACGATTTGAACTTTCTTACCAAGTTTTTCAGTAGCCATTTGCCAATCTTCCCATTCGTTTTCATCCAAAGGATCTTCGATAGAAACAACTGGGTATTTGTCAACGATACCATCAAGTAAGTCAACAAATTCTTCAGCAGTATATGACTTGCCGTCACCCTTTAAGTCATACTTCTTTGTTTCTGTATTATAGAATTCAGAAGCAGCACAGTCAAAGGCAATTGCAATATCTTTTCCTGGTTTGTAACCAGCACGCTTGATAGCTTCAACAAGGATTTCAAATGGTTCCTCGTTGTTCTTCAAGTCAGGAGCAAATCCACCTTCATCACCAACAGCTGTAGAGTAACCTTGTTCGTTTAACAAGTTCTTTAAGTTGTGGAATGTTTCTGAAGACCAACGAATTGCTTCTGTAATTGTTGGTGCACCAACAGGCATAATCATGAATTCTTGGAAGTCAACATCGTTATTAGCATGTTTTCCACCATTGATAACGTTCAACATTGGTGTTGGTAAAACATGTGCGTTGAATCCACCTAAGTAGTTATACAAAGGAATTTGGAGTTCATCAGCAGCAGCACGAGCAGCAGCTAAAGAAACACCTAAAATTGCGTTAGCACCTAATTTTGCTTTGTTTGGAGTACCATCAAGCTTAATCATAGCTTGGTCAATTGCTAATTGGTCAGTTACTTCATAACCAACAATTTCCTTAGCAATTAATTTGTTAACATTTTCAACAGCCTTGGTGACACCTTGGCCCATGAATTTGCTTTTGTCGCCATCACGAAGTTCAACAGCTTCATGTTCCCCAGTTGAAGCACCAGAAGGAACGATTCCACGACCAAAGCCGCCATCTTCTGTGTATAATTCAACTTCAACAGTTGGGTTACCACGTGAATCTAAAACCTGACGTGCATAAATATCAGTAATAAGTGACATATTGTAATTTCTCCTCACTAAATTTAGTAAATTCTGTTACAACTTAATTGTATTACAAAACTGCTTTAAAATTAAGCATTAAAACGAACTAATTCCAAGAATGAATCTGGGACAAGACTTGCACCACCGACTAAGCCACCATCGATATCCTCTTTACCCATCAATTCTTTAACGTTAGCAGGTTTTACACTACCACCGTATTGAATACGAACTTTATCAGCCGTTGTTTGGTCATATAACTTAGCAACAGTTTCACGAAGAACTTGGCAGACTTCTTGTGCTTGATCGCTTGAAGCAGTCTTTCCAGTTCCAATTGCCCAGATTGGTTCATAAGCAATAACAAGTGAAGCCACTTGCTCTGCTGATAAACCTTTAAGTGCGTTTGTGATTTGGCCTGAAACCCAGTCATTAGTTTGACCGGCTTCGCGTTGTTCTAAAGTCTCACCACAGCAAATGATTGGTAACATGTTGTTAGCAAAAATTGCTTTGGCTTTCTTATTAATATCTTCGTCTGTTTCCTTGAAATATTGACGACGTTCTGAATGGCCGATAATGACATAGTCAACACCCATTTCAGAAAGAACTTTAGGTGAAGTTTCACCTGTGAAAGCACCTTCATCTTCAAAATAACAATTTTCAGCAGCAACCTTTAAATTAGACCCTTTAGCAGCATCTAATAAAGCTTGTAAATCAACCGCAGGAGCACCAATAACTGATTCTACTTTATTGCTTTCAGGAAGTTGATCCTTAACAGCATTAACAAATTCAGTTGTTTCCTTAGGGTTCTTATTCATTTTCCAATTTCCAGCGATGATTGGTGTACGCACAATAATACTTCCTTTCATATATGACAAACCATGTTTATATAACAGCAAAAAGCTTGAAAAAGTTTTCAAGCCTGCTGCTATCTATTTGTCTGAAATAGCTGCGATTCCTGGTAAGGTCTTACCTTCAAGGTACTCAAGGGAAGCACCACCACCAGTAGAAATATGAGTCAACTTATCGCCAACACCAAGTTGTTTAACAGCAGCAGTTGAGTCACCACCACCAACAATTGTAGTTGCATCAGTTAAAGTACCCAAGAATTTACCTACTTCAAGAGTTCCTTTAGCATAGTTACTCATTTCGAAGACACCCATTGGGCCATTCCAAACAACAGTCTTAGCATCTTTCAAGACATCTTCGAATGCTTTAACTGATTTAGGTCCAATATCAAGTGCCATATAACCATCAGGAATATCACCTTCGACAACCTTGCTTGGCACATCATTATCGAATTTTTCTGCAACAACATTATCTGTAGGAAGGACGATCTTGTCGCCAGCCTTTTCTAAGATTTGTTTTGCTAATTCAATCTTGTCTTTTTCAACAAGTGAGTTACCAATTTTAAGACCTTTAGCTGCATAGAAGGTATATGTCATACCACCACCGATAATCACTTTATCAGCTTTATCAAGTAAATGATCGATGACGCCGATCTTATCAGAAACCTTAGCACCACCTAAAATAGCAACAAATGGATGCTTAGGATTGTCAACGGCATTACCCAAGAATTTAATTTCTTTTTCCATTAAGAAACCAGCAGCAACCGGTTTATTTTCAGCCTTCATAGCTGTAGCAATTCCCACATTAGAAGCATGTTCACGGTGAGCTGTACCAAAGGCATCGTTGACGAATTCATCACCGAGTGAAGCCCAGTATTGACCCAATTCAGTGTTATTTCCGCTTTCTTTTTTACCATCAAGATCTTCAAAACGAGTGTTTTCAAATAACAACACATCGCCATCTTTCATGTCAGCAATGGCATCTTCCAATTGTTTACCACGTGTAGCTGGAACAAATGTGACAGGTTTGCCCAATAAGTCTGACAAACGTTGTGCAACTGGACGCATTGTCAAAGCTTTCTTGTCGTCTTCAGTCTTTACACGACCAAGATGTGAAAATAGGATTGCTTTACCATCATGTTCAATAATGTATTTAATTGTTGGTAATGCTGCAACGATACGGTTATCGTCGCCGATCACACCATCTTTTACAGGGACATTAAAGTCAACACGCATTAAAACTTTTTTGTCTTTAACGTCTAAATCTGAAACTGTTAATTTAGCCAAAATTTGTTCCTCCTGTTTAAGAAATTTAGTTTTTTCTATTAAAAAAGGCGGAGGAAGTTTGCCTCCCTCCGCCTTAAACCGTTAGACGGTTTTGAAATTTACAAACTTAAAGATTTATTTAATCTTAGAGAGTAGCAAACTTCAATAAAGTACGTACCATTTGGCAAGTGAAGCCGTATTCGTTGTCGTACCAAGCAACAGTCTTAACTAATTGCTTGTCACCAGCGGTTGTAACTTCAGTTTGTGTTGGGTCGAAGATTGAACCGTATGTTGTGCCGATAACGTCACTAGATACGATTTCATCATCGTTGTAACCAAATGATTCGTTGTTTTCAGTATGTTTCTTAATTGCAGCATTAACTTCGTCAGCTGTAACGTTCTTACCTAAGATAGATACTAATTCAGTCAATGAACCATCAACAACACCAACACGTTGTGCATGTCCTTGTAACTTACCATTCAATTCTGGGATTACAAGACCAATAGCCTTTGCAGCACCAGTTGAATGAGGAATAGTGTTAACACCGGCAGCACGAGCAGCACGTAAGTTTCCACCACGAACTGGGCCATCAAGTAACATTTGTGTACTTGTGTAAGCATGGATAGTTGTCATTGTACCTACTTCAATACCAAATTCTTGGTTTAAGAAGTAAGCCATAGGTGCTAAACAGTTTGTTGTACATGAACCAGCAGAAACAATCTTGTCATCTGCAGTTAAAACGTCATCATTAACGTTGTAAACAACAGTCTTAAGGTCGTTACCAGCAGGAGCAGAAATCAGAACACGTTTTGCGCCAGCATCCAAATGAGCTTGTGATTTTGCCTTTGATGTATAGAAACCTGTACATTCAAGAACAAAGTCAACACCGTCTTCTTTAACCCATGGAATATCTTGTGCTTTAGGTTCTGCGTAAACACGGTATTTCTTGCCATCAACGATGATGGAGTCTTCTGTTGCGCTAACTTCACCAGGGAAAGTACCATGTGTTGAGTCATACTTCAATAAGTGTGCCAACATTGCTGGACTTGTCAAATCATTGATAGCCACAACTTCGATATCATTTGACTTTGCGCCTAATTCATAAATACGACGGAAAGCTAAACGACCGATACGTCCAAAACCATTAATACCAATCTTTACAGTCATACTAAGATTTCCTCCTTTAGGAATCTAAAAAATAATTTTTATTTTAAAAAGTGACGTTTGTAACCAAACATTACTTTTTTAAAATCAAGTTTGCGGCACCTTCATCAGTTATTAAACATGTCTGATGTGGTGCTAAATTCATGTAAGATACAATTGCCTGCGCCTTCGTATGACCACCCGCAACTGCAAATACATGATCGATTGAATGGATACGCTCTAATTGTAATCCAATTCGAGGTACCTTATAGACGATGTCACCCGCCTGATTATAGAAACATCCGAATGCTTCACCGACAGCTTTCTTTTGTTCAAGAAGATGCATAATGTTAGGATCAACTTCTCTTCTTTCAGCCATCTCATCGGCTCGTCCAATTCCATGAACAACAACATTGCTTTGTTCAATTAGTTTTAAAACCATTTGAACACTTGGTTCCTCTAACAACGGTTGATAGGTTTTTTCACTTAGCGTTTCAGGCACATACATCGACTGGCTTTCACCATGTGTACGATCAGCCATAATTGAACAAACTGTATTAGCTTGCATAGCAAGTGATTGTCCCATACCACCACGTCCGGGAACAAATGTAAGTTGTCGCTTCGTGGATAGCTCGGGGGTAAATTGATAAGCAACTTGAGCCATTGTATGACCCCCCATCACCACTATTACATTATTACCCTCCGGCAAGATTTTTGCAAGTGTATCATTTAGAATTGTGCCCATATTATCTAACACACGATCTTGAAAATCACAATCGCCTGTCATAATAAAACACCGGTCAATGCCCAAGATTTTTGCTAAATCACGTTCAGACTGTTGCAATCCGAGCAAATCATTAACTAAATCAGTTAAACCTTCTAAGACAGATGTGCCCTCTTTAGTCAATGTCATCCCAGCAGGCGAAATATCAATTAATCCTAACTGTCGAAGCATGTCGGTATGTGTTCGTAACCCACGCTCACTCATATTAAGATGCAAAGATAAGCCGCGCCTACCAATCGGAGCCATCAAAGCAATACTTCGTAGAACTGAAAAACGCTTTAAAAACACATCCACCATGTCAGGCGCAATTGCTTCTAGCCATTTCAACTCATTTTGCATGATTTATTGCTCCTAATCGGGACATAAAACGACCATATGTGTCATTAGACGACCCAACAAATTCAAAATAAATGGCACACAACCGCCGAAATTCTTTAGTTGTATACCTCTCACTTACATACTGTATTATATCAGGTGCTGCCCTTCAATGCAACTCAAAACAATACTGCCATTACTCAAAACGTTTGCGTGCCGACGAGGAAGCGATGTTCAGACTCTCACGATATTTGGCAACCGTCCGACGCGAAACCTCAATCTTTTGATCTGCCAATTTTTTAACAATTTTGGCATCTGAAAGCGGCTTTCTTTTATCCTCTTCATGAATAAATTTTTGTAATAAGCGCTTTACTGAATCAACAGACAAGCCCTCAGGAGAAGCATCTGTTTTGGCAACCGCGCTACTAAAGAATGATTTTAACTCAAAAGTTCCAAAGCGTGTTTGCAGATACTTACCGTTGACCGAACGGCTAATTGTTGATTCATGTAACCCCAACTTTAACGCCACATCTTGTAAAAGTAGTGGACGTAATTCTTTCGTCCTCTCCAAGAAGAAGTCTCGCTGATAAGAGACTAATACACGACCTACTCGCAAAATTGTGCTTTCTCTTTGATCCAGACTACGCGCAATCCAATCAAATTCGCGTTTCTTTTCTTTCACATAGTCTGTGACTTCATCATCCTTGCGCTGCAACATTTGCTGAAAATAACGTTTTTGGAAATGGACCTGTGGTTTGGCTGCCTTTGACGTCCGAATACTTAACTCCCCATTATCATTTTCGACAATAAGATCTGGAAAGACATATTGAGAAGCTTCTGAATGAAACAGTGCACCAGGCTTAGGTGTTAACGTCCGAACATAATCAAAAACCTTCTGAACTTCTTTTAAGTCCATTTCTCTTTTCTTAGCAATTTGCTGCCACTTTCGATTAGCTAAGGCTTCAAAGTCTTCTCTAAGAATTTCAACGGCTGCTGCAGGCGCCCAGTCGTCATTCTCTGCTTGTAGTAACAAACATTCTTGTAAATCTTTAGCCCCAACACCAGGTGGATCAAGCTGTTGAATTAACGTAATGGCATCGACAACCTCGACTTTACTAGCCTTTGTTTTTTGGATAGCCTCATCAATCGAAATTTTTAGATATCCATTTTGATCAATGTACTCTAGCAAAAATAATACAAGGTTGCGCAATGGCGTGTCACGCATGGTTAAGTGAATTTGATCTAGCAAATATTCAAAAAGTGAGCGTCGACTATCATCAGGAATTTGACTCATATAATTATCATCCACCATATTGTGGTGAACCGGAATAGCCGATTCTTCACGGCTATTTGTGACACTAATTAGAGGATTTTCTAGCGCCTTCTGGTCTAAAAATTTTTGAAGTTCTTCAACATTATATTGAAGGATTTGAATCGATTGTTGCAACGTCTGAGTCATTGCCAAACGCTGAACTTGTTTTTGTTGTTGATGTAGGCCTTGTTGAAGCGCCATGTTGCTCACCTCGCTTAAATAAACTTGTTTTTTTAAAGTTAATACAGTAAAATTAATGAAGTAGTTTGCGCCGTTAGTGTAGTGGATCGCACGCAAGATTCCGGTTCTTGAAACGCGGGTTCGACTCCCGCATGGCGCATTTTTTTGTACACTCATTTAAGTAATTTATAACTTTTTTGATCATCTGCTTAGATTGAAAGTCGATGATCGTCATGAAAAGGGATTCATTACTTAATTAATTATTCAGCACAGGACACTATAAGTCAACCAAAACCATTTATAAGTGATATCTTTCGATGGGATAAGTTCACTTTACCCCATTATGAATCAAAATTTGAATTACAAGTTAAATTGTTTGACCTTTATTGACCTTAGCGGTAAGCTGTAAACATATTAGTGATGAGCTAATAAAACTAAAGATGAAATTAAAGGGAGGCTACTAAGTTATGAACTTGGTTCCAACAGTTATTGAACAATCATCACGTGGCGAACGTGCTTATGATATTTACTCTCGTTTACTAAAGGATCGCATTATTATGCTTTCTGGCCCGATTGATGATGATGTTGCTAACTCAATTATTGCCCAATTGTTATTCCTAGATGCTCAGGATTCAGATAAAGATATTTATCTGTACATCAACTCTCCAGGTGGGGTTGTCACTGCAGGACTTGCCATTTATGACACCATGCGCTTTATTAAGTCGGATGTACAAACCATTGTTATGGGAATGGCAGCTTCTATGGCAAGTGTCTTGGCATCCTCTGGAACAAAGGGGAAACGATTTGCCTTACCACATTCAGAAGTTTTGATTCATCAACCTTCTGGTGGTGCCCAAGGACAACAAACTGAAATTGAAATTGCAGCAACTCAAATTTTGAAGACTCGTGAAGAATTAAACCAAATTTTGGCAAACAATTCTGGTCAGCCTTTGGAAACTATCAATCGTGATACTGAACGTGACCATTACTTCTCAGCTCAAGAAGCTGTAGATTACGGTCTCATCGATGCGATTATGGAAAACAACGCTGAGTTAAAATAATAGACAAATTAAAATGGTGCACTCAAAACTGGGTGCACCATTTTTTTGTATCAAGTTATGCGCGTAACTTTTCCGCATATTCATTTAATTTACGAAGTCGATGGTTGATCCCAGATTTTGAAATTGCACCGCTAGGAATCAACTCCCCTAGTTCTTTTAAGCTGACTTCTTGATTATCTAACCGAACACGCGCCACTTCTTGTAGTTTGGGAGGTAAGTTGTTCAGACCAACCACCTCATCAATATATTTAATATTGTTAATTTGCTTAGTAGAAGCATTAGCTACCTTGGTTAGGTTTGCATTTTCACAATTCACTAACCGATTCACAGAATTACGCATATCGCGTAAAATACGAACATCTTCGAATTTGAGCATAGAATTGGTTGCGCCGATTAAAGACAAAAAGTCTGCAATACGTTCTGCCTCTTTTAAATAGACAATATATCCACTACGGCGCTGCGTCGATCGCGCATTTAAATCGTAACGATTCATCCATTCCATCAACATGGCATTATGCGTTTCATACAGGGAATAAATTTCCAAATGATAACGGCTGGTCTCCGGATTGTTGACTGAACCACCCGCCAAAAATGCGCCCCGCAAATAAGAACGAATTTCGCCTTCTGTAGTCAACAATTCATCCGGAACCTTTTCATTAATTTGATACCCATCTGCCAAAATGGCTAAATCTTCTAAAATAAACTGGGACTTGGTCATTAAACGTACAATGTACAAATTATTTTTCTTCAATTTCATTTTACGTCTGACGATCAATTCAGCTTCAACGTCATAAAATTTCTTTAAAAGTGCATAAATTCGCCTTGCAATGGCAGGGTTTTCGGTTTGAATACTTAAAACTAACTGGCGATGAGCCAAATTAATTGACCCATTCATTCGAATCAACGCCATTAACTCTGCCTTGGCATTTTTCGAGCGAACGTCCAAGCCAGTTAACTCTTTTTTCACTTCACTTGCATAAGACACGAAAGCCCCTCCTTTCAAGTTAGTTTAATCACACGCTTTGGGATTCCCCGCAACATTAAACAATTCCTGTGCCACGCGGTCACCATCATGAAACGCCCCATGATCACGTAAACACAAGAAGTTATCAGAAACCACACGACAATTTTGCGCCCGTAAGCCCTTAAAATTGGACCGTACTTGAGTCGAGTACTCATCATAACGATTATAATCCATGTAATTATCAGGTACTTTAGCTGTATTCACCAACACTGTATCCACAAAATTTTGTCCTAAATGTCGATTTAAGACCGCTACATGATCCGAATCGGTAAAATGATCTGTCTCACCCTTCTGGGTCATGATATTACAGATATAGACCACTTCTGCTTTTGTTTTGAGCACGGCATCCCCAATGTTTGAGATCATAAGGTTGGGTAAAATACTTGTAAATAGGCTCCCCGGTCCTAAAACAATTTCATCAGCATCTAAAATGGCATCAATCGCCTCTTGGACAGCATGTGGTTTTTGTCCCGCATTCCAAGAAGTTGGCTCTACCCATACTCTTTTAATCGTTTTGTGAGCCGCGGTAATTTCAGATTCACCAGCCAACTGTGTCCCATCTGTAAATTCCGCATGTAAAACTAAGGGCTCATTTGAAGCTGGGTAAATGTGACCATCAACTTTCATCATTTCTGAAAGTTCCTGTACGGCTGAAAAAATGCCCGATTTCATTTCTGACAAGGCCGCAATTATTAAATTACCTATAGCATGCCCAGCCAAGAAACTATCATCACTCTTAAACCGGTATTGAAAAATATCCAAATTAATCTTTGGAAGTTCTGATAACGCCACAATGACATTACGAATATCACCAGGCGGAACCACATTCACATAATTTCGAATGACGCCCGATGAGCCACCATCATCCGCAACAGTCACAATGGCTGTAATATCTGCATTTTGTTTTTTTAAACTTTTAAGGATCACCGGTAACCCGGTTCCTCCACCAATCACCACAAATTTAGGGCGATTCCGTGCTGCCTGTTTCTTTGTCATGATCGATTCACAGTTTCCTTTCGTTTTTTCACATCCCGATGTTGGACGTGAACAGTATAATCTGAAGTTAAATCATCTGCAATTCTTTGCGCAATCGCCACCGAACGATGTTGTCCACCGGTACAGCCAATTGCAATCGTAACGGTTGATTTACCCTCTTTTTGGTACCCAGGCATGACATATCGCAGTAGCGAAATAAAATGATTATAAAATTTTTCGGTAACTGGCTGGTTCATGACATAATCATAAACCGGCTGGTCTAAACCAGACTTTGCCTTTAGTTCGGGAATATAATAAGGGTTAGGCAAAAAACGGACATCCATCACAATGTCAGCATCAATTGGCAAGCCATATTTGAAGCCAAACGAAACCACTTCAATATGAAATTTGCCAACAACACCATCTGAACCAAACGCTTCAAATATTTGTTCACGTAATTCACGTGGCGTCATTGCCGTTGTATCGATCACAAATTTCGCATTTGAACGAATTGGCGCTAAGAGTTCTCGCTCTTTTCGAACACCATCAACCACACGACCCTCCATGGCTAAAGGATGTGAACGCCGTGTTTCCTTGTAACGCGAAACCAGTTCCTGATCAGAAGTATCTAAAAACAGGATTTGGGATTGAATGCCAGTCAGTTCATTATCTTCGTCGGTTAGCATGTGCAGAATTTGATCGTAAAATGCACGGGAACGTAAATCGACAACCAACGCCACTTTATTGATTTTCCCTGACTCTTTAACCAGTTCCCAAAACTTGGGTAAAAGTGCTGGTGGCATATTATCCACACAGAAAAAGCCTAAATCTTCAAAGCTTTGCATGGCAACCGTTTTACCGGCACCGCTCATTCCGGTCACAATCACTAATTGCATTTTTTCGTCTGTCATTTTTTTATCCCCCATTCGCGATAGCTAATTATAACACACCGGGCGTGCCATTTTTTGAAATATTACTTATTTATTTTTAAAGTCTAAAAAAACAACGAATCATCCGGTTGCCCTCGATTTCGACTATTGAGATTCAGAAACAGAAAAAGACTGGGGATTTCCCCAGTCTCAACTCTTTTAAGCATCTAATTTGAAACTTTTTTGTTGTTTGTAGATACTGCCATTGTCCGTTGCTTATCGCGTTCCAAAACAGGTTTTAAATACTTTCCTGTATAGCTTTCTGAAACTTGCGCAATTTGCTCAGGTGTACCGGTCGCGACTACAGAACCACCACCAGCACCACCTTCTGGTCCTAAATCAATCAGGTAGTCGGCCGTTTTAATAACATCTAAATTATGTTCGATTACCAACACCGTGTTGCCCTTATCAACCAAGCGTTGCAAAACTTCCAATAAGCGTTTGATATCATCTGTGTGCAAGCCAGTTGTTGGTTCATCTAAAATATAAAAGCTTTTACCACTAGATTGTTTGTGTAGTTCAGACGCTAACTTCATTCGTTGAGCTTCTCCACCAGACAGGGTTGTAGCCGCCTGTCCAAGTTGAACATACCCTAGACCCACGTCAACAATTGTTTGTAGCTTACGACGAATCTTTGGAATTGGTTCGAAGAAGTTTAAGGCTTCTTCAACAGTCATTTCCAAAACTTCCGCAATATTCTTTCCCTTGTATTTGACCTCTAAAGTTTCAGAGTTATAGCGTTTCCCTTTACATACCTCACAGGGCACATAAACGTCAGGCAAAAAATTCATCTCAATCTTTAGAATACCGTCGCCTTTACATGCTTCACAACGGCCGCCCTTCACATTAAAGCTGAAGCGGCCTTTATGATATCCTCGTAATTTTGCTTCATTTGTTTGCGCAAATAACCCTCGAATATCATCAAAAACACTCGTGTAGGTAGCGGGATTACTCCGCGGTGTACGCCCAATTGGACTTTGATCAATATTAATGATCTTTTCAATATTGTTGACACCCGCAATTGAGCGGTATTTGCCAGGCTTTTCTGAATTATGATTTAACTTTTGTGCTAACGCCCGTTTTAAAATCATATTCACAAGTGTCGATTTTCCCGAACCAGAAACACCGGTCACAGCAATGAACTTTCCTAATGGAAAATCTACATTAATTTTCTTCAAGTTATTTTCTGCTGCGCCTTTAATTGTAATCTTTTTTCCATTTCCCTTTCGGCGTTCAAGAGGAACAGGAATGAATTTTTTACCAGCTAAGTACTGTCCCGTTAAGGAAGCTCTATTTCTTTCCACCTGTTTTGGTGTGCCAGCAGCCATAACCTCACCGCCATTATCACCAGCTCCTGGACCAATATCAATTAAATAATCAGCCGCACGCATAGTATCTTCATCATGTTCAACGATGATTAAAGTATTCCCTAAATCACGCATTTTTTTTAACGACCCAATCAGACGGTCGTTATCACGTTGATGGAGTCCAATCGAAGGCTCATCCAAAATGTATAAAACACCTGATAAATTAGATCCAATTTGGGTTGCCAAACGAATACGCTGAGCTTCTCCTCCAGAAAGTGTCCTAGAAGCACGACTCAATGTAAGGTACTCTAAACCCACGTTTCGAAGGAAAGTCAGCCGATCACGAATTTCTTTTAAAATAGGTTTTGCAATTGAGGTTTCTTGTTCAGACAAGGTCACGTGGTTAAAGAAATCGATTGCATCATCAATTGGCAAAGCAGAAACTTCACCAATATGCTGATTCATCACTTTAACACTGAGTGCCTTTCGATTCAATCGATAGCCATGACATGTCTGACAAGTTAATTCGCGCATATAACTGCGCATCACATCACGTGTAAAATCACTATTTGTTTCCTTATAACGACGCGCCACATTTTCAACCACACCTTCAAATGCAACGTCCACGTCACGTACTCCGCCAAAATCATTTTCATAGTGAAAATGAAATTTCTTACCATTTGATCCGTGTAAAACAAACTTTTGATCAGCCTTGCTCAGCTTTTCGAAAGGTGTATCCATATCGATCTTAAAAGCCTTGCATGCCTGTTCCAATAAACTAGGATAATACTGGGAACTAATTGGATTCCAAGGTGCCAAAGCGCCCTCACGCAAGGTTTTGGTTGGATCTGGAACAACCAAATCCATATCCACTTCTAATTTGATTCCCAACCCATCACAATCTGGGCAAGCGCCAAATGGTGCATTAAACGAAAATAAACGTGGTTCCAATTCGCCAACCGTAAAACCACAAATTGGACACGAATAGTGTTCTGAGAAAAGTAATGGTTCGCCGCCAATTACGTCCACTGTCGCATAACCACCACTTAATCGTAAGGCAGCTTCAAAAGAATCAAATAAGCGAGAACGAATCTCCTTTTTGACTACGATTCGGTCAATGACAATCTCAATAGTATGCATTTTACTTTTATTGAGATCTAATTCTTCTTCAATATCATGTATTTCACCATCCACACGAACGCGAACAAAACCTTCGCGTTTAATTTTTTCGAAGATTTTTTTATGTTGTCCCTTTTTAGCGCGCACAATTGGTGACATGATTTGTAATTTAGTTCGCTCTGGCAATTCTAAAACACGATCCACCATCTGTTCAACAGATTGACTCGTAATTTCCGTCCCATCATTTGGACAAATAGGATGACCCACTCTTGCCCATAACAAACGTAGATAATCATTAATTTCAGTGACCGTCCCCACCGTTGAACGTGGGTTTTTGGAAGTTGTTTTTTGATCAATAGAAATTGCAGGACTCAATCCATCAATCGAATCTACATCGGGTTTATCCATCTGTCCTAGAAATTGTCGTGCATAGGCAGACAAACTTTCAACATACCGCCGTTGTCCCTCAGCGTACAATGTATCAAACGCCAATGAACTCTTTCCCGAACCAGATAACCCGGTAATCACAACCATTTTATTTTTTGGGATTGTCACGTCGATGTTTTTTAAATTATGTGCTCTTGCACCATGAATGACAATTTTATCGTTCGCCAATTCAATTCCCCCTAGCCTATTTCAGCTTTTAGTTCCATTATTGTATCACGCAAAGTCGCTGCCGTCTCGAAGTCAAGTTTTTTAGCCGCTGAGCGCATTTGCTCGGTTAGATTGGCGATCATTTGCTTTTGATCCTTCTTAGACATGTCTTCAAAATCAGTTTCCAAGAAATTATCTTTTTTGCCCGTATCTTCAGTTTCTTTAGTGGGTGCAATCAAGTCACGAATTGATTTCTTGATTGTATGCGGCGTAATGTGATGGGCCTCGTTATAGGCTTCCTGAATCTTACGTCGTCTTGCGGTTTCATCAATGGTTGCCTGCATAGAGTCAGTAATCGTATCTGCATACATAATCACGCGTCCATGCTCATTACGAGCAGCACGCCCAGACACCTGGATTAAAGAGCGGGTGTTGCGTAAAAAGCCTTCCTTATCGGCATCTAAAATGGCAACCAATGATACTTCGGGAACGTCAATCCCTTCACGTAACAAATTGATTCCTACCAAAACATCATACTTACCCGTACGTAAATCACGGATGATCCTGGTTCGCTCTAAAGTTTTGATGTCACTGTGTAGATAAGCGACCTTGATGCCAAGCTCTTTTAGATAATCCGTTAAATCTTCAGCCATTTTTTTCGTTAAAGTCGTGACAAAAACACGTTCGTTACGTTCTGCGCGCTTATTAATTTCTCCAACTAAATCATCCATTTGTCCCATAATAGGACGTACTTCGATTTCCGGATCTAATAACCCGGTTGGTCGAATAATTTGTTCAACTACATGATTAGTTTGTGCCTCTTCATAAGGTCCAGGAGTCGCTGACATATATACAATTTGATTCACGTGTTTTTCAAATTCTTGTAATGTTAAGGGTCGATTGTCTAAAGCGCTCGGCAAACGAAAACCATAATCGATTAGTTGTTGTTTGCGGGCGCGATCACCATTATACATTCCGCGCACTTGGGGCATCGTCACATGGGATTCGTCCACAACCATCAAGAAGTCTTTCGGGAAAAAGTCTAATAATGTATACGGTGGTTCTCCTGGTTTTCGCCCATCCATAAACCTTGAATAGTTCTCAATGCCATTTGTATAGCCCATCTCTCGTAACATTTCCACATCATAAGTTGTCCGTTGTTTTAGTCGCTGAGCCTCAAGTAATTTTCCCTGCCCTTCTAACACTTTCAACCGATCTTTAAGTTCGGCTTCAATGCCTCGGATGGCAACGTCCATTTGATCCTCATTCGTCATAAAGTGGGTCGCTGGGAAAATTGCCACATGTTCTCGATCACCAACCACTTCACCAGTTAAAGCATCGACTTCACGGATACGGTCGATTTCATCCCCAAAAAATTCCACACGAAGCGCATGTTCGTCATGAGAGGCTGGAAAGATTTCAACCACATCACCATGGACACGAAAACGGCCCCGTTGAAAATCAATATCATTACGCTCAAATTGAATGTCCACTAATTTTCGTAGTAACTGATTACGTTCAATTTGTTGTCCCACTCGTAACGAAACGGTATGATCTTTATACTCTTTGGGATCACCTAAACCAAAGATACTTGAAACAGATGCCACCACAATAACATCGTTGCGTTCTAATAAAGAACTCGTCGCAGAATGGCGTAATTTATCAATTTCATCATTAATTGAAGAGTCTTTTTCGATATAAGTATCGCTGGATGGCACATAGGCCTCGGGCTGATAGTAATCGTAATAACTGACAAAGTATTCAACGGCATTATTCGGGAAAAATTGCTTAAACTCTCCATAAAGTTGCCCTGCCAAAGTCTTATTATGGGACAAAATTAAAGTAGGTTTATTGACCTGTTGAATCACATTGGAAATGGTAAACGTTTTTCCAGTACCGGTCGCCCCTAAGAGAATTTGTGCCTTTTCTCCGGTATTAATTCCTGAAACTAATTGTTGAATTGCTTTAGGCTGATCACCCGTTGGTTTATAGTGAGAAATCAGCTCAAACCTATTATTATCAGTACGATCTATCATTTGCAAAGCCCTCCACTTCGTTCACAAAAAAAGGAAAGCAATTGCCTTCCCTTTTAAACAATGTTTCAATTTTAACACACCGAACATACTTTCGCCATCAACTTGTTTAATCGATAATTTTTCGAGTAATTTCGCCTAATTTGGCCTGATCAGTAAACTTTTCTTTCAACAAATCAGGCAAAACTTCATGTAAGAAATACTGCACGGATGCCAGATCTTTGAATTGCACAATTGTACTTAAACTCTCCTTATAGATCTCTTCATAAGTCTTTTCAGGGTTTCCCTTTTGAATTTCACCAAAAGACTCGTATAATAAATCAATTTTATCAGCCACAGACAAAATTTTTCCTTCTAGCGTTCCGTCCTTTCCCTCTGATAGACGGCGACGATAGGCCTTACGAAACTCACTTGGAATTTCATTATTAACAAAGTTTTCGGATAAAGAGTCCTCCACGTCGGCTAGCATTGCCCGTAATTTAGGGGTGGCATATTTCACCGGTGTTTTGATATCACCAATGAAACGTTCATTATAATCATGATTCAGTGCTTTTTCATATAATGATTTCCAGTTTACTTTTTGACCACTATTTTCTTCAACATCCCCTAAAAACTGGGCAATCTGCGTAACTTTAAATGAATGTTCAGCAACCGAATGCTTTTGATATTTAAAAATTCCCGGCGCGCGTACTAAAGTCTCTAAGTTACTTAAACTTTTGATGTATTGATGAATTCCCATCAGTGGCCTCCTTAACTAAACTGAACCTCTGCTTAACAATTCTTATTTATGCTTTGATGAACTGATCAATCGCTTGCTCAAAAGCAGCAATCTTTTCCTTTGATTCTTGATTACTTTTGCCTACAGTCCCCACATAGAACTTAATTTTAGGTTCCGTTCCAGACGGCCGAATGGCAATCCAAGTACCATCATCTAACTGATACTTAAGCACATTTGCGACAGGCAAGGCAATTTTTTGGCTGCTACCATCACTAAAGATTGTTAACTGTTTTTCAAAATCTTCTAAAGCCGTAATTCGATGCCCAGCAAAATCAGTAGGACGTTCCTCACGGAATTTGGTCATTAAGGACGCCATTTGTTGTTGACCGTCCACCCCAGGAAAATCTTTGGAAATGGTTTTTTCAGCGTAATAGCCATACGTCTCAAAAAGCGCTTGGAGACCATCATACAAAGTCTGGCCTTGTTTGCGATAGTAAGCCGCGATTTCAGCTAATAACACAATACCCTGAATTGCATCTTTATCGCGTACAAAAGGTTTAACCAAATAGCCATAGCTTTCTTCAAAGCCAAACATGAAAGTGTGTGCCTGCGTTTCTTCATAGTGCTGAATTTGATCAGCAATAAACTTGAATCCTGTCAGCACATTGACCATGCCAACCCCATGCGCTTCTGCGATCTTAGTTGCCAATTCACTAGAAACAATTGATTTGACTGCCACGGCATTTTCAGGTAAAGTTCCCGCTTTTTGCCGTGCTGTTAAAATGTAGTTCAGCATCAACGCCGCCATTTGATTTCCTGTCAGCAAGCGATAGTCACCATTAGGCTGCCGCACTGCCGCTCCCAATCGATCGGCGTCTGGATCTGTGGCCACCAACAAATCAGCTTGCTGTTTTTTGCCTAATTTAATCGCTAAATCAAAGGTTTGCGCAAATTCGGGATTGGGAAATGGCGTCGTGATAAATTCGGGATCTGCAATTGCTTGTTCTGGCACAATGGTAAAATCGTTAAATCCAGCATTTTGTAAAGCACGATTGCCTAAAACTTTCCCAGTTCCATGTAAAGGTGTATAAATCAATTTCATATCCGAACCGTACTTACGGATTAGATCAGTATCAATGGTCACCGTCTTTACTTTTGCAAGATAAGCGGCATCCACATTTTCACCAATTAGTGTCATAAGCCCGTTTTGTCTCAGCTCATGTTCACGAGCAACTGGAATATCAAAAATGTCAGTTACCTTACGGATATACTGGGTAATTTTATCTGATTCTGTTGGTGGCATCTGGCCGCCATCAGGTCCATAGATTTTATAACCATTATACTGTTTAGGATTATGACTGGCCGTAATCATGATGCCAGCATAAGCATGTAAATGGCGAACCGTAAATGAAAGTTCGGGTGTCGGACGCATATCATCAAAAACAAAACTAGGAATTTGATGCTTTCCCAAAACATGAGCTGCTTCATGTGCAAACTCTTCTGAATGATATCTTGAATCAAAACTAATCGCGACGCCACGTTGTTTCGTTTTGTTATTCAATTCATCCATGAAGTTAGCTAACCCCTCGGTTGCTTGACGAACTGTATAAATGTTCATCCTGTTAATTCCGGGGCCCATTACACCACGCATACCTGCCGTACCAAATTCCATTGGCGCATAAAAAGCTTCCTCAAGTTCTTTATCTTGTCCTGCTAATTCGTTTAATTCAGCCTTTAAACTCGGCTCTAGATCCTGACGTGTCGTCCACTCTTGATATGTATCTTTCCAATCCAAGTCATTACCCCCAAATATTGGCGAAATTTTTCAACACTTTAAGTATACAACATTTCACACCCAGGATTAAAACGTTTTCCTCACCTTTACAGCAGCCTATCTATTTTTTAATAATAAAAAAGTTTCGCAGAGTTCACTCCACGAAACTTTAAGAATTATTTAACTGTTGTTTTAGCCTTTAAATCTTGAATATACGAGAAGACCTGTTGTCCTGCAATACCACCCTCGCCAACTGCAGTTGCAATCTGACGGAGATCTTTTTGACGAACATCTCCGACAGCAAAAATGCCAGGGACGTTTGTCTGCATATGGTCATCAGTTGGAATCCAGCCATTTTCATCTAGAATTGGTAAGTTATGCAAATTATCGGTCATTGCATGGTTTCCCACATAAATGAAAACACCAGAAGCATCAATAAAACTATCTTCACCAGTTTTATTATTATTGACCTTCACGCCGGTAACCTTTTGATCATCACCCACAATTTCAGTCACATTACTGTTCCAAACGAATTCCATCTTCGGATTAGCAAAAGCACGTTCTTGACTAATCTTTTGCGCACGTAATTGATCCCGCCGATGAATAACCGTGACTTTAGAAGCTAACTGTGTCAAGTAGATACCTTCTTCAATCGCAGAATCACCGCCACCAACCACAATCAGGTGCATGCCCTTGAAAAAGGCTCCATCACAAACCGCACAGTAGGAAACACCGCGGCCACTATAAGTATCCTCTCCGGTTACGCCTAACTTCTTATATTCTGAACCCGTGCCAATTACCACAGCCTTAGCATTAAAACTATCCGTATCCGTTTTAACCGTTTTAAAATCACCGTGATCTTCAATTTCTTGCACACTGCCGTATGCATACTCGGCACCAAATTGAATCGAGCTGTCATACATATCTTTTGCCAAATCCGGTCCTAAGATAGATTTGAATCCAGTATAATTCTCAATTGCTGCCGTATTATTCATCTGCCCACCGTAAATACCACGGTCTAACATAAGCACAGATAAGTTTGCCCGTGACGCGTACAAAGCGGTTGTCATTCCTGCCGGCCCTGCGCCAATTACAATAACGTCGTACTCTTTTGCCAAATGTCTTCCCCTCTCTCCTATTTTGATAATAAATATACTATCTTCTTACCAGAATGTCTACTATTTTGCTTACAAAAAGTTAGCTGCAACTATTATAAAATAATGAAACTGGCAATGCCAGTAAATCACCGGTAATTGCCAGTTCCTAGAAACACTATTTAAAAAACCAATCTACTTCTTTTTCTTATCTGTCTTATCTTCTTCGATGAGTTGTGCACCTAATTGCTTGATATACTCACGAAGATCATCTCGAACTTCCGGATGCTGGAGACCATACTGAATGTTGGTCTTCAAAAAGCCAAATTTATTTCCTACATCATGCCGCTCGCCAGTAAAGACATGAGCAAACACGCGTTGTGTTTTATTTAATTCATTAATGGCGTCTGTTAATTGAACTTCATTACTTTTACCTGGCTTTTGATGTTCGAGAATATCAAAGATTTCAGGAGTTAACAGGTAGCGCCCAATAATGGCATAATCGCTAGGTGCCTCTTCTGGACTTGGCTTCTCAACAAAGCTTTCCACGTTAAAGAGATCAGGCTTTATTTTTGCCTGTGGTTTGATAACGCCGTATTTAGAAACTTCTTTATGAGGAACTTGCATAACAGCTAAAGTAGAAGCATGGGTCTCTTCATAAGAGTTCATAAGTTGTTTGGTCAATGGCACTTTATCATCCATTAAATCATCACCCAGCATGACAACAAATGGTTCATCACCCACAAAGTCTTTAGCGGTCAATACGGCATCACCTAAACCACGAGGGTGAGACTGACGAATGAAGTAAAGATTAATATCGGTCGTTTCTTCGACCAACTTTAAAAGATTGTCTTTATGTTTAGCTTTTAAGTTATTTTCCAATTCAGGAACGGAGTCAAAGTGATCTTCAATAGCCCGTTTTCCTTTTCCGGTCACAATCAGAATATCTTCAATTCCAGATTTACGAGCTTCCTCAACAATAAATTGAATAGTTGGTTTATCCACAATTGGTAACATTTCTTTTGGCGAAGCCTTTGTAGCTGGCAAAAATCTTGTTCCTAATCCGGCTGCTGGAATAATCGCTTTTCTAACTCTTTCTGACATAAATAACGCTCCTTTAGTATAAAAAATTTTTATTTAAATACCTTAATCAATCTCTGGTTTGCCTTCACGGTCCATCAACTCACCGATCACTGTTTTGACATCCTTGCCATTATACAAAACGTCATAAATAGCACGTGTAATTGGCATATCAATGTGATTTTGTTCAGCTAACTCGTAAGCCGCCTGTGTTGAAGGAATTCCTTCGATCACCATTCCCATGGTATCAATCACTTCTTTTAGAGGCATGCCTTGTCCGAGTTCATTACCAGCTCGCCAATTTCGTGAGTGGACACTAGTTGCCGTCACAATTAAATCACCTACACCAGATAAACCAATAAACGTCAATGGTTTGGCACCTAATGCCACCCCTAAACGACTAATTTCAGCTAATCCACGCGTCATCAAAGCGGCTTTGGCATCATCACCATAACCTAACCCATGTAAAGCCCCCGCTCCAAGTGCAATAATGTTCTTCAAAGCGGCTCCCATTTCAACCCCAATCACATCATGATTAGTGTAAACACGGAAATATTTGTTCATAAAGAGTTGCTGAACTTTCTTGGCAGCATCAGCGTTTTCACTTGCTGCTGTAACTAAAGTAATATCTTTTTTAGCAACTTCTTCAGCATGACTAGGTCCTGATAAGACCACAATTGCCTCGCGATTTTTCTCAGGAATCTCTTCTTCCAGAACCTGAGAAAGTCGCTTATGTGTTCCTAGTTCTAATCCCTTGCTAGCATGTACGATAATTGGCTTGTTGCCTGTTTCTTCTAAAACAGCTACCATCTCGTTGGCAACTAGGCGCATTACTTTAGTCGGAACCACAAACAAAACAACTGATACCCCGTCTAAAGCAGCTTTTAAATCATCATAAGCAACTAACTTATCTGAATACTTGAATCCTGGAACATAATGTTCATTAGTATGCTTTTCATTTAGTTCTTTAACCTGTTCGGGAGCATTGGACCAAACGCGAACGTCGTTTCCATTCTCCGTCAAAAGATTAGCTAAAATACTTCCCCACGAACCAGCACCTAATACCGCAATTTTCTCAGACATTAATATGACTCCTTATAATTAATCATTTTCTGATCTACTTTTCTATTATCTAACACTCACAGCGATTACTCAACTTTTCCGCGGATTTAATTCATTTCCATCCAAGTACCAAGGGTTAGTTTGGTTCCTCTTACGACGAATATACCATAGAATGATTCCGCCTACAAAAAGAATTACAGACAATAACTGTGATACCCGCAAAATGTTACCAATCATTAAACTGTCAGTGCGCATTCCTTCAATGAAGAAACGTCCAAACGAATACCAAATAACATAACTAAGAAAAACTTCGCCTTGTTTAAATAAGTGGTGCCGATGACGAAAACTCATTAAAAGAACAAAACCTAATAGATCCCAAATGGATTCATATAAAAACGTAGGTTGACGATACGCGCCATCAATAAACATTTGTTGAATAATAAAATGTGGTATATGTAAATTTTGGAGAAATTGTAGGGACGTTATCCGGCCAAAAGCTTCTTGATTCATAAAATTGCCCCACCGACCAATGCCTTGTGCCATTAAAACAACTGGCCCTGCCACATCTAACATCAACCAAACAGGAATCCACTTGGCGCGACAGAAAAAGTAAACCACCAAACCTGCCCCAATCAAAGACCCATATATGGCAATACCACCATCCCAAATGGCGATTATTTGATCCGGATGTTGCGCATAATATGGCCACTCGAAAATGACATAATATGCGCGTGCCGAAATCAAGGCTACCGGAAGTGCCCACAAAATCATGTCATAAATATCGTCAGGATTGATGCGCCGCCTTTTTCCCTCACGCACGGCAAGGATTGTTGCAATCACCACGGCACTTGCAATAATTACGCCATACCAATGAACCTCGAAAGGTCCTAATTTTAAAGCAATTGGATTCAATGCGCCTAATAATAACCTCACACCCGTCATCTCCTGCTAGTTTTTCTTCGAATTATCTTTAATTAATTCATTCAAGTTCTCGTCAAACACTTTGGTCGCATCATAACCCATATTTTTAGCACGGAAATTCATTGCCGCTGACTCAATAATGACGGCCAAGTTACGTCCTGTACGAACTGGAATCGCAATTCGTGGAATTTCAACGTCAAAGAACTTACGTGTTTGTTGCCCATTGCCTAAACGGTCGAACTGCTTGTCATCATCCCAATTTTCCAAGTGGACAATCAAATTAATATCCGTCTCTGTTCTAACCGCACCGGCACCAAACAAGTTCATCACATCAATAATTCCGACACCACGAATTTCCAATAAGTGCCGTAAAATTTTGGGTGCCTCCCCTACCAAGGTCTGTTCATCCTGTTGATAGACATCAACCCGATCATCCGCAATTAAGCGATGCCCGCGTTTGACAAGCTCTAAGGCTGTTTCGCTTTTACCTACGCCAGAATCACCAGTAATTAGGACCCCTAAACCGTATATGTCCACTAATTCGCCATGAACTGATTGACGCTCTGCTAGTTTTCCTTCCAAGAAATTAGTCATATTACTCAACAAGCGTGACGTTGGTAACGCCGAACCTAACACAGGGATATTTTTGGCCTTGGCAGCTTTAGTTAACTCCTCCGGAATGGGCAATCCACGCGAAATCACAAACGCAGGTGTATCATCGTGCGACATACGCTGGTAGACATCTTGACGTTCCTCGCTCGTCATACTTCCCTTCGCATAAGAAATTTCGGTTCTACCGAACAATTGCACCCGCTCATGGGGATAAAAATTAAAATACCCGGTTAACTCCAAACCGGGTCTTGAAATATCGCTAACTGTGATGGCACGTTGATCCAAAAATTCTTTGCCTGAGTATACATCCAAGCGAATGGATTTTACTAACTCTGCAACTTTTACACTATCTGCCAAAATACTTACCTCCTGCCAATTGGTGGCAATTTATCGATTCATAAAATAGTTTGAAATGATGGCATTTAAAATGGACATCAATAACGCAATCCACATCGTCATTCCAAACGATGAAAAATAGAAACTTGTCGGTCCCACTAAAAATGAAGTTAATTGTAAAATGACCGCGTTAATCACAATACTGAATAACCCTAAAGTCAAAATTGTAATTGGTAGTGAGATAAGTTGCAAAAAAGGCTTGATGGAAGCATTAAGCAGTGCCAAAACCAAGCTTGCCCCGAGCGCAACCCACACATTTGTAACCACAAAATTACCGCTATTACGGTAAAAACCGGCCAATGCAATAAATAAGATGGCATCCACGATAACTCTTTGCCAAAATTTCATTCTTGGTTTCACTCCTTTAAATTAGTGCGTCTTATTCATGATGCTTCGAAGATGGATCGTCTTCTTCTTGGACATTTTTAATGATTTTTCGTTTACGTGTTTTAGTTTCTTGTCCCGGTTGTCCAAATCCCGTGAAGAAGTTCTCAGTAAATCCATTTGTCCGCGGCTCTGGATTTTCTGGCATTAACCAAGCCAACAAAGCATATACCAAAATACCAGGAAAAACGTGCGTGAGCAAAGTTAGAACGACAAAAACGATACGCACAATAGAGGCATCAACAGCAAAATAATCAGCAATTCCGCCTAGAACACCACTCACCATTCGGCGATTCGATTTTGCAAATTTTCGTTTAGAATTTGATTTCATATTATTCACCTCAAAGTTGTTAATTACTTATATTCTACAGCTTGGAGCAACTAATTGGCAAACTAAAGCTTTAAAAATAAAAACTTGATAGATTCTTAAACTTTCACCTATCAAGTCAATCTTTTTAATTAGTTTTCTTCGGGATGATGGTCGGGTGTCAGTTCTGCTAAATGTCCGGTTTTATTATAAACAACCCATTCAGCAATATTACTAATATGATCTCCTATACGTTCCAAATAGCTAGCCACCATCAAATAGCTGGCACTACCTGTAATGACCTTGGAATCTTGTTTCATCATTTCAATTGTCTTCTCACGTACATTGGCATACGCTTTATCGATTTGTTGATTTGCAATTGCGATTTGTTTGGCCCCGACTTCATCTTCCTTAACGTAGGCATCCAAAACTTCTTCCAACATTGAACGCACATTGTTTGTCATTTCGCCAATATCATCTTCAATTTCTGGAACACGTTGCTCACCTTTTAATTCAATTGATTCTCTGGCAATACCGACCGCATGATCACCGATCCGTTCCAAGTCCGAGCTGGCCTTAAGCACAATAATAATTTGCCTAAAGTCAGCAGCAACCGGCTGTTGAAGGGCAATTAACATCAATGCCTCATCCTCTAACTTGATTTCTTCTTCATTAATCTCTTCATCATGCTCAATGACTTGTTGGGCAAGAGCTTTGTCGTGATCAATGAATGACTTAGATGCCCGATAAATGGCCTCACTCACATTAATTCCCATCTCTGTAAACTTACCATGCAACCGTTTTAATTCATCCTCAAAAATTCCGCGCATTTTAGTTCCCTCCAGTTTAACCAAACTTTCCATTTAGATAGTCACTTGTTTCTTCTTTTTGTGGTGCCATAAATAGCTGTTTTGTAGAACCCACTTCTACCAATTTGCCGTCCAGAAAAAAGGCTGTCTGATCAGAAATGCGTGAAGCTTGTTGCATGTTGTGCGTGACAATCGCAATTGTGAATTTGTCTTGGATACTTAATAATAAGTCTTCAATTTTTCCAGCAGATACTGGATCCAGGGCACTGGTTGGCTCATCCATCAAGATGATTTCCGGCTGAACTGCTAAAACGCGGGCAATACAGATTCGTTGCTGCTGTCCGCCTGAAAACGCTAATGCATTTTCGTTCAACTTATCCTTGACTTCATCCCAAACTGCCGCCTGTTTAAGACTAGTTTCGACACGTTCTTGAATCAAAGCACGATCTTTAATTCCAGCTAGACGCAGCCCAAACGCGACGTTATCAAATACGGAAAAGGGAAAGGGATTCGGCTGTTGAAAGACCATTCCTACACGCTTCCGCAAATCAACTACATCAGTTTTCGGACTATAAATATCCTTATTATCTAATTTTAAACTACCAGTAATCGTAACACCAGCCACAAGATCATTCATACGATTCATACAGCGCAAAAAAGTAGATTTACCGCTACCCGAAGGACCAATTAGAGCGGTGATTTTTTGCTTCGGAAAGTCTAAATCAATGCCATGTAATGCTTCGTGTTTGCCGTAATATAAGCGCAGATTCCGCGCTGTCATCACATTTGCCATTTGTTGCCTCCTAACCAAAATTACCTGAGATATAATCTTCTGTGGCCTGAATATGCGGACGTGTAAAAATTCTTTGTGTCCGATCAAATTCCAAAATATGTCCCATATGAAAGAACGCGGTATAATCACTCACGCGTGAAGCCTGTTGCATACTATGGGTAACCATAATAATGGTGTAATGCTTCTGTAGGTCATAAAGTGCCTGTTCCAATTTTCCTGTAGAGATCGGATCTAAGGCGCTGGCCGGTTCATCTAACAACAAGACATCCGGATTCATCGCTAGGGCGCGAGCAATACAAAGACGCTGCTGTTGCCCACCTGATAACGCAAGTGCACTGCGGTTTAAATCATCCTTGACTTCATCCCAAAGGGCAGCTTGGACCAAACTTTTCTCCACACGTTCTGCTAGTTGTGACTTAGATTTCATCCCCGCTTTACGTAAGGGATAAGCAATATTATTAAAAATCGATTTTGCAAAGGGATTAGGGCGTTGGAAAACCATCCCCACATGTTTGCGCATTTCATAAACGTTGATTTCAGAAGCGTTAATATCCACGTCTTGATACAAAATTTTTCCTTTTACCGTCGCAATATCATCATTCATACGATTCAGACTCCGTAAAAAAGTTGATTTCCCAGATCCAGATGCCCCGATTAAAGCTGTGATAGCATTTTTAGGAAACTGGAGCGAACCGTTATACATGGCATGATTGTCTCCATAAAACACCTGTAAGTCTTTGGTTTCTAAACCGAGGGGTGTCTCAATCGGATCAAATTTGTGAATATAAGTTTCTTCTAAATTATAAGTCTTCATTTTTGTCACCCCGCCTTACTTAGATGCTGTTACTTTTCGATAAATTCGGTTTCCTAACCAGCGCGCTGAAACATTAAAAATCAAAACAGCCAAAATGAGCACAGCCGAAGCCCCGGCTGAAACGGCACTCGCATCTGGCATAATACCTTCAGAATTAATTTTCCAAATATGGACCGCTAAAGTTTCTGCGGGCCGCATGAAATTTAGTGGACTCGTTGGACTAAACGGATTCCAATTAGCAAAATTAAGTACTGGTGCACTCTGTCCTGCAGTATAGATTAAGGCTGCTGCTTCCCCAAAAATTCGGCCGGCACTTAAAATAATAGCCGTCAAGATTCCCGGTAAAGCTTCTGGAAAAATCACACCTAAGACCGTTTGCCATCGTGAAAATCCCAATGCCAATCCGGCTTCCCGCTGTAATTTGGGAACTGAGCTTAAGGAGGTTTCAATACTTCTTGTCAAAAGAGGAAGATTGAAAAACGTGAGCGCAATTGCACCGGAAAGAATAGAAAATCCGAGTTGGAACTCTACCACAAACAAAAGAAAACCAAACAAACCTACGACGACAGAAGGTAATGAACTTAAAACTTCAATTGCCACCCGGATAGTATTTGTCACCCAGTTTTTAGGTGCATACTCAAATAGGTAAATACCAGCCCCTAATGCAATTGGAAATGAAATAAGAAGGGTTAAAATCAGCAGATAAAACGAATTAAACAACTGATCCCCGATACCACCACCACTTAAGAAAGCTTGCGACGGTGAAGTTAAAAAATGCCAAGAAACATGTGGTAATCCAGTGAAAAGAATATAACCGATTAACGCGACCAGAATCAAAACGACGACTCCAACCAACAAACTAATAATAGCTGTGGCAATCTTATCAATTATTTTTGCATTCATTTTGTGAACCTCCCTTGGCGTCCAATTAAGCGAACTAATAGGTTAAAGCCTAAGGACATCAATAAAAGAATCAAAGCTAATGACCATAGTGCATTATTCGGTAACGTGCCCATAACCGTATTTCCAATGCCAGTGGTTAAAACACTGGTCAAAGTTGAGGCCGGTGAAATTAAATTGTGTGGCAATAATGACGCGTTTCCAATAACCATTTGGACGGCTAAAGCCTCGCCGAATGCACGTGCCATCCCGAAAATAATCGCAGTAAGTAGGCCCGGAATGGAAGCTCGTAAAACAACTTTGTAAATTGACTGCCAACGTGTTGCCCCTAAAGCCAACGCGGCTTCTCGATAAAAACGAGGCACAGCCCGTAAACTATCCACATACATGGACGTAATCGTGGGTAGTACCATTACAAACAAAACCAAAGTCCCAGCTAAAATACCAAAACCCGTGCCACCAAAGATAGCTCTGATTACGGGAACAATGATCGTTAGTCCTACAAAACCATACACTACCGACGGAATACCCACTAATAGTTCGATGACCGGTTGTAAAAATCTCTGACCACGCTTAGGTGCGATTTCTGTCATAAATAACGCCATTGAAATCGCAAACGGTGTCGCTAAAATAGCGGAAAGGACTGTGACCGAAAACGATCCCACGATCATTGGTAACGCACCGACTGACGGAACACCATTTTTACTAACCTGTCCTGGATTCCAATCTTGGTGCGTTAAAAAGTCCCAAAGTGAAATGTGACCCCTAAAAAATGTTGCTAACCCTTTAGAGGCAACCAAATAAAAAATAGAAACCACTAACAAACCGATTAAAAACGTACATATAAATGCAATCCATTTTCCATAACGATCTTGACGCGTAGCTTTTGAAGCTTTCGTTAATTGTCGTTTGATTTCATCCATTCCACTTACACCCCTTTCTCATCAGTTAAAATTTGTCCTTTGCGGTTACGTGTCACCTGCATATCATGAATTGAGATATATCCAAGGTCCGTGATTAATTCTTTTTGCATCTTTTTGGATCGGATATAATTCAAAAAGGCTTGTGTTTGTGCATTCGGTTTACCTTTGGTATACATATGCTCATAAGACCAAATTGGCCAAGCATTTGTTTCTACGTGATTTGCAGTAGGACTAACGTTATCTAATTTCACTGCACGTACTTGATCATTCACATAAGAAAAAGAGGTGTAACTAATTGCTCCCGGTGTTGCCGAGACAATTTTTTGAACTGTCCCGTTAGAATCCTGTTCCTGTGCTTGCACCGGTTGACGACCATTCAGTACAATCTTTTCGAAGGTATTGCGTATACCGCTACCTTGAGCGCGATTGATCACGGTGATTTTTTGATTTTTGCCGCCTACCTGCCGCCAATTTGTCAATTTTCCAGTGAAAATTTGTGCTAATTGTCGTTTACTTAGGTTACGGACGGTGACTTCTTTATTCGTAATCGGGGTGATCCCCACAACTGCGACTTTATGATCAATTAATGAGCTCGCTTTAATACCATCCTGATCTTCCGCATAAACATCAGAATTGCCGATAGTCACAGCACCAGCCTGCACCTGGCTCAACCCAGTGCCAGAACCACCCCCTTGCACAGTAATATTAACTGCTGAATTTTTTACTTGAAAATTACTTGCTGCACGTTCAACTAAGGGCTGTAAAGCTGTTGAACCAACAACCGTAATGGTTTGACTTTGGCGTCTTCCACATCCGGAAAGGCCAATAAGACCCACAATTAAGACACCTAGTATCCAGCTAATTTTTCGCACTTTTCGTCATCCCCTCTCGATTCTACACTGTCAGTCTAACAAGCACGTGTATTGTTATTGTGTTGTTCATGTAAAGATTAGGTAAAGGTCTAATTTGAAACAAGCATGTGATGATTTGTGACGGCTTATTTCAGACAAAAAAGTGGTATCGAGAAAAGACAATTTTCTCAATACCACTCTCAATTATTCATTTCAAAAAGGTTAATATTCAGCGCTAGGTCGCCATTGTTTGGGAAAAGTTAAAATAAAGGTTGAGCCTTTACCAAGTTCAGACTTCAAACGAACTTCACCACCTAGATTTTTTACGCTTTCAGCCACGATGGGCAGTCCTAATCCCGTTCCACTAACTAATTCTCCAGGTTTATTTGCACTTACTCGATAAAAGCGCTCGAAAACTTTAGGCTGCTCTTCGGTTGCAATTCCAATTCCATTGTCACTCACAATTAACTGCCAACGATTCGTCGTCTCCTGATAAGATAAGGAAACGTGACCTGAAGGACGATTATAACGAATACCATTCGCAACTAAATTTTTAATAATTTGACCGAGTTGTTGCGCATCGGTTTGCACCTTCACATTTTTTGGAATGTCATTAACTACTTCCACCTGATGTAGTTGCATACCTGAATGAAGGAGATTAATCTCCTCTTGCGCTAAATCTGCTAGTGAACTTTCCGTAATCTCTAAAGATTGCGGATCATCCGACTGCGTACGTGAAATAGACAAAATATCTTCCGTCAATCGCACAAGTTTCCGACTTTCTTTTTGAATGATAGCCAAAAATTCATCTAGCTTATCCGGATCATTTTTTGCCCCATTCATCAATGTTTCTGCAAATCCAGAAATAGCTGTAATTGGTGTGCGTAGTTCATGGCTAGCATTACTTACAAAATTCAGTTGCATTTGCTCGACCGTCCAAGCCTCAGTAATATCGTATAAGAGCACAATCACTTCATAACGATGATGCACCTGTTTGTTATAAACTACCGTAGCTTCAATTACCTTTTCACTTGGCTCGCGTTTTAGATGAATTGTTCGATGATGATCCCGTTTAGTTTCAAAAGTACGTTCAATCAGGGCCCGTAAATCATCTTGCTTAATATCTAAAGTATACGGATGTGGATCCTTTTGAATTTGTAGTTGCAATAAATCTATCGTAGCCGGGTTAGCTAATTGCACTTCACGATGTCGATTAATCACTAACACACCAACTGGCAAATTATTTACAATAGCCTTTAACTCATTGCCTTGGTTAGTCAAGTTATGAATTTGGTGCCGATCATGAGACTCAATTTTATTGACTGTCATGGTTAACTCATAAAACGGGTCATCTTTAGGCAACAAAATTTGACTGGCTTTTTCGCCCTTTAAGACTTCTTGTAACTTCTCATTTAGCGCATCCTGACGCAACTGCGATTGGCGCAAGTTACTCCAATAAACGACGACTTCAATCGCTGTCACAAAAATCGTGATTGCAAATAACAAAATGTAGTTGATTTCTTGGGTACTAAAACTGTGTTGTCCTTTTTGGACTGCTTTAAGAACCAAAAATGCCATTAGTAAGTTACCCACAAAACTAGTTAAACTAAAACGTAGGGTCCTATTCAGCATTCTCTTTTGTATTGAATTCATAGCCAAAGCCTCTCACTGTTAAAATTAGTCGTGCATTTTTGGGGTCATCTTCAATTTTATCACGAAGATGACTAATGTGAATATCTACCATTCTAGTTTGTCCTGCATAATCATATCCCCATACGGCGTTTAGTATGCGATCCCGATTCAATACATGATCTGCGTGGTCCCACAAGTAAACCAATAATTTATATTCATTAGGTGTGAGTGCCACTTTTTTTTGGTTCTTTAAAACTTCGTAACGATCTTCGTCCAAAACCAGGTTGCCCACCCGCCGAAGCGCATGCCCAGTTTTGATTGTGGCCTGTATTTGTTTACCTCGTTCAGTGCGTCGCAAAATAGCTTTAATTCTGGCCACTAATTCTCGAGGACTAAACGGTTTAGTTAGATAATCATCGGCGCCAATTTCAAATCCTACAATTTTATCTAATTCGTTATTTTTAGCCGTTAAAATTATAATTGGAGTATCTTCTTGTTTTTTTCGAATCCGCCTAATGGTTTCCAAACCATCTATTCCGGGTAACATCAAATCCATTACAATTAAGTCTGATTGATTGTTGTCCAACCATGTTAACGCTTGTGTCCCTGAAGTCACGCTTGCCACGTGAAAACCGGCTTCTTCTAGATTATAAGTTAGTAAAGTAACAATTGACGGTTCATCATCTACGACCAAAATTTCTTCATTCATACTGGTGGCCTCCGTTTTGGCAGTGCCTTTACTTAGGATTAGCTTGTTGTAATTTCCACTGCAAATACGCACTAATAAATCCATCTAAATTGCCATCCATCACACCTTGAACGTTAGCGGTCTCATAGTTTGTGCGATGATCTTTGACCATTGAATAAGGATGGAAAACATACGAGCGAATCTGTGAACCCCAGCCAATTTCCAACTGCTGCCCTTCAATGGCAGCCCGTTGTTCGGCTTTCTTTTGTTCCTCTCGTTCGTATAATTTGGCACGTAGCATTGACATTGCTGTTTGCCGGTTTTGCAGTTGTGAGCGTTGTGCCTGACTTGCCACCACAATTCCAGTTGGTAAATGCGTAATTCGCACAGCTGAGGAAGTTTTATTTACATGTTGTCCCCCTGCTCCGCTTGAGCGATAAACATCGACACGTAAGTCATCCGGATTGATGTTAATATCGACAGAATTATCCAATTCTGGCATGACATCCACCGAGGCAAATGAGGTATGTCTTCTCCCTGCCGCATCAAAAGGTGATAGCCGTACTAGCCGATGAACACCCTTTTCTGAGCGTAAATAACCATACGCATCATGCCCAGAAATCATGACACTCACACTATTAAGCCCAGCCACATCACCCGCTTGGTAATCTTCAATTGTTACCGTGAAATGGTGCTGCTCTGCCCATCTGGTATACATCCTGAGTAACATAGACCCCCAGTCCTGAGACTCAGTCCCGCCTGCACCAGGGTGAATTTCAAGAATGGCATTATTGGCATCATATTTGCCATTTAGTAACAGTCCCAAACGGTACTCACGAAGAGCCTTTTGCGTATCTTCGAAGTCGTGGTTAAACTCGGTATGCATATCTGCATCATCCTCTAATTCCAGCAGTTGCTCAGTTACTTCCAAGTTAGCCACTTTTTCTTGTAGATCGTGAAACTGATCGTACTTTTGCTTTAACAGATTGGTTTCATCAATTAGTTTTTGGGCCTTTTCTTGGTCGTTCCAAAAATTCGGTTCCCCCATTTTAGCTTCATTAATTGAGATGCTTTCACTTAACTTATCGAAGTCAAAGCGACCCCCTAAAGTCAGTGACTTCTTTATTCATTTGATTAATTTGTTTTTTTGCTTCGCTTAATTCCATTTTATCAAACTCCCTTAACTTTCACTTCAAAAAAAGATTGGTCAAAACAAATCGTTTTGATGCCAATCTTTTCAAATCATTTACTACCGTTGAATATTTTGACGAATTTCAGACTTCAAAAAGAGCCGAGTTGCGTCATATTCAATATCGGAAACCATTTCCTCAAACATCCGGTAACCGTCAGTTTGGTATTCTACCAATGGGTTTAACTGCCCATACCCACGCAAACCAATTGACTGACGAAGTTGATCCATGGCATCAATATGTTCTTCCCAATGTGCATCAACAACACGTAAAATAACAACTTTTTCAAATTCCAACATTTGTGCAGGATCGTAAAGTTGCTTCTCTTTTTGAGCATAAATTTCTTTTGCTCGTCCTAAAAGATACGCTTTAATCTCGTCAGGTGTTTTTCCTACTAAATCGCCAAGTGAAATACTATCTTCATTAACCATATTGGATTTAGCAAAGTCTAATATCGTTTCGAGATCCCACTTTTTCTGGTCAGTGCCCTGTGTATGCACGTCAACCACTCGGTCAACCGTACGTTGAATCATAGGCACCATAACATTTTCCAAAGACTCTTTAGCCATAATGACTTGTTGCCGTTCTCCATAGATGACTTCACGTTGTGCACGCATCACGTCATCATATTGCAGAACGTTTTTACGAGAATCATAGTTGTTACCTTCAACACGTTTTTGTGCGGACTCAACTTGTTTGGTGATCATACGACTTTGAATAACTGCATCATCGTCAGAAACTTTCAATCGTTGCAAGAGATTTTTGATTCGTTCAGAACCGAACCGAATCATCAAATCATCTTCCAATGATAGATAAAATTGTGACATACCAGGATCACCTTGACGCCCAGAACGGCCTCTCAGCTGATTATCAATTCGTCGAGACTCATGACGTTCCGTCCCAATGACGGCTAACCCGCCTAACTCTTTGACTCCCGGTCCTAATTTAATATCAGTTCCCCGTCCAGCCATATTCGTGGCAATTGTAACGGCACCCTTTTGGCCTGCATTCATAATAATTTCGGCTTCTTTAGCATGGTTTTTTGCGTTCAAAACCACATGTGGAATCTTCTCTTGGTCTAACAAATGTGAAAGATGCTCTGAAGTCTCTACCGCAACCGTCCCAATTAACATGGGTTGGCCTTTAGCATGTAGATTCTTGATTTCTTCAATTACCGCGTCAAACTTGCTTTCCAAAGTGGGGTACAACAAGTCCGGACGGTCATCACGAATCATTGGTCGGTTCGTTGGAATGGAAATGACTTCCATATTGTAAATTTCACGAAATTCTTCTTGTTCTGTTTTGGCCGTACCAGTCATACCAGATAATTTTTTGTACATCCGGAATAAGTTTTGGTAAGTAATATTGGCCATCGTCTTTGTTTCTTCTTGAATTTCAACATTCTCTTTGGCTTCAATCGCCTGATGTAACCCATCTGAGAAACGTCGTCCCTGCATGACACGGCCTGTAAACTGATCCACGATTAGTGCTTCGCCATCTTGAACCACATAATCCTTATCCTTTAGCATAATGTAGTTTGCACGTAAAGCTTGGTCCAGATGATGAGTTAATGAAGCATTATCAACATCATAAAGATTGGCAAGATTGAAATACTTTTCGGCTTTTTCAATTCCTGTATCTGTTAAGGAAATGGATTTTGATTCCCAATCAATTTTATAGTCTTTTTCTGCCGTCAACGTCTTGGCAAAACGATCGGCGCGACGATACATATGTGTGCCGTTTTCTGATTGTCCCGAAATAATCAATGGCGTTCTAGCTTCATCAATTAAAATAGAATCAACTTCATCAATAATGGCAAAGTTTAATGGTCGTTGCACCATATCCTCTTTGTACACCACCATATTATCACGCAAATAATCGAACCCAATTTCACTGTTCGTTGAGTACGTAATATCAGCAGCATAAGCAGCTCGTTTTTCTTCTGGGGATTTTTCAGACACATTTAGCCCCACACTCAATCCAAGCCAATTGTATAATTCGCCCATTTCAGTGGCATCACGGCCAGAAAGATATTCATTAACCGTTACCACATGGACACCCTGTCCAGCCAACGCATTTAAGTAAACTGGCATCGTGGCCGTTAACGTTTTTCCTTCACCAGTCTTCATCTCAGCAATGTTACCTTCATGAAGGACAATTCCACCCATGATTTGAACGTGAAATGGAAAAAGTCCTAAAACCCGCTTTGCACCTTCACGAGCTACTGCAAAAGCTTCTGGCAAGATATCATCAAGCGTTTCTCCGTTTTCTAAACGTTTCTTAAATTCAGGCGTTTTAGCCTGTAAGTCTGTATCAGATAACTGACTATACTCATCTTTATAAGCTTCAACCTTGTTTGCTAAACGATCCAAGCGTTTTTGCTCACGTTTGTCACTTTCAACCCATTTTTTTAGTAGATTAGCCATTCAATTGTTCCTCTCTTAAAAACAAAACTTTTTAAATTACTTATTTGTGATTATAAAAACTTGTAAACTATATCATATTTTAACATTAGTAAAGCTATTTTTAAACAAAAGAGTAAGCCACAAGGCATTTTTTTGAAGAAAAAGAGCATACGTGAAGTTTTTTCTTGCCACTAGGCAATCACAAGAGTTTTCAAAACAAAAAAACTGAACGGAAGCCAATTAGTCCACATCTGTCCTAATTAAGCTTTCCATTCAGTTTTAAATTAAAAATCTTAAGTTAGTCGTCCGACTCAATCAAGCCATAACGACCGTCATTACGTCGATAAACAATATTTACGCCGTCGGTTTCCGCATCTTGATAAATGAAGAAATCATGTCCAAGCATATCCATTTGTAAAACGGCTTCCTCACTATCCATTGGTTTTAGAGAAACTCGCTTTGTGCGCACAATGTCAAATTTACTTTCTGGTGTTTCATCCTCATCACTCTCATCAATGTCAAGTTCTGCCCCAGAAATTTCAACACCTTTATAGCCTTTTTCACGAGATTTACGATTAATTTTTGTTTTATATTTGCGGATTTGGCGTTCCAACTTATCAGTTACCAAATCAACGCTTGCGTACAGATCAGGTGATGTTTCTTCAGCTCTTAGTACTAAATATGGAAGCGGAATGGTAACCTCAACTTTAGCCGTCTTATCAGGATGTACTTTGAGGTTTACATGTGCCTTCGCATTAACACTCGTATCAAAATACTTTTCTAGCTTGCTAATACGTTTTTCCACGTAATTTCTAATTGCTTCTGTCACTTCAATATTTTCGCCACGTACATTAAAATCAAGCATAAATCTTCTCTCCCTTCAGTAGCAAGCATTCTTGCTCGCTCAAACACGATATTGAAAGGACCACTCTTCTAATATCTTGCTTAACCCCATTATAAATGAAAACGCTATTTTAAACAAATAAAAAACAGGAAAAAACACCTTTATCGACACAAAGTGATACACTCAACCAGACCAGCTCCTGCTGTATAAAGTGTCTCTGCCGCATGTCGCAATGTGCGCCCCGTTGTGTAGACATCATCTACTAACAGAATTTTTTTGTTTTTAACTTTTGGCTGCCAATTTTCGGCGATTTGAAAATGATTAATCGTCCGTAAACGATCCTGTCGTTTCTTTTGAGATTGCCGTTTTTCATCTTTTTTTCGATGCATAACTAACAAATTAGTCACCGCTAAATCACCTATCAAGCCGATCACTTGGTTAAAACCACGTGTTTGCCACGTTTGTTCATCAATAGGCAGTGGTACAACGAAATCTGAAGGCTTTTGTGCTTTTATAAACATTTCAAATTGTTGGCAAAAGACGTGACGTAAACGATAATCCCCTTGAAATTTATAATCGTGCATGTATTGTTTCATAGCCGCATTATACGTGTACAGTGCCTGATTATGAAACACGTAATTTGATTTAACTTGCCATTTTTGACAATCGTGACACAAATTTGTTGAACTTTGAATACGCCCACATACTGGGCAACTCTTAGCAGCTTCAATTTTTTGAAAGGTTGATAAGCATTGCTCACATGTTGGCACCATCTGATACTTTTGAGGTAATAACAAAAAGCTGAGTGGCCAAGCCGATCGGATGACTCGATTACACAGTAGACAATTCATATAGTTCCTCCTTAGCCTTTCGATTCACAAACCGGATTTGTTGCATCGCTTTTTTTACACTTCGCGAAATTCCTGCACACACAAAGACGACATTACCTGTTGGCCGTTTCGGATTACGTCCGACCCGACCAGCAATTTGAACCAATGCTGCTGAAGAAAATGTAGCATCATCCGCCCCCAAGACACACACATCGATTCCTGGAAACGTGACGCCACGCTCCAAAATCGTTGTTGTAATAAGACCATCAAGTTGCTGTTCGCGCATTTGTTGTACCTTTTCCAACCGTTGTTCATCTGCAGAATAGACCGTTTTAACGTTTAGATGCGGAAATAAGCAATTTACTGCAGTTAAAACTAACGGTAGATGACGAATATGTGGCACAAAAATCAGAAATTGACGTTTGGCCTGTTGACACTCTGTAAGTAATTTTTTGACAGACGTAGGCAATTGCTTTTTACCCAATTTTTGATACCAATTTAAAACTAAAACAGGCTTAATTTCTGGTAGTGGATGCCCATGAAACCGTCGTGGCAAATAGCTCACTTGTAATTGTTTTTGCCGAACTTTTTTTAATAAATCATCCCCAGGAGTCGCCGTCAAAAACAGGCACGATCCTGTTTTCTTTTTGGCTTGTTGCGTGGCAAACAGCAGCTTTTTATTCTGGGCATAAGGAAAGGCATCCACTTCATCAATAATCAAAATATCAAAAGCATGGTAAAATCGAAGTAACTGATGGGTCGTAGCAATTGTCAACTGGGTATATCGATAAGGCTGTTCTTGATGGCCGTGTAACAATGCAATTTCCACTTCCTGAAATGCCGCCTTTAGACGTGGAAACAGTTCTAAGCAAACATCAACTCTGGGCGAGGCTAAGCAAACACGTTTACCTTTTTGTAAGGCGTCATTAATACCTGGAAAAAGCATTTCTGTTTTGCCGGCACCGGTAACCGCCCATAGCAAATGATCACGCCCCACATCAAAGGAGGCTTGCACTTCGCTTGAACATCGCACTTGACTTGCAGTTAGTTGCCCTTGCCACGTCAGATACGTTGGTAGTGTTTTGAAGTCGTTTGGCTCGTTAATTGTCACAAATTTATCCAATGTAGAGACCCGTCCCAATTGAATACAACCCGGACAGTAATATTCGCCACGTGGTAACGCAACCGTATCCTTACTAAACCATGTCTGGCAGCGTTGGCAACAGACACGGGATTGTGTTTGCTGAAACGTTTCTAGTGTCCGCATTTTTTTAGAGTCACGTTTCCAGTAACGTGGTTTAATGACTAACCGTCCATAAAATTCGGATTCTTCCATTATTCATCACCTAATTTTAAATACGCTAACGAAAGGCAATTCTTTTATGGAAACTAAATTTATTACCATTACTCAAAACGACCAACATGAACTCGATATTAAAAAATCACGTTTCATTGCAAATGGCTTTCGCATCAAAACAGAACAAGAAGCCACAAAATTCATAGCAGAAATCAAGTCCTTGCACCATAAAGCGAATCACCATTGTTTCGCTTACATGCTTGGTGTAGACGACCACATTCAACGAGCAAGCGATGATGGCGAACCCTCTGGGACAGCTGGCGTTCCAATATTAGAAGTCCTTCAAAAAAATCACGTGCACAACACTTTGGTAGTCGTGACACGTTATTTTGGGGGCATCAAATTGGGTGCCGGTGGTCTCATTCGTGCATACAGTAATGCTACTTCCCAACTGTTAGAACAAACTGGATTAGTCAACCGTGTTGAACAAACGCTCTTACATCTAACTATTACCTACGCCCAACTTGATCAGCTCACCCACTGGTTAAAAACGCATGCCTATCAGATTCAAGATACCAAGTATACTGATCAAGTGGTGGTAGCAGTTGCGGTGACCACCCACGATGTTGACTCTTTTCAAGAGGCTTTAAAGAACCTTTTTCGTGGACAAATCGCCTTTCAACCACAAGGTACACAATATAATGAAATTCCATTTAAGAATGACGACTAAAAAAGCCCTTTAAAATGATGATGAGCTGACTCTCTGCTCAAATTTCATCATTTTAAAGGGCTTGATTGATTCACTACAAACCAATACTAGTCTTGATTCTTTTTATTTTTTTTATCCATTTGTTTTTGTTTCATATGTCGAATCTCTCTTTTTTCACGTTCATTTTCCAAACGATCACTTGCCTCTTTGGAAGTTGTGGAAGTTACAATTTTTTGTATCCAATTCAGGAATGGTCTCCGGTCTCGACCAACCAGACCGATTGCTTCGACAAAAAGCTCCAAGCCGATTAAGATACCAATGGTTAACAGGACAGATCCCCAAATTGGAGAAATCGGATATAGCAATGCAATAAACGAAAAGATTAGAGAAATACCGTAAATGACAAAAACGGTCTGCCGATGGGTCAGACCCATCTGCATCAAACGATGATGAAGATGGCGTTTATCTGCATGTGAAATGGACTCCTTATTTAAGATTCGTCTAAGCATGGCGAACACGGTATCCGTGATTGGTACTCCCAATATCATCACCGGAATGATCACTGAAATAAAAGTGGCATTTTTCAGTCCAGATAATGAGAACACCGAGATCATAAATCCAATAAATAAGGCACCTGTATCCCCCAAATAAATCCGTGCCGGAAAGAAATTATAAGGCAAGAAGCCAATCTCTGCTGCTGCCAAAGTAAAAATCATGATAACCGTATAGACATTTGGCGTGGGTAAGAAAAACAATCCCGTAACTCCGGTTGTAAAAAGAGCAATAATTGAAACACCCGTAGCTAACCCATCCAAACCGTCAATTAAATTAATCGCATTGGTAATGGCGGCAATCCACAGATACGTAATTGGAAAGCTTAACCATCCCAAACCAATCGTTCCTACAAACGGGATGGTTAAGGTTGTCATTCGAACACCAGCAAAAATGAAAACTTCAATCGCTGCCAGGGAAATTCCGATCATTTTCTGATAAGGCTTTAAGACAAAAATATCATCTATAATCCCGGTTAGCACAATGAGACATTCACCACCAAAAATTCCCCACAGCTGACGCGTTGGAATTTGATCACGCAATAAAAAGAAAATAGCAAAGTTAAAAGCTAAGAAAATTGCTAAACCGCCCATTGTGGGCATGGGGATCTTGTTTACTCGCCTTGCAGTAGGTTCATCGACCGCCCCAACTTTAAAAGCAAGCCGTCTAACAAACGGTGTTAGCACAGCAGAAATGATCGCTGTCGCAAATAAACTTACAATAATTTCAAATCGCATGTTAGACCCCTTTTCTCGTCAATATTCTTATTATACAAACCCCACAGAAGTAACACAAGGTCCATGATAGCACTCCCAAATAAAATGAAATTAAAAAACTGGCTATGGAGCCTAAAACTCGTTAACATAGCCAGCTTTTAAAAGCCTAAATTATATTTAAATTTAACTTCGTGTCCTACTCATTTAAATGGTAATGATAAGTAGAAACAATAATATTTTCACGTGAGTTTAGCGCCGCTCTGAGTCGTAACCCAGTTTGGTTATGCAGAATATTTTGCCAAGGTCGCCTTGGTACAAATTGTGGCACCAAAACAGTTGTCGTGTAGTTTCGTTCCGCGGCTCGTCTGGCAATGACATCACAAAAACGTAGTGTTGGATTAGCAATTGAACGATATGAAGAATGGATATCTACAAACCGTACATCTGGATATTCTGCTTTAAATTCAACAGCCGTCTTATGCTCTTTCTTGGGATCTGCGTCAAAGGAAACATGCATCGCAATGACGTAGTCTCCAATAGACCTCGCATAATTAATTGCGCCTGCAGTCACACGCGTGACATTGCTGACCAACACAATCACAGTTGAACCATCATAGTCATGCAATTGCACTTTACCTTTAGCTGCAATTCGCAATTGTTTAGCAACTTTCACGTAATGCTGGTGAATTTTGAAGAACAAGCGTAATAAGACTGGCATCACAATCAAATATGGCCAAACGTTCCCAAAGTGTAAGAAGAATAAACAAACAACAAGTCCAAATGATAACGCTGCGCCTAGAAGATTAGCTGAAGATTTTAATAACCAATGCCCTGTCCGTTCTCGGAACCAATGAATAATCATCCCCGATTGAGACAAAGTAAATGGCACAAAAACACCAACTGCATATAAAGGAATTAACAAACTTGTTTGCCCATGGAAAATCAGGATTAGGACAATGGCACCCACTGCCAAAGAAATGATCCCATTTGAGTATCCGAGTCGATCCCCACGATCCATATAGGCATGTGGCATATATTTATCTTTAGCTAAATTATATGCCAACATTGGAAACGCTGAGAATCCAGTATTAGCAGCTACCGCCAAAATTAAAGCCGTTGATAGTTGTAGTAAATAGTAGAACAGCCCATGACCAAACACCATTTCACCGACTTGTGAAAGAACTGTCTGCTGGCTATTTGGCAAAATACCGCCAGCATAGCTCAAGAATGTAATGCCCGCAAAGAAGACTGCCAAAATCAAAGCCATAATTGTTAATGTACTTGCTGCGTTTCTTCGTTTGGGTTTCTTAAAATTAGGAACCGCATTACTAATAGCTTCAACCCCAGTTAATGATGAAGACCCGGATGACAGGGCTTTTAAGAAGAGTACCACTGTCATTCCTGGAACAGCCGTCCCAACACTGGCAGCGGCATGTGCCACTACCCTTCCAGTTACAATGTTGAAGAAGCCAATTCCCACCATTATTGTGATCATCACAATAAAGAAATAAACTGGAAAAGTTAAAAATGAAGCTGAATCACGTAAGCCTCTGAGGTTTAGTGCCATAATTCCCAGCACAATCAAGATTGCAATTGGTACAGAATAGGGATGCATACTTGGGATTGCTGAAGTAATGGCTTCTGTTCCTGAAGTGACACTAACAGCAACCGTTAGCATATAATCAACTAACAAAGAACCACCGGCAACTAAACCAGCTGATTTTCCCCAGTTAGTACTTGCCACCACATAGGCGCCACCACCGGAAGGATAAGCCTGAATAATTTGTCGATAAGACAACGTAATGGCAAACAAAAGAATTAAAACAATTCCAGCGACTGGCAAGGCGTACCAAGTAGCTGCTGCCGAAAGCACAAGTAATACCGATGTAATCTGTTCAGTACCATATGCAATAGATGACAAAGCGTCAGATGATAATAACGCTAAAGCCTTAAATTTAGTTAGGGCTTGTCCACCTTCATCCAAAGTTTTAAGTGGTTTACCAATCAAGAGTCGTTTTAAATAACGCCACATTTTATAATGCTCCTCTACAAAAATAAAATTAACCCGAGTCATAAACCCGGGCACTGCAAATCAAACACAAGTTTACTACAAATAAACTTGTTATGCCATCCTAATTTATTGTTTCCTTCGTAAACCCCTCTACGCAGTCCATTCAACCACATCTATACATGAAGTGCAACTTTAATATCCACAATCTAAATGCTTAAATTGGATCATGTCAGTTTGTCTAATCCCCATTTAGAAATCAAAAAAAGCTTCAAAATCGACCTATCATCGATTCTGAAGCTTTAAAATCTAAATTTTTCTTTACATCATACCGCCCATGCCACCTGCTTGTGGTTGTGCAGCAGGAACGTCAGCCTTTGGATCTGGCTTGTCTGCAACAACAGCTTCAGTAGTTAAAAGCAAAGCAGAAACACTAGCTGCATTTTGCAATGCTGAACGTGTTACCTTAGTAGGGTCCACAATTCCAGCTTTAACCATGTCTTCCCAATTACCTGTAGCGGCATTATAACCAACACCAGGTTTTTGTTTCTTAAGATTTTCAACAACAACTGAACCTTCTGCACCGGCATTTACAGCGATTTGACGAACTGGTTCCTCCAAAGCACGTTTGACAATGTTGATTCCAGTTTCTTCGTCGCCCTCAGCCTCTAAGCCTTCAAGTGAAGAAATGGCATTAACAAGTGCAGTACCACCACCAGGAACAAAGCCTTCTTCAACTGCAGCCCGTGTGGCATTCAAAGCATCTTCAATTCGGTATTTCTTTTCTTTTAATTCTGTTTCTGTAGCAGCACCAACTCGAACAACAGCAACACCACCGGCTAATTTAGCCAAACGTTCTTGGAGCTTTTCTTTGTCAAAATCTGAAGTTGTTTCAGAAATTTGTTGTTTAATGGTTGCTACACGCTCAGCAATTTGATCTTTGTTGCCAGCACCTTCAACGATTGTCGTATCATCTTTTGTAACTGTCACTTTATTAGCTTGACCTAATTGATCGATTGTAGCATCTTTCAAGTTTAAGCCTAAGTCATCTGTAATGACTGTTCCACCAGTTAAGATAGCAATGTCTTCAAGTTGTGCCTTTCGACGATCACCAAAACCAGGTGCCTTTACGGCTACAACATTAAACGTACCACGCATCTTGTTTAATACCAACGTTGGTAAAGCTTCACCAGTAATATCGTCAGCAATAATTAAAAGTGAACGACTTTGTTCTACAACTGATTGTAATAATGGCAAGATGTCTTGAATATTGCTAATCTTCTTATCCGTAATTAAGATGTAGGGATTATCTAAATCAGCTTCCATCTTATCATTATCAGTAACCATGTATTGTGACATATAGCCACGATCAAATTGCATACCTTCAACCACGTCAAGGGTGGTATCCACACCACGTGATTCTTCAACTGTAATGACACCATCATTACCAACTTTTTCCATTGCGTCAGCAATCAACTTACCTACCTCTTCATTAGCGGCAGAAATTGAAGCAACTTGAGCAATATCATCTTTAGTTTTAACAACGTGTGACATTTTGTGAAGGCCTTCAACAGCTGCCTTAGTAGCTCTCTCAATCCCGCGACGAATGCCAACTGGGTTAGCACCAGCTGTCACATTCTTCATACCTTCGTTCACAATTGCTTGGGTCAAAACTGTAGCTGTCGTTGTACCATCACCAGCAATATCGTTGGTCTTTGAAGCAACTTCGGAAACAAGTTTTGCACCCATGTTTTCAAAGTGATCCTCTAAATCAATGGCCTTTGCAATCGTAACCCCATCATTTGTGATTGTGGGTGAACCATAAGATTGTTCCAAAACCACGTTACGTCCTTTAGGACCAATTGTAGATTTAACTGTGTCAGCTAATTTGTCGACACCTTTTAACATTCTTGTTCGTGCATCTTCAGAAAATTTAATTTCTTTTGCCATAAATCATTTCACCTCATAATTTTATTTTGATTAGTCAACAATTGCGACAATATCTTTTTCATGGAGCACTAAGTATTTTTTATCCTCATACGAAACTTCAGTGCCAGCATACTTATCAAATATCACTGTATCACCAGTTTTAACAGAAGGTGCAAGCTTTTCACCGTTATCTAATACGCGTCCCTCACCCACGGCAACAACTTTACCGCTTTGTGACTTTTCTTTAGCATTACTTGCCAAGACGATGCCACCAACGGTTTGTTCTTCTTCTTCCTGAGCTTCTAAAATCACGCGATCTCCTAATGGTTTTAACAATATAAATCCCTCCAGTTATTTATAATGATTTAGCACTCTTGATGTCTAAGTGCTAACAACAATATTTACTATATCATTCTCAATTTAGAATGCAAGCTTTTTACTGACCTTTTTTGACAAAAGGATTCAGCACCTTGCTAAACATGCTATACTAAAGGAATAATTATGGGAAAGGAATTTTTGTGAGGTGTTTAGCATGCAGCTTGAAAAAAAATCTATCTATATTTTAATTACGTACATTATCGTTTATCTTTTGCCTAGTTTTTTAAATAGTTTTTTTAAATTAAGCACAACCATGATTTTTAATGTTCAAATTATCGATTACGTCTTGGGTGCCATTATTTTAAGCTTTTTGGCTTTTCACAACATGCCCCACAATCTTCCCGAACAACACCAACGCAGTGTGTGGCAAACCATTTTATGGGGGCTTTTAGGCTTTATCGTGGTCATTTTTCTTCAGTCCGTGATTTTACGACTCATCGCACAAATGGGTGGTCAAACTGCCTCTCAAAATACAAGTAGCTTGCTGGCAATTATCAAGCGTTACCCACTGTACACCCTGGCCATTGTGGTTGGTGCACCAGTGATGGAAGAAATTGTCTTTCGAAAAGTTCTCTTTGGTAATTTGGCGACGGCTTTACACTTTATGAATCCTAAAGTCTCCCAAGTGGTCACCGCCCTCATTGCCAGTGGTCTTTTTGCCTTTGCACATGCAGATGGTCACCTGATCTTATACGGCGCGATTGGCCTTTGGTTTTGTTGGTTATATCAACACACCGGTCGCATTCAAACGTCAATGATTGCTCACATCCTGATGAACACGCTAGTTGTTCTTCCAATTTTAATGACAACCGTATAAACTTACTCGTGATTCACAGCATAGATTAGTGTCTGTAATTCATTAGTCAAATCAATATTTTGAATTCGGACATCATCTGGTGCACTAAGTCTGACAGTCGTAAAATTCATGATACCTTTTATACCAGCGTCCACCAATTTGTCAGTTACCGCTTGAGCAATTGCAGCTGGGACTGTAATAATGGCTATCTCAATTCGCTGGTCTTTCAGTTGCTCTTGTAAATTTGCCATTGCATAGACGGGAACATTACTTTGAACTGAACCAATCAATTCAGGATTAATATCAAAAGCAGCACTAATTCGGACGTTACTGTTTTTGTGAAAGTTAAAGTTTAATAAGGCATGCCCAAGATTTCCAACCCCAATTAAAGCCACGCTGGTCAGTGTGTCCTGGTCGAGGATCTTTTCAAAAAAAGTAATTAATTTACGGACATCGTAGCCATAACCACGTCTTCCCATTGGTCCAAAGTAGGCAAAGTCGCGGCGAATAGTGGCAGCATCGACTTGAATGGATTCTGCCAGTTCTGCAGATGAAACACGCAATTTATTAGCATAAAGCAAATTATTTAAATATCGATAATACAACGGTAATCTTTTAGCCGTTGCTTCAGGAATTTTTTTATTCATAGTTGCCCCTCTCTTCAAGTTTGTGAATAAATAACAAACTTATTTTACCACTTAACGATGATCCGCTACATTTCATTCAGAACAAATTATATTTCGGAAAGGATGATCCATTTTGATTTTATTGCAGGCCCAAAATGTCAGTCGCGAATTTAGCGGTGACCCACTCTTCGCAAACGTTACGTTTGACATTCAAGACCAAGACCGGATTGGCTTAGTTGGCAGAAACGGTGCTGGCAAGACCACCCTCCTAAAGATGCTTATCGGACAAACTGTTCCTGATTCTGGACAAATCACTTCTAAAAAGGGACTTTCTATTGGTTATTTAGCCCAAAACCAAGGTTTAGATACGCAAAAAACGATTTGGAACGAGATGCTCAGTGTCTTTCAACCGCTTATCGTGCTGGAAAATGAAATTCATGAAATTGAACATGAACTTAGCTCTGAACAAATCATTGCCAATCAAACTGAGTTTACCCGTCTTTCTACCTTATATGACCAAAAACAACAACAATTTAAAGCTGAAAATGGTTTTGGTTACCAAGCAGAGATTCGTGGCGTTTTGCATGGCTTTGGTTTTGAGGAGGCCACCTACAAGCACCCAGTTGAAAATTTATCAGGAGGACAAAAAACTAAATTAGCCCTTGCAAAACTTTTACTGGAACAACATGATTTACTCGTGCTAGACGAACCGACTAATCATTTAGACATGAGCACCCTTAATTGGCTAGAGAATTACATCAAAAGCTATCATGGCGCCCTTTTAATTGTGTCACATGATCGCTATTTCTTAGACCACGTTGTGACGCGTGTTTTAGACTTAGATCGAAAAACAGTAACCAATTATATAGGTAACTATTCAAATTACATTGATCAAAAGGCCAGTCGTTTAAAAACAGAATGGAAAGCCTATGAAAAACAACAGACCAAAATTAATAAACTAGAGGATTTTGTCAATCGCAATATCGTCCGTGCCTCAACCACTAAACGTGCCCAAAGCCGGCGAAAACAACTAGAAAAAATGACAGTTCTTGAACGTCCCACTGAGACCAATGGCGAGATGCATTTTCATTTTGCTGTTAAGCAAGCCAGTGGTAACGTTGTGTTGACCGTCACAGATGCAGCCATTGGGTATGATCAACATATCTTATCAAGCCCAATTAATATCGAGCTTAACAAACACCATGTATTAGGTATTGTTGGCCCCAACGGAATCGGTAAATCTACCTTGTTAAAAAGTATTCTGGGCCAAATTCCTTTTTTGCGCGGCACTTACAAACTAGGAACTGGTGTACAAATTGGTTACTACGATCAGGAACAACACAATCTTGACGATAAAAAGACGGTTTTAAATGAACTTTGGGATGAGCATCCACTCGTGGATGAAAAAGATATCCGTTCTTTACTCGGGAGTTTTTTATTTTCTGGAGATGATGTCGCAAAACAAGTCAAAAATTTAAGCGGTGGCGAACGTGCGCGCTTACTTTTGACAAAGCTTACCATGCAAAGGGATAATTTTCTGATCTTGGATGAGCCAACCAATCACTTGGACATTGATAGCCGTGAAGTTTTGGAAAATGCTTTAAATGAATTTGATGGCACCGTTTTATTTGTATCACATGACCGTTATTTTATTAATCGAGTAGCGACAGAAATTCTGGAAATTTCAACACAGGGCAGTCAACTCTTTTTGGGGGACTATGATTATTACTTAATGAAGCAACAAGAGCAGCTTGCAAATGCACAGGAAGCGTACAAGAATCCGGAAGTCCATAATCAGCAACCTGATTCAAACAAACAAAATTATCTGGCTTCTAAGGAAAAACAAAAAAGTCAGCGAAAACTTCAGCGTGAAATTGACAAATTGGAGACCGAACTTGATCATTTAGCTGATCAAGAAAAGCACATTCAAACTCAAATGGCCGACCCAACGATTTTCAATGATCATCTCAAACTAGAAGAATTGCAAAAACAATTAACTCTCGTTCAAACCGATATCACTCAAACTGAAAATGCTTGGACACAAAAGAGTGAAGAACTAGAGGAAAATTAATTTCTTGCCACAAAAAAAGAGACCAGGAAGCTGGTCTCTTTTTGTCTCTGAACTTTAATAGTCGAAATTGAAGAAAATGCTGCCTTCCTCACTTAACTACGGAAAATACACGACTCGTTGAGTGAATCATCCGGTTTCCTAGTCTGCCATAGCAATTTTAGTTACATGGACAACGTCGGCTGCTTGCAATCAAAATACCTTTTTCCCCTCTTTTTATGCTTGGAAAAATATATCAATTAGTCGATCACAGTCCGATTGCCAGCGCGAATTATTGCGTGTCGGATAAATGCGATTAGTTAAGCACACAAAACCTCTTTTTCGTGCAGGATCAAATGCTAAAATTGTTCCAGTATAACCAGTTTGCACATACTGTTCCTGGTGGTTAATTCTTCGCCAACCTAATGTTCGCCCAGCTTCATCGTAACTGGCCATCAAATCGAATAAGTTCGGATCTAAGATTTCTTTTTGCTGATACTTGCCTCGGTTAATCATCATTTCGGTGAAAACCGTTAAATCACTTAAAGTTGAAAACAACCCTGAATGACCGCTTTCCCCATTTAACAATAACGCCTTATAATCATTAACCTGACCTTGAATCTGTCCACGTTGTACATCTACTTCTGTAGGTACAAAGCGCGATTTAGGTCGGTTTAAATTATAACCCGTATTAGTCATGGCCAAAGGATACCAAATGTGATCTTGCACACTTCTATCAAGTGAGCCATTTAGCGTACGAATAATCAGTCCTAACAGAATAAAGCCTAAGTCTGAATAAACTGTTTTTGTCCCTGCTTGATAAGCCAGCGGATCTTCATATATTTTCTTTATAAGCTCAACACCAGACAAATTATGTGTATTAGACACATCAGCCGGCAACCCACTGTTATGCAAGAGTAAGTTTTCAATAGTCACTTCTGGATGAGAAAAGCCAGGTAAATACGCTGTTACCGAGTCTTTCAATCCTAATTCATGAACAGCGAGAAGCTGAAAGACGCGAGTTGTTGTCGCCACTACTTTTGTTAAGGAAGATAAATCATAGATCATGGAGGGGTCTAATCGTTCTGCAAACGTATCTTTTCCTTGAAAGCCATGATAAAAACTATCAATTTGGTTTTCATTAATAAAACTAAAGGATGCTCCATAGACATCGCCACGGTCAATGATGGCATCGATTTCATTTTTCATTTTTGTAAATCTATCTTCTGTCATAACTTTGTCCCCAATTCGTTTTATTTAACGGCGTCTGGTACCCAGTCAAACTCTAAACTTGGTTCAGCATTCAAATTTGCATCTGCAAAAATATGATGATTCATCGCAACATAACCAGCAGCTCCTATCATCGCTGCATTATCTCCACACAGTTTTAAAGGTGCTTTCACAAAATCAAGTTCTGGCTGACTTTTTGCCAACTGCTTGTCAAGTGTCTCGCGCAATCCACGATTGGCGGCCACACCACCTGCTAAAATAAGTTGTTTAACCGGCAACTTAGCACAAGCTGTCAAAGTTTTTTGCACAATCACATCAATTACACTTTGTTGAAAACTAGCTGCCAAATCAGCTTTGTCCAAAGTTTCGCCAATTTGATCAGCATGATGTACTGTGTTAATAAAAGCGCTCTTCAAGCCGCTAAAGCTGAAATCTAAATTGTCTTCATGAATCATGGCCCGAGGAAAATGAAAATTATCTTTTCCTTGATGTGCAAGTTCATCGATTTGCTTACCAGCTGGATAGCTGATTCCCAATACACGCCCTATTTTATCATAGGCTTCTCCGGCTGCATCGTCACGTGTTTCACCGATAATTTGAAATTCATTTTCATAAGGCATATAGACAAGTTCCGTATGACCACCAGAAACCAACAATGCCATCGCTGGAAAAACAATGGGTTTCACAAATCGAGCCGCATAAATGTGTCCGGCCATATGGTTAACCGGAATAAGTGGCAAGTCATTGGCATAAGCAAAAACTTTAGCAGCCGCCACACCAACCAATAAAGCACCAACTAATCCTGGACCATATGTGACAGCAACAGCTGTGAGTTGTTCTGTTTTGATTTGGGCTTCCTTTAAGGCTTCATCGATGCAAATGGTAATTTGTTCGATATGATGCCGACTAGCTACTTCAGGAACTACCCCACCAAATCGCTTGTGACTATTGATTTGCGTGGCAATCACATTTGATAAAATCTTTTGACCGTCTTCAATCACGGCCACGCTGGTTTCATCACAACTAGATTCAAATGCTAAAATCAAATTCTTTTTTTTCATAACTCTCCTAATCTCCACGGGTCAAGTCTAAGGTCATATCGATGGCATCTTCATGATCACCAAAGTAGTAATGAGCTTTAACGCCTGTTTTCTCAAAGCCTAACTTCAAATATAATGCCTGCGCACGCAAATTACTGCGTCTTACTTCAAGGGTCATTTTTTGATAACCAATATACTTGGCTTTCTTGATCATTGTATCAAGCAAATAACCACCGATGCCGCGATTTTGTTTATCTTCTACAACAGCCACATTCGTAATATGAGCCGTTTTACTCCGATCATCAAACGATGCGCCAATAAATCCCAACATACGATCATGATATCGAATTACCAAATATAGCCGGTCATACTTTCGACGTAGTTCATTAGCAAATGCCGTCCTGTCCCAGGGTGTTTGCCCTTCATAAACCGAGCGTTCCACATTTAAAATATCAGGAATGTCAGGTATCATGGCTTTGGCGATAAAGTAAGTGTCATCTTCAATGCGAATGACATGATCTCGAATCTCAAAAGCTTGCTCTCTTAATTGTTTTGTACGATTAAAAAATCGGTCTTTAATAATTGCTTTAAATTTTTTCAACATACGGCTTCGTATCCTCTTGTGGATGTTGTTTCTTCCATTCAACCTCAGCTTGTGTAAGACGTAAATACTTTGGAATGAAATTGAACGGATGTGCAACTGGTTTGGCATCTAAACCAAGCTGTCCAAGTACAAATGCATTTGGTAAATTCTGTGCGTCGGCAACCCGTCTGAAATTATTTCCGAGTGCTTCGTGTAAAATCTCGGCGTACACCGCCACATCTTGACCAACAAACCAAACAGGTTCTTGTTGACTAGCCAATTGTGCCACCAGTTTTTCAATCGAGATATGACGATCTGCCATTACCGCCTCTAACCCATTTTTAGTGCGACGATAGACACCAGCAAAAACATTTTGGCGTCTAGCATCAAACATTGGGACAATTAAGCGGCCTTCATCACTCACATTTGCAGCCAATGCAGTTAAACTCGAGATACCAACTAAATCAATATTTAACGTATAAGCTAGTGTTTTAGCGGTGGTTGCTGCAATCCGTAAACCTGTATATGATCCTGGGCCTTCAGCCACAACAATCCGCTGTAAATCACTTGCATGCACGCCGGCTTGTTGCAAAAGAGTTTCAACAACTGGAAGTAATTGCACGCTATGGTTGCGCCCAATGTTCGTGGTAGTCATTGCCAACAAGCGATCATCCTCTAAGACCGCAGCGCTTAGTGGTCGATTCGAAGTGTCTAATGCCAATAATTTCATTACTCATTTTCCTCATTTATAAATTTTTGTAGCTGTCACTTAAATAATTACGCTTTTTTTCAGCGTTTCAACTTCACAGCATTAATCACACATCATTTGAATCAAGTAATGCTTTTCCCTAAATATCTTATCACAATTTTACGTTTGGGTAAGCACCCATAAAAAAGAACTCGGAAATCACTTAAGATTCACGAGTTCCTCAAACTTAACTAGTCTTCAAAACCATTTGGATGCTTTTGCGTCCAATTCCATGCTGTTTTGATGATTTCATGAACATCATCATACTTAGGTTGCCAATGTAAAATCTCACGTGCTTTATCACTTTTTGCAACTAAGGTATCAGGATCTCCAGGGCGCCTAGGAGCCACCTTTGCCGGAATGCGCTCACCAGTTGCTTCCCGAGCTGCTGCAACAATTTGTTTAACTGAAAATCCTGTTGATGAGCCTAGATTAAATGCGGCGCTTTCATGCCCTGCCTGTAGATATTTCATGGCAAGAATATGGGCGTCTGCTAAATCCATGACGTGAACATAATCCCGCACATTTGAACCATCCGGGGTCTGATAGTCATCCCCGAAAATCTGTAGCTCAGATCGTTTTCCCAAAGCCACTTGCAAAACAATCGGAATCAGATGGGTTTCTGGATGATGATCTTCACCAATTGTGCCATCTTCCGCTGCACCCGCAACATTAAAGTAACGTAAGGCTACAAACTTAATGCCATAGGCCACGTCCGCCCAATGCATGATTTTTTCCATCATGAGTTTACTTTCCCCATATGGATTAATCGGATTTTGTACATCAGTTTCTTTAATGACTGCATTTTCAGGATTCCCATAAGTAGCAGCCGTTGATGAAAAGACAATCCGGTTGACATGGTTAGCATGCATTGCTTCGAGTAAAGTAATCACACCACCCGTGTTATTATCAAAATATTTTAACGGATCCTTCATGGACTCCGGAACAATTGAAAATGCCGCAAAATGAATCACCGTATCAATTGATTCTTTTTGAAAAACATCATCCAAAAAGGCCCGGTCACGTACATCACCTTTGTAAAAGCGTGCTTTTTTGGAAACAGCTTGTCGATGACCTGTTACTAAATTATCAACCACTGCCACATCTTCACCTTGTTCAACCAATCTTTTTACCATGTGGGAACCAATGTATCCTGCGCCACCAAGTACCAAAACCGCCATGATATGCCTCCTCTAATCTGTATACATGCCCCTATTATAGCATAGCTCCTCCGCCAAATCCTGATTTATAGCGATTGCCAAGTACACTCAGCTTCACAGTAAGTTTCACCATTAACCAGCATCTTATGTAAGGTTTGCATGTTACCTTTTTCATCAGTCGTTTTAATCGCCTGACTAGTGACCACATGTCCATATTGAATCTCTTTGTGGTACTGAATATTAAGCCGGGTAGGCATATGCGTTTGTAAAAAATCGGCCGGTAACACATCAAGTAACCATTCAAAATAATGAGAATTATTGACATGACCATTGGTATCCAAATCAAAATATCGAACTGGGTACGTTTTAACCATCACTTCTTGTTGATCATCTGGTATTTTGCGAACACGCGGCAAACGCGCCAATCGTTTCACTTCATCACTACCGTATGGATCAACCAATTCTGGAATCAAATTTCCCATTCGACGTGTTTTATGATTCATCAAAACAAAATTGCTATTAACTCGCATTAAGGTTTGACCTTGATCATCTGTTACTGAAAAGTGACGTTCACAAAAGAACTTATTACGAGCTGTGGCTTCTGTCCCTAATTGAATGGTTGTTCCAATTTTAGGAAGTTTCGCAATTTCCATCACATACTGGGTGACAACCCAGCCCACTCCGTATTTCATGACTTCACTGGTTCCAACACCTAACTGTTCGCTTTGATCTTCAGATGCTAAAACCATTAAATTAACGAGCATGGGGATCGAAGCGTGATAAGTACGATCACCATCATAATAAACAAGACGATGTTTTTCGCTAAATTTTTTTCCTGCCACTGGTCATTCTTCCCCTCTGTCGAATTTATTTGTTAATGTTTTATTCTTTTAGATGATGGTAATTATTATAAACATCCTGCTTTTTAAGTCCACGTAACTTTGCGACCTGTTTGATCGCATCATTAGGCTTTTCACCAGTACTAATTAAATTAGCTACTTGGTCTTCAACAGACATCTCAGGCAGAGACTCCGTCAAACGCTCTTCTTGTTGATTACCCTCAACGATAACCACAAATTCACCACGAACTTCATTATCACTGGCCCACGTCAATAATTCCTGTAAATTTCCTCGCAAAAACTCTTCAAACTTCTTAGTGAGTTCCCGACACAGCACGGCCTGACGCTCGCCACCAAAAATTGCCACCATATTTTTCAAAGTTTTTTTCAATCGATGTGGTGCCTCATAAAATAGAAGCGTTTCTTTTTTGGGAACCAGTTTTTCCAATTGTCGTTTTTGCTCTGCGGGCTTGCGATTTAAAAAGCCAAAAAAATAAAACGGCTGTGGACTTAAACCTGAAGCAATCAAAGCCGTCAACCCGGCGTTTGCCCCCGGTAAGGGCACAACTGGAACCTGATTTTTAATACAAGCAACCACTAAATCGTGCCCAGGATCACTAATCGAGGGCATTCCTGCATCACTCACTTGAGCAATATTTGTTCCTTGCACTAATTTAGAAACCAGTTCCGGAACCCGTTCTCTGGTATTGTACTCATGAAAACTAATTTGCCTTGTTTCGATTTCAAAGTGATTCAGCAGCTTTTGTGTATTTCGTGTATCTTCAGAAGCAATTAAATCAACCGTTTTTAAAATTTCCACACTGCGAAAAGTCATATCTCCCAGATTACCAATTGGAGTTGGCACTAAATACAACGTACCGGTTGCTTGATTTTTTGCAAAACTTTTTTGTGATTGCACTGTCTTACTCCTTACCGGTCTCCATAAATTACATCAAGACAAAAAGCACATGGTTCATCGTTTTCACGGTGCTTGCCAAACCACTCATTGCACACATGATAACCACGCCCGTACAACTTTTCTAAATTTTTCCGTGATTTTGAAAGGCCGTGTTTCGTACTTTTTTGCTCTTCTTTTTTGGAAGGCTGTTCATATTTACTGAGACGCTCACGTAAATGCTCGTTTTCAATCACGAGTTCAGCATTTTCCTCTAATATTTCTGTCATTCCATTTTGAAGCTCTTTGATTTGATCCAACATTCGCTGAGTTTCATCCTGAATACCACTGAAACTTTCGTATATCTCCCGTTTATTCACAATTTCACCTCATTGCACAATCACTACGCTTAAAATGCATCAGTAAATTTGACATAATCGAATTGTCAAGGCTTCCATTACATTTTGAAAACTGACATTTCGATTCAATAGATTTTTTGCTTCCAGCGCCTTTTGAGTGGCCAGAAGTAACGACGACATTGATTTCGTTGCTAATTTCGCGTTAATTTGCGGGTCTTGATTAGGGAAGCTCAGACGTGTGCTTTGTGGATTCACTTTTAAAATCAGTGCCTCTCGACAAAAGAGCATCACAACGTCCAGAATCAATTGTTGATTGTCTTTGGTTTTAGCTAAACCAACAATTTTGGCTTGTACCTCTACAAAAGCACGCATGTCTTTTTGATAACTCATTAAAAACCAACGACTTAATGCCGTTTGAACTTGGGACAGCCAATCATCCTTCACCCAATTTTCCACTTCTGCCACACTATTCGTCAAGTTCATTACCATGGCAATTAAACTCGGCGCAATGTTCTGGCTTTGCAATTCTGTTTGAAATTGATCCTGTGATAGCGGTTTTAACTCAACCACTTCAGTTCGCGAAATAATGGTTGGTAACATTAAATTTTTGTTAGCTGTTAACAAGAAGGCCGTCACATTTGGGCTTGGTTCTTCAATAAACTTTAAGAGGCTGTTAGCTGCCCCAGCAGTCATTTTATCTGCATCAGAAATTATAAAAACCTTTTGATTTCCTTCAACTGCACTCTTAGTAAATTCAGCCTTCAAAAATCGCACTTGGTCGACCTTGATACTTTGTCCATCAGGCTTTACCATGACGACATCCGGGTGCTGTCCTGTGCTAATTCGACGACATTCTTGACACACCCCACACGGTTGCCCATCTTGAAGATTTAAACAAAAAAGACGCATTGCAATCCATGTTGCCAACTCGTCTTTTCCAATCCCGGTTTCACCTGCAAATAAATAGGCATGCGCCAATTCGTGGTTTTCAATCACCTTAGCAAAGTGTTGCACCAAGGCGGGCTGTTTGTTAAAAATTACCGTTTTGATATCATCGGCCGTCATTTAGTTGCTGCTCCTTTATTGCTAAGCTTTAAAACTGCTGAAATTTCTCAATTGGCATCACAAACACGGTTGCACCACCAACCTGGACTTTCACTGGATAAGCTGTCGTCCCTTCCATACTAGCATCTAGATTTACAGGTGGTGTCATGAATTCTTCACGACTGTGAGAAGCTTCTTTGATCATTGCTAAAACTTCATCCACTCGCTGATCATCAATCCCAATCATATACGTGGTATTACCTGACTTTAAAAAGCCGCCAGTTGTAGATAGCTTTGTTGCTCGAATATTGGCATCAATAAATTGGTCACTCAATTGACTCGCATCTTTATCTTGTACAATGGCAATAATTAATTTCATAACATTCGCGCTCCCATCTAATTAACTAATTAAAAAATTCTTGATTTGCAGCATAGATTATCTTTTCAACATCCTGAACAACTTGATCTTTACTTTTGGTGGCGTCAATAACCTTAATTCGTTGCGGTTGTGCCTTAGCAATTTCTAAATAAGATTTACGGACACGTTGATGAAACGAGAGTTGTTCCACGTCCAAACGATTAATTTCATCAGTTCGGTGGGTCATGATGCGCTGCAAACCTACCTCGGACGGGACATCAAAATAAATGGTCAGATTGGGCAACAGTCCCCCTGTGGCAAACAGATTCATTTGATAAACCTCAGTTGTTCCAATTTGACGACCAGCCCCTTGATAAGCCACCGAGCTATCAATATAACGATCACACAAAACCAATTTATTTTCATCTAATGCTGGTTGGATGGTTTCTACAATGTGCTGACGGCGAGCGGCTGCGTACAATAAAGCTTCTGTTCGGTCATCCATCTCAGTGTTCTTGCGATCCAAAATAATGTGACGAATTGCTTCTGAGATTCGGTTGCCACCAGGTTCTCTTGTGACCACTAATTTGTCTTTTAAAACAGGTGTTAAATCGGTAACTACCTTATTTAGCGCAGTTGTTTTTCCCGCCCCATCTGGTCCTTCAAATGAAATAAACTTTCCTTTCACAATGCCATCTCGTTTCACCTATTTTTACTACATTTCCGTTCGGCCTTCAACAGCCTTAAACAAGGTCATTTGGTCTGCATACTCAATATCACTACCAACAGATAAGCCATGAGCCAGACGTGTTACTTTAATACCCGCCGGCTTAATCAGTCGTGATAAATACATGGCTGTAGCTTCCCCTTCTGGTGTTGCATTTGTTGCCACAATAACTTCTTTAATTGCTTGATTAGTCTGCAAGCGTTTCAAAAGGCTCGAAATATTCAAATCTTCTGGGCCTTTACCTTCCATTGGTGAAAGAACACCTTGTAACACGTGATAGAGGCCATGATACTCCTTCATGTCTTCCATGGACATCACATCTTTAGGATCTTCAACCACTAATACTGTTGATTGATCACGCGACTTATCTCGGCAAATTTCACAAGGATCCTCCTCAGTGATATTGCCGCAAACACTACAAAAATGTAAGTCACGTTTGGCAGAAACTAGCGCTTTTGCAAACTCCGTCACGTCGTCTGCCTGCATGTCAATCGTAAAGAAGGCCAATCGTGTGGCACTTTTTTCACCGATTCCCGGTAATTTCATATAACTATCAATTAATTTTGCTATTGGCTCTGGATACTGCATTTAAAAGCCCTCATTCTTACATTCTAGGTAGGCCCTTTGTGTACTTACCCATCGTTTTACTAGTTTGCTCATCAATTTGCTTCATGGCGTCATTAACAGCTGCCACAACTAAATCTTGGAGCATGTCTACATCATCTGGATCTACCGCTTCAGGCTTGATGGCAATATCTTTCATAATCTTATTACCTGTAAAAGTAACTTTGACCATATCATCAGGAGCTACACCGGTAAACTCAGTTGCATCTAATGTATTCTGTTCCTCAGTCACCTTTTTTTGCATTTTTTGCATTTGGCGCATCATATTTTGCATATTTCCCATTCCGCCGCGCATTTTAGTTCCACCTTTCATTTTTGACTAATCATTTTTGACTTCCACCGTATCCGTGCCAAATAGGTCTTGTGCCTTTTGAACAATTGGATCCGGCTCTTGGTTTTCACTTGATTCTTTAACTTCATCTGCTGAAGGATTCCCATTTTCTTCTTGGGTAGTACCTTCATTATTTTGTAAATCCTCTTTATGTTGATGAATATAGCTCTGCCGGATTTCTGGCCACTGTTCAGCATCTACATAAGCAATCTTGAGATCATGACCAACCAATTGATCGATATCTTTGCTCAGCAAGTCACGTAATTCGCCATCATCAGCTGCACGTTCATACAAAAAGGCATAATTAAAGGCAATAACAGCCCCTTCCTCACTCGCCGCTACAGGTTGCGCGACATGCATTAGGGCCCTTTGCGTTACATCCAACATAGACATTAAGTCTGGCCAAATCTCTTTTAATTGTACCAAATTTTGCTTTGTTGCGTTGGCTAAGACCGGATATATTTTGGAAAGATTTGGTTTAACTTTATGACTACGTGCCTTATTTACACGTGCCACAGCTTGGCTTTGTGGTTGCGATCCAGTGTTAGAAATCGTCTTAGTTTCAAGTTGTTTAATCTGGTCAGTTAACTTTTTAACCTGATTTTGGAGTTGATTTATTTCTGCATTGGTCTCACCTTCAACTGGTAGCTCAGTCTTTTGTGGCTGATTACGCGTTTGGGGTTTCGCAAGCTTAATCGTCAAGACTTCCATATATACATCCGGATGAGTGGTAAAACGCATTTGCTGTTGAGTTTCATTCAAATAATCAATCATTTGATAAATCTGTTCAGCACTCAGTGTTTTGGCAAACGTCTTAAACTGATCATCCACATCGCCCAATGACTGGTCCACAATCAAAGCCGGATCCTGCTGATACAAAAGCAAGTTGCGACAAAAATTAATGAGATCTTCGATAAATCGATTAGCGTCCTTACCCTCAGCCAAAACTTTCTCTAAAGTCTCTAGTGCCTGACTAACTTGCTGACTGCTGATCTCATCAACATACGTATTCAGCAACTCATGATTCACGCTGCCTGTCACTTGCAAGGCATTTTTTAAAGTGATTTCATTATCTCCAAAAGACAAGGTTTGGTCCAAGATGCTAAGTGCATCCCGCATGCCACCTTCAGCTGCTTTAGCGATAATCATTAACGCTTTTTCATCGAAAGTGATTTGTTTCTGTTGCAAAATGTAAACCATTCGCTTGTAACTATCTTGCGTTGAAATGCGTCGAAAATCAAATCGTTGGGTTCTAGAAATGATGGTCAATGGTATCTTTTGTGGCTCCGTTGTGGCTAAGATAAAGACAACGTTTGCTGGTGGCTCTTCTAAAGTCTTCAACAGTGCGTTAAAAGCCCCGGTCGATAACATATGAACTTCATCAATAATATAAACCTTATAATCCGCTTCTGTGGGGGCATACTTAGCTTTATCACGAATATCACGGATTTCTTCAACCCCATTATTGGAAGCCGCATCGATTTCAATGACATCATTTAAACGTCCCTGCGTAATCGCCTTGCACGTTGAACACTCATTACACGGTTCTCCATCTTTAAGGTGATGGCAATTAATTGCCTTGGCAAAAATCTTAGCCGCCGACGTTTTACCTGTGCCTCGTGGGCCGGTAAATAAATAGGCATGACTGGTTTGCCCGGTAATGAGCGCATTTTTTAGGGTCTGGGTGATAACTTGTTGCCCAACAATTTCATCAAACCGTTGGGGCCGCCAAACGCGATATAAAGCTTGATAGCTCATTTTGAATTTCCCCTCAATCATTTTTGCAAACTAAATAAAAAGCTCCTAGCCATAGTAGTGACTAAGAGTTTCTCAATTTCCTAATAACTTAAGGCACAAGACAGAACAGACTTAGTGCTGCTTCCTTCCGGACCTGACACAATTCGTAAGTCCACCCTTGCCTTAAGGCCTCTCGGCACTATTAATAATACTCGAATTCACTCAAAATTTCTACTAATTTGTTTATTTTTTTTGCGACTTTTTTTTGGGCCCGTATTTCACGGAAAAAATCCTGCATAATCTGACTCGCCTCACGCCCAAAAAGTCCCTCGTGAATTGTAACTTGATGATTTAAACGCTGATCAGATAACAACTGATATAAACTTTGTACCATACCAGCTTTCGGATCACGAGCTCCAAAATAAATTTCAGGAATTTGTGAGTTAATAATTGCCCCACTACACATCATACACGGCTCAATGGTAACAAATAATTGGCACTCCCACAGCCGCCAACTTGATATTTTTTGGCAAGCCTGTTGAATGGCAATGATTTCAGCATGTGCCGTAGCATCTTGATTTTGCTCACGCAAATTATGTCCGCGTCCGATAACTTGATTCTGGCAGACGACGACCGCACCTATTGGGACCTCACCCATTTCTTTGGCTTTCCGAGCCTCTTCTAGGGCCAAGCTCATGAAATAGAGTTCTTGATTAGTAGCTAAACTTGGCATATTACGCCTCCCTAACACTCTGGATAATATAGTAGCCTTTTTCACGACGGAGAATTTCGGCATTTCCAAAAGTACTAGTCATGGTTCTTTTAGCCGACGGTGCACCCTGCTTTTTTTGAAGCACAATCGTTAACGTCCCACCGATTTGAAGATGATTTTTAGCTTCAACCAATATTTTGGACACAACTTCCTTCCCAGCTCGTACGGGAGGATTAGAAATAATCGTTTGATAATCTGCGGACTTCACTGTGTCATACACATTAGATTCCCAAATGCGGACATTTTCAATCTGGTTCTGTTGGGCATTCTGCTGACACAATTCTAAAGCACGGCGATTCACATCTACCATGTCAACCGATATTTGTGGTAAAACTTTGGCCAGGGCTAAGCCAATGGGACCATAACCACAACCCACATCTAAAACTGGCCCCTTATCAATTTTTTTCAAATTCAGTGTTTCCAATAAAACGCGTGTGCCAAAGTCAACTGTATCCTTTGAAAAAACACCGTTATCCGAATGGAAAGTCAGATTTTGTCCTAATAATGTGAATTGCCACTGTCTTTTTTCATGTAAAACTTCTGGATTTTGTGTATAATAATATTCAGTCATAAATAAGCTCCTCTTTTGAACCTATTATATCGAATTATCAATCAAAATACATAACTAACTTAGCGTTAGGTCGATTACTAAAAAGTGAACCAAAATTGTTTTTCTTCAAAACCTTATCAGACCACCATATTTAGTATGAGTATCAAAAAAAATACTAAATATGGTGGTCTTTTCATTGAAATTTACATTATATGCTGTATACTGAATTTATTCGTTAAACATAAAAGAAACAGAGAACTGAGGGTGAATAGTATGAGTGAAGTAACAATTTATACAAAAAACAACTGTATGCAATGCAAGATGACAAAACGTTTCCTAAGTGAACATAATATTCCTTTTAAAGAACGTAATATTAATACGAACCCAGCTTATATTGACTACTTGAAATCTCAAGGCTTTCAAGCGGTTCCGGTTGTCGAATCAAATGGCAATGAGCCTATCGCTGGCTTCCGGCCTGATATTTTGAAACAACTTGCTATCTAGTAGAAGCATCAATTATCAGGATAACAAAAACGCATCATGCTGCCTATTACAGCTAGGCGTTTTTTATTTTTGCTTATTTTTATGATAATCACAGAAAGGCGTGGAAATTATGAGTCTTAAAAACCTTAAAGATGTCACTTATTATGACTTAAATAACGAAATCAACATCCCCGTTGATAACCAAATCCCTTTAAATAAGGATCATGAAGCTCTGGCTGCTTTTTTAGAGCAAAACGTCAAACCCAATACGATGAAATTTGCTTCGTTACAGGATCGTTTTGACTATCTTATACAAAACGATTACATAGACGAAGCCTCCATCAAGAAATATTCGCTGGCATTTTTAGAAAAGCTGTACAAATTTTTAAAAGCACAAGATTTTCATTTCCGCTCTTTTATGGCAGCTTACAAATTTTATGCCCAGTACGCCTTAAAAACGAATGATAATAGTTATTATCTCGAAAATTTCATCGATCGTGTGGCTATGAATGCAACTTACTTTGCAGAAGGCGATGAACAACTTGCGTTAGATATTGCCGATGAAATCATTCATCAGCGTTATCAACCAGCAACACCGAGCTTCTTAAACGCTGGTCGAAAACACCGTGGTGAACTCGTATCTTGTTTTCTTATTCAAGCCACAGACGACATGAACGCCATTGGTCGAACGATCAACTCTGCGCTACAACTATCCAAATTGGGTGGTGGTGTTGGCATTAACCTTAGTAATCTTCGTGAAGCAGGTGCCCCAATCAAGGGGATTGAAGGAGCTGCAAGTGGTGTTGTCCCTGTTATGAAGCTCTTAGAAGATAGTTTTTCTTACGCAAATCAATTGGGTCAGCGTCAAGGCGCCGGCGTAGTTTATCTAAATGTCTTTCATCCAGATATTATTGCTTTCTTATCAGCTAAAAAGGAAAATGCAGATGAAAAGATTCGGGTTAAAACATTATCGCTTGGAGTTGTTGTCCCCGATAAATTTTATGAACTTGCCCGTCAGGATCAAGACATGTATCTTTTTAGTCCCTACTCTGTAGAGAAGTATTATGGCAAACCATTTTCTTACGTCGACATTACGGCCGAATATGATAATATGGTGGCCAACCCCGCCATTACAAAGACCAAATTAAAGGCTCGTGATCTAGAAAATGAACTTTCAAAACTCCAACAAGAGTCTGGGTATCCTTATATTGTTAATGTGGACACCGCAAACCGTGATAATCCAATTTACGGAAAAATTGTAATGAGTAATTTGTGTTCCGAGATTATGCAAGTGCAAACACCTTCACAAATTGATGATAAACAGGAATATACCGAGCTTGGAACTGATATTAGTTGTAATTTAGGTTCTACAAACATTGTAAATATGATGAATACGCCTAACTTTGGGCATTCTGTGGAAACAATGGTACGCGCACTTACCTTTGTGACCGACCACTCCAATATTAATGTGGTCCCATCTATTCAAAATGGCAATTCACTTGCTCACACAATTGGTTTAGGTGCTATGGGTCTACATGGTTATTTAGCAAAAAATCATATGTATTATGGAAATCAAGATTCTTTGGATTTCACTAGTGTTTATTTTATGCTTCTCAATTATTGGACCTTAAAAGCCTCCAACAAAATCGCTCGAGAACGTCAGACTACCTTCCATAATTTTGAAAAGAGTAAGTATGCCGATGGTAGTTACTTTGATAAATATACTTCTCAAGACTGGGGACCTAAAACCAAAAAGGCTCAAGATCTCTTTGCGGGTATTACCATTCCAAGCCGAGAAGACTGGCAAGCTTTAAAAGAAGCTGTTATGAAAGATGGCCTTTATCACCAAAACCGGATGGCCGTCGCACCAACAGGTTCCATTTCATACATTAACGACGCCACTGCTAGTTTACAACCCATTGTCAATCGGGTTGAGGAACGCCAAGAAAAGAAAATTGGTAAAATTTATTTTCCAGCTCCATATTTGGATAACAGTACTTTAAAATATTATCAATCCGCCTACGACATTGATATGCGTAAAGTTGTGGACATATACGCTGCAGCTCAACAGCACGTTGACCAAGGGATGAGTATGACGTTCTTTATGCGTTCTACCATTCCAGAAGGCCTTTACGAATGGAAAGATGGCCGTACTAATAAAATGACAACACGCGATTTGAACATTCTACGTAATTATGCTTATAATAAGGGGATTAAATCAATTTATTATATTCGGACGTTTACTGATAATGATGGCGAAGTTGGTGTTAATCAATGCGAAAGTTGCTCAATTTAATTAAAGTGAGAAAGGAACAATACTTATGGCAGATGCAAAGCTAAATCCATTAAAATGGACTCCCAAAGGTAATTACAAGGCAATTAATTGGAATCAAGTTTCTGATGAAATTGATAAGGCTACTTGGGAAAAATTAACCGAACAATTTTGGTTAGATACCCGAATTCCTATTTCAAACGATCTTGACGACTGGCGAACTTTAGACGAGGATCACAAGTGGGTTGTAGGCCATGTTTTTGGTGGCTTGACCTTACTTGATACACTTCAGTCACAAGACGGAATGGCAGCCCTACGAAAAGACGTCCGTACCCAACATGAAACAGCCGTCTTAAACAATATCCAATTTATGGAATCTGTTCACTCTAAGAGTTACTCTTCTATTTTTGAAACTTTAAATACACCTGAGGAAATTGACGAAATTTTCTCTTGGAGCGACACCGAAGAATTTTTGCAAAATAAAACGAAAAAAATTTACACCCTTTATCATGATGACGGCGATCCTTTGAAGAAGAAAATTTCAAGTGTCTTTCTGGAAACCTTCTTGTTCTATTCTGGTTTCTTTACCCCACTTTACTATTTGGGCCACAACAAACTAACAAATGTTGCTGAAATCATCAAACTTATCTTACGTGATGAATCTGTTCATGGCACTTATATTGGTTATAAATTCCAATTAGCTATGAAAGAACTCCCAGAAAGTAAACAACAGGAGTTGAAGGACTGGATGTTTAATTTCCTTTATGAACTCTATGATAACGAAGAAAAGTATGTACACGTTCTGTATGACCAAGTTGGTTGGACAGACCAAGTTCTAACTTTCACACGTTACAACGCCAACAAAGCCTTAATGAACTTGGGACAAAACCCACTCTTCCCTGATACAGAAGCCGATGTAAATCCCATCGTGATGAATGGTATCTCAACTGGGACGGCCAACCATGACTTCTTCTCACAGGTTGGTAATGGTTACCGCCTGGGACAACTCGAAACCATGTCTGATAAAGATTATAATATTGGGGAACCTAAAGATCACAAATAAATTCTAAAAAATGTCTATAAGTTTGCGAACTTATTGGCGTTTTTTTATTAGGAGGTAAAAACGATGAAATCGATTCGATCAATTTGCGTATTTTGTGGCTCGAATACCGGTTATGACGATAATTTTAAAAAAATAACCATTGAATTAGCTGACTACCTGGCCGTTCATCACTATCGATTAGTCTATGGTGGTGGCCGTCTGGGTCTAATGGGTGTTTTGGGTAACGAGATGCTTGATAAGGGTGGCGATGTTTTAGGTGTCATTCCCAAAGTACTTGTAAATGAAAAATTAGCTCGGATTCCGAACGACAAGATTATCACCACTGCCGATATTTCAGAACGTAAGCAATATATGTTGGATGCCTCAGATGCTTTTATCGCCTTACCTGGTGGCTTTGGTACCTTCGAAGAATTTTTCACCATGTTATCTTGGAGCCAAATCAATCTCCACCAGAATCCACTCGCGCTCTTAAATGTAGATGGTTTTTACGCGCCATTGATTCAATTACTCAACCAAGCTGCAGAGGCTGGTTTTGCACCCAAGGAAAACTTAGATCTATTTGTGACTGCAAAGCACATTCCAGAATTATTCGAAAAGATGGGATCATTTCGTCATACCCAGCCTACTAAATGGACTAATTAGCGACTCATACTTTTATAGCACAACAAAAATACCGATATTTACCTACTAATTTAGGGCTTTATCGGTATTTTTTTGAAACAACTTTATTTAGAATTGGATAAACTTGACCATTCTCACACTTCTGTGGCAAAAAATTTTTACCTTTTGTTCAGCTGTAAGTGCTTCATAACACTACTTGAGAAAAAGTTAAAATTTCCACCACTCTATTCGCATAAACCGCGATAAATCATCAGGATACTATTGGCGATGGGCTCAGACCCACACTATAGCCTCTGTAAAGGCTGCGGTTTCTACGGTACTCCCTTTTCAATACCGTCGTCAGCACCGCTCATATTTACTAAAAGATGGTGTTTCACAACTGCAATTGGGCATACCAATGTATAAAGAGCCTGAATCTTTTTCTGTGCTATGACAGTTAGTTTGATCGTCAGGCCTAACGCTGTGGCTCGCTCATAACCATCGACCCAATTTTTAAATTACTTGCACTCACAATGACAGCATCAAATTGCTCGCTATTTATATAACGTGACTGCTGCATAATCAGCTTTCTGATTTTGTTCAAAACCAGTAACCAGCAAACTTTTGTATTCGAATTAGTTTGTCTCATAAATCTCAAGTTTTTTCCAAAGCAAAGTTCGCTTTTGCACATTGAATTCAATCACAATAACAAAAATGGTACATACGTCCTTTTGAAGATAAAAAAAGAACCCACCGTAAAGTGAGTTCTTTTCAAATGTAAAGTGCTTATTTAATTGTAACTGATGCGCCAGCTTCTTCAAGCTTAGCTTTAACATCGTTTGCTTCTTCTTCAGAAACATCTTCTTTGATTGCTGAAGGTGCTTTGTCAACAAGGTCTTTAGCATCTTTCAAGCCAAGTCCTGTGATTTCACGAACTGCCTTGATAGCCTTAACCTTAGCTGAACCAGCTTCTGTTAATTCAACAGTGAATGATGTCTTAGCAGCAGCACCATCGCCACCTGCAGCACCTGCAGCTGCAACAGGAGCAGCTGCAGAAACACCGAATTCGTCTTCGATAGCTTTAACTAAGTCATTTAAGTCAGTAATTGAAGCGCCTTTTAAGTCTTCAATAAATTGGTCTTTATCTAATGCCATTTTTTGTTTCCTCCATTTGTATGTCTAATTTAATTATGCAGCGTCTTCTTCAGACTTTTTATCTGCAACAGCTTTAACAGCGTATGCCACATTACGAACAGGTGCTTGTAATACATTAGCAAGCATGCTGAGCAAGTCTTCACGGCTTGGCATTGAAGCATATGTGTTGATTTCTTCGATTGAAGCTACTTTACCTTCGATCATGCCACCCTTAAGTGTAAGTGCGTCATGTTCATCAGCAAATTTCTTCAAAATCTTTGCAGGAGCTACTGGATCCTCATCAGAGAATGCAACAGCACTTGGTCCAACAAAGACATCATTTAAGTCTTTATAACCAGCTTTTTCTGCAGCACGAGTCAAAATCTTGTTTTTAATCACATGCAATGTAACACCAGCATCACGTAATTCCTTACGTAACTCAGTGTCTTCTGCAACTGTTAATCCACGAGAATCAACAACGATTGCGGAAGCGGCTTTGCTAAAATAATCAACAGCTGTATCAACAATTGCTGCTTTTTTAGCGATTGCTTCTTTACTCATTAATTTTCACCTCCAGCAATTTTTTAATTATAAAAAAATCCGCACCCAGACCTGGGATACGGAAATTTACATTTCTACGTTCCTCGGCAGGTAATATTAAGACGAAATCGTCACCTGAGTCTTAGGCAAATTTTATTATAATTTACTTATCCAAGTTACCATAGCGTTTAATACATGTCAACCTACAATTCAAACTAGAATTGGGCCAAATCAACATGAACGCCAGGACCAAATGTAGAAGCTACAGAAACGTTCTTCACATAAGTTCCTTTAACAGATGCTGGACGAGCACGTACAATTGTATCTTCAATCACATTCAAGTTGCCTAACAACTTGTCAGCATCAAATGATACTTTACCAATTGGCACATGAACATTACCGTCACGGTCTGTTCTGTAAGTAACCTTACCAGCTTTTGATTCCTCAACAGCCTTAGTTACATCCATAGTAACTGTGCCAGTCTTAGGGTTAGGCATTAAGCCTTTAGGTCCAAGGACACGGCCTAAACGACCAACTTGAGCCATCATATCAGGTGTTGCAATAGCAACATCAAAATCTAGCCAACCGTCTTGAATGCGTTGAACCAAATCATCATCACCCACAACATCAGCACCAGCTGCTTGTGCGTCTTTAGCTTTTTGACCTTTAGCAAATACGATTACAGTTTGTTCCTTACCAGTACCATTTGGTAAAACAACCGCACCACGTAATTGTTGGTCTGCTTGTTTTGTATCTACATTTAATTTAAAAACTGTTTCAACAGTTGCATCAAATTTAGCGAAATCAACCTTTTTGACTAATTCCAAAGCTTCCTTTGGTGCATATGCTTTTGTGGTATCAACTTGCTTTAAAGCGTCTTGATACTTTTTACCTCTTTTTGCCATCTGTGTTTTCCTCCTTGCAAATGTGGTTTTATCGGATTTTCCTCCCACTTGATACATCCACTTTAATGGAGTATCCGACTACAACAACCTAGTCTTTAACTTCAAAGCCCATGCTGCGTGCAGTACCTTCGACCATGCGCATTGCAGATTCAACATTTGCAGCGTTTAGATCTTGCATTTTTGTTTCGGCGATTTCCTTAACTTGATCCTTGGTTACAGTTGCAACCTTGTTCGTGTTAGGTTCACCAGAACCATGTTCAACACCGGCAGCTTTCTTCAAGAGAACAGAAGCAGGTGGAGTCTTTGTAATAAAGTCAAATGAACGATCTTCATAAACTGTAATTACGACAGGAATTAACATGCCAGCTTGGTCAGCTGTACGTGCATTAAATTCCTTTGTGAATCCCATGATATTAATACCTGCTTGCCCTAATGCAGGACCAACTGGTGGAGCCGGAGTTGCTTTTCCGGCGGGAATTTGCAATTTAACAACGTTTGCTACTTTTTTTGCCACGAGACATACCTCCTTATAAGTCCGTGTGTGGTATGATGAGGATTTAAATTTCCTCTCCCACGCTTATATATGCACAAAAGCATACCCCAAGAGTATACCATGTAATGTTCAAAAGAACAAACACAGATTTAATCAAGCTTATCGATCTGATCCATATCAAGCTCAGTACTTGTTTCTCGTCCAAACATATTGATGTTGACCTTTAACTTCATATTCTTATTATCAACTTCAGTAATTTTACCTGTTAAGCCAGAAAAGGCACCATCAACAATTTTAACCGTCTCGCCTTCTTCAACATCAATATCAGCATGCCGTACAGACATCCCTAAATGTCTTAAAATACGCTCTGCTTCATCTGGTAATAATGGTGATGGTTTACTACCTGAACCATGTGAGCCGACAAAGCCTGTTACACCAGGCGTATTTCGGACAATATACCAAGACTGGTCTGTCATGACCATTTCTACAAGTACATATCCAGGAAACTCTTTTTTCATTGTAACTTTATCTTTACCATTCTTATTTTCATGCTCTTCTTCTTCAGGTACTACCACTCGAAAAATGTTATCCTGCATCCCCATTGATTGAGAACGAGACTCCAAATTCGCCTTTACTTTGTTTTCATAACCTGAATACGTATGTAGCACATACCAATTTTTTGCTGCAGATTCCAATTTATTTCTCCTTTGAATGTTGACCAAAATAAAAAAACTCCGTCTCCACGAAGTTCCATCACAAGTATTGTATCAAAAAAAAACAATTAGTGCCATCGATTTACTGGAATAAACCAAGAAAAAGTTGAACTAACCAATCTACTAAAGCGAAAAACGCCACGAAGAATACGGACAGTCCAATGACAGAAGAAGAATCTTTACGTAATTGACGTCCGTTTGGCCAAGTAACTTCATGCATCTCATGAATAACACTTTTTATAAATTTCATTGAACTTTCCTCCTAGCGAGTTTCTCGATGTAGCGTGTGTTTGTTACAATGTTTACAGTATTTTTTAACTTCTAATCTTGTCGTACGATTAGGGTTTGCGGCCACTGTATAATTTCGTGATCCGCAAACCGAACATGCTAAGGCAATTTGTTTTTGCGCCATTATTATATATCTCCCTAATTAATCAAACCTAACTTTATCATGCCGTTGTCAGCATGTCAATTTCATTACTTTGTGACTAGACCTGATCAAAATAAACTGAGTAATCAAAAAATAGAGCCGAAGCCCTATTTTAATCACATATCATTGAAACACACGTCGTGTAAATTTATTTCGGCACCGATTAATCGCGTTTAATACTTGTGACTCTTCACAATTTAAAATCTTTGCAATCTGAGCACTAGTTTTTCCCGCGAAAAAAAGTCCTGACACTTGCGACTCAAACTTAGAAAGATCCGCACAATAATTCCGACAATCCTCTTTCAAAACGGCAAGTTCATGCGGACCACCGTGCTTGGTCACAAATAACCTTTCATATTCACTGCTTTCATTCTGCATGGCATCCAGTGAACTACAAAGTAAATTCGACCGCCGCTTAAACGCCATTTCTCGGCGAATCAAACTATAAATCCGATTTTGAAAGTTGGTTTGAAAGAATTTTCCCAAAGTGATATGGCGCTGACCATCAAAATTAGCAATCGTATTAAAAAAAGTGATTCGGCCTTCTTGCAACCAATCGTCACGATCATAACCTCTCAAAAAATACTTGGCTTTGACACGCATGACGATTGGGAGATACTGCTGAAATAAATACTCAAAACTATCTGAATCGCCTGCTCTACTGGCTTCAATTAGTTTTTGTTCACGTGCATATTCAATTTTACGTACATTGTTAGTCATTTAAGGCTCCTAACCAGCCTCCTCGAAAAATAATATACCAAAATAGCTGCTCATACATCAAGAGAACGTACGTTTAAATGGGAGAATTATGTTGTTTTTTACAGAAAATAAAACTGCGAAAAAAGGTGCTCAATAACAACCTTTTTCGCAGTTTTTCGTTAATTTTGCGTACTATTTTTCAAAAACTTCCTACTTCTACAATAAATGCCGAGTTGAAAATCCCTGATAGATTAATAAACTAGCTGCAACACTGGCATTTAAACTTTGCACTTGGCCAACCATTGGAATCGTTAAGGTCTCATCCACCTGTTTTTTCAATAGTGGTGAAATTCCCTTTCCTTCATTGCCAATCACCAAGCCAACCGAGCCTGTGGCATCCCAACGTCGATAATCGGTCCCGTTCATATCGGTCCCGAATATCCACATGCCTCGTTTCTTTAATTCTTTGACTGTATTAACCAAGTTGGTCACCCGAACCACCGGCACATGTTCAATGGCCCCGGCAGATGTTTTTGCAACCGTACTGGTTAATCCAACCGCACGATGCTTAGGAATAATAACGCCATGCACCCCAGCTGCATCAGCTGTTCGTAATATTGATCCCAAATTATGAGGATCCTCAATGCTGTCTAAAATGAGGACAAACGGGGCTTCATCTTTAGCGGCCGCTTTTTTGAACACGTCTTCCAAGTCTGCATATTCAAAAGCTGCAATTGCCAAAACAACACCCTGATGATTTTGTCCATCAGCTAAATGGTCTAATTTATGTTTGGGAACTTGCGACACAATTAACTTTCTTTTTTCCGCTAACTTCACAATGTCGTGGATAGCGTCCGCTTTCAATCCTTCTTGAATAAACACTTTATTAATCGTTTGCTGTGATTTTAGAGCGGACACAGCAGGATGCCGGCCAATGATAAAATCACCTGATGCTTCAGATGTTTCATTAGAAGTCTGCTGCTCATTTTGTTTATTTTGTGTCATGCGTGATAATTCCTTCCTCGACTTGGTCGATACACCAATTGGCTAGCCAATCTAATCGTTCTTGCTGACCGCTCAACGAAAGGTAGCCCATAAGTGCTTCAAATCCTGTTGAAATTCGATAAGTCAGCACCGAAGTATTTTTGGCCGATGTGTGGCTTTTGGCATTTCGTCCTCGCTTAAAATACTCTTGTTCGGTTTCCGTCAAAATTTTTTGCTCTGTCATGGCGCCAATCAACGCTGCCTGTGCTTTAGCAGAAACAAAATTGGTTGCCGTATGATGCAGTTTAGTAGGCTTAGTTAACCCTTTTTGGATCAAATGTCTCCTTATATAAACTTCGTACACGGCATCTCCTAAATAAGCGAGCGCAATACCATTTAGTTGTCGATAATCTTCTGTCATTTACCTATATCCTTTTCCATCTTGTGCCCTGAGGCGTATCTTCTAAGACAATCCCTTGACTTTTAAGTTGATCACGAATTTCATCACTGCGTTGAAAATCTTTATTATCTCTAGCCGCATTTCGCTGTTCAATGAGTGCTTTAATGGTGTCATCTTCCAAATGATCATCAGCTAATTGAATTCCAAAAATACCAACTAATTGCGTAAATTTCGATTTCAAAAAGGCCAATGTGTCTTGTTTCACGTTTACACGCTCACTGTATACATTTAAAACCTTAGCTAGTTCATAAACCACAGCAATCCCGTTTTGAGCATTAAAGTCGTCATCCATGGCCTGATTAAATTGCCCCACTAACGTCTCAACTTGTTGTGTCACTTCAGGATCCGTCCCAGGTGTGGCATCTTTAAAACGATAATTGAGATTTGTGAAGGCGTTCTTTAATTTGGCTAAGTTGTTGCCCGCTTCTGCTAAGTTTGCCTTCGTATATTGAATAGGTCGACGATACTGTGTCGTCGCCATAAACAATCGTAAAATCTGAGGATCCATTTGCTGTACAATATCATGAACAGTCACAAAATTACCAAGCGATTTACTCATTTTTTCGTTTTCATCACCAACGGTCACAAAACCATTGTGCATCCAGTAATTTGAGAAAGTTTTACCTGTTTTTGCCTCACTTTGGGCAATCTCATTTTCATGATGCGGAAATTCAAGATCTTCACCACCAGCATGAATATCAATTGTTTCTCCCAAATACTTGGTGGCCATTACAGAACACTCAATGTGCCAACCCGGTCGGCCTTTTCCCCAAGGTGCCTGCCAGGAAATCTCGTCTCCTTTTGCCCCTTTCCATAATGCAAAATCAATGGGATCTTCCTTGCGGGCTGTTTCTTCATCGCTCACGTGCTCACTGGCCCCCTGCTCAAGATCGTCAATATTCTGACCTGACAGTTCACCATAATGCTGAAACTTCCGGGTGCGATAGTAAACGTCCCCTTCTGAAACATAAGCATAGCCTTTATCCAACAAAACCTGTATAAAATCAATGATTTCCGGAATATTTTCGGTTGCCCGCGGATTAACCGTTGCAGGTTCCACATTAACTGCTTGGCTATCCTGCATAAACGCCTTAATATATTTTTCAGCTAATTGAGGTACAGTTGTATGGTCTTTTTTGGCTGTATGAATCATTTTGTCATCAACATCTGTAAAATTAGACACAAAATTTACTTTGTAACCTCGATACTCAAAATAGCGCCGAATAGTATCAAACGCAATGATACTACGCGCATTGCCAATATGAATATAATTGTAGACTGTGGGTCCACACACATACATGTTCACAATATGAGGTGTAATCGGTTGAAAAACCTCCTTTTTGCGCGTCATCGTATTATATAGAGTTATCATAAAAGCGGCCCTCTTTCCTGTTTTCATTCTGCTTTGATTTTATCACATATCGCAATATGCAATATAGAAAACTCCCTTTTTCAAATTCAAAGCACTTAAAAAAACAACTAATTCAAAGGTTTGTACCTTTAAATCAGTTGTTCTTCTTGAATCATTATGCCAATTCATCAATCATAGCTTTAAGATGTGACATAGCCGTTTTTTGGCCTAATAACTCAATTGTTTCTGGTAATTCAGGGCCATGCATTTCATGGGTAATCGCAATTCGAATTGGCATCCAAAGCGCGCGTCCCTTTACGCCCGTCTCTTTTTGAACGGACTTGATTGCTGCCAAAATTTCAACCGTATCAAAAATAACCATTTGTTCAAACTTGGCATATAAAGCCTTTAAGACTGGTAAAGCTGTATCCGCAGAAATTTCCTGACGTGACTCTTCATCAATCTCATCTGGTCCATTGAAAAACAAATCAGCCATTTCGTTAATTTGTGCGGTATAACTCATTTGTCGTTTATACACATTGATTAACTTTCGAGCCCATTCCACACGTTCCGGTGCCGGATTCTTTTCAATATTACCCGCTTTAATTAACTGACGTAATGCAGAATCCATAACGCGGTCTTCGTCTGCAGCTTTTACATACTGGTTATTAATCCACTCCAGTTTTTTACCGTCAAAAGCAGCAGGGGATTTGCTCAACCGTTTTTCATCATACATCTTAATTAATTCACGTTGCGTAAAGATTTCACTTTCGCCAACTGGTGACCAGCCTAGTAAGACAATAAAGTTTAACATGGCATCTGGAAGATAACCCAAGTCACGATATTGTTCAATAAACTGAAGCACACTTTCATCTCGTTTGCTTAGCTTTTTACCGGTTTCAGTATTAATAATTAAACTCATGTGACCAAACTTAGGTGGTTGCCAGCCAAACGCTTCATAAATCATCAATTGTTTTGGCGTATTGGCAACATGGTCATCGCCACGGAAAACGTGAGAAATTTCCATTTTATGATCATCAACGACAACCGCAAAATTATATGTTGGCATACCATCGCGTTTTTGAATCACAAAATCGCCACCAATGGTACTAGAATCAAAGGAAATATTGCCTTTAACAATATCATCCCAGCTATATGTTTTATGTTCTGGGACCCGGAAACGAATAACAGGCTCTAAACCAGCGGCTTTTGATTCTGCAATTTTAGCGGCTATTTGTTCTTTAGTCATTCCCGCATACTCATACTCATAGTGAGGCATCTCGCCACGTGCTTTTTGAGCTTCACGTTGCTTTTGAAGTTCCTCTTCGGTCTCATAAGATTCGTAAGCCAAATCTTTATCCATTAATTCTTGGATTAGGGGTTCATAAATTGCTTTTCGTTCAGATTGACGATAAGGACCATAATCACCTGGCTTATCAGGACCTTCATCCCAATCAAGACCCAACCATTTCAGATTTTCAAGCTGGCTACGTTCCCCATCCTTGATATTGCGGCTGGTATCCGTATCCTCAATTCGAATAATAAACTTGCCTTTGTAATGTCGCGCAAACAAATAATTAAATAGAGCTGTTCTCGCATTACCAATATGCAAATGACCAGTAGGACTTGGTGCATAACGAACACGAATCTTACTTTTTGCCAAAATTAACGCCTCTTTCTTCATTTTTCACATTTTATTGCTTAATCAATTGTACAATTGCCATTCAAATAAATAAAGGTACAATCACGCTATTTTTCTGAATGCTGATCGGTAATTCCTCTAGTTGAATGCGCCGGTTTGGCGAAAATCATTCTTCCTGCATCCGTTTGAAGCGCACTGGTGACAACAACATCTAATTCTTGATTAATAAAGTACTTACCTTCTTCAACCACAACCATTGTGCCATCATCCAAGTAAGCAACTCCCTGTTGCCGTTCAGTTCCGTTTTTAACGACCATGACGTGCAACCCCTCACCAGGAATCACTCGAGGCTTCAAAGCATTCGCCAACGCGTTAATATTTAAGACTTGTACATTTTGAAATTGACTGACTTTATTCAAATTAAAATCATTCGTCACGATCACCGCGTCTTTATCTTTAGCAAGTTGAATCAGTTTACTGTCAACTTCTTCGATTTCGTCGTAATCGCCTTCGTACATTTCAATCGGCACAATACGCTCATTTTGCAATTTATTTAAAATGTCTAGGCCACGACGGCCACGAACCCGTTTAATACTGTCGGATGAATCTGCGATATACTGCAATTCATAAAGCACAAAATTAGGAACCAACAAGGTGCCCTCAATAAATCCCGTTTTGATCAAGTCGTAAATACGACCATCAATTAAAATATTGGTATCGAGAATCTTATAGTGGTGAAAATTATCAGAAACTTTTCGATCCAACACATTTTTAGCACTTTCTGGTTCTTTACGTCTCGTAAAGAGCTTGCGCCACTCATCTGCTTGCGTCGTCCCAATTCGAAATCCTAAATAACCTAAAATGAGCATCAAAATAATCGGTACTACTGTATTTAAAAAGAAGATTTGTTGTCGATAAAATAAGGTCGAAATTAAGATTGCTAAAATCAAGCCTATCCCCGTCGACATACTTCCGTACAATAATTTAACTAGTGGAATTTTAGAAATTTGCTTTTCTAAGCGACTTACTAATCGTTCCACATAACCGGCTAAGAACAATGAAATAATAAAGAAAATAATTGCACCGACTAAAAAATTTGTTACTGAGTTGCTTAGCCACCAATGATTCCCCAACGATAGTAAAATCCAAAGCGGTGGCAAGAGAATGACACCAAGTGCCCCACCTGCCAACGCAAAGACTGCTTTAATGATTCTTCTTTTCATTAAACTTCCCTCCTCTCAACTTCGACACTTTAGATTAATTGAAAACCTTCCGCAAAGCCTCGCTCAAAGTAGCTACGCCGACAACTTGAATCCCCTTTGGTGGTGTCCAGCCTTGCAAATTATTTTTAGGTAAATAAATCCGCTTAAAACCTAACTTTTGTGCTTCGGCTACCCGCTGTTCAATTCGGTTCACGCGGCGAATCTCACCTGTCAAGCCAATTTCGCCCACAAATGCATCCATAGGATCCGTACCTTTATTACGGTAACTAGATGCGATACTCATGGCAATCGCTAAATCGATCGCCGGTTCATCTAATTTCACGCCACCAGCTGCTTTTAAATAAGCATCTTGATTTTGCAGTAAGAAATTAGCTCGCTTTTCAAGGACTGCCATCAGTAAAGAAACGCGATTATGATCCAGCCCACTTGCAGTCCGTTTGGCATTTCCATATGTTGTGGGCGTAATTAAGGCCTGAACTTCAACCAAAATTGGTCGTGTGCCTTCCATAGAAACAACGATTGCTGAACCTGTCGCATCTTTTAAACGCTCCTCCAAGAAAATCTCCGAAGGATTAGCAACTTCATGCAGACCTGTTTCACGCATTTCAAAAATACCCAATTCATTAGTAGAACCAAACCGGTTTTTAACAGCTCGCAAAATTCGATAAGTATGATGCAAATCCCCTTCAAAATACAAAACAGTATCTACCATATGCTCCAGAATCTTTGGTCCCGCAATGGCACCGCCCTTTGTCACATGGCCCACTATAAAAATCGTAATATTGTTAGTTTTGCCGATTTGCATGAGTTCTGAGGTCACTTCTCTAACCTGAGCCACACTTCCGACTGCTGACTGAATATCAGGTTCTTGCATTGTTTGGATGGAATCAATGATCACATACGTAGGTTTTAGTTCTTTAATAGCCGCTTTGATACTCGTCATATCTGTTTCTGGAAACAAATAAAAGTTTTCACTCGCAACATGCAATCGATCCGCTCGCATCTTGATTTGAGCCGCACTTTCTTCACCCGAAACGTAAAGAACCCGATGCTTTGTTTCGCTTAACTGGCCAGAAATTTGCAGTAAAAGGGTCGATTTTCCAATTCCAGGATCCCCACCAATTAAAACCAGGGAACCCGAAACGATGCCACCACCTAAAACACGATTAAATTCCTCTAATCCCGTCTTCACACGTGGTGTTTCACTCATATCAACTTGACTTATTAATTGAGGTTTTGCATGTTGTCCTTCAAAACTGACACGCGCCTGATGGTTTTCTTTTTCACTTTCAACACGTTCTTCAACTAAAGTGTTCCACTGACCACAGCTGGGACACCGGCCCAAAAAGCGTGGGGATACATAGCCACAATTTTGGCACACAAACTGTGTTTTCGCCTTTGCCATTTGGTATAGTCCTCCTTAATTTTAGCATACTGTTCACACAACGCTTACAGATCTCATCACTTTTTTAAGACATCATTTAGCGTCCTGAGGATCCAAACCCACCTGTCCGTTTGATCGCGCGTTCATCTTCGCCATCAGCTTGTAGATAAGGCATAAAAATACCTTGACCAATTCGCTCACCTTTCTTTATGGTGAGATCCTTCAATCCCATATTAATAAGTTGAACAAAAATTTCGCCTTCGTTCGCGTCATTATTATAATAATCTGCGTCAATGATTCCAACACCATTTGGCAGAATTAAATTCCGTTTTAAGGGATTACTCGACCGGTTTGCCATCAACAAATATTCATCATCTTGCATATATGCCTTAATGCCAGTAGGAACTAAAAAGGGCTTTAAATCGCGACTACCATTAATAAGATCCGTTTCACTAACGGATTGATTATGATGCAGTTGCCAAAGCACCTTCAAAAAATTGGTTTTCCAAATTGAAGGTAATACAAAATCCTCAGCTGCTTCAAAATCGTAACCCGCAGCATGTTTTGTAGATCGATAAGGCAACGTTAAATCTTGATGCTTATATTTTGAAACAATTTCAAAGCCACGTTTCATAAGTTCAAATCCTTTCCTACTCCCTATCATGTAAATACGTCTAAAAAGGTTAATCTTGTTATATTATCCGTTTATAAGCGCACTTTGTAAACCAATTCAGCTAGGTAAATAGATAAACTTAAGAATCTAATTGACTTTCCAAAAAACAGAGGCGACAATTGAAGACAGAAAACCAATTATACAAGGAAGTGAAGAGATGAAATTTAGCAATGATGGTCATCAAATCAGCTTTGACTATCAAGATAATTTAGGTGGTCGCTTAACCTATTTTCCAATTCGAAATGAGAAGACTTTGGTGATTGAACACCTATTTGTGAATCCTGACTTGAGAGGACAAGGCTTTGCCCAGCAATTAATGTTAGCCGCAATTCGATTCGCCAAAAAACAAGGTCAACTCATTTATCCTCTGTGCCCCTACGCACAAGCATTCTTAAAGCAGCATCCCGAATACCATAATTTAGTTGATCTGCAGACCAATGATATTCAAACAGAAATGGAGAAAAATAATGGATCAAAATGAATTAAAAAAATTAGTCGGTCGTAAAGCTGTCACCTTTATTCAAGATAATACTGTTGTCGGACTTGGTACCGGTTCCACTGTCAAGTTCATGGTAGATGCGTTAGGTGAACGTGTCAAAAACGAACATCTGCATATCGTAGGTGTTCCGACTTCCAATCGAACCGCAGAACAAGCCAAAGCACTTGGCATTGAAGTCAAATCTGTTGATGAAGTAGACCACATCGATTTGACAATTGATGGTGCTGATGAAATCAGTGCAGACTACCAAGGTATCAAGGGTGGGGGTGCCGCTCATCTATTCGAAAAGATTGTAGCGACCAATTCAGACAAAGTCATGTGGATTGTAGACGAATCCAAAATGGTAAAAACATTAGGCAAATTTCCACTACCCTTGGAAGTCATTCCTTATGGGAGTCAACAAGTTTTAAAAAAACTTGCAGCTAAAGGTTTACATCCAGAATTCCGCTTAGATGAGAACGGCAACCACGTGTTGACTGATTCAAAAAACTATGTCATTGACCTTCATTTAGGACAAATTGAGCATCCTCACAAATTAGCCGATTATTTAATTAAACAAGTAGGTATCGTTGAACAGGGTCTCTTTTTAGATATGGTCAACACAATCATCGTCGGCCGTCAAAATGGACCGGAAGTCATTCAAGCTCGTCCCTAAACCTTTTTTAATCAATATTTAAGCATTTACTAATTATTCGTTTTCGACTACAATGTTTATATAACTTAGGTGAGGAGTGAATAAATTGAGTAATAGTATTTCTAAAGAACAAATTGACCGTTACGCAAAACATTATAACGATCAAAACAAATCAAAAGTCCTTGAACGCGCGGTTACTAAAAATGGTATTTTAGCTGCTAGCGAAGGCCTTCGTGGTGGTGCTGATTACAGTCCCGTCTTTTCTATTGATTTAAAGACTGGCGCCGTTGCCAACCAAAAACAAAGTGGTCGTTGTTGGATGTTTGCCGCATTGAACACGATGCGTCATCATCTTTCTGATGAATTTAAGCTAAAGGATTTTGAACTTTCTCAAAACTATACCTTTTTCTGGGATAAATTTGAAAAAGCCAACTGGTTTTATGAAAATATCATTACAACTGCGGACAAACCAACCTCTGACCGCAAAGTTTCATGGTTATTAAATGAACCTCAAGGTGATGGTGGCCAATGGGATATGCTTTGTGCCATTATTGATAAGTATGGTATCGTACCGGAATCTGTTTATCCAGAAACTTATAACAGTAACAAGTCCAACGAATTCAACACTTTATTTAACGAAAAGTTACGTAAAGATGCCGTTGAATTACGTGAACTTGTGAATGCAAAGACTTCTGAGGAACAAATCCAATCACGTAAAGAAAAAATGTTGGAAGAAGTTTACCGAATGGCTTCATACAGCTTCGGTGAGCCACCAACAACTTTTGATTGGGAATATCGTGATGATGATCAGAATTACCATCGTGAAGCTGGATTAACTCCTAAATCTTTCTACGAAAAGTTTGTTGGTTGGGATCTTGAAAACTATGTCTCAATCATCAATGCTCCTACAGATGACAAACCATTTAACCACACTTACACTATTGAAATGTTAGGTAACGTTGTGGGCGGTCGTCAGGTTAAACATTTAAACTTGAATATGCATGACTTTAAACAAGCTGCTATCAACCAACTCAAAGCTGGACACAGTGTTTGGTTTGGTTGTGATGTTGGCCAACACTCAGAGCCAAGAAAACGTGGCTTGTTAGATCTCGGCGTTTACGATGAAGAATCTCTTTTCGATATTGACCTTTCGATGTCAAAAGCTGAACGTTTAGATTACAGTGAAAGTTTAATGACTCATGCCATGGTCATCACTGGTGTAGACCTTGTTGACGGCGAACCTAAGAAATGGAAAGTTGAAAACAGTTGGGGCGAAAAAGTCGGCACAAAAGGTTACATGGTCATGACAGATGAATGGATGAGCGAATACTGCTACCAAGTTGTTGTGGACAAGCAATTTTTGACCGAAGACCAACGTAAAGCACAAGCCGAAGAACCAACAAAATTATTACCATGGGATCCAATGGGTGCCTTGGCATATAAAGACTAATTATTCAAAACGCAACAGGGTCTCATCCAAATCGGATGAGACCCTGTTTTTGCTTTGGATGCCTATTAAAATTACTGTAATTCAAAATAAGACTCAACTGAGCCTTTATACTTTATGCCTTGATAGGCATGGAATTACCCAATTTGTTTACCTTTTTATGCTAAAAACATTTCCAAACAAAAAAGCCAGCCATTTTACTGGCCAGCTTTCTCTTAGAGGTATCAGAACTTGTCTCCATTAAGGGGCAAGGCTGATACTTTAAGATTACCATTGGTACTCAAAAAGCATCACCCCCTTTCGTTTTAATAATTGCATCTTAGTTCAAAACTGTATGAAATGCAACTAATAAAGCCTAGTTCGTTCACCATCACTTAAAAATCAAGCCACCGGTCCTGTTTTAACATCAAAACAAGGAACGCGGTGAACGTTACACCAAAACCTCTTTACTAATAATATTTAATTGTTCATCAAACTGGTAAACAATTGGCTCTCCATTGGCGACTTCCACACCATCAATGCCTTCATCACTAATCTGTTCTAGATATTTGATTAATGCACGCAAAGTACTTCCGTGTGCGACAATCAACTGGTTTTTACCTGCTAGCAATTGGGGGGCAATGTGATCTGTCCAATAAGGAAGTAAACGATGATAAGCCATTTCTAAGCTCTCGCCGCGTGGCTCAATATCCCCTAATTCCATGTATCGCCTGTCTGATTCTGTTTCTTTCAATAAAGGTGGCACAGCTTTAAAGCTACGTCGCCATAGGGCTACCTGATGTGTCCCGTATGTTTTTCTGGTTTCATCCTTGTTTTGCCCACGTAAAGCCCCGTAATGGCGTTCATTCAGCCGCCAAGCTTTATGAACTGGCAACCAATTTTGGTGAATTTGGTCCATCACAATATTAGCCGTTACAATCGCTCGTTTGAGTAATGAAGTATGCACAGCACTAAATTGAATCTGTGTCTGCAAAATCAGTTTACCAGCCTGCTGAGCTTCTTTTTTCCCCTGCTCCGTTAGTGGGACGTCACTCCATCCCGTATACACATTGTCGCGATTGGCAACACTTTGTCCGTGTCGTAACAAAACTAAGTACGTCATTTTTAGTCCTCATCTTCAATATTTGAATTAAGATCCTTAACTTTATCAAGTATCTTCGAAGCTTCAAGATCTGTTTGTTTTTCAGGATAAACAGGTTGTCCCATTTCTGAACGAATAGATTTTGAACGATTCCCAATAAAGGTAATCACTGATCCCAATAAGATAATAACAATTCCCACAATCGTTGGTAAGTTAATTTGCTCGCTTAAAATAAATGCTGCTAAAATCGGTGCTAAAGCCGGTTTTATGAAGAAGACCAATGAAGCAGTTGAAACATCGGAAGTTTCCATAGCCAAAAAGTAGAAAGCAAACCCACCACCAGTCACACACACACCAATAAAGAATAGTAACGGTGCATATTGCCAACTTATATTTTGAATAATCGGAATGTTAGCGAACGGTTTTAGGTAACCCACTTGTTTCATAGACTGGCTAATCAAAGGAATATGTGTCACTAACACAATGGCAAGTAACTCTACAGTTCCGGTCAAAAAAGTAAAACAAGTCATTACAATACCATTTAAATCCCGTTTCTGTGAACCATAACGAGAAATAATGCTATACAAACCAAACGTTAATGCTGAAGTAACTGCCAACGTTAATCCTACGACATTTGTTAAATGAGCAGGATTGACAATAATCAAAAGACCAATTACTGAGACTACTACCGAAATTAAATTAGCACGTCCTAAACGTTCGTGCAAAATTAAGTAAGAAAAAATCAAGGCAAAAACGGGATTGCAACTAAACAACACCGCAACTGTCGCTGCTGGTGAATAGACAATTGCAAGTTGGTACAGGGTCATACTAATGATGACACAAACAAATCCCGTAATGGTAAATAATCCTAAATCTTTCCAGTTGAGTTGTCGTTTTTGCTTTTTTAATGCCGATAAGGCAATGGGCAGTAAAACAATTCCCCCGACAGCAAAACGAATGAGATTTAACTGAATGGGGTCGAATGCACCTCCAGCTAGTTTAAGGGCAATTTCCATTAAACTAAACATTAAAGTAGAAAAACTAATATAAGCGACTGTTTTTTTCAATTTCTTTATTATCTCCAAATCTTATAACTAAGTTCTTACCAACAAATAATTCTTTAAGTTATGAATCCTGATTTCACAAACATCATCAACAACGGAATTACGGCTAGACTTAATAAAGTCGTTTCCGTCACCATAATTGCTGCATACTGCTCATCAGCATGATACAATTTGGCAACCACCGGTGCATTTGTCATGACCGGCATGGCAGACTGTAAAATAAATACCTGCTTCATTAAGATCGGCACGGGCATTGGAAGCACTAATAGTGTCATCAACAGCGGAGCAAAAATAAATCGACCTGACAACACACCTAAGCTATCACGATTTAACGATACGTTTTGAATGCCAGCACGTTGAATCGCAATCCCGATGAAAAACATCGAAAGTGGAATCGTTAATCCACCGATATACGAACAATCTGTCAAAATAAACTGCGGCAGTTGAATATGAAAAAGAACCAATAAAACCCCCACAATAAATCCCAGTAGTGGCGGCGAAAAGATCTTTTCTAAAGTTGTTTTCAGGCTAAATGCTTGTTTATGTGTCCCATCGCGTTGAATAAGCCAAACACCTAGTGTCCAAAAAATGGTCGTGTTGGCCATATAATAAACTAAAACATAGGGCAAACTTTGGTTTCCAAACAATGCCATGTTGACTGGCAAACCAATAAAAACGGTATTGGAGTTTAAAAACATAGACTCAAATAGCCCGCGATGTTCCTCTTTAATTTGCATGACACGTATCAACACAGCCGCCAATGCAAATAAAATTAACATCGACAAAACTGGAAAACGTAAATCTGGTAGTGTACTTAAAAGTCTTTTTGCAGTAAAATCATGAGTAATCGTACTAATCATATAAGCTGGCAGTGCTATTTGGGTAACTAATTTAGCTATTAAACGTGAGGATTGCTCATCAAACCATTTACGCCATGACAGCATATAGCCAATGGCAATCATCACAATGATAATAATGACCCCTTGAATACTATGTAAGAAAATTGTGATTTTATCGCTTCCCTAATTGGTGTATGATAAGTGCAACAATGATTAGTATAGCATATTTTCATAGTCCATTTTCATGATTTGGCCTATGAAATCTGATGTAAGCATAGGGAAAACGTTTTAATTTTTAAAAAACTATTAACCGAAAAGAGGTCTCTGTTAGTGAGCGAAAAACACATGAAAGCGCCCAAGCTCTCGCGCAAAAAGATTTGGATAATTGCAGGAATCGTGGCTTTAATTTTAGTGATTGCTGGCGGCATTAAAGCCTACACCATGTATACAGGTGCCCAACACGTGGCTAAACAAACCTACCAAAAAGCCAAAACACCAACTGCACGTAACGTTTCAAAAGTGATTAAAAATAAAAAGCCCCTGAATGTTTTAATTTTGGGAACGGACACGGGAGCCTTAGGACGCAAAACCAAAGGCCTGAGCGATACAATGATCGTAGCTTCATTAAATGCACAAAAAGAAACTACCTATATGACAAGTATTCCAAGAGATACTCAAGTCACCATTAATAATACTTCGCAAAAAATAAATGCGGCTTATACGATCGGCGGCGCATCACAGTCCATTAAAACTGTCCAAAACCTGCTAGATGTTCCCATTGATTTTTATATTGTGATGAACATGGGAGGGCTTAAAGAACTAGTGAATTCTGTCGGTGGCGTTGACGTTACACCACCCCTAACCTTTAAATATGGTTCTGCCAATGTGAAAAAGGGTGTTAAAACGCATCTAACTGGAAAACAAGCGCTGTCTTATTCGCGAATGCGCTATGACGATCCTAACGGCGACTATGGTCGTCAAAAGCGACAGCGACAAGTCATTTTAGCCGTTGTACGTAAGGCCCTCTCAATTAGTTCTGTGACGCGTTTCCAAACCATTCTAAACTCTGTTCAGAAAAATATGAAAACCAACCTTACATTTAATGATATGCTGGCATTACGTTTTAGCTATAAAAATGCTTCTCACCACATCAAATCGACCACATTAGAAGGTGATGGCGAAATGATTGATGGCCTTTCTTATCAGGTTGCTTCCATGACGGAAAGGCGCCGCGTGTCTAATAAAATTCGCCAAGAGTTGGGACTATCCAAAACAACCAAGTTAAAAAATGGGACTTCAACTAGTTCTTCAACGGCAAGTTCCTCAACAAATACGTCTGACCAAAGTACGCAAACCACAACAGACACGACAACAACTTCTGATTCATCAAGTTATGGATACAGTACAACAACGGATACCACCAATCAATACAATAACTCTGGTACACCGCCTGCAACACCTTAAAATTCAAAATAGGAGCCTGGAAATTGATATCTTTTCCAAGGCTCCTATTTTTATGTGTTACTTTCCGTCTAACCCGCCAATTAACTCTATTTTGGCATAATCAATATTGTGCTAACATGACAAAAGGCGAGCAAACTTCTGCTGTCTTTGCCGTTTCAACGCATCCGCATCCAAGCTTTCAAGACGCTTAAGTGCTGCCAGCAATCCCGCATCAATTCTTTCATAAAGTGTTTTAGCCGGCGTTTCAGCAATAATTCCATCAACCAGCCCTATACCCGCTAACTGTTGTGCCGTCATCGGCATATATTCGCTAGCATCACGGGTCTGGTTCTGATTTTTTAAAATAGCTTGAACGGCTTCCGGAGAGGCAACCGAAAACAAGGCATTTTCTAGCATCAAAATTTTATTAACATTACTAAATGCCAAAGCTCCTCCACTATGTCCCTCACCTAAAAAGAGTGTCACATTAGGAACTGTCAGCTGACCCATCGCCAAAATTAAATCTGCAATGGCTTGACTTTGACCATGCTGTTCAGAGAAAACACTGGCGTCAGCTCCTGGCATATTGAGCATCGAAATAACTGGTCGTTTAAACTTTTCAGCAGTTTTAATCACCCTTAAGGCCTTACGATACCCTGTCACGCGAACCGCGCCTGCATTCATTTCCTGCCTTTGTTGAATATTGGCCCCACGGTTGACCCCTAAAAGTGTGACCGGTCGCCCGTGAAAGAAGCCCAATCCGGCCGTAAGTGCCCTGTCATCCCCTAATTGCCGATCCCCATGGATTTCGAAAAAATCGGTTATTAACTGACTAATCACCTGTTGTGCAGATAGGCGCTTGGCAGAACGCACAAGGGCTATTTTTTCTTCTAACTTTTTTGGCATGCTTTCATTTCCCCCGATGTAATTTCAACAAAGTAGCTAAACTACTGCGCAGGCGCTCACGTGGGACAATTTGGTCAACCAGACCATGCGTCAGTAAATCTTCAGCCGTCTGAAAATTGGCTGGCAAAATTTCATGCGAAGTTTGGGCAATCACCTGTTTACCAGCAAACCCAATCTGAGCCTTATCCTCGGCTAACACATAATCTGCTTTAAATCCAAAGCTCGCAGAAACACCACCCATCGTAGGATCCGTTAAAACGTTAATAACGAGGGTTTTTGCATCTAACAACGCTTGCCACTCGTTTAAAATTGAATTCATCTGCAAAAGCGAATAAATGCCTTCTTGCATGCGTGCCCCACCAGATGCAACAAACAATATCAACGGTATTTTTTGTGTCAAAGAAACCTGCATAATCTGTTTTAGCGCTGCACCTACCGCGGTATTCAGTGTTCCCATCATAAAGTGGCTGTCCATAATTCCTAGCGCCACCGGATAGTTGTCAATTTTTGCCGTGCCAATTTCGATTGCTTCTGATTCACCGGATATCTTTTTAGCATCCTTAAGTTTGTCTTGATATCCAGGAAACTGCAAAGAATCTGATGTCTGCTTTGGCAATACCATTGGCTGCCAACTCTCTGGATCCACGCTGATTTTTAAGCGCTGAGGGACACTTAACCGTTGCAAGTAATGACAAAAAGGACACCGAAAATACGGTGCCCACTGAAGTTCATGGACATGCTTGCCACAGTGCTTACAAACTTGCCAGCGATTTTTTTTAGGCATATGACTCATTTTTGGTTTCTCCCATTAATTCTTCAACTGAATGGATTGTATAGTGATCTTCCATAAAAGCCTTGCTGTGAACGAGTTGTCTCAACTCACTCAGATTGCTCCCGATGCCTTCAACTCTCACTTGTTCAAGAGCATCTTGCATCTTTAGAATGGCCATTTTTCTGGTCTTAGCACTCACAATAATTTTCGCAAGTAGGCGATCATAATATGGCGTCACCTGATCGCCTGCCTTTAAGCCGGTATCTACTCGTGCTTTTTCAGGAAGGCAGAATTGATCCAAACGCCCCGTTTCAAACTGACCTTCCTCTAAGTCATTTTCGGCATTTAACCGGCATTCAATGGCATGTCCTTTAAAATGAATCGTTCGCAAATTTGGTGTTTCACGAGCCGCCACCTGAATTTGTGCTTGCACGATGTCAACTTGACTAGTTTCTTCAGTAACGCCATGTTCCACTTGTAAACGCGTGTTCATTTCCAAAAAGTAGAATTGATGATGCACAAATAAGAATTCAACTGTACCAAGACTTTCATAATGGGCACCATCCAATAATTGATGAACAAGTTGATAAAGTTGTTGACGTTCGGCTTGATTCAAAACGCTCGCATTACTTTCTTCAATGATTTTTTGACGATGTTTTTGTAAGCTACAATCACGATCACCTAGAATCATCAAGTGGTCACGCCACCCCAACACTTGCACTTCAATATGACGAGCGGTTTCAAAATCTCTTTCTAAGTATACTGTACTGTCCAAAAAGGACATTCCTGCTTCTTCTTTAACGGTTTCGTATTTGGCTAATAATTCTTTTGCTGAGTTAGCTTTGCGAATGCCTTTGCCACCGCCACCATGACTGGCTTTTAAGAGTACTGGATATCCTAGTTTGTTAGCCGCTGCATAGAGTTGAGGTTCACTTGAAATCATCTCAGAACCCGGAATAACCGTGAGTCCCCGGCTTAGGGCAATTTTTCGGGAATGCGTCTTATCAGAAAAATCTCGAATGTGTGTTGCTTGTGGGCCAATCCAAGTCATACCACACTCTTCACACATCTGAGCAAACAGTTCATCCTCAGATAAAAATCCATATCCAGGATGGATCGCATCTGCATGTATATTAATGCCTGCCATCAAAATGGCTTCACGATTTAAATAGGAATCCTTAGCCGCTGCCGGACCAATACAAATAGCCTCGTCGGCCAGCTGAACAAACATTGCGCCCTGATCAGCTTTTGAAAAGACGGCAACAGTCGCAATATCCATTTTTTGGCAGGCACGAATGATACGAATCGCGATTTCGCCACGGTTTGCAATTAATACTTTTTTAAACATTCTGATTTCCTTTTACTAAAGTCATGAGGGGCTGATCATAAGCGACTGGATCGCCGTTCTTAACGTGAATAGTCGCGATGGTCCCGGCTTGTGTACTGGTAACGTCATTAAACAACTTCATACTTTCAATTTGTGCGACTACTTCACCCTGTTTGATCGCTTTTCCTGCCTTAAGTTGTTTTTCAAGGTGAACAACCCCTACCATGGGACTTTTAATAACGACCTCATTCGTATTGGGAAGATTAACAGTCCTCTCAGTATTTGAAGAAACACCTGATTTTTCTTTTTTGACATGTATTTTGACTTGATCAAATTCTAAATCCACTTCACTGAAATTCATTTTCTCTAATTTGTCCAGTAAGTGATCAACATCCGTTATATTCAAACTAATCAACCTCCTAGAAATTGATAAGCATGCTTGCATAATCCAACCCAGCACCAAATCCTGTTAAAAGAATTTTTTTCGGTGCCTGTGCATCTCGTTTCAATTGGTCCAGTGCCATAGGAATTCCCGCTGAAGAAGTGTTGCCATATTGCACAACATTAACCGGAAATTTCTGCATCGGAATGCCTAGAGTCTGGCTAATCTTTTCAATGATACGCAAATTAGCTTGATGACAAATCACAGCATCAATGGTCGTAGCATCCAAGTGATTTTTGGCAAGAATGTGCTGCATCTGAACGGGTACTTTTTCAGTTGCAAATGTAAACACCGAGCGGCCATCTTGAAAAAAGGCATCCATTTTTGGATAATTTGTTGCGGCAATTTCTTTGATTGGCTGCACCCGGCCACTATGAATAGTTTGGTGTTCACTACCTACACTTTGTAATTTTTCATCAATTAAAAATTCTTCGTTTGAATTTTCAGTGACCTCTAAAAGTGCCCCACCAGCTCCGTCACCAAAGAAAACCGCTGCCGTTCGATCTGTAAAATCCATCATTTTAGAATTTGTTTCCCCGCTAATCACCATGGCATTGTGATAGCGTCCTGTACGCAGAAATTTTTCCGCTGTGCTCAAGCCGAACACAAATCCAGCACACGCTGCTGAAATATCCATTGCAAACGCGTTTTTAGCGCCAATCTTGTCCTGAACTATACAAGCCGTAGCCGGTGTTAAGCTATCCGGTGTGATTGTTGAAACCAAAATTAAATCAATGTCGGCCGCTTGTAAGCCACTTTTTTCAAGTAATTGCTGAGCAACCTGCGTACACAAATCAGAAGTATCTTCGTCATTCATCGCATAGTGTCGTGTTTGAATACCCGTATGCGTTTGAATCCATTCATCACTGGTATCCATGATTTTACTTAGTTCAAAATTGTCCACAACCCGTTTAGGGACATAATGACCAGTTGCTGAAATCTTAACGTTCACCGTCATACTAACTTCCTCACTTATTCCTGTTTTCTTTATTTTAACAATCTTTGCGATTCTTGGGTAATTTGGAATGGCTTCCACGTTAAATTTTTACACTTTATTAGTTTTTGGCCCAATAAAAAATAGTAACACCCAGAAATGAACATTCCCAGATGTCACTATTTATTGATTAAAGATGATATTTTTCTAACATCGGTAAAATTTCTTTTTTGCCGTCACTTGGAACTTTCTGTGCAAAAACATCTAACCCCAATTCATGCAAAGTACGAATGGCCTTCACTTCCAAAGGACCCACTGCAATGGTCTCATTTAACATGGTCATTCCTTCTGAATAAGCCAGGCTACCAATGTCAATACCTAAATGGCTTAGATTGACACCGCCCTGAACCAACCTTAACATGTCTTGGACCGTCTCCGTTAACAGAAGAATTTTAAATGAATCAAACATAGGATCATGATAGAGACGCAACATTTTTTCAATCGTAATCACATTAGTCGGTACGCCCATCGGTGCAGCCTGCGTGATTAACGTCTTACGTAACGCATCATTGGCAACATTATCAGATACCACCAAAATGCGGTTTGGATGAATATTTTTTGTCCATGAGGTCGCAACTTGTCCGTGTAGTAAACGACTATCCACCCGAGCTAATAAAATTTCCATTGCCATTACCTACCGTCTCCGTCATCTTGAATTTCCAAGTGACGCACGCCAGCTTTGGCAGTTGCCTCCAAGTGCATGACAACTTCTGATAATGTACGATCGCGCACCGTATAAGCTTCAACCAACATGGGTAAATTCAGGCCCGCAAGTAACGCCATGTTCTCTGCATGTTCAGATACAATTTGGGTAGCCACATTAAAGGGTGTGCCACCATATAAATCGACCAGCAAGACAACCTGGTCCTGTTTTGAAAAACCAGCAAGTGCCTTTTGATAATCTTGCATTAGTTTCTCTGGATCTTCACCAGGTTGAAAATTGACTGCAACTATTTTTTCTTGTGCTCCAAAGATCATAAAAGACGATTTTAAAATACTTTCCGCCAATTCACCATGACTGGCGACAATATATGCGATCATACACTTCACTCCCCTTGTCTGCTTGTCTCTTGATGCTCAAGTCTGTCAGTTGTCTCGATTAATGACTTTTCCGTGTAACTAGGCGCTTGACCCCGCGTTTAATCACATCCCACATTCCTAATGAACGTACAATGCGGTCTGGGTCTACATAATTGCGAATCGCACGTAAGACTTGCTTAGGATCCTTTGCTGCAAAAGAATACGTGCCATTCTTTTTTGTCTTCATAGCAAATCTAGGAATCCACTTGCCCTTGAAAATCACAGAAACGATCACATAATCCACTTCATCCCAAGGAATTTGGACAAATTTTCTGACATCTCGATCGTTAAAAAACTCGAACCCGCGATCGCCAATCATAATTTTTCCATAGTCTGTCATTCCTAAAAAAGAAGTGCCTTCTACTACGAGATCAACCTTTGTATTAATCGATTGTGGCATTTAATTTTACTCCATTTCTTCCTCTTAATGACCACCATTATAAGGCGTTTCGGTCATTTAAGCAAAATAATTTATGATTCAATCAAATTGTTTTACCTGCATCACTTAAAATTTAAAAAAATAAGTAAAATCATTTCTGACTTTACTTATTTTAAATTTGTCTTTTCCTTAAGACTGGTTATCAGCCTATCCCAATATAGTGATTAATTTTACATTAAACCAATAACGTGGAATACAACACCGACAACGAACAAGCCAAGAATGACAACTAATGGAGAAACCTTCTTCTTTAAGAGCCACATACATAAGAAAGTTAAAAGAACAGCTGCTAAACCTGGAATCAAAAGATCCAAGTTATCTTGTAAGGTAGTCACCTTATCAAGTGTTAATGAACGACCTGCAGCTTGTTGAATCAAGGCTTCCTTAATACCAGCAGCTCCTGATGGAAGATGACTCCAGTCAATGTAGGCACCTTTTTGTTGACGCACTGTTGAAACAATCGGCGTAAACTTCACAACTACCCAGCGGTTAATCAACGCCCCAATGATAAACATACCTACGATGGAAGCAACTTTAGTGACGTTTTGTAATAAGCCACCGGATAAATCATTCGTAATCGCACTACCTGCTCGGTAGCCAAACTCTTGTGTATACCACATAAAGCCCATTCGGATGACGTTCCATGCGACAAAGTAAAGAATTGGTCCCATGATATTTCCACCCATTGCAAGTGAAGCAGCAACGGCACCAATAATTGGTTTAACAGTGTACCAGAACACAGGATCACCAATACCAGCTAAAGGACCCATCATACCAACTTTAACGTTTTGGATCGTGGCATCATCAATTGGAGCACCATTTGCACGGTCCTCTTCAAGGGCCATTGTGACACCAATAATTGGTGAAGCCAAGTAAGGATGAGTATTAAAGAATACCAAATGACGCTTCAAGGCCTCAGAGCGTTCCTCTTTTGTCTTATACAAGCGTTTAATCATTGGAATTAATGAATAACACCAGCCACCATTTTGCATACGTTCGTAGTTCCATGAACCTTGAATGAATGTTTGACGTAGCCAGATAGAAATATGATCGCCACGTGTTAATTTTATTTGTTTATCTGCCATTTTCTATGCTCCTCCTTTTCTCTAATAATGATCAATAATATCGCCAACAGGGTCGCCAGTATTTGAACCGCCACCATTATTAGATCCACCTTGTTGTGAAAGTGAAAGGTAAATAAGAGCGAGGGACAAACCAATAGCACCAAGTGCAATTAAAGTTAATTGACTAATGGTTGCTAAAACAAAACCAATGGCAAAGAATGGCCAAACTTCACGGGTAGCAATCATGTTAATAACCATTGCATATCCAACGGCCACAACCATACCACCACCGATTGATAAACCATCTGTTAACCAGCTTGGCATTGCATCTAACATTCCCTTAACAGGACCAGCACCAATTGCTAAGATTAATGCGGCAGGAACTGCAATTCGGACACCTTGTAAACAAACAGCAAATAAATGCCAGCCTTCAACACCACGAATACTTCCACGGCTAGCTGCAGCATCCATCAAGTGAACAACACCAGTTGCAATGGTACGAACAATGATAGTTAAAAGTAATCCGGCAACAGATAGTGGAATTGCAATCGCAATCGCTGATGAAACTCCGGCTCTGCCCTGTCCACCAAGAACAAGAATAATTGCAGATGCAACAGATGCTAAAGCAGCATCAGGTGCGACAGCAGCACCGATATTTGCCCAACCCAAAGCGATCATCTGAAGTGAACCACCTAAGATCATGCAAGGAACTAAGTTTCCTGTTACCAAACCAATTAAAGTACAAGCAATTACTGGTTGATGAAAATGGAATTCATCCAAAATTCCTTCCATACCAGCTAGAAATGATACTAAAATAACTAATACCACTTGAATAGCGTTTAAAGTCATGATTATTCCTCCAATTTCTTAAAACTTAAGCTTTCTTTTGTTTGTTCAACTCATTTTGAGCTTTTTGAAGAATTGCATCCATATTTTCCTTTGAATCAGCAGGAACCTTACGAACATCGAATGTCACTCCATCAGCTTTTAATTTTCCAAACGTATCAATATCATCTTGGTCAAAAGCCAAAACTTTGTTAGGTTGAACCTTTCCTACAGAATGTGACATAGAACCAATATTTAAAGTCTTAATTGGCACGCCACCTTCAATGGCCTTAAGCGCATCTTGTGGAGTTTCAAAAAGTAATAAAGCTCGTTGACCACCAAAATGCTTATCATCTTTAGCCAACTTAATCATTTGATTGATTGGAACCACATGAGCCTTAACACCAGAAGGAGCAGCTTGCTTAATCATATTGGTTCGCAATTCATCGTGTGCCACATTATCGGAAACAACGATAATCCGTGTTGGATTCGTCGTCTTTGTCCAAGTTGTTGCAACCTGACCATGAAGTAAACGAGAATCAATTCGTGCCAAAACATATTCAAGCTTGCCAGGCGCGCCTGCATTTGATGGTTGTGCGTTTGCTTTAGCAGCTGCCTTTGGTTTTGGTTGTAATTCTTCTGGTCGAATTTTGATTCCTTCTACACCAGTTTCGAGGATATGAGCTGCGATGTCACGCGCACTATCCATAGACATTCTGGAAGCATATGCTTCAATTAACATTGGCAAATTCAATCCAGAAACAATTGCCCACGTATCTTTGTGAGCTTCAAATAAGTTATTAACTTGGTTGAAAGGTGTGCCGCCCCATAGATCAACTAAGAATAATACCTCATCTTGATTCTCGAAAGTGGCAACCGCCGCTTCCAATTTTCCTTTAATGTCATCAGGTCCTTCGCTGGGTTTTAACGTAACAGCCTTGACGTCTTTTTGTTCACCGAAAATCATTGATCCGGATTGCAAAATACCATTGGCGAATTCACCATGACTAGCAATGATAATCCCTACCATTTCTATACCTCCTAATTTTGATTGTTACAGTAAATAAAATTAATAAATAAGTTCTCTATACCCTGTAACTAATTTTTGAATCAGACGTTGATACTTAAGTACAAGACCATCATTTTTGCACTCACCCTTATATATGCAAAAACCGTGCCAAGATACACTACGTGAAAACGCCTACTTCAACACTAAAAAAATGACACACAATCTTTGATACAGAAATAGTGTATCAGCTTTTGTGTGTCATTTTGTCAATATTTAATTATTTTGGCCCATAACCGACTTTGACTCGCTTGTTTTAGTCACACTCTTCAGTTGCCAAGTTTCTAACAGTTTTACAACATAATACGTTTCGGCATGTGCCAAAGTAATACGAATCTTTCTCAAATACGTTTCATTGGCTGCCAAAACCGGTTTGTACCAATTTGATTGCTTAATTTTCTTCAGTTCTTCTTGAGGAGCTGATATTTCACCATGCGTCAATGTGCGCTCAATGGCACCTGCGATATGCATAATTAAGTTCACTTTGAAGGACCCTGTAAACTTGGTTTGTGTATCATTTTGTAACTCATCAATGTATTGCCACAACACATCTGTAATTTTGTGTGGATTAATAAATGTATAAAATTCATCCAGATACTGCCAACACAGTTCTTTAGTTAACTTTAAATCCTGATGGTCATCCAAGACGCTCAACGAGTCTCTTTCAATGACTTTATGGATAAAGCTTTCACCGCCACCCTGTAAAACCTTTTGTAACGGCATAAAAGGCACCTGAATCTTTGGATGAGTGACCCCTGTCGTTGCAATAATTTGGTACTTTTGTTGAATTTGTTCCAAATGATGTGCCATTCCCACTAAGGAAATTGGGATGACCTTAATGTCATCAATTAAGTTTTCGACTAAAAGTTGATCCAAAACGTGCTTGATTTTTTTAGCCGTCCCCTCACCAGTTGAACAAATCGCAATAATGGCTTTGGGACGCGCCACTTCTGGAACACCATCCATCTGCTTAACGGCCGCGGACTCGGCTTCATTAGATTCCGTAGCATTGATTCGAGAATAACCGCGAAATTCACGTAACTCAGAATAAATGGCAGCCAAATCGGTATCAATAAAAGAGGCTTTTCTAGCGGCTTCTAAAACCATAGCGGTTGTGACCATATCGATGGTTTTCACCGGAATATGGGTTTCATCCGTAATTTTATGTCCAAATGTACTTAAAGATCCCATATCCACAAGAAGTAACACACCGTTACCTTCGTCTGCTCGTTTCACACAGTTTTCAATTTCTTTATAGGCCACTTTTGGTTCCATGTCTAGAGGCATATCAAAGGACTGAATGGTGTTGTCAGATAACAGTTGAGAGACAACTTGTACCATTGAGGTTGCTGTACTGCTACCATGAGCGGCAACCACAATACCCACTTTTCCAGATGTTGGCGCGTCTTTTAAAGAAACCAACAAAATTGCTAAATAATAACTCTCGGATTCTGGAATAGGTACGTTATAGCGATTTTCTAGTTTTGACTTTATTTTCTGAGCAATTTGCATTTCATGTGGATACTCATCCACCATGGCCACCAAGTCACGGCTCATCGTCCGCATTGGTTTTCCAGACTGGATCCGTTTGATAAATGAACTGATATGCAAACTCATTGCGTATAAAAAGTTATCCCGAAAATGATACTCTAATTCTTGCTCAATCTTAGTTTGAATAGCCTTTGTAAAATCAATAATATCTTGGTCTACAATCTCAGCCAATTTTGTTTCCGAACGTCCTTCATTTTCATCGGGCGTAAAGGTCTTCAAATGTAAATTAATATCCGTGGTAATAAAATGATTAATGTGTTCTTGATCTAGACCTTGTTGGCGCAGCAAGGTGGCTTTATCCCCAATGATTTCGTAAAGATTATATGGCAACTCATAACTATCATTACGATTTGGTAAAACATGATTATCAGAATCCGGTCGAATGGTCATATAGGGTTCCAACAATTTGGAAATGTCTCCCGAATCCCTTCGATTAGATGCCAAATTAACCAGTCCGTCTTTAATATTGGCCGGCAAGTCATCCACTGTAATCATAATTTCGCCCTTGTTTTCAATATTATTCAAAAACCCTCGGGCACATACTAGCTGAATATTTGATTTTAATTGTCCTACGTTGCCATAAGTCACACTGCCTAATAAGGACTGAACCACGTCTTCAGTCAACGTAATTTGTTTATGGGTTCGTTTCGCTTCAATGCTTAACAACGCCTTTAGCAGTTCGATCCGCTCTTTAGGACTTCGTTTATTAAACGCCGGTAACTGAATCGTAATAGGAATGCGCCGTACAAAAGTCTTGAGCAAAGAACTTTCCGGATCCTCGGTGGTAGCACATACCAAACGAACATTGGCATGGTGAATTTTTGACGTTTCACCCAATTTACTGTATGTCCCATGATCCATGAAATAAAAGATCATTTCTTGACCTTCCGGGGGCAATCGATGGACTTCATCCAAAAAAAGCATGCCATTATTGGCCTCTTGAATCAGACCGTCTTTATCTTCATTAGCGCCAGTAAAGGCTCCTTTGACATAACCAAATAGATGTGACATCAGTAATTCTGGATTATGGGAATAGTCAGCGCAATTAAAGGTCACAAGTTCATCGGTTTTTTTGATCAGATTTTGATTTTTAGCAAACTGAAACATGGCATTGGCAAAATAGGTTTTCCCCGAACCAGTCGGTCCAATCACGAGCGTATTTAAACCACGTGGTGGATATAAAATGGCGGCCTTAGCCTGTTCAATTTGGTTGTGCATACTAGAACTATTGCCGATCATATGCTCAAAAACGTCGCTTATTTCGTTCGACGTTTCACTTAGCGAGACACGACTGGGCTTTTCCAAGCCACTATGAATGCGTCTTTTTCCCGCCACAAGAGGAGAAAAGTCTACTTCTTTTTCCTGGTCTGTTCCGGCATCAATTAATCGGCAGTATCGCACTGGGCGACCGGGTATTTTACTCAGCTTTTTTTCACGCACTAATTGGTTTAATTCCTTACTAACATTTGACCGAATTAAATCTAAGGCGTTAGCGACTTCTTCAGTGGTCAGCGCCTTTCCAGTGGTCAATTCAGTCACTGTACTCGTCTGTGTTTTTTCTAGCACAAACTGATGAATACGTTCTTTTCTTCTCATTTTACCAGTCTCCAATTTTACTGATACTGTGTTGATACACTTAAATACAGTATCAGTTTAACATACACTACTCATTTATACAGAATTGATGCAATCGTTTTAAAAAAGTAATTCGTGATGTGGCCAAATTATGTGAATTTGTCATTCGAACAAATCACGCCTAAAATACAGTTTTAGACGGTTAACTAAAATTATAAAATCTATTATTAAGGGAGAAGCTTACCTATGTTTCGCAAAGTTCTTTTAACTTTAACTATTCTTTGTTTGTGTGTTGTTTCAACGACAACGGCAAACGCAAAATCGACTTATAAGCGCATTTCTGTAACCAAAGTCCGTTCACAAACTTTCCACAATGCTAAAAATACAGGCGCTGTTTATAATCGAACACATTCTAAGCGATTATTCTATCTTAGAAAACATCCCCACACGACCTGGCATGTCACCTATCAAGAAACGTTGCGTTATCACGGAAAAAATGCCGTCTACTATTATGTTAAAAGTGGCAACAAAAATATGCCGGTTGGGTATGGCGACACTACCTGCAAAAAGGAGCAGCCCCTTTTTGGATAAAAGCCACTCACGCGGCCGCTATTGATGTCAAGACAGGGCATCTTTTATACACTAAAAATGCCACAGCAAAGGTGCCAGTTGCTTCATGCATCAAGTTATTAACGATCTATAACGTTTTACAAAAGGTTCACACGGCGAAATACACCTGGAATTCCATTGTTAATACTTCGGGCACGGGATTGTATCAAATGTCTCAAAGTCAAGCTTGCGGTGGTTTTGTCCTTAAACATCACGTAAAATACACCGTACGGAAACTGTATCAGGCAGCTTTAATTGATTCTTCAAATGCCGCCACAATTGCCTTAGGGCGCTGGGTAGCTGGAAGCAATGCCAAGCAAATTCGTAAAATGCGGACACAACTCAGCAGTTGGGGACTTCGTGGCAACTATATAATTTCAGTGAGCGGCCTAGACAATGGTGACTTAAGCCGGTATGGCTATCGTTACCCCGGTTCTGGATATTACGCACAGAACACAATTTCTGCACAAGATTTAGCGGTTGTGGCAAGAAACTTGGTTTACAAATATCCAGAAGTGACAAACACCACTAAAATTAATCACGCAAGGGTCCACGGACAATGGATTCACAATGTGAACACCACACTCCCAGGACGAAAATATAATGTCGCGTCGCTACACATCAACGGTCTTAAAAATGGTTATACTCCACGAGCTGGCTACTGCTTAGTTGGTTCGAGTTGTAAACCAGGCTATCATAAGCTTATTACTGTCATCATTCATGATGACGATATGAGTAGTGATACTACCGCATTAATGACACACATTTATAAGACCCATCGCTTACGGTAAACTGACGCACCATACGAAAAAGGAGCTAGGATTTTATTCCTAGCTCCTTTTGTCTATCTTATTTTATGCACCCAAGAAGATTCGAACTTCCACCGGGAAAACTCCCGACAAGATCCTTAATCTTGCGCGTCTGCCAATTCCGCCATGGGTGCAACAAAACTATTACCTAAACTATATTAGCAAAAAACGGTAATAGTTACAACCTTTTTCTTAAAAAACACCATGGGTTTCCTGAATAAGGTGAAGTTTTCCTCTGCATCTTCCACATCGGTATTTTTGTAAATTAATGTGGCGTTGGCGTTGAAAAACTAAGCCACAATCCTGACATTGATAAGTCAAAATTGTTTTCTTTCGACGCGTTTTAGGGCCTGCCGGGGCGTAACGTAACCCACCAACTTGGCTCAGTAATTTTTTAAAATCTCGATCTCGATGCTGATAACCCAAATGGTGTAAATGAAGATGATAATGGCACAGTTCGTGTTTCACAACACCAATTAAAGTTGTCATATCATGTTCTGTTAACATACGTGGATTGATATCAATATCGTGACTTTGCAGCTGATAACGGCCGCCCGTTGTTCTCAATCGGCTGTTAAAAAAAGCTCGGTGTTTAAACGGCTGGTGGAACGTTGTGAGCGAAATATCGGTCACTAGCTTTTGCAGTTCATTATCTGTCATCGCCTTATTTTTCTTCCGGATCCAGCATTGTGAGTTGAATACGTTGACGATCCAAATCAATACTTTCCACCCAAACCGTAACCACGTCACCAACCGAGACGACATCACCAGGATTTTTGATATACTTCTTAGTCAGTTTAGAAATGTGCACTAACCCATCTTGTTTGACACCGATATCCACAAAGGCCCCAAAATCAACCACATTACGGACGGTCCCTTGTAATTTCATGCCAGGCTTTAGGTCTTTTAATGTCAAAACATCGCTTCTTAGCAGTGGTGCCGGCATTTCATCACGTAAATCACGGCCAGGCTTTTCCAAGCCAGCGATGATGTCCTTTAACGTCTCTGATCCAACCTCTAGTTCGGTGGCTGTTTTAGTTAGATCAATTGATTTAAAGGTTTCGACAGCTTTTTGCGTGCCAATCTGATCGATTGAAAGGCCCACTTTTTTCAATAATTTTTTAGCTGCTTTGTAGCTTTCGGGATGAATATCCGTATTATCAAGTGCATTTTTTCCTTGAACGATTCGCAAAAAACCGACTGATTGTTCATATGCTTTCGGTCCTAAACGTGGGACTTTCTTTAGCTGGTTTCGAGCCTCATAGCTCCCATTTTCATCGCGCCAGGTGACAATATTTTGAGCCGTTGTCTTGGTTAAACCAGATATATGTGCCAACAACTGCGGACTTGCCGTATTTAAATTGACACCCACCTGATTAACCGCTGTTTCGATCACAGTATCTAATTGAGAGGTTAGTTCCTTTTGAGGCACATCATGCTGGTACTGTCCAACCCCGACAGCTTTAGGATCAATTTTAATTAATTCCGCAAGTGGATCCTGCAGCCGCCGACCAATACTGATGGCACTGCGTTCTTCAACATGCAATTCTGGAAAAGCATCACGTGCTGCTTTACTTGCAGAATATACCGAAGCACCTGCCTCATTAACAATGACATAATAAATTTTACGATCAATTGTTTTTAAAACCGAAGAAACAAACTCTTCTGATTCTCGGCTGGCTGTCCCATTTCCAATGGCAATCATTTCAACATGATAGTCTTCCAAGAACCGCTTAAATTCACCAGCTGCCGCTTTTCGTTTGGCATCTGATGCTGGTTTGTGCGGATAAATAACCTTTTTCGCTAAAAATTTCCCGTTAGGATCCATTATGGCTAACTTGCAGCCCGTCCGATAGGCTGGATCAAAGCCTAATACCACTTTGCCTTTAATTGGCGCTTGCATTAATAAATGATACAAGTTTTCGCCAAAAACATGAATTGCTTGCGTATTTGCTTCGTCACTCAATTCATTACGTAATTCGCGTTCAATTGCCGGTCCAATAAAACGTTTATAGGCGTCCTCATAGGCTGCTTCCAAATACGATACAGCTGGCCCATTATGGCTACCAATAATACGAAAATGCAAATAACGCATAATTGCAGCATCGTCGACCTTGATCTGCGCCTTTAACACACCTTCTTTTTCACCACGATTAATCGCTAACACCCGGTGTGACACCATATTCGCAAGTGATTCATCAAAATCGTAATAGAGTTGATAAACCCCTTGTTCATCTTTCTGTTCACCTTTTGCTTTTACTTTGGACTCAAATCGCCCATTTTTTCTCGTATGGTTACGAATCCAGTCCCGAAATCCTGCGCTGTCTCCAAAGGCTTCAGCTAAAATCTCATGGGCCCCGGAAAATACTTCTTCGATTGAGGCAACTTCTTTTTCAGGATTGAGAAATGCTGCCGCTTTTTCTTTCAGCCCATCCTGTGGAAAAGTTAATAACCAATAAGCAAATGGTTCTAACCCCTTCTCCTTTGCAATAGTTGCTTTGGTACGCCGTTTTTGTTTGTATGGCAAATACAAGTCTTCAATAGTTTGAAGTTTATCAGCTGCTTTAAGTTGTTTTTCCAAAGCTGGCGTCAGTTTATCCTGTTCCGAAATTAATTTTAAAACTTCATCGCGTCGCTTCTCTAAACTTTCGGCTTTATTATAACTGCTCTGAATATCACGAATTTGTACTTCATCTAAACTGCCGGTACGTTCTTTTCGATAACGGGCAATAAAAGGGACCGTATCTCCTTCACCCAAAAGATCTAACACAGCATGAATCTGTTTAGGCCGTAAATCTGACAACTGTTTTTCGACAATCTTTACAATGCGATCTTCCAAAAAATTCCACTCCAAATCTAAACGTTACTTTCTTCAAGACATCCCTCTCAGTATAGCATATTTACTCATCTTAAAAGTATCACGCTTCTTTGTAACACCCCAAGATTTAAGACGTGTCTTTTTGCAAATTAGGCAAATAAAAAAACAACGCGCTTCATCACCGAACTAGTTTCCCCCTGTCTCCAGGTAGGTGACTAAAATGATTAAAACGAGCTGTTTTTAAGATTAGCGCATCAATAGCGCCATAATGCGATCAAAGGATTTGGATACCAAATCCATATCCTTATCTTGCGCTTGTTCTGCTTTACTAAACTGATCCGCATTCACACTATGTTTGTCTTCATCAACACTTTGTAACATGAGTGCGCAGTCTGCCGCGTACTTTTGATAAGCGGCAACTAATTGCTTGTGTCGTCCCAAAACCTGAACGGGCGGTTTAGCATTTTTTAAACTGACGGCATTTTTTTGATACAAATCTACCGCTTTTTTAAAGGCTAGTACCGTTTCATGCAACTCACGGTTCCCTAAGGATTCGATTCCTTTTAAAGTAATAGCTTTCTTAAAATCCTGAAAATGGGGATCAACTTGCTCGCCCATTTCTTCGGAGGATTCCATGACACGACTTAATAAATTTGCATAACCTTGTGGATTACTCTTACGCATTTTTAAATCTCCAATCTTAATGATTAGCGGGTCGCAAATCGACGTTGGAACCATTTTACAATTTCAACGATTACAATCATCGATAACGATGCGCCACCAACAATTGCCCATTGATAAAGATCCAAATGACTTACGTGGAAAATGTCATTTAACCCAGGAATGACAATTGTGGCTGCTAACAGTATAAACGATACCACAATTGACCAGTTAAAGAACTTATTTCTCAAAGTGGTTGCACTGAAAATTGAGCCATGAATCGATTTAGAGTTGAAGGCATGAAATAGTTGAATAAGTCCCAACGTAGCAAAAGCCATCGTCAAAGCATCTGCATGTGACTGCGCATATGAAGCATGCACTGGGAACCAGATTGCAATGCCATAAACAGCTAAAGTAATTATACCTTCTAAAAGACCTTGATAGATCACATTGGTGGACACACCACCAGACAAGAAATTACTCTTGCGTCCACGTGGCTTTTGCTTCATCACATTTTTTTCTGCGGGCTCTAAGCCTAACGCAATGGCAGGAAAAGTATCTGTGACCAAATTAATCCATAAGATGTGAACCGGAGCCAAGATTTGCCAACCCATCATCGTCATAACAAACAGGGTTAAGACTTCCCCTAAGTTAGCTGACAATAAATATTGAATAGCTTTTTGAATATTGGCAAATACTTTACGCCCTTCTTCAACCGCAACCACAATGGTGGCAAAATTATCATCGGCTAAAATCATGTCACTGGCACCTTTGGAAACTTCGGTACCCGTGATCCCCATTGCAATTCCAATATCAGCTTGCTTGAGAGATGGGGCATCATTTACACCGTCACCAGTCATTGCCACAACTTTTCCTTGCTTTTGCCAAGCACTTACAATTCTAACTTTATGTTCTGGTGCTACACGGGCATATACAGAATATTGCTTGACTTGCTTAGCAAATGTCTCATCATCCAAAGCATCCAACTCAGTACCAGAAATCACTGCGTCATCTTGTCCCTCTTCAATGATTCCCAACCGTTTTGCAATTGCTGCGGCCGTATCTCGATGATCACCAGTAATCATTAACGGTCTAATTCCAGCCTGTTTTGCTTCTTCAACGGCCTGTGCCACTTCTGGTCGTTCAGGATCAATCATCCCAATCAACCCAGCAAAAGTCAGTTCTTGTTCCACTGCCTCTGACGTCAATGTAGTTGGTACTTCATCAACAATTTGATAGGCAAAACCAAGTACTCGGATAGCCTGCGTCGCTAAATCATGATTGGTTTTTAAAATCAGGTTGCGCTCTTCATCGGTCATTGGCTTAACGTCATTTTCAAATTCATAAAAGGTAGCACGCTGTAATAGTTCGTCAGGAGCCCCTTTCACTGTTTGCAAATAACGACCATCAGGTAATTCATTAAATGTAGACATTAATTTTCGCTCTGAATCAAAAGGAACCTCAGCTACCCGCTTTTCAGCCTGGACAAGCTTGTCAACATCTTCGCCCTTATCCAAATTGAACTGGACCAAAGCTGTTTCGGTCGGGTCCCCAATCAAGCCTTCACCGGTCTGCTTGGAGTCATTATTCAGTACCATAAGTTCAAATAAATGATTATAAGGATAGTCTTTAAATTGCACATCAGCAGTATCATGCAACTGATTATTCACGAAAACTTTTTCTACCGTCATTTTATTTTGGGTCAAAGTTCCCGTTTTATCAGAAGCAATAATCTGCGTGCCTCCTAAGGTTTCCACAGCTGGCAATTTTCGAATGATGGCATGTCGTTTGGCCATTCGTTGGGTTCCAAGAGCCAAAGTAATAGTCACAATGGCAGGTAATCCTTCTGGGATAGCAGCCACTGCCAACGAAATAGCGGTCAAGAACATGTTAATCAAGCTCTCGTTACCACGTACCATACCCACAACGAATACAATAGCCGCAATAACTAAAATTAAGCCCGTTAAAACCTTACTCAATTGAGTCAAGTTATTTTGAAGTGGTGTCGTTGTCTCTTCCGCGTTATTGATCATGTTAGCAATTTGCCCAACTTGGGTCTTCATCCCCGTGCCAACCACAACGCCACTTCCACGCCCATATGTGACGTTACTATTCATAAACGCCATATTTTTTTGATCGCCAATTGGCAAATTTGTATCAGTTAAGACATTAACTTGCTTTTCAACAGGCACGGACTCACCGGTTAAAGCAGCTTCTTCGACTTTTAATCCGGCCGATTCCAGCAAACGCAAGTCAGCAGGAATGATGTCACCTGCTTCTAATAAGACAATATCACCTGGTACTACATCTTCACTTTTAATTGTTTCGACTTTACCATCACGTTTGACATGTGCTTGTGGCGCCGATAATTCCTTTAAAGCCGCAATCGCTTCCTCAGCTTTTGTTTCCTGAAAAACACCGAAAATAGCATTCAAAACGACCACTAACAAAATAATAATGGCGTCAACCCCTTCACCCACGAAAACCGAGATGACGGCTGCCACAATCAAAACAATGATCATTAAGTCTTTAAACTGGGCGATAAACTTTTGTAACAAAGTTGTATTCTTTTTGGTTTCCAATTGGTTATGACCATATTTCGTCAGATTCTCTTCAACCTGTGTATGGGATAAACCATCTTGAGAACTTTCTTGACCCTTAAGAACTTCTGACACGCTTTGATTGTAATAATTAATCTTAGTCTCTTTCATTACTTTCCTCCTCATATTTTGGCACACATGTCTTAAAAAAAGAGACTCATGCATGCCCACACTAAAATGCGAACATCCACGAGTCTCACTTTTTCAGGCAACACCAGATTTAATCTTGTTGATGACGTTACCGCAGAAATAACTGCTAGTTACTCCCTCATGTTTTGTTGTTAATTTATTATAACTATAAGCAAACGTAATAGCAAGCAATTAAGCACCTTTTATCGTCTCTTTTACGAAATACAGCTTAGAAATGGTCATACACATTGTAAGGCAAATGGCGCTTATGTGCTGTTTTTGCGTACCAATTTTCAATCTTTTCAGCTGCTTGTGGGGCTACTTCATGACCTTCTAAATAGTTATCGATATCATCGTACGTAACGCCCAAGGCCACCTCATCCGGCAATGCAGGACGCTTATCCTCAAGGTCAGCTGTTGGGACTTTTTCATATAAATGTTTAGGCGCCCCAAGGTGATTCAAAAGCGCTTTGCCTTGCCGTTTATCCAAACGCCAAATTGGTGTCACATCAGACCCGCCATCACCAAATTTAGTGTAAAAACCAGTCACGGCTTCCGCTGCATGATCTGTGCCAATGACAATACCTGACATAGCACCCGCAATTCCATATTGGGCAATCATTCGCTGCCGTGCTTTGATATTTCCCTTATTAAAATCACTAATCTTTAAATCATTTGCTTCCAGTGCCTGCACCATGGCATCCGCTGCTGGTTTAATATCCACTCTTTTTACTTGATCTGCTTGAATGAACTCGATGGCCGCCATGGCATCAGATTCATCCGCCTGAACGCCATAGGGTAATCGAACAGCTATAAATTGGTAACTGCGATCACCGGTATCTTCACGCATTTCAGTGATTGCCATTTGAGCCAACTTACCAGCTAAAGTGGAATCTTGTCCACCAGAAATCCCCAATACTAAACTTTTAATAAAAGTATTTTTGTGTAAATAAGCCTTCAAAAAATCAATGCTTCGGCGAATTTCTTTCTCCGGGTCAATTTCTGGCGCTACTTTCAAATTTGCAATAATCTCTTTTTGTAAAGGTCTCAATCGTATCTTCCTCTCTTATTCCCCAAATTTTAAGGAATTAACATAATCACGAACACCCTTAATGCTGGCCATTTTACGGTCATAGCACTCTTGTGACAAATCAACTGGATAATCTTGAGGATTCAAATCACGTTTATACTCATCCCACAAAGAATCAAGCATCTTCCTAGAATATGCCTTAATATCTTTTAGTTCAGGCAGTTGATAAACAAGCTTTCCGTTTTCAAAAATTTTATGCAGTAATGGGCGCGCATTGAAATCACTCACCGTTTTATTAATGTAAGTATAGTTTGGATGGAACATATAAATGGAAGGTTGTTTACGGGGATCTTCCTCCCACAACGTAATATAGTCCCCCTCTGACTTGCCATCTGCATTCTTTGAAATGCGCCAAACCTGTTTCTTTCCAGGAGTTGAAACTTTCTCTACATTATTAGATAGCTTTATGGTATCCACCATCTTACCATCTGAACCTTCAATTGAAACCATTTTGTAAACCGCACCTAATGCCGGTTGGTCATAAGCTGTAATTAGCTTTGTGCCAACTCCCCAAACATCAATTTTTGCTCCTTGCATTTTTAAGTTTTGGATAGTTTTTTCATCTAAATCATTAGAGGCATACACCTTTGCATTGGGAAAGCCAGCTTCATCCAACTGTTCACGCACACGTTTTGATAAGTAGGCCATATCACCACTATCGATTCGCACACCCAAGAAATTGATTTGGTCTCCCATTTCCTTAGCCACCCGAATGGCATTGGGTACGCCACTTTTTAGTGTGTCATAAGTATCCACTAAGAAAACACAATCGTGGTGCGTTTGTGCATAGGCTTTAAATGCATCATAATCATTTCGATAATACTGAACAAGCGCATGCGCATGCGTCCCGCTGATCGGAATGCCAAAAATCTTTCCTGCACGGACATTGCTAGTAGCATCAAAACCACCGATATAAGCTGCACGTGTGCCCCAAATTGCGGCGCTCATTTCTTGCGCACGACGCGTGCCAAATTCTAGTAACGCATCATTACCCACAACTGATTTAATGCGTGAGGCTTTCGTCGCAATTAAAGTTTGGTAATTGACAACATTCAAAATAGCCGTTTCCACCAACTGACAATCTGCTAGCGGCCCTTCTACTTGCATAATAGGTTCACCGTTAAAGACCAAATCACCTTCTACGGCAGAACGAATCGTGCCACTGAACTTAAAATGCCTTAAGTAGTCTAAAAAATCATCAGGATAGTGCTCTGATTCTTTTAAATAGTCCAGATCCGAATCAGTAAAATGCAATTGCTGCACGTATTTAACCACGCGCTCTAAACCGGCAAAAATAGCGTACCCATTGTGAAATGGCATGTCACGAAAGAATACTTCAAAGACAGCATTCTTGTTATGAATTCCTTGTTCCCAATATGTTTGAATCATGTTAATTTGGTAAGCATCCGTATGTAACGTTAAACTGTCATCCGGATATTTTTTAGTCATGACGAGTGTACTCCTCAGTTAGTTAGTGTTTTAATATTATTAACAGTAGTTGCACCTATTTTATCATTTTTTCTATGGTGCGTCATTTTCATTACCCGAAAGGATTGATTTTATGATAAACGCTTCATTTTCCAGCGTTGAAATCATGGGAATTCCATTTGCTAATGCCACGCAACAACAATTTGTGCGTCAATTGCAAAAACGAATTGTGGCTCAGCAGAATACGTTCGTTGTCACTGCAAATCCCGAAATTGTCATGTACGCAGCTCAAAATCAAAAATATCGTGACATCGTGTTAACAGCAGATTATATTTCTGCAGACGGCATTGGCATTGTGCAAGCTGCTAAAACGCTCCATACCCCCTTGCCAGAACGCGTTACAGGTTATGAAACTTTTGCAAGTCTCATGTCGTGGTCTGAATCACAATCCCGAAAAATTTACTTTCTTGGAGCTAAACCAGCTGTAATTGCGGCTTTAACTAAAAAAGTTGCTACCCAATATCCGCACATTCAGGTAGTTGGGGCTCAAGACGGTTATTTCAACGATGACACCAAAGTCGCAAAAACCATTCAAGAAAGCCAGCCCGATATCGTCTTTGTCGCAACTGGGTTTCCACGACAAGAACAATTTATTGCTCAGCATCGCCAGTTAACCAATGGGCTCTGGATGGGAGTTGGTGGTAGTTTTGATGTCTTTGTGGGAGCTGTTAAACGTGCCCCTGAATTTTGGCAAAAGCATCACTTAGAGTGGTTCTATCGACTCCTTACTGACCCTAAACGTCTAAAACGTCAACTTGTGATCCCTAAATTCATGTGGGCCATTCATAAATTAAAAAAATAAAACTGAAGCAAAATTGGCATTCAAATCTCATATCCACATCCTGGATTATGAATTCGAACCTAATTTTGCTTCAGTTTTTATTAACGATTCAGGTAAAACTCAAAACGTTCACCAACATACTGTGTCCGTACATACTCAAACGGCTGTCCGTCCTGTAAGTAAGAAACCTGTCGTAAACGTAGAATGGCTTCACCACGTTTAATGTCTAAATATTCGGCAATTTTTTCCGAAGCCAACATAGCCGAAACGGTCTGTGTCGCCTTACCAGGAATTAGTCCTGCCTTTTTTTCTAATGTTCCGTACAAGGAACTGGTCACTTCAGCCTTACTAAAATCCTTCACCAATCTCTCAGGAACCGTAGCTGTCTCAAAACAAATGGGGACATCATTTGCATACCGAATTCGCTCCATGCGCAACACTAATTCGCCATCTTTTAACTGCAGCTTCTCGCTTTCACTCATCGAAGGTTGTCCAGCATGATACGAAATTGTTTTACTAGAAGGTGTTTTCCCTTGGGCCAACATTAAATCTGTAAAACTCGTAACCCCCGACATCTTTTCTTGTACCTTTTGGTTGGCCACAAAAGTTCCAGAACCCACGCGGCGTTCCAAAATTCCTTCATCAACCAAGGTCTGAATAGCTTGCCTAAGCGTCATTCGGCTCACATTGAATTGTTCAGCCAACTCACGCTCTGCTGGAATCCGGTCACCAACTGTCCATTTACCCGCTTCGATTGCTTTTTTGATTTCATTATGAATTTGTATATAAATGGGGGATCCCATAATGCCACCTCCTGAGAAGACTCTGTTAAGTCTATTATAGCGAATTATCGTGTCAAAACGTGAAATTTATTTTTTGGCATTTGAAAATTCGCGGCCATAACTGTAAGTTGCCAATTTATTCAAATTATCATCAAATAAGTTCAGGTCAGCATCTTTACCGACTTCAAGGGTTCCCTTGCTATCGAGCCCAAATTCAGCAGCCTGATTGACAGAACTCATTTGAACAGCATCTTCAATACTGCATCCCATAAACTTCATGGCGTTCTTGAAGGCATCTGTAAATTCCAATACTGAGCCTGCCAAAGTGCCATCTGCTAAACGTGCCTGTTTGTCCTTCACGTAAACTTTTTGACCACCAAGCTCGCTTTCACCTTCTGGCATTCCCTTAGAACGCATGGAGTCTGTGACTAATTCAATGCGTTCTGGTCCCTTCACTTCAAAAGCGAGGCGTAACATGTCAGGCACAATATGAAAGCCATCACAAATGAGTTCGGCATAAATGTTGTCTTCTAACATCACGTGTCCTGTCACACCAGGTTCGCGATGTTTCCACTCACGTTGTGCGTTGTATAAATGTGTCCCATGACTCACTTTACTATTCAACAAGTCAGCCCGCTTAGCATTACTATGACCAACAGATGGCACAATTCCATGTGCTAAACAGTAAGATTCAAATTCGTCAGCACCTTTGTCTTCTGGTGCCATTGTAATCAATTTGACTAAGCCATTTGATGACTTATTCCATTGTTCTAACAAACTGATATCAGGATCTTTAATGTACTGTTCTGGTTGAGCACCCTTAAATGTTGCTGAAATGAAAGGTCCTTCCAAATGCACACCCTTAATCACTGGGTTGACAGCTGCTGCTTTTGCGACACCTTTCATGGCATGATCAATATTTTCATTTGATTGTGTCATTGTGGTACAGAAATAAGTGGTAATTCCTTCATTTTGGGTCATTTTAGTGACCATTTCATTAATTTGATCAGCATCCCCATCCATGGCATCAAATCCATAACCACCATGACTGTGCACATCAATAAATCCTGGTGTCACAATGGTCTCTGCAGCAAAGTGAATTTCATCATCAGGCAATGGCCGAAATTCGCTCATTGGGCCAACCGCTTCAATCTGTTTACCAAAGCGAATAAAGCCGTCATCGATTTTTTCTAAACCCGTATAAATTGTGGCATGTTTCAATACAGTACTCATCTGATAAAAATCCTCCTCAATTTTGTTTAAGTTCATTATAATCGGTATAGACCAAAACTTCAAGCCAAAATTTAGTCTTCTCGTTCTTTGGCAATCGTCGCATCAATTCCTTTGACCACCGCTGTCATGAACCCAGCTTCTTCCATAGCTAAAAAACCAGCAACTGTTGTGCCTCCTGGCGATGAAACTTTATCAATTAAAGCAGCTGGATTTTCATTTGCTTGTAGCACCATTTGAGCACTGCCATTAACAACTTGTGCAGCAATGTCCGTTGCGGCTTCTTTGGTCAACCCATATTTCACACCGGCACGCGACAGTGCATCAATAAAGAAATATGCGTACGCCGGGGCGCTACCAGCAATGGCACTGAACGTTGGAAAATCAGTTTCTGAAATGACCATCACTTTGCCCACCCGCTCAAAAACTTTTTGGCCATCTTTATAGGGTGTCTCTTGTAAATCACCACTAGCTGCTAAAGCCGTCATTCCTTCACCAATTTCGACGTTCACGTTTGGCATCACCCGCAATACCGGTCTCTGGCCTATCACATGCTGAATTTGCGCAATACTTAATCCAGATACCACCGACGCCAGTAATTGAGACGTGCCACGCAATTCTGATTTAATCGAACTAAGTACTTTTTCAGCAATATCAGGCTTCACTGCCAAAATCACGACATCTGCTTTGCTGGCCACCGCTTCATTGCTCTCTTCAATGACTAACTGTTGCTCAGTTGCAAAGGCTTGATAATGGGCCAAGTGACCACTATGTACCAAAATATTTTCTCCTTTGAATCCTGCTTTGCGTAGTCCCACAATGATTGCCTTTGCCATATTACCGACACCAATAAAACCAACTTTCATAACATTCGCTCACTTTCTTCTTTATTTAGTTCCATTTTAGCATGCTTCCCTTTAAAACCTTCATCTATGTGAAGCGTTCATTTCTTTTGACCAATTTAAAGTTGATTTAATCTGTCCCTTTTATAGTGCTAGTAGACGCCATTATTAAAGTCTTTAGACACTTAAAATTAATTTAAAATTAACCAAAGAAACGGAGCTCAAGCTTATGACAGTTTATGCACAAATACTCGCAGGTGGTAAGGGCACTCGCATGGGAAACACCGCAATGCCCAAACAATTTTTACCCCTTGGCAAAAAGCCAATTCTTATTCAAACTATTGAAAAATTCGTGTTAGAAGAGCGGTTCAAGGCAATTCTTGTTGTTTGCCCAGTCGACTGGTTAACACACACACAAGATCTGGTTCACAAATATGTAACGGATCAACGGGTGGTTGTCATTACCGGTGGTGCTGAGCGAAATGATACTTTAATGAACGGAATTAAATACATTGAGGAAAATTTTGGATTACAAGATGACGATGCAGTTGTCACCCATGATGCGGTTCGCCCTTTTATTACGAAACGAATTATTGATGACAATATTAAAGCCGTTATGAAGTACCCTGCGGTTGACACCGTGGTCCCCGCAATTGACACCATTGTTCGCGGGAAAGATGACCAGGTTGAAGAAATTCCGATTCGTGATTATATGTATCAAGGACAGACACCACAAAGCTTCAATATCAAACACTTAAAGGCAGCTTTCAATCAATTAACAGATCAGCAAAAAGCCATCTTATCAGATTCGTGTAAAATCTGTCTTTTAGCCGGTGAGGCCGTTCATGTGGTCCGTGGTGAACTCGCCAACATCAAAATCACGACTCCTTATGATCTCAAAATTGCACGAGCTATTATAGAAACGCGGGTGAATATTTAATGTTGAATCAAGTTTATCGACTCGTTAGTGCCCACCAATTTGAAGCGCAAACAATTGATGAGAATTTAAGCTCTGACGAAATTATTGTGCGTCCAACCTATCTATCCCTTTGCAAAGCTGATCAACGCTATTTTTCTGGCAATCGCTCACAAACCGTTTTGGACAAAAAATTACCAATGGCGCTTATTCACGAGGCAATTGGGAAAGTCGTTTTTGACCCACAAAACCAATTTGCTGTTGGAGATACCGTGGCCATGGTGCCAAATACCCCACATGAGAAAAGTTCAACTATTAAAGAAAATTACCTTACAAATAGTCACTTTCGTTCCAGCGGGTATGACGGTTTTATGCAAGAATATGTTTTTCTGCGGCGTGACCGCGCCGTTAAGGTTCCTAAAAGCTTTGAACCGCACATGGCAGCTTTTACCGAAATGATATCAGTAGGCGTTCAAGCACTTACCAATTTAAAAGAAACCATGGACAACGATGAATCCGTTTTAGGAATTTGGGGAGATGGCAATCTCGGCTATATCATTGCCTCGCTGGCTAAAGCATTTTTCCCTAACAGCCAACTGATCGTGTTTGGCCGGCATCAATACAAATTAGATTATTTTTCATTTGCGGATCAAACTTATCTTGTCAATGACATTCCACCTGAATTAAAAGTCAGCCAAGCATTGGAATGTACGGGTGGTTCTGGAAGTCAAATTGCCATCGATCAAATTATTGATCATATTCAGCCGATGGGAACTATTATCCTGTTGGGTGTTTCCGAAAATCCAATTGAAATTAACACACGTTTAGTCTTAGAGCGTGGGCTTACATTAAGAGGATCCAGTCGTAGTGGGCACCATGATTTTCAAACAGTCATTGATATTTTGTCGAAAGATCGTCAAACTTATGACCGTTTGTGCAACTTAATTGGGACTACACAAAAAGTCACATCTATTAGAGAGGTTGTCTCTTTCTTTGAAAAAGACAGTACAAGCTCCTGGGGAAAGGCCGTGATGCGGTGGGAAGTCTAAAAGTATTCAAACTCAAGCTTTTAAAACATTTATATAATATTAGCTATCAATTCTGTTACCTTGCTTTCCGACCACGACCAAAACGGGTCACATTTGCAACAATGCGCAACACCCAACTTGTGGATAACTTACAGCAAGTTCATGACACTTTTGAGAAAAATGGTAACTATGAACTTAAAGTCTTTTGCTTTCACTATGATCGCTCTTGGTTCAGTCGTCTCAAATTCTTTTGGTATTCTTTAATCTCAGTATATTATATCGCCACTTCACATCTGTTCATCATTGATGACTACTTTTTCCCCTTGTACGCGATCACTAAGCACCGTAAAAACGTAGTCATCCAATTGTGGCATGCTATTGGGACGCTTAAGAAATTCGGCTTAAGCCTACCCACCGCTCAGCAAAGTGTCATTAAACCGCACACAAATTACGATTGGGTAATGGTCAATACGCAAACTGACCGTCAAGCGTATTCAGAAGCCTTTGACATCAAAAAAAGTCACGTCTTGGCCCTAGGAGAACCCATGTTAGATTCGTTTGCGGATTGCCAAATAAATTTGCCCGAAGGTATTCAAAAACGGGTTCTTTATTCACCAACATACCGCGCAAATAATGTTCAGCAAGTTAAGGCGGCCATTTCCGCATTCATTCGGGCTTCAGGCACCCTAAACAGTGATTGGGAAATCTATATTTCGGTGCATCCTTATGTTAATATGAAAATAAATATGCGGGAACTGCCTAAAAATATTCATCTTTTTCAAGACCCCGGCTTAGTAAAGAAACTGTTACCCTCCGTAGCCGTTTTTATTACGGATTACTCGTCACTTTTGCTTAACTTTAGTTATTTTGAACGTCCGATTTTATTATTTACACCAGATTACGAGCAATATCAGCAACAACAGGGATTTTATGTGGATTACTTTAACTATTTGAAGGCGCCTCATTTTCAATCGGCAGAAAACTTAGTGTCCTTTATCAATCAAGATTTAGCACACTTAGACTTAACTTATGTGCGCCAATTAAAACAAAAAAATTTCCCCAACCGAGACGGTCATAACAGCGATCGTATTTATCGGTTTTTAACATCAATTAATAGGTATGGTGAAAAAGAAAAATGAAACATATATTAAGAAGAGTCAAAAACAGAATTCGGCGAACGTTCCTAGCGCCCGCAACTACCCAAACGTCTGAAGTTACTCCGCCTACTTATACCACGCCTCACCTTGTTGAGGGCGTGGATTCTTTGATTAAAAGACAGGTTTCTTCAATAGACTTTAACGGTGCTTACTTAACCATCAAAGGAATCGCTTATTTTGAAAAATTCCCTGAAAAGGATGAAGAGAAAATTATTAAAAGCTTGATTCTCTCTACAGAAGATAGTCCAGAAATTGAAATTCCTTTAGTTAACCGCTCAAATGAAGATAACCGGTTTCCAGTGGCCGGTTATTCGGGAGTCGTCAATTTTTCTGTTCTCAATCATGGTAAACCGCTCGCCCCTGGTCAATATGACATTCAAATCCAACTCAAGCAATATTTGTCAGACGGATGGCTAATCCAGCGGACCACCTTAGGAAAAATTGCCAATTGTGATCATGATCTAAGCTATATTACCAAGATGACAAGTTACTCGGCCAAAAAGAATTCCGAATATCGTTTAATTTTTAAATATAATTTTGCTGCCAATGCGCTAAGAGTCGAATCAAACATTCTCAGCGAAATTGATCCCTTAACCAATGAACTGGATACCGAATTCGTTTTAGAAAGTCCATTCATGCATTCTCTAAAGCGGCGCGTCTTGAAACTTGCTTACAACTGGTACCACTTGCTTCCAGTCAACCCAAAGAAAATTTCGTTTGTTTCAGACAGTCGCACGAGCATCTCCGGCAATTTTGAGTTTATTTATAAGGAGTTATTGCGACGGCATACAAACTTTAAGATTTCCTTCTATCTGAAACCCAGTATCAAGGCACGAAAATCTTGGCACGAAGTTTTCACACTAGCCAAAGCTTTCGCCACCAGTCGCTATATCCTTCTTGATGATTTTTATCCACTCATTTATCCGTTAAAAATCCGGCAAAATACCGATCTTATTCAAGTTTGGCATGCAGTTGGTGCTTTTAAGACTTTTGGTTATAGTCGTGTGGGGATGCCTGGTGGTCCAAAGTTGGATTCACTAAATCATCGTAATTATACAAAGGCTTTAGTTTCTTCCACGCATGTGGCAGATAAGTATGCTGAAGGATTCGGTATCTCGGAAAACAATATTGTAACCACTGGTATTCCACGCACGGACATCTTTTTCGACCATGATTACGAAACTCAGATTCGCCAGAAATTGCAGAAGGATCTTCCTTTTATTAAAGGTAAAAAAGTGGTTCTTTTTGCACCAACCTTCCGTGGAAATGGACAGCAATCAGCCTACTATCCGTTTGAGGAAATTAATTTCAGAAAAATCTATGAGGCACTGCATGAGGATTACGTATTTCTATTAAAAATTCATCCATTTGTGCAAAATAAGCCCAACATACCTTATAAATATGCTGATTTCTTCCACGATGTTTCTGATTACCGTGAAATTAATGATCTTTTATTAATTGCAGATGAACTCATCACTGATTACTCATCCGTTTGCTTCGAATATGCCCTTTTGAAGCGACCTATAATTTTCTTTGCCCCTGATTTAGCTGATTATATGCAAAAGCGTAGTTTTTATTTTGACTACTTAGACTTTATTCCAGGACCGTTAGCAGAAAATACGCCTGAGTTAATCCAACAAATTAAACAGCCCAACTTCAATCGTCACAAGCTCGACACCTTCGTGAACTACTTCTTTGATCAACCTGATGGAAAAGCAAGTGAACGTTTTGTAGATAACTTAATCAATGGATTTGCCGATCAAGAACCCGTGTCAGTCAACAAAACAAACGACCCTGAAGTTTCCCCAGACGGAAAAGTAGTTCCTCACTGGGGTCAACAGAAATAACTTGTAGCACCGCCAAATAGATAAATAAAGAGGCTGGAAAAATTTCCAGCCTCTTTTTGTCTCTGAACTTTAAGAGTCGTAATCAAGAAAAATGATGACTTTTCTGCTTAGCTACGAAAACCAAACGCTTCAAAGGGCGATTCATTCGATTTCCTACGCTGCCATGGCAACGTAATTTTGGTTGTCTGGACAGCGTCACAGGCTCAAAGTTAAAGCATTTTTGTCACTCCTATCATTTTTCGATCTTTCTTATTCATTTATGCCATAACTATGTTTGCTTGGAAACAACGAAAAACGTTCTGAACGGTACACGTAACCCCCTGTTCCAAGATTAGTTAGCTTTACATTAAAGATTTGTTTATTCGTTTTACGATTATATTCAATCACATTAGCCGCATCCCCATTGTCTAACCAACCAAAATCTATTAATCGGTTAGTTTTATTTAAATAACGATTAGAACCGATGATATTTGCAAAATTTTGTTTTCCTAATGATTTACCGAAACTATCGACCTGTTTAATGGTCTTGTTCTTCTCGTTGATTTCATACTCAACCCCTTCTGAATATTTTCCAGAGGATTGTGACAGTGATTTTTTGGTTTCACCAACTGCAATGTTATTATTGAAAATTAACACATTTAATCTATTTTTCTTTTTTAATGAATCAGGCGTCACAATTGCTGCATGTTGCCCACCTGGCCAAGAAATCTTTCCCGAAGCCTTCAACAAATATTTGCGATACGCTTTCGGCCAAGCTGAACGTTTCTTACCAGATAAAATCCATTTGATTTTTTGAGTCTTATAATCGATTTTCATGACTAAATTTTGATTTCGACTGGAAATGATCAAACTTTTGTCCGTTTTGTCATAGTAAACCGAGTTTTGGTGGAACCAATCGCGTTTACCCATGTATTTATGACTCTTGGTTGCCTTGTAAAACTTATAAAATTTACTTGGTAAAATATTTTTCATGTTAATAACCTTAGTGATTTTTCCTGTTTTATGAGAAATCACAATCATCGTATCTTCCACATAGGTACGCCCACCATCCGATACTGTCGCAATCAAATCTTGGTTAGGCAATTCGGTCACATCATGATGAATCTGATTATGATTTTGTTTTTTGGACCCTTTGGCTTTTCCCCAAGCCTTGTGATTTAACCGATAAACACGACTAATTTTACCCGTATAATCCATTTCAACTAATTCGTTAAAGTATGAATTCGCGGCCTTGGATTTTGTCCAAATCAGTAAATGACCATTAGTTAGTTGCTTAAAGATATGTGACGTTGGTCGTGTAGTATACCACCGAATCGCCCCGTCCGCATCAATCCCAAAAGAAAAGTTTTTGGATTCATTTTTCCCAGAGATCGTGGTTCGCACCATAAAAGTTAACTTGGCATTTCCTTTTCCGAGTGCCATTTTCTTTTTATTTGCCTTGGTCACTTTAACATTAATGGCAGCTAAAGAACTAGGTAACTTGGCTGTTTTAATTCGAATCGTTTTCGTTACTGATTGTCCATTCTTGTACGTCACTTTGATTTTGATTTTATTATTATAACCGGCGTAAAGGCCTAAAATTTGTAACGTATGTTTTTTCGTGTACGTCTTTGTCGGATGTGTAATCGAAGTTTTATTAGATTTTCCCACCACCGTGTATGAAACCTTGGCCGCACTTTTGGTCTGAAAAATTGTGACTGCTGTTAACGGTGACGTTTTGTATGGATTTAGCTTTGTATAACTATGGTTAAGCGTGTATTGGCTACTTGACGCTTTCTGTTTCAGACGCGTCGTCACAGATTTTTGCGCCTTCTTTTCACCATAGCTGAATCGAGAATTGATATCCTTTTTTACTGCACTGGCCGAACGAACTTTCCCGGTGGTTTCAGTGGTACTTGTAGCCTGGGTCTGGGATATTTTATCGTAAATAACCCCTCCAGCCACCATGACAGCCACAATCGTAACCAATAGCCATTTAATTTTTTTGCGCATGGCATGACCTCTCTTCTTTTTGTCATCTTTATTTAAAGTAGTGGACAAGTTGCCTACATCACTAGTAAGCGATTGGTTGCTGCAATTAGCTGCTCACCTACCTGCAAATTCTTCACATAGGTACCGCTTGCCAGTAAATGTCCCCCACCACCAAATTGTTGTGCAACGGCATTAATTGGCACAAATTTTGAACGTAGATGTACACGATACTGGCCTTCTGGGCTCTCAATAAACAGCAACCATATTTTGACTTCCTTTAGCCTAGCAGGCAAAGCGACAATACTGTCTTCTGAACCCCAAGGAATCTGCAGCCGCCTTAAAAGTGCTTGGGGGATCACTAAGGTGGCCAGCCCCCGCTGATTAATCTTGATATTTTCGAAAACAAACCCCATCAGTTTACTGAGCTTAAGATCAACTGCTGTAACTTGTTGACTAATTTTGGCCCCATCTATTCCCAATTGATACAACTTTGAAGCCACATCAAACGTTTGGCTAGTGGTATCTGTCGTTGAAAAATTAACCGTATCTCCAATAATGCCGGCATATAACTTGCCGGCAATATCTGCATTGATTTTTAATCTTTCTGGATAAGTTTGATATAACTTATAGATCATCTCTGCACAACTAGCCATCTGTGGCTCAACCCAATTGAGTTGGGCATAGGGATCTAAATCAGGATGATGATCAATTTTAACGGTGGGTGATACTGGTAATGGTCCCGCAATCCGCGCACGATTTGCACAATCAACCACTATGGTCAAATCTACTGTGCTGGGCAATTTTTCAACCGTCATATCCTCACTTATCCAGGCTAAAGATGGCTTAGGCAAACCAACAGCGATGACCTGTTTTTCTGGAAATGAAAGACGTAACATAGCCGTCAAGGCTGATTGAGTGCCAATGGCATCAAAATCGGGGTTAACGTGTCGATACACAAAAATACGCTGATGTTGTAGAATTAAGGCCATAATTTTTGAAATCATTGCATCACCTCATTTTTCATCATGATTGGAAAGATGGCACATAATGATGACTGCTCAAATAATCGATAATTTGCTTCACCGATTCTTCCAAGGTTTGGGTAGAGGTATCAATTGTAAGTTCAGGTTTTTGTGGTGCCTCATAAGGCGCATCAATTCCCGTAAATCCTTTAATTTCACCTCGACGTGCTTTAGCATACAACTGCTTTACATCACGTTTTTCGCATACTTCAATCGGTGTATTCACAAAAATTTCAACGAACTCACCGTCATCCAATAGCTCACGGACGCGTCTGCGATCTTCACGATAAGGTGAAATGAACGCCGTTAAAACAATTGTCCCCGCATCGACAAATAGCTTCGCAACCTCGCCAATGCGCCGAATATTTTCGGTTCGATCTTCTGCAGAGAAGCCCAAATTCTGATTCAACCCAAAACGGACATTATCGCCATCTAGTACATAACTGTTCACATGGTGTTCGAATAACTGTCGCTCTACCTCAACGGCCAGCGTTGATTTTCCAGAACCAGATAACCCAGTGAACCACAGCACGGCACTTTTATGACCAAAGTATGCTTGTCGTTGTTTTTTATCAATTTTGGTTGTCTGCCAAGTAATATTGGTTGCTTTATTCATGTGCCACCTGCTTTCGCATTCCCTCAATTAATACCTTTGCCACTTCGGGACGTGAAACTTCCTTAGGTGGCACAATCCCATCACGTAACATTTTACGAACTTTAGTTCCGCTTAATGAAATACGGTTTTTCTCATCGTGTGGGCAGGTTTTGTTAGTGGCCATAGAACCACATTTATTGCAGTAAAAGGCATTTTCAAATTTAAAGAATTGCATCCCCATCTCATCTTCAACTGAAGTGATTAACTCTTGGGCTTCATACGTGCCATAATAGTCACCCACACCAGCATGGTCTCTACCGACTATAAAGTGTGTACAGCCATAGTTTTTTCGTACAATGGCATGTAAAATGGCTTCTCGAGGACCTGCATACCGCATAGCCGCTGGGTAAATGACTAATCTGACACGATCTTTAGGATAATAATAATGTAAAATTGTTTCATAACTCTTCATGCGGACATCGGCTGGAATATCATCAGCTTTGGTTTCTCCAACCAGCGGATTGAGAAGTAAACCGTCGACACTTTCCAGTGCTGTTTTTTGAATGAATTCATGTGCGCGGTGAATCGGATTTCGTGTTTGAAAACCAACAATCGTCTGCCAGCCCAAATCATGAAATAACTTTCTCGTCTCAATTGGTTCCATATAGTAATCATTAAAGTCACCATGAGACGGCATCTTTAAAAGATTGATCGGTCCCCCTAAATAAACGGGACCGGTACTGTACATTTTTTTAACACCAGGATGAGCCTCTTCAGTTGTCCCATAGACATTTTGAGCCTCCAAAGTCTTATCCGGCCGGTACTTATCGGTCACGGTCATCGTCGCATAAATTGCACCATCTGCATCTACTAAAGTAACTTTTTCATTTACTTCAATTTTTTCGGCATCTTCTTCGCTAACTGGTAAGGTAATGGGAATACTCCAAATGATTCCATTTGCCAAATGCATATGATTGACAACCGCTTCGTAATCAGTTTTCGACATAAATCCAGTTAGTGGACTAAAACCACCAATGGCTAAAAGCTCTATATCTGAAATGGTCCAGTTATTAATAGTCAATTTAGGCAATTTTTTAGCCGCCTCTAAACTTGATACTGATAAATCTTTTAAATTTACTAACTTACCGCCATGAGGTGTGATGCCATATACTTTTTCCATTTCATTTACCATCCTTTTTTATAATGCTGATCCCAGTTTTTTTAACTGGACGACTTCATGAGTGACGCGCTGTTGGTAATCGAAGCCTTTCGCCACTTCCTGACTACTTTCTACGAACTCACTAACTTGCTGCTTAATTCCTGGATTAGTGAGTTCTGAAGCGTAAATAACCAAATGCGGGTGCTTGTTCAACCGCTTCAAAATTCGTTCGTACGTCTCGAGAAGTTGGCTTTTTTGCCGCGTATCACGTGCCATTTTTTTATCATCAACAATTAAAATATTGCGGGTATTAAGATTCATTTCTTCGCTCACCGTCATTAACATTTCAATCACTTTACTCGTTAAGACATCTCCAATTCCCCAGACCACCTTCTTTTTAGCTGATTTTCGGACATAATTATTGATATCTTCTTTTTCCTCTAAATAGGCAAAATCATCGGCATAGGTATCTGTTTCTTGAGGATTGTTTTCAAGTTGTTGGCTTACTTGACTTAACAAATCATGGATTCTCTTTGTATTTTCATTGTCCATAGGAATTCCTTTTTCAGCTAATAACTCATTTACTGAATTAACTTGTTGGGTATCAGTCCCGTAAACGTAAACTGTCTTCCCTGGAATGTTGGTATTGAAATCTCGATATAATGAACCATACTTTTCAACATAACGTGTTGTTAAATGTTTAATTTGGTCATCAAATTCTTTTGAAGCCAAAAAGTGATCATCATTTGACGCCTTAACTGCCAGCAGATACAAATTTTTTACGTCATCGGTCAGATTTTTTTCAGCTTTAAAAGCTTCCAGACTTCCACCACTGTCGCTTTTTTGCAATTTGGGATCAATAAAACCATCGATCTTTTTTTGTAATTCATTTTCATCTTTGGGCCAGGGTAAATCTAGTTGAGTGGCAACCCGCTTAAGGGTTGGGAGCGTTTTGTGAAATAAATCTTCATAACTCACAACCAATCTTGGTTGTCCCTTAGTATCTCGTAAAGAAAGCAGGGTTCGAACTTGCCATTGCCGTAGCGCCATCGTTTTATCACGATGCCAAGCTCTTGAATTAGAAGCGACCACGTCCAACGGATTACGAATTAAAATAATTTCAGCTGGTTTCACATGAATGTCATCCAAAACATGTTGCCACAACTCGATATAGTCGTTCATTCGCGGATCCTTAATTACTAGATATTGCGCTTCATGAAATTTATCAGTTAAGTACTTCGTTAAATTGGCCCGATCTTTTTTAATTTTGGGACTATCATAATACCCTTCAAAAGCTGGACGATAACGAATTTTGCTCCCAATGGCTTTATGAATATTAATAATATCTTTGTTTTCAAAATAGCCTTTAGGATTAATTTTTTTACTGGGAGCCAACAGGTTATCTGTTCCTAACGAAATTCCCATAAAATTAATACACTTAGTTAGGACTGACGTGCCCGAGCGACCACTTCCTAATACCAATACAGCCTGCTTGGGATGTTGAGCCCTAGAAAAAAATCGTTTTAAAAAATGAATGTTCATCTACAACTTCCTTTCTTTGCCTTACAAAACGACATATACGGTATATGTCACAAAAACACAAATAATCATACAAATCACATTTAGTGGAATGCCTACCTTAAAATAATCCGTAAATTTATAATGGCCCGGTCCATAAACAATGAGGTTAGTTTGATAGCCGATCGGTGTAGAAAAATCTGCGGTCGCCGCAATGGTAATCAGCATGGCTAACATCATGACCGGTAAATTCATATCATCTGCTGCAGAAACGATAATGGGAAACATCAAGGATAGTGAGGCTGCATTAGATAAAACAGCCGTTAAAAAGTTAGTAATAAAATACAACAAAAACATGTACAAAATAGGATTTGAGGTGCCAGTCAACACTGCCAGTTGATGTGCAATCAACTTGTCAGCTCCTACGTTTGACATGGCCAACCCCAGGCCATAACTACTAGCTACCAGCAGTAACACATTCATATCTACCGCCTGAACGATGTCTTGAACCGTCACACACTTAGTTAAAAACAAAATGACACAAGCTGCTGCCAAAGCCACAAATAAATCAGTCATTTTGAGTGTTGCGATCAGGATTGCGCCCATTAGTAATAAAACGGGCAAAAAATCTTTATAGCTTTTTTTGACAGCTCGTGCTAACTGGGCATTGAAGACATGTAAATCTTTCATGGCATCCAGCTGTTTAGGTTCATTGGTCGTAATCGCTACTAAATCATCACCAGCTTTCAAACTAATCCGACCAATTTGACCATTCAGTTTAGCTGCATCGCGGTGAATAGCCACAATGACACCACCGTAAGCATCACGAAAACGGGCCGATTTGACGGTTTGGTTAATAAGTGCTGAACTATCCGGAATAGATAGTTCTACGAGATGCGCGTGCTCATTTGTCACATCTCTCATATCAATTTGTTGGGTACTGGGTTGCAAGCCTGGAATTTGCAATAAGTCATTAATTTCATTTACAGAACCGGTGAAATAAAGACGATCATTTTTTTTAAGCGTCATATTTTCAGTCGCAGGTACCATTGGATGACCTTTTCTGTTAATTGCAACCAAAAAAACATGTTCCAAGTTTCCTAGGCCCGCTTGAGTCACGGTCTGATTTAGGTAAGGAAAATTTGGGCCAATTGAGAGTTCAATTAAATAATCGCTATGAGATTGCATGATACTATCCACATTATTATTTTTATAACGAGGCAATAGTCGATAGCCGATTGTCATTAAGTACACGATGCCGACCAGTGTAATGGGAATACCAATGACAGCAAAATCAAAAAAGCCAAATTGATGAAGATGATATTTAGAAAGCAATCCTTGTGCAACCAAATTTGTGGAAGTCCCCAAAACAGTAATCAGACCACTTAGAATGGTGACGTAAGATAAAGGAATCAAAAATTTTGAAATGGCCAAGTTCTTCTCTTTACACCACTTCTGGATCATGGGCGTTAAGGTAGACACAATTGGCGTATTATTGATAAAGGGTGAAAATAAACTAACCGTAGTTAACAAGCGCAAAAGGGACTTTTTTTCGGATTTTCCGGAACCCAGGGTATGCGTAAAAAAATGAGTCATGACGTTACTTTTGGCAATTGCATGGGCCATAATGTACATTAATCCAATCGTGGCTAACCCCTCGTTGGCAAATCCGGATAACGCATCGCTCGGGCTCAGAATACCGATAATCATAAAAAAGGCCAGTGCACTTAAGATAACGGCATTTGGCGTCGTGACCTCTAAAGCCATTAGAACAAATGTCACGGCCAATGTGGCCAACACAATTGCAATCTGTAACGTCATTTATTAATCACCTCTATTTTCAGAAATTTACAAACTTAACAATTAACCTAAAAAAACTGATGTGTGTTACTAATACGAAAAAAAGTTTAACTTGCTTAGATTAAATCAAGATAAATATCACGCAACTTTTTGGCATAATTTTTTAAGTTGAAAATTTTCGAAAAAAAAAGCCTAATCGCAGCAGATATAAAATCTACCTTGATTAGGCTGTATGGTTTATTTAAATTTTATGGGATTCAGTTATTTATTTCAATTACGTGGCAATTAGGACTTGCGACTCACGACCAACGTGTATCCTTAAAAAAGGCACAAATATGGTTTTGCCTTGTGTCTAAAAGACCAATCTTTTGGTAAAAGGCCTTAGTGGCAGGTTCATCGTCTGTAATCAATACCAGTTGTCCAGTGGGATACGCCTTAACTAACTCCTCCATCAAGCGTTTGCCAATACCATGACGCTGAACTTCAGGCAACACCAATAAATCTTGCACAAACAAAATGCTATGTTGGTCAGTAACGCCACGAATTAATCCGATTAACGTATTTTCCTGCCAAGCTGAAATGAATACCGAATGGGAAACAGCTTGAACTAAACTGTTTGCATCTTTCGTATAAGCTAGCCATCCAACAGAAGCATACAAATTCACAAGTTGCGTCTGATTAGGTACTTGTTTTGAATATGTGATCATTTTTGTATTTTCACGCTTTCCTCTATCAAAAGTTACGGTTATCTTTTAATATCAGTGCATCTCACAACCCAATTTTTGCCATTTGTAAACCTCCACGCTAGCGCTTTTTTCCAAAACATTCGTTAACTCTATATTAAATCGCTTCGAACTACTTTTGACAATAAATAACATTTTCTAAGGCAAAACTTTCTTTTTGTAAAAAAAAACTGTTGTAGTGACTTTTGACAGTCATCACAACAGTTTTAATATAAGTTGGGCTAGCTGGATTCGAACCAGCGCATCACGGGATCAAAACCCGATGCCTTACCGCTTGGCTATAGCCCATTCATAAAAATGGAAGGGAGTGGATTCGAACCACCGAANCACACCACCGATCCTTAATCATTAAACTTGTCAGTTAAACCGATCAGTTTAAATGTAGCCAGAAAAAACTTTCTCAGTTGAACTAACCAAGCCGTATACAAAAATCAATAAGTGACCCAATAAGTAATTAATAATTTTTGCAATGATAGAGGTCGCCGGATCTAGATAATGATTCTATTCTGTATAGAATTGAATGGCACCTTTTGAATTGTTCGCACCCTTTAAACCTGTTGGCATTGCCACAAGCAAACTTTATACGATGTAAATTTGAATAATAATTGATTAATCAGTAGATCACGTTCCTTTCTAAAAGGATTTCATTACTAAAGTAGTCATGATTTAAAGATTGGCAAAAAATAGAAGAACATTTACATATTCTTCCGAGTTAAAATTAATACTTTTTAAGTTCATTTTCTTAAACTTATCGTTCCTTTTATAGCCTTTTTATGTCGTATTATTAACAATGTCCACAAAACTTTCATAATTAGTACCCAATTGATTTTGTAACCAATTAATTTAATTATGTGGCGGGACCGTAAAGAAATGTCCACGTTCGTCTCGAATATTTTGTTTAATTTGATTGAAAGTGTTGTGTCAGTATCTTTTTGGCTCAGTGCATCTAAATAGGCGTCCTCGACAGTTTGCATAAACGCATTTTGATCTAACTGACTACTGCTAAACAACACCGGTTGTCGATTTAAGTCATTGTTCATAGCAGTTGTTGTATCAGCATCTGTGCCTACATTGTAGGTATTATCTGCATTAATATTCTGTAGTTGTGATTCCAATACTTCTTTAAATCAATGGAATTCATAATAGTTAGTCGAGCAATATTATCTTGTCGTTAGGATATTGACCACGACTTGTGCTTTTAACTCGGGATTATATTTGACCATACAAAAAGTGCCCCACAATCATTAGACTGTTTGTCTAACAATTATGAAGCACTTCACACACTTAATTGATCTTTTAGGGTTTTTAGGTGATTTTCAATTACCCACAAAAACAAAAATCCGGTTTAATAGGCTTTTGATGTAAAAAAAAAGCTCCCAGGGGAGCTAAAATGCCGCCGGTGGGGGTCGAACCCACACTCCCGGTAAAGGGAACTGGATTTTGAGTCCAGCGCGTCTGCCAATTCCGCCACAGCGGCATCTAACTTATTGTGAAATACAAAACCTCAAGGAAAACTTAACGTAATCCTTAGGGCGGTAGGTGGGAATCGAACCCACGCGTGCCGGAGCCACAATCCGGTGCGTTAACCACTTCGCCACTACCGCCATCAATGGCAGGGATAGTAGGAGTTGAACCCACACCGACGGTTTTGGAGACCGTAGTTCTACCATTAAACTATATCCCTATCATTAAAATGGAAGGGAGTGGATTCGAACCACCGAACCCGAAGGAGCGGATTTACAGTCCGCCGCGTTTAGCCAGACTTCGCTACCCTTCCATAATATGGCGCAGGACAGAATCGAACTGCCGACACACGGAGCTTCAATCCGTTGCTCTACCGACTGAGCTACTGCGCCATAAAAATGACATTAATAAAAATATTCATTTTTAACGGTTCCAACGAGACTCGAACTCGTGATCTCCTGCGTGACAGGCAGGCGTCCTAAACCAACTAGACCATGGAACCAAAACTTTGAATGGAGAGTACAGGGCTCGAACCTGTGACCCTCTGCTTGTAAGGCAGACGCTCTCCCAACTGAGCTAACCCTCCATAATGACCCGTACGGGATTCGAACCCATGTTACTGCCGTGAAAGGGCAGTGTCTTAAACCACTTGACCAACGGGTCATACTTAATTACAACGGAGAGTAAGGGATTCGAACCCTTGAGACGGATAAATCCGTCTACATGATTTCCAGTCATGCTCCTTCGGCCAGCTCGGACAACTCTCCATATCCTTAACTCCGGCAGGCGGACTCGAACCGTCGACAACNTTAATCATTAACATCAGAAGTTCTAACGCATCCGACTAAAATATAATAACGAAAATTCGGACAAATATCAAGGGTTTTGAGTAAATTTTTTTAAAATTATTTTACGAAAGCTGTAAGTAAGCCAATCTTGATTGCCATTCACTCAAGAAATCTTGGTACTGCCATTCGTTTATACGATGTGTGTGATAGCCTACCGCTTGATTGTAATAAGTCGTTTTTTGAAACTGCTGGGGACGTGGATGAATGTGCATGTGTCCAAAAACTACAGCATCAGTTGAAAAGTCTTCCAACAATTTTCCAAGTCGTGGACTACCCATATACGCATTTGCCATATTCCATAGATTTCCAGCTGGGGCATAACGAATGTAATTCTTGCGTGGTACAAAATGGGTATAGTACAGAACATGTTTATGAGCCTTCTGAGCGCTTTTAAGCTGCTGGGTAGTCTCATTCAAAACTAAGTCCATTCGTTTGCTATCGGGCATTGGTTGCTTAATAGACCCATCTATCCAGTAAGCATGTTTCCAGGTCAAAAAATTAGCTTCTGTCTTTTCAGGGAGATTATCCGCAAATTGATAATCATACCAGCCATTATTGCCAATAATGCGCCAGTTGGTCTGTGGAACATCCAAATACTGGTTATGCATATAAGTTTTGTCCAATGGCGCTTCTAATTCCTCAAAACTGACACCGTGAACCATATCATGATTACCTGCGATAAATTTAACTATCGTCTGGTTGCCTAACTCCTGTTGGAGATGACGGACATAATCCAAGCTTTTCTGAAAATCATTAAATAGATCGCCCGCTATCAAATAAATATCCACATGCTGTTGCGCCAAATACGCTGCTTGATACTTGATCGTTTCGCCAACATCTAATCGATTGACATCAAAATGGTTGTCACTCGTCACCGCAACTTTCATAGGGATTCCTCTTTTCTTAACTAATCTTCATTCTAACTTAAAATAACATTGCTGTCTGTTTCAGAGCATAAAAAAAGAACGACTAAAATAAAAGTCATTCTTTACATCAAATTTAATTAATACCAACCATCTTAGATGAAATCCATTTAGATAATAACAATAATAAAATACCAAAGACAATACTTACAGCACCAACAATTAAGAAGTATGAAACTTCTGTAGCACTTGTGTAGAAGCGAACAATCTGAGAATTAATCGCCTGTCCGGCTGCATCTGCCAAGAACCACATACTCATCATTTGTGAGCTGAAAGCCTTGGGTGCTAATTTTGTTGTCACGGAAAGACCAATTGGAGAAATAAGCATTTCACCAATTTCAACCACTGCCCAACTACCGACCAACCATAATGGATTTACTTTCCCAGCTGTACCGAATAATATTCCAGGTAAAGCTATGAATAAATATGAAATGCCGGCAAATGCTAAACCATAGGCAAACTTATGTGGCGAAGTTGGCTGTTTACTTCCGAGTTTAATCCACATCCAAGCAAAGAACGGTGTGTATAACATGATGAATAACGGATTTAATGACTGAAACTGGGAAGCCGCCAAATTAATGGCCAATGGTCCTAAATGTAAATGTAGTTGCGTTCTTTGTGCAGCATATAACGCTAAGACAACAGATCCTTGTTCCTCAATGGCCCAAAAAATAACTGCTGCAATGAATAGTGGCACATAAGCCCAAAGACGTGATCGCTCAATTTTAGTGACCTTATTACTAGAAAACATTAAAACAAAATAGACCACAGGCGTTGCCACAGCAACAATACTTAACAACAGAACTACGTTATCCACTGTCATAGCATTAGCTAAGGCCATCACACCAAGAATTAACGCTAAAATAACTACGCCAATCCCTATTTGCCAACCAAGTTTACGTGCATCTTTAGGTTCAATTGGATCAGAAGGATATAGACTATCTTTACTCAGGTACTTCTTTCCACCTAAGTAATATTGAAGCAAGCCAAAGAACATTCCGATAGCGGCTAATGAGAAGCCAGCATGAAAGTTAACATGTGAGCCCACCCAACCAACAAGTAATGGTGCAATTAAAGCACCTAGGTTAATACCAAAAACAAAAATACTAAACCCAGAATCACGACGAATGTCTTCTTCTGTATATAAGCCACCGACCATTTCAGAAACGTTTGGTTTTAAAAGACCAGTTCCAATCACAATCAAGGCAATAGAGATAAATAATGCCGGTGCTCCAAATGGCAAGGCCAAAGCAATATGACCAAACATGATGAAAACCCCGCCCCAAAAGACCGTTTTTCTTGGTCCTAGAATCCGGTCACTGACATAGCCACCAATAACACTAGTGAGATAAACCAGTGAGCCATAAATGGACATCACCGAAGCGGATGTTGTCTGGCTAAAACCTAATCCACCCTTTGACACAGCATAATACATGTAGAAAAGTAGAATGGCGCGCATTCCATAGTAACTAAAACGTTCCCACATTTCAGTAAAGAATAATGTAGAAAGTCCTCTTGGTTGTCCAAAGAAGGATTTATCATTATTCACATCATTTGCGTTATTCAATTTATTTCTTCCTCCAAACATCTCTTGGTAAACAATAAAGTCATTTTTAGAGGTACAGCTTCCCAAATCCTCCCAAAAACAACAAAAGACACCATTAATGGTGTCTTTTAAATGCCGGCTAGGCGACTTGAACACCCGACCCTCGGTTTACGATACCGATGCTCTACCAACTGAGCTAAGCCGGCACTATAGAAAAAGATGTTAACTTTCTGTTGAGAAGGTTAACATCTATCACTACTCCGGCAGGCGGACTCGAACCGTCGACAA
>NZ_JQBR01000005.1 GCF_001438655.1 Pediococcus cellicola
TGTTTGTATCAAATTATAACTTCAGTTCCGTAAAGATCATCTTTTTTTAGTTTAATGATTATTCCTGAACTTCGTGAATGGCAGGATGAATCGCTTTTTCGGAGTTATCAAGCAGTTTCTGTTTGTTTAAAAACATCAATATAAAACTAGTGAAGAGTAATAAAACCATACCGGTAATTGCAAAAATTGGTAATGCTTGAACGCGATCGAATAAGTAACCAAAGACAAGAGTGCCAACCGGCATTAGTAGCATACAAATAGTACTGTTTAGGGAGAAAACGCGTCCTTGCATGTGCTCCGGAATTAGTTGCTGCATATAGGTGTTGAGTGGGGTATTGATAAAGACCAGCACAACACCGTTCAAAAAGTTTAACACAATGAAATAAAGGGTGTTAAGTGCAGCTGTCAGACCGAAAATTTCTGGCAAACCCACTGCAATTAGGATTAAGGAAAGTAAACCAATGTTTACATAGGAAATAATAACTGGATGATGCTTTAACTTCATTAAACTTAAAATGAGACCTCCGGCAAACATGCCAACAGCGATTGCGGAATCGGTAATACCATATTGAGCACTTGATAATTTTAATGTTTTTACCAAAAAGTAAGGTTCGCCGACATTCACTGCGGAGAAGAAAAAGTTAATGGCAGCAGCCGAAATGATCAAAATTAACAAGAGTCGTTGCGTACGTAAATATTCAAACCCACTACGAAAGTTTTGCCAGATCGTTTCAGTTTGCCCTGATTGAGTGGCGTCATCTTCTTCTGAAGTTTCAATGCTGTTAAACTTCAAGAAGGCGATCGTAACCAAAGCAATTAATTCGAAACCAATTTCGATAAACGCAAACATGGCAATTGAAATTAAGGTATAGATCAAGGCACCCACAATCGGTGCCAAGAATGAAGCTAACGAGGAAATCGACTGATTTAAAGAATTTACTTTCTGAAGTTCATCATCTTTAAATAACTGTACAAGGCTGGCGGTGAGCGCCGTTCCCAAAAAATTATCAGTAATTTGTAGGATAATTATTAAGGTAATTAGTTCTGGATAGTACTGGGTAGGCCAGATATTGAAAACCATGCCAAAGAGGAAAAGTCCAATGCTCGTAACAACTTGAGCTAAAAGCATAATTTTACGATGATTGAAGTTGTCAATCACGTAACCTACAAATGGAGTTAATAATAAAGAAATGATAGGGCCAGTAATCAAAAAGACCCCCATGCCTAAAGCAGATCCTGTCCGATGTAAAATATATAAACTAATGGCAAAAGACAGCATGCCACTCCCAAAGTCGCCAGCAAATCTAATCACAAGTAAACGAAGCATTTGTACAGATGATTTGAATTTATTCATAGTTATACCTCCATTTTTGAAGTGAGATTGAACTTCAATTAATTCTTAAATATAGTGAATCGTGATATCTCCCATGGAAAAGTTACCCATAATGGTAACTTTGGGCCCCGTTTTAGTGGGCTTCAGTCCTTTTTCGGACGTGTCAGCTGCAAAAGAATTCAGTTGCGTTTGCACGTTCCATTCCTTGGGGATGTATAGATCAATATCGCCTATACTGCCTGTTAGTTCAATGACAGCATGGTCTGCAATAATCTCGGCATGGTCGAAGTAAACTTTAGCGTCGCCCATTTTGACATGAATGAGGGCGCTCTGAAAATTAGTGGATTGAACGTAACGAATCGCACTGCCAATATGTACATTAACGTTAACTAAAGATTCATAGTCATTGGTCTCTGTATCTGAAAAAGTATGACTTTGAGCGTGAGCGTTAGATGAAAAGGATCGGTACCATTTACGTTTGAGTGGCTGAAGGACCAAAGATAGGCCAATGCTAAATAATAAGGCGGCACCTAAAAGGGTCCAAGGCACTAAACTCGTAATTCCCAAGGGTTTAGCGTATAACATACAGATGAAGGTAAGACTAAAAATGGTTCCGGCGACGCTAAAGTAGACAACGCTTTTGATAGCGGCTGCTGCCAGCACTAGGGTTAAGATGAGTGTCCAGAAGCCCACGTGATAAGAAAATAGGCCTAATTTGCTGGCTACGAGGACAACTGCACAGACTAAGAAGAATAGTCCCCAAAACCAGTGACTCCAGTTTGTTTTTTTGTTCATTATAATGACCTCATTTCGTTTAAACGTTCTTGTAATTGTTTGTAATAACGCCTTGATGCATAAACTTGTTTATGTGAATTGTGAAAAGATATGAGGCAAGTCGAAATAGATTTGTTCAAGGCATTGATTTGGTAAAGATTCACCAGCGCTGATTTGGAAATTTGTAGGAAGTAACCTGGTAAGCGATCAGCCAATTCATACAGATGCTTTTTACTCATATAGATATTATCGGATGTATGTATTTGCAAGCGACGGTCTGCAGTTTCAATAAACAGAATTTGATCTAGTTTCAGAAAATATTCAGTTTCGCCTTGATAGCAAGCAATCGCATCTTCTTGGCTAAGATTCTCTAGAATTTGTTGCCAACGCTTGACGTTTGGATCATTGCTAGCAGCTCTAATGATAATTTCTGGTTCATGTATTTGATCATCAAGGTCAAGTCGAACTTTCATTGACGTTGCCTCCTTTCGTGTATGCTATTATTAGACTACTTTTATGATCAGAAAGAAATGCTTTTTGTGTAAGTGGTCAAAAATAAGTCATAAGCGGTTAGAAAATGATGAGATTTCTCATTTAAAAAAATGTGTTACTTTGATTTGAATTTCAACCCGTCATGGTAGAATTAGTTTAGATAAATTGATAGTGGGGGATTTCTATGAAAATATTTAAAAGCATCTTAAGTTGGTTGTTTCCAGTGTTTATTGGTTTTGCAATTGCGCTGTTAGTACGAACTTACCTATTTGGTGTGGTGCGTGTCGATGGTTCATCAATGGAACCGAATCTAGTCAATAACGAACGGGCAATCGCTTTAAAACAAGCAAAAATTAAACACTTAAGTGTCATTGTATTTGATGCCTACGGAGAAGATCCAACAGCTAAGCCTGGAATGGACTACGTCAAACGGGTCATTGGGCTACCAGGAGATAAAATTACGTACCGTGATGGTAATTTATATGTGAACCACAAGCTAGTTCCACAAAAATTTATTAACACTTATCAACGGACAACGGGAACAGCCCATGGAGCAGAGGCCACCAAATGGAATTTAGCATCAGTAGCTAAAGCACATCACTGGGGGAACCAACCGAGGACGGTTCCAGCAAATGAGTATTTTGTGATGGGTGATCATCGTTATGTATCCAATGACAGTCGGTATTGGGGATTTGTAAAGAAGGACAAAGTAGTTGGTGTGGTGAAAGTGCCATTCTGGGGTAATGCAACGGCTAAGCGAAATGTTAACCAACGTGTGAATGATTATCCGCAAAAATAATTTATGAAGATTTTGTATAGCTTTGGGCGTAAAACGAGATTTTTAATCAGCTTTGCACTAAAATAGAGACATAAATAAGTTTATTGAGGAGTTTTCATGAAAACTATAAAAAGTATTTTAAGTTGGGTTGTGCCCATTCTTATTGGGTTAGCGATCGCGATGCTAGTACGCAGTTTCTTATTTGAAATTGTCCGGGTCGATGGGTCGTCAATGGAACCGAATTTAGTGAACAATGAACGCGTATTTGTTTTAAAACAAGAAAAAATCAAGCACTTGAGCGTCATCGTTTTTGACGCTTACGGTGCGGATCCCGAGGCTACTCCAGGAACCGAGTATGTAAAGCGTGTTATCGGAATGCCAGGAGATGAAATTTCTTATAAAAATGGGGATCTGTACGTTAATGATAAAAAAGTTCCACAGTCCTTCATTAACAAGTATCAGCGAACGACAGGAACAGCCATTGGCGCGGAGGCAACCGATTGGAATCTTGCATCAGTTGCGAAAGCGCGTGGTTGGGGGAGTAAGCCCGAAAAGGTACCTTCCGGTGAATACTTTGTGATGGGCGATCACCGCAGTGTTTCCAATGATAGTCGTTATTGGGGATTTGTGAAGAAAAGCGAAGTAATGGGTGTAGTTAAGGTGCCATTCTGGGGGAGCGCTTCAGCTAAGAAGAACGTCAACCACCGAACGAGTGACTATTAATCGTTAAAATAAGGACATCAAGAGTTGAAAAGCTTTTGATGTTTTTTTATGGAAAGATTTACTAATAATTGCAAAAGTATTAGAATATGCTTAGTTCATTCTTATTATTGATTCATAATTTTGGAGGTGCCTTATGGAAAAAGAAGTTTCACAAGAGAACGTCGCAAAATTTCGGCAAGCATTTAATGCTGGCAACCGAAATACAGTTGTGCAACGTGCTGCAACAAAAAATGGTGTTTTGAATGCAAGTGAAGATATTGCGGCAAAGGTGCGCCTCGACCGAACTTTTTCAATTGAAATCGACACGGGTAAGGTCACAAATCAGCGTCAAAGTGGACGATGCTGGCTATTTTCCCTTTTAAATACGTTGCGTCACCAAGTGGCCGATAAATATGATCTGAAGGATTTTGAATTATCACAAGCTTATTCTTATTTTTGGGATAAAATCGAGCGAGCAAATATTTTTTATGAAAATATTATTCGCACTGCTGACAAACCCACCACAGATCGTGAAGTTGAATTTTATTTAGCTGGCCCTGGAGATGATGGCGGTCAGTGGGCTATGGCAGCAAGTCTGGTCCAAAAATACGGTGTGGTACCTGCCTCAGTTATGCCAGAAAGTTTCAATACAAATAACACGACGGGGTTCGGCGGAGCTTTGGACACTAAATTGCGTAAGGATGCTGTTGAATTACGTGAACTTAAAAATAGCGGCGCAACTGAAGGTCAATTGAATGCTAAACGTGATCATCTATTAGGTGAGGTTTACCGAATGACAGCAATTGCAGTTGGCGAACCACCTGTTAAATTTGATTTTGAATATCGTGATGACAAGAAAAATTATCATCGAGATGCCGATTTAACACCTAAGGAATTCTATGATAAATATATTGGGGTTGATTTGGATGACTACGTAGTTCTTACAAATGCCCCATACAAGCCATTTGACAAGCTATACAGTTTACCGGCAGAAGATAATGTTGTTGGTGGTAAAAACATTACCTTATTAAATGTCGAAATGGACACCCTACGCAAGGCAGCAGTTGCCCAGCTTAAAGATGGCGAAACAGTTTGGTTTGGTAATGATGTTTTAGAGCAAATGGATCGTAAGGAAGGTTTCTTAGATAGCCAGCTTTATCAAACGGACGCCTTATTTGATGTTGATTTAAGTTTAAGCAAGGCAGAACGATTTGAATATGGCCAAGCCCAAGTTTCGCACGCCATGACGTTAACTGGCGTCGATGTTGTAAACGATCAGCCAACTAAATGGAAGGTTGAGAACAGTTGGGGTGAAAAAAATGGTAAAGATGGCTACTTTGTAATGACGGATGACTGGTTTGAAAACTATGTTTATGAAGTTGTGGTACATCGTAAATATTTAACTCCTGATCAGTTAAAAGTAGCGGACTCTGAACCAGAACCATTACCAGTTTGGGATCCTCTTATGTAGTTAAATGAAGTTCAGTAAAGCTCAATGTGAGATTGGGCTTTTTATTTTGCAAAAATTTACGAAACATTAAATGAAAATATATCAAAACTGTTTACATTTATTTTCGGAACGCTTATAATATCCTTTTGTATATTAAAGTGGACATTGAAAGGAGATAAACATGCAGAAATTTGTGAAGAATCACGGTATTGCGCTGATTGTGTGGCTTGGCATTATTTTAATTAGCATTTTTACCTTGCCGGATATTGATCAATTGGTTCGTTCTCATGCGGAGACCAAAATACCTAGTGCGGCACAAAGTCAAATTGCAAATCGAATTCAGTCCAAGTGGGGATATGGACAAGGGAATACGACGCAAGTGGTGGCTATTTTTAATAATGGCGATCAAAAGTTAACCGCAAACCAAAAGGAAAACATTAATAGTACCGTTCAGTATTTACGTGATAATAAAAAGAAATACGGGATTAAAGATGTCACCGCAGCATCCGATAATGCCGAGACACGTAAACAGTTGGTTTCAAAGGATAAGACCACCCAGTTAGTGCAATTATTGGTATCTAAGAAACACGGGTCTTATAAGAAGATAGATAAAGAACTGACAAAAGCGGTCAAAACACCTAATGTCAAAACATACATTACGGGTGGGGACATTTTAAATGAAAAATTCTCCGAGGCTACTCAGGAGGGAGTTAAGAAAACTGAAATTATTGCGGCTATTTTCATTTTTATCGTTTTGATTTTAGTTTTCCGCTCACCAATTGTACCGTTGATTTCGGTATTTACGGTTGGCGTTTCGTTTATCACGACGCTTTCGATCGTGACAAACTTAGTTTCAAAGGTAAACTTTCCATTTTCTAACTTCACCCAAGTTTTCATCGTGGTGGTGTTGTTCGGAATTGGAACAGATTACAATATTTTGCTTTATGAGCAATTTAAAGAGCAATTAAGTAAAGGTGAAGATCGGCATACAGCCAGTCGTAAGGCAATCAGAACCGCTGGACGAACCATTTTGTATAGTGGTTCATCCGTCTTCATTGGTTTCTTAGCACTTGGTTTAGCTAAGTTCTCCATATATAAGTCAGCTGTTGGGGTTGCCCTTGGCGTTGCCGTCTTAATTGTGGTGCTCCTTACTTTAAACCCATTCTTTATGAGTGTCTTGGGTAAAAAAATGTTCTGGCCGTCTAAGAACTTTAATGGTCATTCACAAAGTAAGATGTGGCGTGCTTTGGCAAACTCATCAGTTTTGCACCCTATTATTGCCTTAGCATTGGTCTTGCTTTTGACCGTACCATTTGTTGCAACTGGCTCAGGAACCTTAAATTATGATGATTTAGTTGAATTAAGTGATAAGTTACCTGAAAAAGTTGGATTTAATGTCGTTAAAGATCACTTTTCGGCAGGAACGGCCGAGCCTTCAACTTTATACATCCGTTCGAATAAACGGTTGGACAATGAGAAAACTTTGAAGTTGATTGATCAAGTTACTCAGCAACTTCAAAAAGAAAAAGGAATCAAAACGGTGGCTTCGGCGACCCAACCAGGTGGCTCAGAAATTGGGAAACTTTATGTCAAAGGCCAGGTTAAAACGGTCACTACGGGAATTGATAAGGCACACAAAGGCTTAAATACGATCGGTAAGGGTCTTACGAGCGCTTCTGATCAATTAGCTGGCACCGATATGGATAGTGGTTTAAACAGTGTCCAGAAGCTTATCAATGGAACTGAAGTGCTACGTAATGGTTCCTTGAAGATTACAGCGGGTGCTAATAAGCTTTCAAGTGGTGCTTCGAAGATTTCAAATGGTGTATCTGGGATGAGTAGTCAAATTTCTCCGCTAGTGAGTGGCCTAAATCAATATGCTGGTGGTGTTGATAGCTTAAGTTCAGGGTTAAGTTTGTTAAATAGCAATTCAAGTCAGTTAACAAATGGCTCACAAGAATTGTTAACTTCGGCTCAGAAGCTTTCAACAGGCGTATCGACACTCAATTCAGCTGCTGTGAAGATTGATAGTCAGTTAGATGGTCTGCAACAAACGTTAAGTGCAGGAAATACGGCCATGGGCAGTCTTTCTGGGCTAAGTAGTGGCGTGAAGCAGTTAAACACCTTGAAAGCAGAATTGGCTAAGTCACAAGGTGCGGTTAATAGTTTGGAACAACTAGCCCCACTGCTAACCGAACTCGAATCAGCTAAGAAAAACTTGGCGGCTGTTAACAGCTCGTTTGCTAGTTTAGACAAAGTTTCTAGTGCGTTAACTTCAGCAGCTACTGATTCTGCTCAGGCTGCTGCCTCAAATACAGCCGCATTAAAAACATTGTCAAGTATTGACCAAAGTACAATGAGTGCGGCGGACAAACAAAAATTAGCGACTGCGGAATCACAAATCACGGCCGGTGCCAAAACAGCTGGTGCATCAGCACAAACGATTAAAACAACCGGTGAAACTTTAAGTGGACTTTCCAGTGTGAAGACGCAGGTTGAAAATCTTGAAAAAGAATTAAATGCAGTGAATATTGATTCCAACACAATTAGTGAATTAAAACAGCTTGAATCAGTTATGAGCCAAGCGGAGTCTCTCATGAATTCAACTAATATTAGTGAGACACAAATAAATCAATTGATCACGCTGGGCAGTCAATTAAAGAACGCTTCAGGTAGTATTTCTCAATTGAAGCAGTTTACGGCTGGTGTCGAGCAACTAAATGCACAAGTTAATAAAAACTCAGCCTTGGTTAATGGTGTTGCTAAGTTAAACGGTGGCCTTAACCAATATGCGAATAGTGTTCAATTGGCAGCAAGTGGTGCCTCAACCTTGTCCAGCAAGAGCGGTCAATTGACAGGCGGCGTTGGTCAACTAACTAGTGGTTTGGGAACCTTGACAAGCAGTCTTAATCAGCTTTCAAGCGGAGCAAGCACGTTAGCTGGTTCCACACCAGCCTTAACGAGTGGCCTTGACCAAGAAGTATCTGGTCAAAAGCAGATGTATAGTACACTCAAAGGCTTATCTGGTAAAATGGGCGAACTTCAAACCGGTTTGAAGACAGCTGCTGATGGTACAAAGACTATTGGCTCTGGGATGACAACGGCTAATGATTATCTAAATGGTATGGGAAATTCATCAGTTGGGAAAACATTCTATATTCCGGCTGATCAAATCCATGGTAAGTCATTCAAACCTGTTTTGAAGACCTACTACTCTGAAGATAAGAAAGCGACGAAGTTAACCATTGTACTAGATTCTAATCCTAGTTCTGCGGCGTCTATGGCAAAAGTGAAGGACATTCAAAAGCAGGTTAAAGATAGCTTGCGTGGAACTTCATTGAAGAATGCACAGGTGGCAATTGGTGGTCAAACTTCTCAGACTGCCGATATCAACAAAGTTGCGGGAAATGACTTCACGAGAACGGCCGCAATTATGATTGTCGGAATTCTGATTGCCTTAATGTTTGTAACCCGATCAATTTTGATGCCATTCTACATTATTGGAACGCTACTATTGGCTTACTACAGTTCATTAGGAATTACCAAGGCCATCAGTACCCTCTTCTTAGGGCACTCGATGCTAACTTGGAACACACCGTTCTTTGGTTTCATTATGATTATTGCGTTGGGTGTTGATTACAGCATCTTCTTAATGATGAGGTATCGCGATTTCAACAAGGAGTTGAAACCGAGTGCGCGGATTTTGGAGGCTGCTGGCATTATCGGAGCAGTAGTCTTATCAGCAATGATTATCTTAAGTGGTACGTTTGCTGCTATGATTCCGTCAGGTGTGCTTACGTTGATTCAAGTGGCATTGGTTGTGATCATTGGATTGATTATTTTGATTATTATCATTCCGGTTCTCTTACCAAGCTTAATTAAGTTAACGTATGAAGGCGTGTCATTTAAGAAGAAAAAGAATAAGCATTAGACTAAAAAGGTGTCTCCTTTAATCAAGGAAGACACCTTTTGTTTGTTCTTGTATAATGATGGCAGAAAGGTCATTGTGGACATTTGATTAGGAGGTAGAAAAAATGGATTTTGATCCTAATTGCGTATTTTGTCAAAAGCAGCCCAAAGATTATGTGATGGCAAACAATTTATGTGTGGCGTTTTGGGACAGTCATCCAGTCAGTAAAGGACATCTATTAATTGTACCCAGACGTCATGTCGCGCAAATTTGGGACGTTACAGAAGCCGAACGACAGGCGCTAGTACAATTAGTCGCTGATGCCAAAAAGCACCTAGACAAGCAATTTAAGCCAGATGGATACAACGTGGCCATTAACTCTGGAGCGGCTGCTGGACAAAGTGTTTTTCACTGTCATATCCATTTGATTCCGCGTTACTGGAATCAGACAACAAAACGGTTGGGTGCAATACCAGGTCAATTTTTGGTTCCCAAAGCACGTCCGGAGTTTAAGCAATCTAAACAGTCTTGATAGCTTGTCGTTTAAAAACGAAGTATAATCAGTTTGAAGAGTGACATGAACAAGGAATGGGGGCAAAAACAATGAAATGGCATCGAAAATGGACATGGTTTATAGGTGTGGCTGTGCTTGGTCTAAGTTTAGTTTTAACGGGATGTAGCAACTCGTCCACAGAAACAGGACGTGCAGTGGTTAAGAGCCAAGCACCGAAAGTTTCAAGGGTAGCCGCCAGCAAACAAATTCGTAATAACGGGGGTTTGTGGTACTTTACCCGTTCTTTAAAAGATAAGTCTAACTCAGGTTTAGAAGTTTTCACTTTTGATAAAAAGGGTAAAGTGACAGCATATAATGTCAAAAAATATTATCGGTCTTATCAAGCCGCTAAAAAGGCAAAGGGACTTCGTGAATTTGGACAGGGCACGTATCAAATGAAGACGAATCAGCAAAAACAAACCACTTTAACTTTGAAAATGAAATTGTCAGGGATTCCAGCAACGTATCAATTTAAGCTGATGAAGGCTATGGCAACTAAGCATCAAAACTTGATTTTCAATGGCTTTAAGGCTAGTCGAACCGTTGATGGCGATACCGTGAATGGTTTGTTTGTGCAAGCTAAATAAAGAATCATGGAAGCTTCCTATTTTTTCAGTAATGGGTAGGCTTCTTTTTTTGTGTCCTGCAACGTATAAGAAGGTGGTGTTTGCCACAATGAATGGTCAACAATTTTGAACCCTAAAGCTTTATAGAAGGTCAGGGCATTGCTATTTTTGCGAACACATTTTAAGGTGACCGGCTCAGTGGCAAGCAACCGCACAGCTTCAATGAGATGTTTGCCAACACCTAAGTGCATGTGTTCGGGATCCACAAATAGTAGGTGAATAAAGTTTTCTTCTCTATAAAAACTTAAAAATCCCACAATTTGGTGATTCAATTCAGCTTTTAAAAGGTATTCTCCCTTAGAATCACGCGAAAAGTCGGTAAGACGGGGATGCTTTACCCAAGGAAAGGTAGCCAAACGAGCGTTCAAATAAATTTGGGCAAGTTGGTCATGGTCGGCTGGTGTGGCTGGTAAGACAATTATTTTCGAAGAATTTAACATATAGTGACTTCCTTTTTCAATTGTAATTTTATTGAAATCTTTTCTTCACAAAATCTTCACAATTTATGAATAATATAAACAATATAAATAACTTTTTCATTTACTCCCCCCATAAAGTGAATGGATGGCCATCTATATGGTCATGTTACTTATTTTCCGTTGCTTCGGCAACGGTTTTTTTGTGTCTAAATAGTTTAAACTTGGCTTTATTCTACAGCATTGTGATAAAAGGTGCTGTATTTTTTTTCGTGGATTTTTGGTAACGGTTTTCATTCTTATGTGGGAAGGGTAAAATGAAAACATGGAAAAGTCCTTTTTTTGATTGTGGAGAGCTAAAATCGTGCTTTTTAAATAAAAATCAGTATTATATTAACTATCGGGGGATCATTATGAATTGGGTACACATTGTAATTGAAATTATTGTAACGATTAACGCCTTGGCAGCTATCATCACCGTCTTTCGAGAAAAACGGGATATTGCAGCAACGTGGGCTTGGTTACTTGTACTCTTTTTTCTCCCAGTCGTGGGCTTTATCTTTTACGCTTTTGCTGGCCGCAAGCTACCTAAGGGAAAGATGTTTCAATTGAAAAAAGAAACTAAGATAGAACTACAACGGGTTTTAGCAAGGCAAACTCAAGAATTAAATAATGACCATACTGACGCAGACAAAGTGGTTGAGGATGCAAGTGGCATGGCGACCATGTTTATGAACGCCGATGCGGCATTTTTAAGCCATCGAAATCGTGTGAAAATCATTACGGATGGCAAAGAATTGTTTCATGAAATGTTTCAAGATATTGAACGTGCTAAAAAGCATATTCATATTGAATTTTACACATTTTATGCAGACAAAATTGGTAATGAAGTTCTGCATTTACTAGAGAAAAAAGCGGCTGAAGGGGTTGAGGTACGTGTCCTTTGGGATTCATGGGGATCCATGGGAACCAAAAATAAGTTTTTCGATCACCTTCGTGAATTGGGCGGTCATGCTTATCCCTTCTTGGGTACACACTCAGCAGTCACTGACTTTCGTCTAAACTTCCGTGATCACCGGAAAATTGTGGTGGTTGATGGACAGGTTGCCTATACTGGCGGTTTTAATATTGGGGATCAGTATTTAGGACGGAAAAAGAAGTTTGGGTATTGGCGTGATACCCATCTGAGAATTGCGGGTTCTGGTGTTTATGGACTACAGGCACGATTCATTCGTGATTGGAACGCGACAGATCCTGAGCATCCAATCGATAAGGTGTTTGATCCTGGCTCTGTTTACTTTCCTGTGGCAAAAGTGAATGGCAATACCAGCTTACAAGTTGTGGCGAGTGGGCCTGATTCAGACATTGAAACGATTAAGTTAGGTTATTTGAAGCTGATTTATTCAGCGCATCGTTCCATCTGGATTCAAACCCCATATTTGATTCCTGATGACAGTGTATTGGATGCATTAAGGGTTGCGGCGCTTTCGGGAATTGATGTGCGTATTATGATTCCATGTATGCCAGACCACGCGTTTGTTTACCGGGCAACGCAGTATTATGCGCGCCAGTGTGCAAAGTGGGGGATTCAAATTTATAACTATGATGCTGGGTTCTTGCATGCAAAAACAGTGGTTGTGGATGGTAAATTAGGCTCGGTAGGTTCTGCTAATTTAGATTTTCGTAGTTTTAAACTTAACTTTGAAGTGAATACGTTCTTGTATGACGAAAAAGTGGCACAAAAACTAGAGGAAATTTTTAAAGCTGATATTCGTAAGTCTACTTTACAGACGACCAAAATGTATGATGAACAGTCCTGGTGGCTTAAATTCAAGCAGTATTTTTCTAGATTATTGTCGCCAATCCTCTAATCAATTTTTAATTTCAGTTGACGTGGATAAAAGGGCATGGTAAAATTCATTCAACTTAATAATTAAAAGCGAACTTTCATATCAAGTAGCTGGTTATCTGGGAGTCAGGAAGTCGGTGGTTGCTGCGAACCGATCAGGATAATTTAGACGAAATACCATGGAATAGTTTCAATTGAACGGATAATAACTAGAGCCGTTACCTTCTAGTGAGTGGAGAATATGCTTTTGGCGTCTTCTCAAATTGGGTGGTACCACGGTTTTATCGTCCCTGTTGTCGTTAGATAGCAGGGACTTTTTTTGTCCCTAAAATTAAGCAAATGAAAGTGAAGTGGCCGAAATGGAAAAACGAACGTGTGGCGGGATGCCTCGTTATTGGAATTTGAATGCATAGGAAAAGTGATGGGGCGTTTAAATAACAAAAGATGATGAGGTGCAATATGGAAAAGAAAGTAAGTTTTAAAGAAGCTGTTAGTGTGCTATTGGTGATGTTAGTCATTATGGGTCTAGGTGTTATCAAGTTTGGTTTGTCGCCACAGGTACCAGTGCTATTAGTTTTGGTAGTCGTAACGTTTTGGGCGCGATTCCGTCATTTCTCATGGGAAGATGTGAATGCTGGAATTAAAGATGGGATTCAGACTGGTATCATCCCTATCTTTATTTTTATTTTAGTTGGGGCTTTAATTAGCACATGGATTGCGGCAGGAATCATTCCATCTATGATGGTTCTTGGGTTCCATATGATCAGCGCGGCATGGTTTGTGCCCTCAGTATTTGTGGTTTGTGCGCTAGTTGGAACGTCAATTGGGTCTGCGTTTACCATTATCTCAACCATTGGGATTGCATTTTTTGGTATGGGAATGACAATGGGTGTGAATCCTGCCTTAGTCGCAGGGGCCATAATTTCAGGGGCTATTTTCGGTGATAAGTCTTCCCCGCTTTCTGATTCCACTAATCTTGCTTCCGCGGTGGTGGGCACAGACTTATTTAGTCACATCAAAAACTTAATGTGGTCCACAATTCCTGCTTTTCTTGGCTCTTTAGTTTTATATGCACTGTTAGGGTTTCACGCCACAACCTCAACTAATTTAGGTAAGATTTCACAAACGGTAGCTGTTCTTCAAGCGCACTTTAGTGTGAACTTCTGGGCAATCATTCCTATTGCATTGATGTTCTTCTGTGCCTGGAAAAAAGTGCCCGCAATTCCCACACTCTTTATTAACATCGTTGTTTCAGTTGTCATGGTTTTTATTGAACAGCCAAACACGCAAATCACTAAAATGGCAACGGTGATTGAGTCCGGATTTGTATCGAAAACGGGCAATACTAGTGTTGATGCACTGCTTTCACGAGGAGGCATTAGCAGCATGATGGGGACCGTTTCATTAATTATTCTGACACTTTCATTAGGCGGTCTATTAATGAAATTTGGACTTATTCAAGCTGTTATGGCTCCTTTGACCAAGCATCTCAACTCAGATGGAAAAATGGTGACGGCCACGATCTTGGCTGGGATTGGTGTAAACATCTTTATTGGGGAACAGTACTTATCTGTGATTCTTCCCGGAAAAGCCTTTAAGAAAGCCTACAACGATTCTGGCTTAGCAAATTTAGCACTTAGTCGTGTTTTAGAAGACGGCGGTACAGTCATCAATTACCTGATTCCTTGGGGGGTTGCTGGCGCATTTGCAGCAAACACACTTGGTGTTTCAACGTTTGAGTTTCTCCCGTTTGTTTTCTTTAGCTTGCTATCACCCGTATTCTCGATCATCAGCGGATTTACTGGCGTTGGCTTAAAACATACAAAATCAGAAAATGATCAGACCAAGATGGCTGAATCGGCAGAAAGTTTGGACTAAAAAAGAGGTCTCAGAACAGACCTCTGTGCAGTTGATTTTTGAAGTAGTCAGTACCATAGTAATGTTTTAAAGCGGTTGTCAGATGTTGTGCAATAATTTTTGAGCCGTTTAAGTCCGGATGAGCGCCATCTGTAAACGTAATTGGCCAATCCTGGGTTTCAATTAGATGAATCTGTGCATCTTGTTTAGCCAAATGACGGAGTTCTTGTGCGAAACTTTGGTTAAACGGAATAATAACATTGAGGCTAGCTTTCGGAAATAACTGCTTTAACTCCTTAATAAAACTAAAAAATTGCGTTTCGAAAAGCACGCTAGGCAACTTTCGATCATTGGTGCCAAGGTTCACCACCAAGAGATCAGGTTGTAACTGGGGTGCTTTCGTTTCGAAATCGACATACTTGACGAATCTGGGAGCTGCTGGCACACCTCCTGTCCCATAGCGGAGCAATCCAGCTGCACTATAGGCAATTCTGATGTCGACGGCATTTAATTGTTGGGCCGTTTGGGCCGCATAATTTGATTCGGCAGCATAACCAGCTGAAGGGACTCGGCCTAGTACCCAACAACCGGCAGTAATGGAATCCCCAATAAAAGCAATGGTGCGTCCAGCTGGCTTTACAGCAGTCAATTGACCGGTGTCTTTAGGTGAAATATCAGTGATCGCCAAACCTTGTTGGTGTTGCCAGACCTCGTCAGAATCGGAATTGCCGGCAAATACAAAGCGAATTAAATGTGGTCTGTCTGACTGCAATTGAAGTTCACTAGGTACTTCATTGACCTTAAATCGCAGTTCGGGACGATCATCAATAAATATAGCGATTTCCGGTTGAAAACGAGCTATTGGTGTGGTGTCCATGAATTTGAGTTTCAGACAGCTTGTGTGCTTGGTCATTAGTAAAAACGCTGCTCCAAGATTGGTGGTGTACATGGTCGTTTGGTTAGCAACTGTCTTTTTAACCCAGCGGCCCATGAAGTAAACTCCCGAAAAAATTCCATTTGCTGAAGTTTCAATATATTCAGTCTGTGCCATAGGTTCAACTCCTTACTGCGGGTTATCCATACAACTAATTTCATGGTCATTCACTAACCCAATAGCCTGCATGAAAGAATAGGTGATGGTCGGCCCCATGAATTTGAAGCCATGTTGTTTTAAATCCTGAGAAATTTTTTCGGAAAGTGGCGTTTTTGCATGAATTTCTGCGGGAATACGAATATGGTTGTTAACCTGACGATAATTAACGAACTGCCAGATGTAGTGTTCAAAACTCCCGAACTCTGATTGAATTTTTAAAAAAGCTTGAGCATTTGTAATGGTATCTTGTATTTTTAACTGATTTCGGATGATACTGGCGTCGTTCATTAAATGCGTCACATCTTCTGATGACATGTTCGCAACCTTCGTAACTTCAAAGTTGGCGAAGCCATGTTGAAATGCCGGACGTTTCTTTAAAACGAGTTCCCAATTTAATCCTGCCTGAAAAATTTCTAATGTCATCATTTCAAAAATATAATGATCATCATGAGACGGGTGGCACCATTCATTTTTATGATAGGCACGAATTTCTGGACCGCCATTTTTAGCCCATGTACAAATAAAGTCGTCCAAAGATTGTTGCATATTGTTTGCCTCCAAAATGCGTCTGCAAAGTGATAACTTGACGCTTATTTTTGATTCTATTATACCTCATGTGAAACAAGTGCTTGACTTATTAAAATTTGATGATAGAATAAATTCAATTATTAAATATTGATGCACAGACGAGAAGAGTAAATTCGGCGACTGTCTAGAGAATTCCGTTTGGTGAAAAGGAATCAGTCTTAAGAATTGAAGATGAGCTCAGAGCTAATGACTAGGGTGCAAGCTTTAGTCACGTGAGGATACGATATAATCCCAGACATAATTTTTTGTGTCGTTGAGGTGTTGTTTGCAAGAATAACACGAACATGGGTGGTAACACGAAGTTTTCGTCCCTAGTCTTTTATCTAAAGACATGGGGCGGAAACTTTTTTATTTGTCAAAAAGAGGGTGAGTGAATGACTGAGAACATTATTGATTTAAAACAAATTACGGTTGATTTTAAAGACGGAGAGAATCGTGTCAAAGCCGTGAATGATGTCGACTTACAGGTCGAAAAAGGTGATATTTACGGTATTGTCGGTTATTCAGGCGCCGGAAAAAGTACCTTGGTACGTGTGGTTAATTTGTTGCAAAAACCAACAGCAGGAAAAGTGATTGTTAATAATCAGGAGCTATTGAAGTTAAATCCGGTTGATTTAAGAAAAGCACGTACTAAGATTGGCATGATTTTTCAACACTTTAACTTGATGAAGTCGCGGACAATCTTAGGTAATGTTGAATATCCGCTTTTAAAAACAAAATTAACTAAAAAACAACGTGAAGAGAAAGCTACGGAATTACTGAAGCTGGTGGGCTTGGCTTCACGTAAGGATGATTATCCACGTCAGCTATCAGGTGGTCAAAAACAAAGAGTGGCGATTGCCCGTGCCCTGGCCAATAACCCGGATATTTTGATTAGTGATGAGGCGACAAGTGCATTGGACCCTAAAACAACTTTATCAATTCTAAATTTGTTGAAACGTTTAAATCGTGAATTAGGATTGACCATTGTTTTGATTACACATGAAATGCAAGCAGTCAAAGAAATATGTAATCATGTGGCCGTGATGCAAAAAGGTAAAATCGTCGAGCGCGGAAATATTGAAGCTATTTTTTCAACCCCACAAAAGCCATTAACACAAGAATTTATTAATGTGGCCACGAACGTGGGACCAGCAGTTGAAAAGGTAGTAAAGAATCCAAGCTTTAAGGCTTTAACGCAGAATCAGCAGTTGGTGCAATTGAATTTCATTGGTAAATCGACTGAAGAGCCTATTATTTCAACATTAGCAAAACAATTCGGAGTGGACGGGAACATTTTATTTGCTAACGTGGAACAGCTTCATGACGAAACGTTAGGTTTTATGATCTTGGTATTAACTGGTCAAGAAGAACGGATTAAACAAGCAATTACCTTTCTTCAAGAAAACCAGGTTCGTGTAAAGCTCCTGAATCAAGCGGTGGAAAGCGAGGCGAATGGCTAATGGCAAGTTGGATTCCAAATGTAATTCATATGCAAAGTGAGTTTATTCAAGCCACATGGGAAACAGTTTATATGACGTTGGTCTCAGCTGTTATTGCGGGTGTTTTGGGTTTGGCAACTGGCATTTTGTTAATCACAAGTCAGCCGGGTGGCATTCTAGAGGACAGTTTTTTGTATGGTTTGTTAGATAAAATTGTAAACTTGCTTCGTTCAATTCCGTTTATCATTTTGTTAGCAGTAATTGCACCTTTTACCCGCTACTTGGTGGGGACGACGATTGGGACTACAGCGGCACTGGTTCCGTTAATTATAGGCATTTTCCCATTCTATGCACGTCAGATTCAAAATGCACTGACCGAAATCGATCCGGGTGTGATAGAAGCGGCGCAGGCTTCAGGATCCAGTCCATTGGAAATTATTTTTCACGTCTACTTGCGAGAAGGGCTACCAGACATTATTCGGGCGTCCATTTTAACAATTATTAGTTTAATTGGGCTCACTACGATGGCTGGAGCAATTGGTTCGGGAGGTTTAGGTGACATCGCAATTAGTATTGGCTATGCGCGTTTTGAAAATGATGTCACAATCGTTGCGATGATTATTATTTTAGTCATGGTATTTATCGTTCAATTTGCAGGCGACTGGCTGGCTAAACGGCTGGAGCATTAAAGAAGGTGAGCTTAATTGAACTTTAAAGATAGCGACGGAGGATTGCCACGAATGTGGTTGGATTTGGTATAAGTAAGAAAAAGAGGAGAGAAGAATATGAAAAAAAGTGTTTGGTGGGTTTTAGGTATTGTTGTTATTTTGGTTGGCGCCATAGTGGGGGTCCATCAAGTGAGTCAATCGGCAAAAGCGAAAACAACAACGATTACAGTAGGATCGATGGGTTCTGATTATGATATTTGGAAGCACATTGCTAAGAGTAAAGATGCTAAAGATGCAGGATTAAAGATAAAGGTTCAGCAGGTCACTGATGGGGTTCAGCTGAATAACGGCACGGCGCAAGGTAACATTGATGTTAATGCGTTTCAATCTTATTCTTATTACGAAGCGTATAACAAACAACATCCAAAACAGAAATTGGCAGCTTTAGGCACAACTTATTTAGAACCACTGGGGATTTACTCTAAAAAGTATAAAAAGGTTTCTGATATTCCAGCAGGAGCAACGATCGCGATTGCTAATAATCCGGCTAATACAGCTCGAGGGCTCCTTTTACTACAGTCAGCTGGGTTGATTAAGTTGAAAGCTAACTTTAGCGCTCTGGGTAATGTCAGTGATATCAAGAGTAATCCTAAGCAATTGAAGTTCAAAGAGATCGACGATACTACCGGTCCACGTGTATTAAAAGATGTTGATGCTGTTTTGATTTCTAACACGGTTGCCCTTGAAGGTCATTTACACGTTTTGACGGATTCTATTTTTCATGAGAAAGTTAATCAAAGTACCCGTGAAAATATCAACATATTGGCCACAGATAAGGCAAACAAAAATAATGCAAAATACAAAAAGTTAGTGAAACTCTATCATCAAAAAGATATTCAACGATACATTAAATCCAAATATTATGGCACAAAGATTGAAGTTCAAAAACCACTTTCTTACTTAAAATAGAAAGACTACCCTTGTACCAACTTGAAAAAAAGGGGTTACAGGGTCAAAATGGATAATGAAAATGAATTTATGAAAAGGGGAAATTAAATTATGGCAAAAGTTGAAAGTTTTACATTGGATCATACAAAGGTTAAAGCACCTTACGTTCGTTTAATTACAGTTGAAAATGGTGCAAAAGGTGATAAGATTTCGAACTATGATTTGCGATTAGTTCAACCAAATCAAAATGCCATTCCAACGGCTGGTTTACACACTATTGAACATTTATTAGCTGGTTTATTGCGTGATCGTTTGGACGGTGTGATTGATTGTTCACCGTTCGGTTGCCGCACTGGTTTTCATTTAATCACTTGGGGCGAGCATTCTACTGAAGAGGTTGCCAAAGCTTTGAAGAGTTCTTTAGAAGAAATTGCAGATAAGATCGAATGGAAAGATGTTCAAGGAACTGACAAGTACAGTTGTGGGAACTATCGTGACCATTCCCTATTCTCAGCTAAAGAGTGGTCAAAGGCCATTCTTGAAAAGGGCATTAGCAGTGATCCATTTAATCGCCAGGTTGTTTAATTTTTCGAATTGAAATAAAAACCACTAGTCATCGGGAAATAATTTCCGTGACTAGTGGTTTTTTATTGCCTAAATTTAGTGAGCTTTTTTAACTTCAGATTTTGTTTCACCATGAAGGCCGTTAAAAAGAAGATTTAAAAGTACGGCTACAATGCTGGCCACGACAATACCATTCGTAAGCAACATGCGAGCAGCAGCTGGTAAAAATTGAAAGATTTGAGGATAAACAGTGACGCCAAGTCCCATCCCAATTGAAAGAGAGGTGATTAAGATATTTTTATCTTCTGAGAAATTAACTTGTTGAAGAATCTTGACGCCTTGGGCACCAACAATACCAAACATGACAATCATGGCACCACCTAAAACAGGATCTGGAATGATGGTCGCAACCGCGCCAGCTTTAGGAAGAAGGCCTAATAAAATTAGGAAGAAAGCAGAATAGTAAATTGGTTTTCGCGTTTTGACACCTGATAGCTGTAAAACACCGACATTTTCTGAAAAAGTGGAATAGGGGAACGTATTGAACAAACCACCTAACATAGCAGCGATACCTTCGGCGCGATAGCCACGTTTTAAGTCGTCTTCTTCGATTTTTTTGCCGGTTAGATCACCCAAAGCGAAGAAAACACCGGTAGATTCGATCATGGTGGTTAAAGAAACCATAATCATTGTAACGATTGCGGAACCATGAAATGTGGGGGTACCGAAGTAGAAGGGCTGTGGTAAATGAAACCAACTGGCTTGCGCGACAGGACTTAAGGAAACCATGCCCATGGCTCCAGCAATCAAGGTACCTGCCAAAATACCGATTAAAATGGCAATTGAATGTAAAAAGCCTTTGCCCCAAATATTAATGGCTACAATGATTAAGACGGTTGCGAACCCGATGATAAGGTTTCGTGGATCTCCAAAGGACTTAGAGGTGACGGTACCACCGCCGAGATTTTGAAAAGCGACAGGAATTAACGTGAACCCAATAATAGTAATAAGAGAGCCTGTCACAACTGGTGGAAAGAGGTTTTTAATTTTTGAAAAAAGACCACTAATTAGGAAAACAAACAATCCGGCGCACATAATGGCGCCATACATAGCGCCAATACCTAAGGTGCCACCAATGTTTTGTAAAGGCTGAACGGCTTGAACGGCACAGCCTAACACAACGGGGAGGCCAATTCCGGTTAAAGCGGTACGCTTCAGTTGTAGGAGCGTTGCGATCCCACACATGAAGATATCGATTGAGACGAGATAGGTCATTTGAGCAGCAGTAAAATGTAAATATCCACCAATGAGTAAGGGAACGAGCACGTCTCCAGAATACATAGCTAGAAGATGTTGCAATCCTAGTAATGCGGCCTTAGGTTGTGAAATGGTTTTGACAGATTGGATAGATGTAGGTGTGGTTTCAGCTTCAATAGACTTCAAATTAGTGCTCCCTTTCTGCTACTTAGCTGTATAAATGAAAATATGGAACTAAAAACAGGTCACAACGTGATTGTTGTGGCCTGCATAAGTCTGTCGTCTACTGTTTAGGAAAAACCAAATAAAGAGTTTATCAAAAACACTATTCGCCTATAGTCCAACATTTAAGGTGTCGGGTAGAAACTTATCAACCATATTATGACATTATACAGGTAAGTGCTATTAAATTGTGTGTCGTTAGTTTAGCACAAGGAAAAAAGATTAACAACTAGAAAAACTACATCTTGGTGATATTTAACTTAAATGAAGTTAAATCGCAATTCAAAAAAGCACTGAATTGGCCAGACTGGCAGCTAAAAATTGAGATGATAGCTATTTTTATCATTCAGCTAGCTTAACTGTTGAAGAGCTTGACGAATAATTTGAATACCTGCCATTAATTCGGTTTTTGTGATGACTAGCGGTGGTTGAAATCTAAGAATATGGTCCATGGTTGAGATGATAATAAGACCGTGTTCGAAGCAGTATTCACTTAATTGTGTTACAAATTCAGCTTGGTTAGGAGCAAATTCAATGCCGCCATTGAGGCCAATCATACGAACCTGCTTAATGATTGGGAATTCTTGTTGTAGTTTTAGAAATTGAATTTTCGCAAACGCACCAAGTTCGCGTGAGCGTTCAACCAAATGCAAATTTTGAATCTCATCTAGTGTGGCTAAACTTGCTGCACAGCAAATTGGATTGGCAGCTGTCGTAGTGGCATTAGCAGGTGAGGCAAGGGCGTCCATAATAGCGGCTTTGCCAATAACTGCTGAAAGTGGCATACCAGAGGCAAGTGATTTACCTACTGCCATGAGATCCGGCTCAAGATTAAAATGATCAATTGACCACATTTTACCGCTGCGACCAAATCCTTGGTTAATTTCATCCGTACAAAAGAGAATACCATTTTCATGGCAAAGCTGGTAAAGCCCGTGCATATATGCTTGGGGTGGCATAATGATGCCCGCATCTCCTTGAATAGGTTCGATTAAAATGGCGGCTACTTGGTCAGCCGGTATGTCATGTTTAAACAAATCCTGAAGTTCATTTAAGTAACGATTCGAAAAGTGGGTTAAGGACTCACCAGAAATTATTTTTTGTGGATCTGGAAATGGCAGATGGTAAATATCAGGGACTAGTGGCCCAATGCCACGATGCATGTTGGGATCAATCGCCGATAAGCTGGCAGCTCCTAAAGTTGTACCATGCCATGAGTTTTGGAAAGTTATAACGATAGGCCGTTTAGTATAGCTACGTGCAAATTTTATGATTCCTTCGGCGGCCTCGGAGCCAGAAGTACTAAAAGAGACCTTTTTGGCTGAACGACCTGGCGCAAGTAAAGCCAAGCGCTTAGCCAATTGGATGGCTGGTTCATGATAAAAATAGCCTGAAATATAATGAACAAGTTTGGCAGCTTGGTCTTGAATAGCTTGAACGACGTGCGCATTGCCATGTCCCACATTAACTGCCGAGGCGCTGGCTAGAAAATCTATGTAGCGATTCTGGTCCACATCCCAAACGGTGGCATTTTTAGCATGATCGACCACTAAGTCGAATTTAGTTACGCGTCCGGCTGCAGCCACATATTCGTGATCAAGCGCAATCAAATGGCGACGAACCTGTGTTTTCTTATCAGTCACCAACATCACTTCCTATTGTTATTAAGTTGCATTGATTATAGCACAGCAATTTTCCAACGTTCGTTTTATAATGGAAATATCAATTATGAACGGGGAGTATAGACTTATGAAACGAGTTTTAGTCATGGGCGTGAACAGTCCCATTGGAAGAGCTTTTTGGAAATTGTGCCAACAAAAATTAGATTCACAATACCAGTTTACCTTCATTGAGACAAAAGAAGCTGTACCGGAAGGCTTTGAAAAAGTCCAACCTATAAATTTAACGGATGCAGAAAGCCTAGCGCCAATAATTTCCGAGAATGATGTCTTGGTTATTAATGTGGCAGGCTGGGATGTGGATTACATTTTAGATGCGGTCATGGATGCCATTGAGGGTCATGGCATTCGTTTAGAAAAAATTGTGTTTTGTTCGGTGGCTGGTGTAAATAATGAGTTTCCTAGCGAAAAGATTACAGCGGTATCGCATGATTTTGGTGAATTCATTAAGCAGCAACAATACGCCGGAAAGTTAGTGGATGAATCAGAAATTCCCTACACTATTTTGCGACCAAGTGTTATCGATCAAAATACGACGACCAATTACCAATTATTTGACGAAGGACAGTCCATGCAGCAGGCAAAAGCAATCCGTCCGGTAGCAGTCGCGCAAGTGATCTACCAAGCCCTTAGTGAAAAACAATTTAAAAATCAATCTATTGGTATTGGGGGGTAAAAAATTGAAAATTCAGGTATAATAAAACAAAGCGAACGTGTGTGCGTATCTTTTCCACAGGAGGTAGTTATGGCGCTAAAATTTGTTTTAGGTAAAGCAAGTCGTGATGAACGACAAACAATGATCGATGAAGTGGATAAAACTTTGCAAGATGAAAAAATTTCGCAAGTCTATTATCTTGTACCTAATCATATTAAGTTTCAATCAGAGTTGACGGTTTTAAATGCGCTTCGTAAACAACATCGGCAAAACGAGACTACTTATGCGCAGAGTGCGTTGCAAGTATTTTCATTTTCTCGTTTAGCCTGGTATTTTATGAAAAACGAACCGGTTTATCAAATTCCGCGCCTTTCAAAAGCAGGCGTTGGGATGCTGATTGATCGGATTATTTTAGAGCATCAAGAGGAACTAACTGTTTTCAATGGTGAACAGACGCAACCTGGGTTTATTCAACAATTAGCTAGTCAATTTAATGAGTTACAAAAGGGTCAAATTACGGCTGAAGATTTTGAAACAATGGCTCAGGAGATCCGCACGGATGAAAATGCTACGGTTGATTTAACCGCCAAAATGCATGATTTAGCCATTATTTACACTGCTTTTGAAGAAGAAATGTTAGGGAATTACGTTGACAACAATACGTTGATGCGAGCACTCTGCGAATATCTTGATAGTCAAGACTTGAGTCAAACGGCCTTCTTTTTGGACGGTTTTTCGTCTTTTACGGCACAGGAAATGAAGTTGGTCCAGGTACTTATTCAACACGCTCATGCGGTCACAATGAGTTTGACAATTGATCGACCATACTATGATGCGTTGCCGGAACCCGAGAATATTTTTTATGAATCCGGGAAGACGTATTATTTGTTATATCAATTTGCAAAACAACATCACGTTCCAATTCAAACGGATCGCTTTGCAAAGCAGATGCGGGTGACCGATGATCTTGTTAAATTGGAAGATTTTTGGATTAAGTCATCTAATATGGTGCCGACCCAACCGGAGGCATTACTTGATAATAACAGTATTCAAGTGATCCAGACAGATAGTCGACGTACTGAAATGGAACAGGTGGCCCGCAAAATTAGGCAGTTGGTTGCAGATGATCGCACAATTCACTATCACGACTTTTTAATTTTAACGCGTCATTTGGATAGTTATGAGACTGTCCTTGATCCCGTTTTAAATGAATATGAGATTCCTCATTTTAATGATTTACAAATTTCAATGAAAGATCACCCGTTTGTGGCTTTAATTGAAGCACTGTTTGATGTCAAAGCTCATTATTATCGGTATCAGGATATGATGAAATTACTAAAAACAGAATTATTAATTCCTAAAATTGATAATCAGCCTATGTCAATTCAGGCATTCCGACAAGCTTTGAATTTAACAGAAAATCTCATTTTGAAAAATGGGTACGAAGGTGGAAAATGGCTTCAAAAACAAGATTGGCAGTATTTACGTTTTAACACGAGCGATTTTGGCATGCAAACGGACCGAGACTTGGCGATCACAGAGCAGATTAATATCATTCGCAATTATATTCGCAAAATTTTACCACCATTTTTTAAAGCTTTAGACCAAGCAACAACCGGTAAGGAAGCCGTTACTGTTTTGTATCAATTTCTGATTAATCAAGGCGTTGATGACCGCTTAAAAAATTGGCGAGATGAGGCAGTAAATGCTGGTGATTTAGCTAAGGGCGCGCAACCTGAACAAACCTGGCAAACTTTTTGTGACATGTTAGACGAATATGTGGCCATTTTGGGTAATCGAGAATTTACGATTGCTAATTTCACCTCACTATTAGATGCCGGATTTGAAGGTGCCACTTATTCCTTGATTCCTTCAACGCTAGATCAAGTATTAGTCTCAGAAACTGGGATGGCACAGATGAACGATCGCAAGTACACGTTTATCATAGGAGCAAATGACACGGTCATGCCAGAACGGTTTATTGATCAAGGAATTTTAACAGACGATGATTGTGCCACGTTACAACCAGTCCTAAATGATGAACAATTCTTTTCAAATGATAACAGTGCCCAAGCACGATTTGAACGATATTTAAATTATGTGGCTTTTTTGTCCGGTTGTCAGGAAATTCATTTCTCATACGCTATGAATGACAGTAACGGGAGTGAACTGCAATTATCTCCTTACGTTCAAGAAATTCAGACGCATTTCAATATTGAAATGCCGACATACTTTGATCGCCCACAAGTTACTAAAGAGGATACACGAGAATTTTTGGGATCCAAACGAAGTACTTTGAGTCATTTGTTACAGGTGAGTCGTGACAGCAAAAGTATTCAAAAGATGGTGACACCTGAGTGGCGTTATATTTATCGAGTTTTAAATCAAGACGCCCAGCTCGGGCCATTGACTAAACGGGTTTTTGCCAGTTTAAATTACCAAAATGTGCCTGTGAAGTTACATCCTGAAATTGTGGGTGAACTTTATGGAAATACGATCAATACTTCAATTTCAAAGCTTGAGGAATTTTATCAAAATGAATACGCCTATTTCTTGAAGTATGGCTTGAAATTACAAGAACGAGATGTTTTTGAGTTGTCGCCAGCTAGTACCGGTGAATACTTTCATATGGCATTGGATCACTTTGTGAAGTTAGTGACGCAAGAGCATCTGGATATTGGTAAGCTGTCGGAATCGGAAATGGACAACCTTTTGACTGAGGTCGTCAAGCAGGTAAAGGAACAGCCGCAATTTGAAATTTTAAGTAGTTCAAATCGTATGCACTATATTAATAATCAGCTTAATCAAACCCTGAAGCAAATGCTCAAAATTTTCTTATTACAAAGTGCTAGCTCCAAAATGCGGCCGATTAAAACAGAAGTCCTCTTTGGCCAAGTGGGCTCGGAAGTGGGATTAAAGTCCTTAGATTTCAACGTCTCTGATCACCATAAAGTTCGGGTACGAGGAAAGATCGATCGTATTGATGAACTTAATTTAACTTCAGAAGATGGTGGTGCGCGCAAGTATTTCGGAATTGTAGATTACAAGTCTAGTGTGCACGATTTTAATTTCCGGGATGTTTACTACGGCTTGGCCATGCAAATGTTGACATACATTGATGCTTTGAAACAAAATATTTCATTGATTGATCAAAGTGCTGTATCACCGCTTCTGTCAGGAGCATTATACATGCACTTACAAAATCCGACGGTGAATGTGAATAAATTGGGCACTATGGCACCGGATGCGATTCAAAAAGAGTTATTAAAACAAACGAAGTACAAAGGTATTTTACTAAGTGACCCTGAGTTGTTAGATAATTTAGACGTTCAGTTAGATTCGGGTGCTTCCTTGGTTTATCCCTTTAAAAAGACCAAGAGTGGCAAGTACACTTCTTATGATAATCGTATTGTGACGCAAACAGATTTGGAACGCTTGATTAAGCATGCAGAGCGCAAAATTGTGGAAGCTAGTCGCCGTATTTTTGCGGGTGAAGTGGCATTGAATCCAGCACGCTGGCCAGATACACATACGGCTTTACAATATTCTCCTTACAAAGAAATTATGCAGTTTGATGAAATGTTACCTGAGAATAATTATCATAAATTAGCTAATTTAAGTGCGAAAGAAGTACTCGAAATTTTAAAGGAAGAAGATGACAAGCATGAGCAAAACTAGTTTTACCCCTGATCAACAACATGCAATTAGTCACGGCGGTCACAATGTGCTTGTCTCGGCTTCTGCGGGGTCAGGAAAAACTTCTGTACTGGTTGAACGGGTCATCCAAAAAGTTTTACAAGGGACTGATGTAGATAAACTTTTAGTTGTAACGTTTACCGATGCCGCAGCGAAAGAAATGCGAGATCGAATTCAGACAGCAATTAACCAACAGATTAGAGTAGAAAAAGATTCTGAACAACAACGTCATTTGATTTCACAATTAACGAAGCTTAACACGGCAAATATTAGTACCATCCATGCTTTTTGTTTGGCAATTATTAGACGCTACTATTATGTCATTGATCTCGATCCGATTTTCCGCATTTTGACAGATGAAACAGAGGGAATTTTGTTACGGGAAGAGGTATGGAATGATCTTCGTGAATCCTTGTATGAAAAAGATGGCGAGATTTTTGCACAACTTACAGCTAATTTCTCTAATGATCGTAGCGATGATGGGTTTACGGATCTTATGTTGCGCTTATATGATTTCGCCAATGCGACTTCGGATCCTAAAGGTTGGTTAGCTAAGTTACCAGAAAAGTATCATATCGATTCAGATTTAGACAAAACGGCATTTTATCAACAACAAATTTTGCCCATCGTCAAGACAACTCTGCAAGGTGCTTTAGAAGGCGTTCAGAGTTTGCAAACAGCAATTCAAAATGGATCTGAGGATCTCGAAAAATTTAGTCCGATTCTAGCTAGTGATCACCAACAAATAGAAGAAATTCTAAAAAATGGTTTGACGGACTGGAATGTGCTGCGCGGAAAACTCCAGGCACTTGAATTTGCGCCAGTGAAGGGCGGTAAGCGTAACGATGAGGTAAAAGCCTTTAAAGCCCAAATGAAGGATGTTCGTGGCGATTCCACACACAAGGATGGCTACAAGATGCAACTGCAAGAGCTGACACAAAAATATTTTAGCTTAGATAAAAGTCAACTGACACAAGTGTTGCAGCATTCAGAAGCTTTAGTTACAGAGCTTTGCAAAGTCACCAACGCGTTTATGGATGCATACGCAAAAGAAAAACGGCACCGGCAAATTCTTGATTTTAGTGATTTGGAACACTTTGCCATGCAAATTCTGAATGGCAGTTCAGTCGAGTCCAAAAGTGCTCGTAAAGCTTACCAAAAACAGTTTGCAGAAATTATCGTGGATGAGTACCAGGACATTAATCCACTTCAAGAAGCTATTTTAACCAGTGTGGCGCAAGAACAACCAGGGAACATGTTTATGGTGGGGGATGTTAAGCAGTCCATTTATGCTTTCCGTTTAGCTGATCCACATCTTTTTATCAGTAAAGACCGGGCTTATCAATCCAGTGATATCGACGATGAACGGATTATTTTGTCGAAAAATTTCCGTTCAGTTCGAAATGTGGATGATTTCACAAATTTAATTTTTGAACAACTTATGGATCGAAAGTTGGGTGAAATCCCCTATGATGAAGATGCCAAGCTGGTGTATGGAGCCACTTATTATCCACAGGAAGCCTCAAAAGAAACGGAAATTCTCATCTATGATGATGACGATCAAGAAGATACGCAACCAAAAGAAGAAGCTAAGCCGGGGACATTTGAAATTGATGATAAATCGCGAGGGCAAGTCGCAATTGCAGGGCGTCGAATTAAGGAACTCATCGAAGAGAAAACTTTAATCTATGATCGTCATTTAAAGCAGCAGCGTCTGTTAACCTATGGGGATGTCGTTTTGTTAACACCAACTAGGAAAAATAATTTGACAATTGTGGCTTTGTTTAAACGAATGGGGATCCCGGTTGTTGTTAATGATGCGCAGAATTATTTTCAAACTACAGAAATTGCCATCATGATGTCGTTATTAAAGATTATTGATAATCCTTATCAGGATATCCCTTTGGTTGCGGTGCTACGCTCACCAATTGTGGGCTTAGATGAAAATGAATTAGCCTTTTTGCGTATTAATAATCGGACGGGTAACTATTTTCAGGCGGTATTAGATTTTCATCGCCAGTTTGATGCCAATCAAACTCAAGCCTTTCAATTAAAAGTTTTCGAAAAGGTTGATCGTTTTCTAGCGCAATTAACCCACTTTCAAGACATTGCCAATCAAAACCAGTTGGCAACACTAATTTGGACCATTTATGAAGAAACAGGTTTTTTAGACTATGTCGGTGGTATGCCAGCTGGGCAACAACGACAAGCTAATTTGAATGCTTTATATGATCGGGCGAGAAGCTATGAGAAAAGTAGTTTTAAAGGCTTGTTTCAGTTTGTTCGCTTTATTGAGCGCATGCAAAAGCGCAGTAAGGATTTAGCGGAAGTCCCCATTCATAGTGATGAAGCGGCCGTTCAGGTCATGACAATTCATGGAAGTAAGGGATTGGAGTTTCCAGTCGTAGTTTTGATGGATGCTTCCCATAAATTTAATACAGATTCACAGAAGGGAAAATATGTGCTTGATTCCAAAGAAGGGATTGGAATCACTTATTTGGACCCTGAAATCCGGATTCAAGTGGATACGCCACAAAAGTTGGCGATTACGGACCATATTAAACGCAATAGTTTAGCTGAAGAAATGCGACAACTTTATGTGGCTTTGACGCGGGCTCAACAACGACTCATCATCGTGGGAGCGTGTGATTCTAAAGAAAAGTTATTAAAAAAGTGGCAGACAGCTGCTCAAAGTTCAAGTTTGTTGCTGACAGAAGCCACGCGTTTAAATACCAATAATTTCTTGGATTGGATTGGAGAAGCTTTGGTTCGGCATCCACAATTTAGCGAAACTGACGTAGACCAGGTTACCTTGCCGGATTTAAAGACGGATACGACTCAGTTTGAAGTTAAATTTCAAACAAAATCTGAACTTCAGAATGTTACAGGAATGCCAATCGACGGGGAACAAAAGGATTGGTGGCAAGCCTTTGAAAAAGCTACCCATGAATTAGATGTGACTAGCTTAAATACACAAGAAATTGATCGGGTATTGAACTTCAAATATCCGCATCAAATTGCCACACAAACAACGGCTTATCAGTCAGTATCAGAAGTAAAACGACTATTTGATGATCCAGATAGCTTAGAAATGACATTATCTACCGTACAACAAGATCAAACGTTAAAAACACAGAGTCGATATGTCACAAATGATTTGGGGACCCCTAAATTTCTCCAAACGACAATTAAGCCTAAACCAACAGAAATTGGGACGGCTACGCATTTAGTGTTACAGGAAATTCCACTGGATGTGCCGCCTACAGAAAAAAGTGTTCAAGATTTAATTGGCAAGCTATCAATGGATCGGGTCATTACTCCTGAAGTCGCCGAGTTAGTGAATGTTCAGCATATTTTACGTTTTTTTGATTCGGATCTTGGAAAACTCATGTTGGCCGAACCAGAAAAGGTTCATCGTGAGGTACCTTTCTCACTCTTAATGCCAGCTAAACAACTGTTCAGTGGTTTTAAAGATTTCTCTGATACGGAAGACACCCAAATTCTTATTCATGGAATTATCGATGGGTATGTTGAGTTGAAAGATCGGGCGGTTTTATTTGATTACAAAACGGATTATGTACAACCAGGCAGTCCAAAAAACGGGGTGCAAAATATCATTAATCGCTATGCCGGCCAGCTTAATTTGTATGCTGCGGCCTTAACGGATATCTTAAAACACCCCGTTGAAGAACGGTATTTGTATTTGCTTGCCATTGGTCAGCTAGTTGAAGTTCACTGAAGCTAGACTAGGAATAATTGGTAGGCACGCCGAATTTCTTTTGGATCATTATCCATTAAGACAATTCCGCGGTAGTCGAAACCACACTTGGTAATTAGATGTTGCATCAACTTATTGTCAGGATGTGTGTCAATTCTGACTTGTGAGTACCCAAATTCATAAGAAAGAGTTAGTAAACCAGAAATCATCTTTTCAGATAAATGTTGTCCACGAAAGTTTGGTGACATTGCAATGCGATGAATGGCTGAATATTTGGCATTTTTAGCTCCTTGCCATGTGCCTTCTTGAATGATTGCGTAATTGGGATCTGCACCAAGTAGTAAAGCAGCATAACCTGCAATTTGACCTTCAATTATAAGGACGTATCCCATGTGATTAGTTACATCAGCTTCAAGGTCCGGTAAGGCTGGATAGCCATCTTGCCATTGATCAATGCCTTGATCCTTTAGAAATTCTTGTGCGGATTGAATAATCTTTAAAACGGTTGGTAAATCCTGAACGGTTGTTTTGCGTAAGTAGGCAACAGTCACAGGTGTCACTTCCTTTATCAGTATTAAAAACTCATTTTAGCGCAAAATAAGGGGTCTGTCATTAACCGCTAATAAAGGTTAAAAAGTATATGTAATTGTAAAAAAATAAAAGATTCGTCGATATCCTTTAACAGGGGAGAATATCAACGAATCTTTTTTTCATAGAGGGGAAATTATGGTAGTTAAGATGTCAATGGGATTTAGTAACTTTGTTAATCTTTGTGATCATCACGATCTAAGACTTTGTTAATTTCTTCGGCAGCTTTATCTTTTAACTCGGCTGCCTTGTCTTTTAGATTGCCCTTTTTCTTTTGGGCCTTGCCCTTTAATTCTTGAGAGTCATCATTTGTGACTTTTCCAGCGGTTTCTTTTGTCTTACCAGCGGCTTTGTCTTTCAATGCGTCTAACTTATCATTGGTTTTCGACATTTTGGCACCTCCTTATGATTTATATAAATTTTATCTTAAACAAGTGCCGTCCGTCAATTTAGATGCTTATCAATGTTATAAAAAGTGTAAATGGTTGCAGTCTTAATTGTAAGTATTATAATTACAGTTGAAGACAAGAAAGGGGTTTTATAAATGAGTAAGGTTATTATTTTGGGAGCAGCAGGGCACATTGCACGTCTAGCGGCTAAGCAATTAATTAAAGAAACGGACGATCAACTTACCCTATTTGTGCGCCATCCAAAGAAGTTAACAGATGTTGATGAGAATCGTGAAACGGTTGTTGTGGGAGATGTCAATGATGAGGAAGAATTAACCAAAGCCCTTAAAGGACAAGATCTTGTTTATGCAAATTTAGGTCCTGATGACACCGATAAGATGATTCCCCACATTGTGAATGCCATGCACAATGCGGGATTAAAGCGATTAATCTGGATTTCAACTTTAGGTGTGTTTGATGAAGTTCCAGGTAAGTTTGGAGAGTGGAATAAGCAAATGTTAAATCCAAGTGGTTATTTGCCAACCCAAGCAAAGGCTGCCAGCGAAATCGAGGCGTCCGACTTAGATTACACAATTGTTCGGCCAAACTGGTTAACTAACAAGGATGAAGTGGCCTATGAAACAACTGGGCGTCACGATGATATGAAAGGGACTGAAGTTTCTCGCAAATCAGTTGCGGATTATGTCGTGAAACTAATTCAAAATCCGCAAAAGGATGTTCGTACATCAACGGGCTTGAATAAGCCAAATACGGATGGAGATAAACCAAGTTTTTATTAATACAAATAAGACAAACGAGATTGGAAAAAATTCCAGTCTCGTTTGTCTTTGTACTTTTATAGTCACAATTGTGAAAAATGGCGGACTTTTCTGTTTAGCTACGAAAATCAAGCGATTCAAAGGATGATCCTTTGATTTTCCCAGACTGACGGTGCAATTTTAGTTGCATACACAACTAGTAGGCACAGAGTCAAAGCACCTCGGCTTCCACTTTGGTTTATGGTCCTTAACGCTGGGTTAAGAGTCTTTTGGTGCTTTCCTTAAAAATAAGCGGTAGCCAATGAATAAGGCACCACTGACAGAACTAATCGCAAACAAGGAAAAAATAAAACGACAGATTGCGATAGTTAAGAAAATAAGTGGATCTTTCATTTGTATCCCCCCCAGATAGTTTAAATTTAGAGTGTTACGGTTGTGAAGTCGTGTGTGTTTGCATCATAGGTGTGCTTGTATTGGAGCTCACCATGCTTTTCAAAAAAGCTATTTGAGTCATTATCGTCAAGATAGAAAAACGAGCTGTTATCGCCATTTTTGAAGATAATTCCTGCTTGAGGATCCGTGACCTCAGTTAAAGAAGCAGTCGGGGTAGCCAAATGGGAGGCAATATATTTTTTGATTATTCGATAGTTCATGGTTAATTTTCCTCGTTTGAAATAGTATTCGTGTTGGTTGTTTCGTCGGTATTTAAGATATATTTACTTAAAATATCCGATGAAATCCCGGGCGTTTTTTTAATGATAAATTGGGCTACTTGTGAGTCTGAAAGTTGTGCCTGATAGGTATCACTTGGCAAGAATTGGCTAACAATCAAAAAAATGAAAATTACGAAATAGGCAATCACAATACTGACGATTCCACCAGCCAAACCGTTAACTTGTTTGATGACCGGAATCCATGTAATTAAACGGGACCAATGTGCGATAAGTCGGACTAAAAGCCAACCGATAATCATTAAAAACATGAAAGCAACGGAGCTCATCACAGCCAAACTGCTTGCAGAACTTTGTTCACTGTTGAAGGTGGTTGCAAAAATTTCGGCGACCGGTTTACAAAAGATTTTGGCAAAAATGAAGACTGCAAAGTAACCGATTGTGTAAAGTAATTCGATAACCAAACCTTTGTGGAGCCCACTTATGAATTTCCATAGTAATATGGCAATGATGACAATCGAGAGAAGCATCACGCAACCTCCTTATAAAATGAATACTCTGAATTTACCATAGTTTACAGAAGATTGCTTGGATGACTGATAAAACTTAATGTAATTTAAATGAGTTGCTGCAACTTCATAAAAAAAGTTGATGCTTACTACTCAATAATGTAAGCAGGGTTAATGCCTATATTACTGAGTAGTCAAACTAAGCGTGGCTGATCTATTAAAAAAGACTGACATAGCAAGCGTTTAATGCGCCTATCTGTATCAGTCTTTTTCTATTAGTGGACCCTAACGGATTTGAACCGTCGACCTCTTGCATGCGAAGCAAGCGCTCTCCCAACTGAGCTAAGGGCCCAAAAAGCTTACTTGAATAGTATACCGCAAAATACCAGAAGAAGAAATTTAAAAATTAAAGTAGCTGTACAGTTTGTTGCTTTAAGATAAATCAAGTTACATAATTAACTTAAATGAAGTTCAAGATTGCCTTTTTGACGAAATGATTCCAAATTTGTATACTAATTAACTAAAGTGGTTTCGGTATGATAGTGGGTAAAAAACATGTCATATGTCCAGGCACCTGTGCTGATTAGGCTGACCATTAAAACAATAATAGCAACTATATAAATCCATCTAAAAAGGTTGTTAAACTTATTATTTCGAAACATCACATAAATGGGAATAAAGATTCCTAACATGGGAATAATTGCACTTACAATAGCTAGAATTAATAGCTCCATACTTTCATCTTGAGCATTGTACATTTTACGGTTAAGGAAGGTCTGCCTTTTAGTGGCTTCTATTATATTTTTAGTGTTGATATTAAGTTTTTTCTTGAGAGTTTCATTTTCAGCTAGTAAATCATCTAATGTTACTGAATACAACTTGCTTAAGCGAATTAAATTATCAATATCTGGATAAGCGCGATTGTTTTCCCATCTCGATATGGCTTGTCTGGTCAGAGCTAAATTGTCTGCAACTTCAGTTTGCGAAAGATGTGATTTTTCACGATACTTTTTTAATTGTTCACCAAGCATTATGTTTCCCCCCATTAGCCAAGTTGTTATGATTAATTTATTAATTATACCGCGTTTGAATTATTTTTGTTGTGTGAATTGAACTTCAAATGTAGTAGGAGGTAATCAATAATTTCCTGGGGGAAACTAATGGTTTCTTTTTAATTTGAAATAAATGTTCGATAATAAACGTGGCTAAAACGGAATAAGTAGGTTTTTACTAAAATAATGATGGTTATTTGGTGTAACCAGGAAGGAGCGTAGTCATGAACTTAAATTTTCAAAAATACTCAAAATGGTTTCGATTTTTAGAATATTTATTTTTTCCGATTTCGAGTTTTAGCTTAATCACATGGGGCGTGAATATGGGACACTACTTGATTGAATTAATAGATTTTGGTTATATGTCGATATATTTACTGACTTTTTGCATTGAAACCATTATCCATAGTTTGAGAAAAAATCGCAAAATTGAAGATATACATGAAAAAAGGATTCACATGAATCGTTCTAAAGAGAAATACACAAAATGGTTTTATTTTATTAATTATTTATTCTTTCCTGTGGCTATGTTAAGTCTAATTGCCACTGAAACTAGTCAATACAACTACATCATCAGGTGGTCAATACTGATGTACGTGGGTTTGGACTTGTTTACTTTTGTGTGGTTGTTTGTTCAAAAGCGGAGACGAAGAAAATAAAATTGTAAGAAGAAGGAAAAAACTAAAAATGTTATCTATCCAAAATGTAACAATCAAAACGCGACAACCAATTCTCGCTAATTTTAATTTTGAATTTCAACCACACAAAGTTTATGGTCTAATAGCTCCTAATGGTTCCGGTAAAACGACTTTCTTTAGGTCTGTTATGCAATTAATCCCATCGGTTTACGGAAAGTATCAGATTGACGGTCTACCAATTGGCAAACAACTACAAAAAATATTTTATTTTGAATCGTCTAACTGGTTTGACGATAATTTAAGTGGTTTAGATTATTTATTGTTTATTAAACAGATCTGGGGTTCTTCGATTGATATAAAAAACTTGATTCAAGATTGGCAAATGATTGATTATATCAAGTTACCAATTAAAAATTATTCTTTGGGCATGAAACAGCGACTGCTCATTGGACTATATGAAGTTAGTGATGCTAAATATATGTTGATGGATGAGATCACCAATGGTCTTGACGAGGGGAATCGTGACAAATTATTTTCAAAAATTAAACAACTGAGAGATAACGACAAAATGATTGTAATTTCATCCCATTATAAAGAGGATCTTGAATCAATTTGTGATTATGAGCTTTTTTTGGAAAATAATACAATGGTGGTGAAAAATGCATGAGCTATAGAAGCTACTTGAATCGGAAAATTTTGAAAAATAAATTCAATTTTATTCCATTGATCATTTTAATTGTCATGGTGTTAGTTTGTTTAGCGTTTAATGTGAATAATAAGGCTGCAAATAGTTACATAGTGGATGCCAAAGACAATATCCGTCAGGGAAAACAGGCATTACGAGATTCACAAAATGATTTGAAGAGAAAGAAGCTAACAGTCAGTGATAGAAAACTAGATTTAGCAAATATTGCCAACGAGAAAAAAGATATTAAGATCAATCAAACGATCATCATGTTATCTCATCAGCATCAGTGGCGAGTAGCCTACCAACAAAAGGTTCGTCAAATTCAAGAGGATTTAACTGTGGCACAGACTAGTAAAGGCAGCGGTTCTGGGCTTATTAATGCAATGAAACGAGATCGCCTTATTTATCAAGATTTGGCTTCAAAAAATCTTGAGAAACAAGATGATGATTTTCCGACACAAGGAATCGGCTACAGTGTCTGGGTATCAAAAACAATTCTACCGTATTTATTGGTATTAGCGATCACTTTTGTTTTGGTACAGGTTTACGGAGATGCGTTTGAAGGTAAATTAAATAAGAATAAGTTACTACCCATTTCTAAAGTGACGATAACTACTCAAAATATTTTGAGTGGTAGTTTTTTTGCCATTGTCTTGTGGATACTTACCGAATTGATTGCATTTATCGCTGGAACTGTCATGTCTGGAATTGGAGCCTTGAATTACCCATATTTGTCCTATGCAATCGGATCGGGAAAGATGCTGCTTCAAAACATTTCGAAACTTATCTTACCTTCGTTGATTTTGCAGGGATTAGCAATTGTTTTCATAGTGGAAATCACTTATTTTATTGTAATTTTAGTTAGAAACCGGCTGGCTGCATTATTCGTTATTTTACTGTTAACCTTGGGTCTTATTTTAGTAACGACGGTAGTTGAACCTTTGCAACGAATTGCAGCATTTTTACCAACCACGTATGTTAACGGAATTTCCATTGTGTCCGGGCAATATGGGCACGCAATTGCAAATAGTCAAATTTCATTTGCAACGGGTGTTATCACTTTGCTGATTGGTATTGTGGGACTGTATGGATTCACACTTGTAATGAATATTAAACTTAAAAAATTTTAGTTTTTTTATAAACAAGACTCCTTTTGCAAAGGAGCCTTTTGTTTTGTTACAATGGATTGGTAGCGGATTCAATAAAACGAGTCTTCTTCATGTTTTCGTCAATATTCTAAGATATAATGAAATTAACAAACCAATAAATTGGAATAAATATTGTACAAGTAAACTTTAAAATTTTTAAGGAGATGATGATGTGCGTGCACAAAAGATACTGAAAGTGGCTGGCATATCGTTGATTGGGGTAGCTGCAAGTTTGGGTATAAGTAGCTTAGTAAGCTACCAGATGGGGATCAGAAGTTCTAAGTCGCAAAAACGACGGGCAATTCGTAACGCACGTGTTAAAGACAATACTCCGGATAGCTACAACTGGTACAAACAATTAATTAAGCAAACTTGGTTTATTCGGGCTGAGGATGGCATCCACTTAGCGGCAACGTATCTTAATAATAATAGTCGTAAGACGGTGATTTTAGCACACGGCTATCATCATGCGCATGAACAAATGATTCCTTATGCCAAATTGTTTATGGATTTGGGATACAACGTTTTAATGCCAGATGCCCGCGGACATGGGATTAGTGATGGCAACATCATCGGTTTCGGGTGGCTTGATCGTAGAGATTACATCAAATGGATTAAAGAAGTGAACGCGCGGAGCAAAACACCACAGAAGATTGTCTTATTTGGGATAAGCATGGGAGCAGCAACCGTCCTGGCTACAGCTGGTGAAGCAGACCTGCCTGATAATGTTGTCGCTGTAGTAGAGGATAGTGGGTTCAGTTCAGCCCAAAAAGAATTCAGTTATCGCCTTGGGCACCACTATTATTTACCCCCATTTTTAAGTACATTTGTCAGTTTAATGACAAGCGTGACCGGTGGTTATTCCTTAAAGGAAGCAGATATTGCCCATCAGGCGGCCAATATTAAGATTCCAGTGCTCATGATTCATGGGGATGCGGATCGTTACGTACCAATTGAAATGATGGCTGAAATTAAGGCTTCACTAGCAAAACAGTTACCCAAAGAAAGCCACCGTGTTTCAGGAGTGGATCATGTGGCTTCGCGAAAGCACGATCCGAAGAAGTATCATCAGACAATTGAGACCTTTTTAAATCACTGGGTAGACCAAAAATAGCGCATGGCGACTGGGAGTGTATGTCTCAGTCGTTTTTTTGTGAAAAAGTGGTGACAGACACATTCTGCCTAGTTTTTTGCCATTTTCATATGGTAAACTGTAGCGTAATAAGCTTTTTGGCTAGGAGGGATGAGAATGCCCAGTACACGACCCACATTTATGATGATCGTTAATCCATTTGCAGGAGCTGGTCAGGCTAAGAAAATTTGGCCCAAAATTGAAGTTCAATTGAAGGAACAAAAAGTGAACTACAGTGTGCTCATGACGACGCATCCTGGACATGGCATTCAGCTGGCACGCAGTTTTGCGTTGCAGCATAAATTCGAGAAAAATTGGGTAGTTGTCGCAGTTGGTGGTGATGGTACGTTACACGAAGTTTTGAACGGACTGCATCAAGGTGGTGGCGATCAGATACCGTTAGGATATATTCCAGCTGGTTCAGGAAATGATTTCGCACGGGGAATTAACTTACCGACACAACCTTTGGCGGCACTTTTACGCCTACTTGAAGTTCAAGCACCAACTAGCTTGGATGTGGGTGTGTATAAAAATCGGCTGGATTCACATGAAACACTATTCACGAACAATGTTGGCATTGGTTTTGATGCAGCAGTCGTACATGCGGCTAACGCAGGGCAAAAAGAGCATTTAAAGAAATATCACCTGCAATCCAGCGCTTATGTTTTTTCCTTAATTAAGGCATTTTTTAACCAAAAAGGATTTCGGTTATCGGTGGAGACGGCACAAGCCAAGCAACAATTTTCAAAGGCTTTTTTAGTCACCACAACAAATATTAAATATTTTGGCGGAGGCGTTCCCATTATGCCGACTGCAAATTTACATGATGGCAAGCTCGATTTGGTAGTTGTAGAAAAAATTGGCGTACTTCGTTTTATAAAGCTTTTTGTTGAAATGCTCACGACAGGGAATCACCTTAAATCACCGATTGTTCACCATTTTCGAGCCGAAACGCTGCATTTAAGTACAAATCTACTAGAGAACGGACAAGTTAATGGAGAGAACATTCAAAAGCAGAGGTTTGACTTGCATTTTAAGGTCACGCAACGGCCGTTTTGGATTAAGTAGGGTTGGTTGGCCTAAATCTTTCCTTTACTTACAAAAAATAGTAGAATAAGCGATGTTATTATAAAATGTTTATGAGTGAATTTTGAAAATAAATGGGGGATATAAATGAACGCAGCGACCATTTTTGTGCATGGTTTCAATGGTGGCGTGAGCTCGACAGGTCATATGATTTCAGCGGCACAACATGCGGGTTGGGCGCAGCAGATTATGACGGCAACCATCACGCGTTATGGCAGGATTTCAATTACGGGTTCTGAAAATGTGCATGCTAAAAATCCGATTATTCAGGTCCTTTTTGAAAATAATCGGGCACCAGAATTTGTCCAAATTAATTGGTTACATAGCTTATTGATCCTGCTAAAACGTGAATTTAATATTATGGAATATAATGGTGTCGGACATTCTCTTGGAAGCAATGACCTCGTTAACGAAGCCTTGTTATACGGGGATGATTTGCGGGTTCCCAAACTAAAAAAGTTGGTTACAATTGCGGGGCCTTTCAACGGGTTACGTGGTTTTTTACATGCTAAACCTGTTGCTGAAATTTTAAAAATGGATCATCGGCCAGTTCACCAGACGAAACATTTCAAACGAATGCTTCAGTATCGTGACCACTTCCCAAAGGGCGTACAGTTGTTTAATGTCGTGGGTAAAGTAGAAGGCTATTTTGATAATGACTGTTTTGTTTCAGTGAATTCAGCGCGTTCTGTCAAATATTTGCTGCATGGTGTATTGAAGGATTATCGGGAGCTTTTGGTTACTGGCGAAGATGGTTATCACTGCAGCTTGAATCATAATCCGATGGTCTTTGAAGCCATGAATGACTTTTTGTGGAATGACTATGCCACATTACCTAACATGCAGACTCGTCAGGTACCGGTCATGGCGTCAGAAAAAAATTTAAGCGAAGACTTAGCTACGAATGCGGGATAATCCTGTTCATTCGTAGTTTTTTTAATTTTAAGCCAAATTATATGCAATTTTAATCATGAGCGTTCAAAATGGGGTATGGTAATAAAATATGAGGAGGCAAATAATGGTAGAAAAAGTAAAAATTGGTAAAACAGATGTGATGGCAACTCCGATTGGCTTAGGTACAAATGCAGTTGGTGGGCATAACTTGTTTCCTGATTTGGGTGATCATGTAGGTGTCCAAATTGTTAAAACTGCTTTGAATCATGGTGTAAATTTCTTAGACACTGCCTATGCTTATGGGTTCGGTCGCTCAGAGGAACTGATTGGTCAGGCCATTCAGGATTATGATCGTAAGAAAATTGTGATTGCGACCAAAGCGGCTCAAACTCCAGGGCATCCAGATCGATTGGATAATTCACCTGAGTTTTTGAAACAGGCAGTAGAAGATGCATTGAAACGACTTGATACAAACTACATTGACATTTTTTATATTCATTTTCCAGATGGCAAAACACCTTTAAACGAAGCTGTTAAAGCTCTTGATGAGAAAAGAAAAGAAGGTAAAATTAAAGCGATTGGACTTTCAAATGTTAATTTGCAACAAATTAAAGAAGCAAATCAAGATGGCTTAGTTGATATTGTTGAAAATCAGTATAGCTTACTTCATCGGGAGGCTGAAAAGGAATTAATGCCATATTTGAGGGCTAATCAAATTTCATTTGTCCCATACTTTCCACTGGCTTCTGGATTGTTGACTGGTAAATATTCTGAAACAGTTTCGTTTGCGTCTGATGATATTCGCCATATGAATCCAGACTTTCGTGGAGATCGCTTTACTCAGATTGTGCAACAAGTCCAAAAAATACAGCCAATTGCTGATAAATATCATGCTACGATTGCACAAATTGTTCTGGCGTGGTACATTAAGAATTCAGACGTAACAGTGGTTATTCCGGGTGCTAAACAGGTCAAACAGGTAGAAGCAAATTCGGAAGCGTAAAAAGTTACCCTATCTGAGAAAGAATATGATACAATTAAATCATTGTTTAAAGACTTATAAAAAGTAAGTGTTTAACGATCATAGATTAATTTGTGGGAGGAATTACAATGGATGCACAAGAACAACAATTAACGGATCAGGAAATCCTTGATGCAATTAAAACTGGTAAAAAAATGCTATTTTTCACGGCTGGATGGTGCCCTGATTGTGCATTCATCAAACCGGTAATGCCAGAAATTGAAGCTGAGTATGATCAATATGATTGGATTACAGTAGATCGTGATGCCAACATTAAGATCGCGCAAAAATTTGGTGTGATGGGAATTCCTAGCTTCATCGCATTAGAAGATGGCGAAGAAATCGGCCGTTTTGTAAATGGTGACCGTAAGACTCGTCAAGAAGTCGAAGCTTTTGTAGATAGCATCGGCAAATAAAATAATCAGATTATTAAAAAATAAACAGGATTGTCTGTATACTTAATACAGATAGTCCTGTTTTTATATTGTAAGGAGGCGTGATCGGACATGACGGCGGCAACACAACTTGATTTAATTCTTCGGGTTCTCATTGCGGGTGGCTGTGGTTTTGCAATTGGTTATGAGCGCGATGCCCGAGCAAAAACAGCGGGATTGCGTACGCATATTATTATTGCAGTGGGTGCAGCTTTGATGATGATTGTGTCTAAATATGGATTTGCGGATTTACTTGGAAATAAAGGAATCGAACTGGATCCGTCACGAATTGCAGCCCAAATCGTAAGTGGTATTGGTTTCATTGGAGCCGGAACAATTATTGTGAGACATGAAGATGTCAATGGCTTAACGACTGCAACTGGATTATGGACCACGGCTGGAATTGGCATGGCCATTGGTGCGCACATGTATGTGGTAGGGATTATTTCCGCGTTGCTAGTTTTAGGAACACAGGTGATGCTGCATCGAAACTTAAGCTGGTTGCGATTACCCAACACAAATGAAGTGAGAATGCGCGTAAAACCTGGTGATCATAATATTTCGACGATTCAAAATAAGCTTCAGGCTCAAGATATTGAAGTAACAAGTATGCATGTCAGAAAGGCAGACACGGCTGATATCGTTCATATGGCCATTCAATCTTCAAAAAATTTTGATATGGCTAAATTAACCGCTATTCTTGAGACCGTACCGGAAATTATTGATATGGAAATTTATTGATAAGTGGTTAATGTGATTAAAGACACTCAGTGCCACAAAAATTCAGCCACCAGTTTATCAACCTGAGGATTTTCGTGTAAGGCGCTATGTTGAGCCTTGAAACGATCACCTTCAATTGTAACATGACGGTAGCTTGCCACATGGCCGGTGACAACGGGCTGCAAAGCTTCGTTACTTTTTAAGGGAACAGCGGTGTCAGTACCCGTATGATTTAAATTACCGGCGATATTCAGAATTTTTAAGTCGTGGGGAAGATTGCTAGCAGCGGTTGCGAGGCTATTTTGCGGTGTAATGTAACCAAAAGGAGTTCCAATAGCTACAAATCTTGTGATTTTAGGATATTGATTATTTTGAACCTGTTTATTCTCCAGATATTCAAGAACCACACTGCCACCCATGGAATGCGCTACAAAGTTAACATGCTTAATATGATAGACCGACTTTAGTTCTTTCATAAATGCAGGCAAATATTGCATTTGTTTTTGAGGATCTTGGTTGTTTACAAAGGTGAGCTGAATCAATGGATTTTGAACCAGGTTACCTACTTTACGAATATGTGCCAGTCCATTAGCATCAATAGTTACCTTTAAGGCCAGATGAGCCAGTTTTTTATGATTGAGGCGCCGAATCATACCATTAAAGGTGTAGGTACTGCCATTAGAACCGGGAATAAGAACAGTAGCTGTATTACTGGTAGTGACGTGAACATGATTGAGTGGTGCATTTCGATGTTGAACGTAAAGTGTGCCACCAATTAGACAAACCATAATTAAACTAAAACTGTAAATTAAAAATTTTTTCATAGTGAACTCCCCAAGTGCTTTTAGTTCAACATAACACGAGATCATGATAGGGTTAAAGTTAAGTAGAAAAGTTTACAATTATTTAACTAAAACGAGTATAAATGGAGGTACTTTTGTGAAAGTATTTGTAATCGGTGCGCACGGACAAATTGGCAAACTATTAGTGGCCCAGCTACTTGACCGTGGCGATGAAGTGGTTGCAGGAATTCGTGATACTAAACAACGAAGTTTCTTTGAAGATCAAGGTGCAGCAACTCAGTTATTTGATTTGAATGAACAGCCAGAAGAAATGGCTAAAGTTTTAAAAGGGGTTGATGCCGTGGTATTTAGTGCAGGCTCAGGTGGTAAAACCGGAGATGACCAAACACTTTTAATTGATTTAGATGGGGCAGTTAAGAGTATGGAAGCCACACAAAAAGCTGGAATCAAACGGTTTGTGATTGTTAGTGCCATGAATGCCGAAGATCGTACGCTTTGGACAGCAATTAAGCCATACTATGTGGCTAAGCACTACGCAGATTTGTATTTGAAAGACGAGACCAATTTGGATTATACCATCATCAAACCGGGTGTTTTAACAAATGAAGCTGGCAAGGGCGGAATTCAACTTAACCAACATAAAGGCCAAATTGCACGTGAAGATGTGGCTGAAGTGATTGTTGCAACGTTGCATAATGATCAAACAATTAAGAAAGAGTTCGCGATTAGCGAGGGCAAAACACCTGTCAGTGAGGCAGTTAACCAGGTCTAATTCTATGTATAAAAATTCATTTGAAACATGTTCCATTTAGGGCACATAAGCCTTTTAATGGAACATGTTTTTTATTTGAGGAACAGCTTTACAGTAAGACATTTTACAGCTTATACTGGATTTGTTGAAAGCGCTTCACGTTACATAATCTTCGGCCGAAGATTTTCAATTATTATTTATTTATTGGTTTTGTCGTCAGTAATTATTATTTGAGGTGATTTTAATGAATGATTGGATTAACAATAAACTTCTTCCTCCAATTATGAAGTTTGTTAATACCAAAGCAATCACAGCCCTAAAGAATGGTATGTTAGTCAGTTTGCCATTTATTATGGTTGGATCTATATTCTTGCTTTTAAGTGCCTTTCCATGGGCACCAATTGCTAATTGGATGAATGCAACTGGGTTAACTCCTTACTGGACGCAAGCCTACAACGCTTCTTTTGGAGTGTTAGCAATTTTTGCCGTAGTAGGAATTGCCTATAATTGGGTAAAAGATGATGGTTTTGAGCCTTTGCCGGCCGGTATGACGGCTTTGGTAAGTTTCTTCCTAATTATGCGTCCTACGACAGCTGTTATGAATGGTACTAAAACTGTGGTTTCTGCTTCACAGGCACCAACGATGTTAACTGGATTTATCGATCGGACTTGGCTTGGTGGTCAAGGTATGATCGCTGCTATTATTATTGGATTGTTAACTGGTTGGATTTATTCTTGGTTTATCAAAAATCATGTAACCATCAAATTACCAGATCAAGTTCCACCAGCAGTAGCAGAATCATTTGTGGCCTTGATTCCAGCCTTTGTCATTATTACCGGTTGGTTAATCGTTTATATCTTATTTGATGCAACTGCTCATACAACTATGACACAGTGGATTTATCAAACTATTCAGACACCATTGCAAGGAATGACAGATTCATTTGGTGGCGTTCTTATTATTTCACTATTGATTCCATTCTTCTGGTTCTTTGGTGTTCATGGTGCGGTTATTGTCAGTGGTATCATGACTCCAATTTTAACTGCCAATAGTTTATCGAATGCCGCAATTTTCAAGGCACATGGTGTTGTGACAGCCGCAAATGGAGGTCATGTTTTCGTTCAATCCTTACTTGATCAATTTGGTACTGTGACTGGTTCCGGTATGACAATTGGATTAGTTTTCTTCATGGCATTCTTTGCCAAGTCAGTTCAGATGAAGAGTATTGGGCGTTTGTCATTCTTACCAGGAATCTTCAATATTAACGAACCCGTTTTGTTCGGAGTTCCAGTTGTTATGAACCCAATTTTAATTTTGCCATTCATGTTTATGCCAGCCATATCAATGGGTTCCACATATTGGTTAATTAAATTAGGTGTTATTCCATACTTTACTGGTGTTCAGGTGCCATGGACCACACCACCAGTTATCTCTGGCTTATTAGTTGGTGGTTGGAAGATGATGATTTGGCAAGCAATTGTCTTAGTACTTTCGTTCTTCGTTTACTGGCCATTTGCACACAAACAAGATCAAATCTTGTATGGACAAGAACAAGCTGCAGCTGATAAAGAAGCACATACTAAAGAAGCTGAAGCTGCTGCCACTACAGAACACGCAACGGATTAATTTAAACTTAGAAGTCTATTTATGGCGATGCAAATCAAAATGAATAGGCTTTTTATGAAAAATAATGTAAGAAATAAAAGCCTAGTAAAACGTTTTCAAAATGAGTTATACTAAATATGTAAGACATTAAATAATGAGAGGAGTTCAAAAAACATGAGTAAATTAAAGGACGGTTTTTTGTGGGGCGGCGCTGTTGCTGCTCATCAACTTGAAGGTGGTTGGCAAGAAGGCGGCAAGGGTGTCAGTGTCGCAGATGTGATGACGGCGGGCGCCAATGGTGTTCCACGTGAAATCACGGATGGTGTTTTGCCAGGCAAAAACTATCCTAACCACGAAGGAATTGACTTTTATCATCGTTACAAGGAAGATGTCAAACTGTTTGCCGAAATGGGTTTTAAGTGTTTTCGAACATCCATCGCATGGACTAGAATTTTTCCTAATGGGGATGAAGACCAACCAAATGAAGCGGGCTTAAAGTTTTATGATGATCTCTTTGATGAATGCCATAAATATGGTATTGAACCGGTCATTACTTTAGCTCATTTTGAAATGCCTTATCATTTGATCAAAGAATATGGCGGATTCACGAATCGAAAAGTGATCGACTTTTACATGAATTTTGCTGAGACTTGCTTCAAGCGGTATAAGGATAAAGTTAAGTACTGGATGACTTTTAATGAAATTGATAATCAAAGTGATTTTAATAGTGAATTTGCTGTTGCAACTAACTCGGGAATCTTATTCCGTAATGTAAAGAAAGAGGATCGGGAAGCAGCAATGTACCAAGCTGCGCATTACGAATTGGTCGCTAGTGCTAAAGCAGTAAAATTGGGCCATGAAATTAATCCTGATTTTGAAATTGGTTGCATGATCAATATGACACCAATCTATCCGTTGAACGCGGATCCAAAGAACATTATGTTGGCGGAGCGCATGATGCAGCGTCGCTATTGGTTCTCTGACGTGCATGCTAACGGAGTTTATCCAGACAATATTGAGGCATATGTCACACGTAAGGGTTATCGGAAAGATATTACGGATGAAGATCGGGAAATTTTAAAACAAGGTACAGTTGACTACATTGGACTGAGCTACTATAACTCCATGACTGTTAAAGCGGATGAGGTTGATGTAGATGGCGAACTTAATCCTGAAGCACCAGTCACTAAAAATGAGCATCTTAAGACAAGCGAGTGGGATTGGCCAATCGATCCTGTTGGGCTACGGTATTCATTGAATTGGCTAACAGATCGATATCATTTACCATTGTTTATCGTTGAAAATGGTTTGGGCGCCCGCGATAAGGTTGAAGCTGATGGTAGCATTCACGATCCTTATCGTGTAGATTATCTGCGTGCACATATTGAAGAAATGGAGAAGGCAGTTGCATTGGATGGTGTGGACTTGATGGGTTACACACCATGGGGATGCATTGACTTAGTATCAGCTGGAACTGGTCAAATGTCCAAACGTTATGGCTTTATTTATGTGGATAAAGATGATGAAGGCCATGGAACGTTAAATCGTTCAAAGAAAGATTCATTTGATTGGTATAAAAAGGTGATTGCCAGCAATGGTGAAGATTTAGATTAGTCGAAAATAGGTTTGAAACGATGGGATCGCAAAGTGACGATTGTTTCATGCCTTTTTTTATACATAAAATGCAAAGGAAGTAGGAAAAATGAACTATTACGTTGGTTTGGATATTGGTGGGACAAGCATTAAATATGGATTAGTTGATGAAACGGGAAAAATTCTTGAAAAAGATCGTGTAAAAACAAGCATTAGTGGTGAAGAAATTTTAAATAATATTGAGATGATCGTGAGTCAATTTAAGTCGTTAAAACCTATTACAGCCGTTGGGGTCAGTGCCCCGGGTATTGTCCAACAAGATGGCTTTATGACTACCGGTGGTGCTATTCGAGATTTTTATGGTATTAATTTAAAAAAGGAAATTGAAAAACGAACAGGCATTTCAACAACTATCGAAAATGATGCGAATGCGGCTGCTTTTGCGGAACAGTGGCAAGGGAATGCTGTTGGTTTTCATAACTACTACTGTATGGTGATTGGCACAGGAATTGGTGGTGGCTTGATTATCAATGATCAAATTTATCGTGGTGGTCACGGAATGGCAGGTGAACTTGGAATGATGTCAGTCATGAATGTGTCCACGGATACGCATTTGGAGTACAATAGTTTGAATTTTACAGGTGCAACGGTCGGTGGATTGCTTCGCTATTACAATAATCACAGTGACAGCCCTGCTATTGATGATGCCCGAGTGATTTACCAATTAGCTGCCCAACAGGATAAGTTGGCATTAGCAAGTTTGGATTTCTTTTATACAGCTTTGGCAAAAGGGATTATTAATTTGATGGTGGCGTTAGATCCAGAAATTGTATTAATTGGTGGTGGAATTTCGGCTAATTCACAGTTCATGGCGGGGTTGCAGGACAAGATTGCGGATTTAAAGTATCGCAATCAAGATATACGCAACCTAAATTTCGCCGAAGTGAAACCAGCGAAGTTACGTAATGATGCTGGTATAATTGGTGCCGTTTATCGTGCTATCCAAGTAGAGGCGTAATATTTTCTTCTGGATGTCGCTGTGTAGGCTTTCATTACCGTTGTAAATGCTGTTTGTAAACTCCCAAGATTCATGTAAATTGTGTTAAAATGTAGGTGTAAATATAAATAAGGGGGCGCGATCGAATGAAATTGGATTTTTCCGTTGCGGTACATAGCTTATTTTACTTGGAAGAAAATAGTCCTCGTAAGATCGCTAGTCGTGAATTGGCCGCATCGTTAGATCTAAATGCGGTGGTTATTCGCAATATTTTGTCAGTCCTCCATAAAAAAGGCTACATTGAAGGATCAGTAGGGAAAAATGGTGGCTATCAGCTTAAAAAAGCGTTAATTGATATCAATGTTGGAGAATTATATGATCTCACCATTCCGCCGACGCTAAGTTACGCGCGTTTTATTACCGGACGGTCAGAAGGCATTAATAAAGTAGATCAAATTTCTAGCAACATGTCAGAAACACTAACTGATCTGTTTACTTTAGCAGACAGGCGATATCGGGCTTTTTACCGCCATTTTACGTTGGCAGATTTAAAACAAGATTTGTATCATCATGGCTACCTTAAAAAATTAGTCAAAAATAACGATAAGTGAGATGAGTTTTTCTATGGATTATTATGATCAGCATGTACATACAAATTTTTCATTTGATTCAGATGAAAAAATGGCGGCGTATTTGAAGCTTGCGGGGGAAAATTTTGTCAGCACTGAGCATCTAGATTACAAAGCACTAGATGATAAAAGTGGGGACAATTTAATCGACTACGAAGCTTACTCACGTGAAATTCACCGTTTGGAAGAAGAAACTGGCAAGCACATTTTTAAGGGCGTTGAGATTGGCTATTTTGCCGGACGCGAACCAGAAATCCGTGCGTATTTGCAAAGGCATGATTTTGATATTAAACTCTTAAGCTTTCATCGGAGTCCAGATTTTGATTTTGATGATGCCATTGTTTCGCAGATGGACCCTTTGAAGGTTGCAGATCAGTATTATCGATTAATGTGGAAGGGCATTAATGCCTTTCATGATGCGGATGTATTGGCTCACTTTGATTACGGTGTTCGTAAACTTAATTTAACTTCAGGAATGTTTGAAACAACGGCTGGGGTATTGCTGACCAACATTTTGAAGTTGGCGGTTCGCTACAATATGGCGTTTGAATTGAATACAACCAGTATGTATAAATACCATAATATTGGGCTGTATGACTATGCGGTTGAAATTTATAAACAACTTGGTGGTAAACGGTATACGATTGGTTCAGATGCACATGATACTTCGCAGTACATGCGTAATTATGAAAATGCGGTTGATATGTTGAAGGCGCATGACATTCATCACGTCAATGTCTATCGTAAGAATGCCATGATTATCGTGCCTTTGGATGATGTGGATGAAGGCATTAAGTACTAAAATAATAAAAGATTCGTGAAAATAAGAGTTAAAAATCAAAAATTTGATTTTTAACTCTTATTTTACTTTTATAAAATTGAAAATGTTTTATGACAGAAGACAAGTTACTTAATTTTTTGAACAGTTGTGGTTCCGGGCATGAAAAAAGTGTCATTGATAATAATGTAAGAACTGTATAAACTAAATAGAAAAATAACAATACTAGTTAGTAAAACTATTTTATGTAACAGATGATTTGTCTTGTTTCGCCAGATAACAAAAAAAGGTAAGATAACTCCTAAAAACGGAATAAAGGCACTGATCATTAAAATGATAAAAAGAAGAATTAGTTCCTCTTTAGAATTGAAATTTTTAGTGATTTTATAATTTAATGGCTTGTGTTGATTTTTTATTTCAGAAACGGGCGATTCAATTTTTTCTCGCGTTACTTGGTCGTCTTGTAAAAGATCATCAATTGAACACTTGTATAACTGACTTATCAGAATAAGATTGTCCATATCAGGATAACCACGACCGTTTTCCCAACGAGAAATGGATTGTCTAGTGATATGAAGTTCTTTTGAAACTTGATTTTGTGATAGATGAACTTTTTCTCTATATGCTTTTAATTGCGTTTTTAACATTCACTTTCCCCCTTAAATTTAATACGCACTATGTTTAAGTAGTCGCCTGATTTGAATTTATACTAAATTAGTGAGAATGTAAATTACTAAATCGTTGTATATTTTCGTAATTACCTTAATTGAAGTTCAAAATCAACGAATGTAACGTAAGAGTTACCCAATGTAAATCAATGGTTGCTACCTATTCAATTAAATTTAGAATATGATTAAGCTATAAATTTAAACAACCCAAACTGGGGGAGAAGAAATGAAAAAGATTATTGAAAGTTGTGCAATTTGTTCACTTGGTTTAATGATCTTATCAGTTCCTAAACTGCTGGCTATTTTTAACTTGTTAGATCATGGCAGACACTATGCAGATTATCAAATTAATTTATGGGGAGCTGCTTGGACATTGATGTTCGCTATGATCTTTAATATTGTGGTGGTCATTCTGTTGTGGGCTATCAGAAAACAATGAAGTGAATTTGGACTGATCAAATGGGTGGGGGCAATGATGTATGAAATTTATTAATCTTAGAACCTTAAGGCTGAGTTTACTAACGGCTTCTTTGATTGTAATGGCAATTCCTGGTGGTAATCCAGGGAGAACAAATGTTGTACTGCGAATGGTATCTTTTGGATTAATCGCATTGGCCATGGTTGTGGCTCTTATTAGTTACTACCAAGATAAACATCACAAATAAAGCGAAAAAATTTTTTCTTATTTGAGGCGTAAAAAAATGAAAAAATTTATCTATTCTGAAAAATTCATCCGTTTTTTAACGTTGTTGGGTCCTTTCGTAATTGCGATGGATCCATTAGACAGTTATAGTCCCCGTAATATTGCCGATAATATTATCGGGTGGGGGATATTGACACTAGCATTCATTTTAGCAATTGCAAGATGGTTAGACCACAAATTGCAAAAGTAAATTAGATAAGAAGGTTTAATAAAATGACGACTAAGAAGAGATCTTATATTGTAATGGCAATTTTCTTTATAATTGCGTTGATAATTCTTTGGTTATTTCCAAGTTACTCTGCCATTTGGGGAATGGTTAGCATTCTTACTGGTCATTTAGTGGTAGGTCTGTTAAATGTAATTAGGCCGCTAAAAAAGTAGAAGCGCATTTTATTGATGATTGACGTTAATCACGAACTATTATACGTTAATCGAAAACATCACTGTTGATATTGTGTCGTTGATACAATTTAGTTAAACTAAAGGAGGTGATGTGAAACGAAGATTTGGTTTAAAGGAAGCCAAGGATGAACTAATTTTATTATTCATCTAAACTAATATACAAATGATAGAACCTGGGATTACTGAATTTCTTATTGAAAATTTTGTGCTAATTTTTGTTATTTTAAATATGAATACCTATTTAAAAAATAATTGTGAGTTGAATGTAGTTACTTTAAACTTTGGAGTTAGCATTCTTTGTGCAATTTTAGGGATTTTTTTGGAAGATGCTGCTTACCTTCCTTTAATTTTAGGAGCAGTCGTAATTGAGATAGGTAGACAAAGGCGGTTTAAAATCCGTCTGCGTTATGTAAATACCATGCTCATAAGCGTTATTATCCAAATGATACTTATTTCTATTAGTGCATACATTAGCACGACAATTTCAATGTGGGCAAATCATTTTCATTCGCTTAAATCACTTTCTAAAGTTAGTGGCATGTTGATTACACAAGATCTTGTGATTGATTTATTTCTTACTTTACTTTTATTTATTTGGTTTTATCACCATCGTACATGGTGGTATCATTTGGTTGATCAAATTGAAGATTTGGGATTATCCACACGAATTTTTTGGATGCTAATGATGATTTATGCATCTATTCAGATCATTTTAATTATTAGTGATATTCAGAATATCGCAGCAACAATTCAAGCAGCCAGTATTGTGATCTTTATGTTGATTATTCTTTTAATGGGTTGGCAAATGCAGTTCTTCATAAAGACCTATGCTACTCAGCAGAGTGTGAAAGACGAAAAAATGAGGAATCAACAATTACACGATTATTTGGATAGTGTTTCCCAACAATATACGGAGCTGCGTCAATTTAAGCATGATTTTCGAAATATTATGGTGTCCATGTCAGAATTAGCTAAGCACGGTGATCAAACTGAACTTAATGAATACTTGTATGAGTTGAAAAATCAAAAGAATTTAAATCAGTCATTAAAAAAAGCGAGTATATCTCAATTAGATCATCTCAAAAACGAAACCTTGCAAGGGCTTATTGTCCAGAAGTTTTTTGAAGCTCGCAAACAAAATGTTGAGTTGAATATTGAAATTGAACAAAGTGATTTTTTTATTGAAAAGCAATTGGTGGATATCGTTAGAATTGTCGGAGTGCTTTTAGATAATGCGATTGAGCAGGCAGAAAAAATGTCCGATCGAAAAGTCGCCTGTGCCCTGATTAAAACGGTTGATACTGTAGAAATTTCTGTTGAAAATACGGTAAAATTACCATTTGATTTGAGGAAAATCTTTAAACTTGGATTTTCCTCAAAAGGAGAGGATCGTGGGTTAGGACTTGCAAACGTCAAGGAACTAGTTGATCAAAATGAAAATTTTTACTTAGATACACAATTGATACAACGAAAACTAAGAATTACTTTAATTATTACGGGGGAGAAATAAGTGTTTTCAATCTATTTATTAGAAGACAATCCAGAGCAACAGGCATTTTACGCAAGAATTATTAAAAATACTATTATGATTAATGACTATGCGATGAAGTTGGTTTGTGCCACAAACAGTGTTGAAAAATTAGAGAATGGTATTTTAGACCAGGAACAGGGACTGTTTTTTTTGGATATGGAAATTGCCAAACAGACGGATGCGGGATTAAAGCTGGCTAGTAAAATTCGACAGAAGATGCCATTTGCACAAATTGTGTTCGTGACGACACATGATGAATTGGCATTTTTAACCTTGGAGCGTAAGATTGCACCATTGGACTATATCTTAAAAGATCAATCAATTGAAGATATTAAATCTAAAATTATTGAAGACGTCAATTTAGCGCGATCTCAATACGTTGAGTCTCTCTATCATCAACAGTCGTTGTTTGGGTATCACATCGGGTCCCGCTATTTTTCAGTACCAATGAACGAATTAGTGATGTTATATACCATCAAAGAGCGCCCGGGAAGCGTTACCATGATTGCTGAAAATCGACAAGCAGAATTCCCCGGAAATCTGAACAATTTGGAAGAAAAGTATACGAATTTGTTTCGTTGTGATAAAAGTTATTTGGTTAATTTAGATCATATGACCAGCTTTAACGCTCAAACCAGACAATTGCATTTTAATCAGGGACTTTTTTGCAAGGCATCTTTTCGCAAGGCCCGAGATTTGACTAAATTGATGAAAAATCATGTATCTTAAAATGGATTTACAGTATAAAATTGTAAATCCATTTTTTTACGTTAATCATTGAAATTGGTACGTTTATTTTTTATTTACTCACACCAGACCGTTTGACTATATACTATAGACATACTAAATAATTGTGAGGTGTTTGCGATTTAATAAAGTGGAGTAGGGATTAAAAACGACAATGAAAATAAGTGTTTACGGGGGGATTTATTATGTTAAAGAAGAACATGAAAAATATTGCATTAGTTTTGACGTTAATGTCTTTAGGTACTGTTGTAGTGCCAAGTTCTGTGGCTTATGCTGATACTGTTAAAAATGATGAAACAAGCAAACAAGATATAACAACTAAATTAGAGAATCAAGGGGAACTATCAGGGGACGATGTTGCAAAACTTTTTAATCAACAAAAGTCGGAAACAACAATCCAAACAAATGAAATTCAAGATGCAGAGTTGTATGATAACTTTGATCCGACAATTAACTTGGTAATTACACCAGATGAAGTTAAACAAGCAAAAACACACCTTATGTATTATGACAATTTTACGGCAGAAGAACTATCAACAATTAGTGACAAAGAAGTGGTCTATTTATATCAACAGTCTCAAAATCCCGAAACAAGAATGGGAGGAAAAACTGTTGCAAAGTTGATATTGAAAGTATGGAAAAAACTACCTAAAGCGGCGAAAAAGAAGATTACAAAGTTTACGGGCTTAGGAGGCTTTCTAAAAGTTGTGGATCATTACACAGGTACAGAGTACCATATCATTTATTCGGCATTGAGAAAAGTTGGAATGTCAAAAGGATGGGCAAGCATGACTACCAAAACGATTACTCTCTTTATTTAATTTGAAGACATGAGCAAATCTAAATATTATAGTTTGATGTAGACGAATTGCTTAATTTTTTAGCGTTCAAGTGTTCGATACTGAAGATAAATATATTATTAGCTCTACATCAAATTTTACTACTGTGACTTTAATTATCTAAAGAAGCGTAGCTTAAGGGAGCAGAAAAGAGGCTAAGAAGGGCGTGTTGGTATGAAATCGGATAGTAAAACCTTAAGTATTATAGAATGGGGACTGTTTATAGCTGCAATTATTTTTAACGTTATTTATATTTTGGATGGCAAATCATTTGGAGCGGCGCTTACAGCTACAATATGTGGTATTATATGGAGTTTATTACAGATTATTGGAATAGCTACAAGTTTGTATTATTGGCACAAAGATAAAAATTAGTGCCGGTGTGAGGTGCTTCGATTTAAGATTTTAAAATTAGTCAACGATTATTTTCGGAAAATATCTGTTATTTTTATTTTTATTATTACCAAAAATCTTCAGTCAAGCGAATTGTTATGAGAAGCATCAAATGTTTTAAAAAGTAAAATTAGTGGACAACGTCCTGTATTATTTATAAAGGTTCTCGTCAGAAAATGTAATCACAAACTTGTGGTTGAAATTTTTGTCGGGAATTTTTTGAATAAGACATAAAGAAAATTACCAAATGCTGAGATTGTTGAAACCTTTTATCTATGACTAGTCACTAATAGGTCTGGGGGTCAAACGTTTGGGAATAAACACATTGAAAAAAGATATAGAACTAGTTTTTCAAGCAAAGTGGGGTGATAGAGAAGAGTGGTCTACCTTACTGGTTGATCTGCAATCAAAAATGTACAAAACTGCGTTGTTATATTTTCACAATCAGGAGGATGCTCTAGATATTGTGCAAGAAACTTCTTTACAGGTATTCTTGAGTATCAAGCATCTGCGGCACCCACAATATTTTGATACGTGATTAGTACGTATTTTGATTAATGTATCGCGTCGCTTTTATTATCGTGATAGACTTGTGTCCGAAGTGGTTGAATTGACAACAGATTTTCATAGGTAAGTGGATCTTCATCAAGACTTGATGCAAGATCTTGCTATGGTTCCGGAAAAGCACTTTGCTCTGCTTGGCTTTTTATAGTTTATCACCAAGTGTAGCCTCTACTTTAGATGATGAACTAAAACGACAACATGGAAGGCTTATATTAGGTATCTTTTGCAGCTGTATTATGGCTATTTAAGCCAGAACGGCCAACGGCCTTTAATGACCTTATGGATTATAGGGGCTTGTTTATAACCTGCCTGATCTTCAATTTAATTTACATTTTAGATGGCAAAACCTATGGTGCGGCACTTACGGCAACGGTATGTGGTATTATATGGAGTTTAATACAGATTATTGGAATAGCTACAAGTTTATATTATTGGCGCAAAGGTGAGCGGCGTAACAAATAGGTAAGGTAGTAAAGGGGTGAATACTAAAACGAATATGGCTAGATTGCGTGCTTTTCACGAATTCGTTTAAAGTTTTTATGACAAAAATAAATTTACGACGTTTAAACGTTATAGCTAAATTTACGTTTAAACATAACATCAAGAAAAGTTCATACTGGTCCGGTTTGTTATGGCCGGGTTCTGTGTTAGTTATGATTTTAGCATTTGGAATCTCACCTGATGTGAACACAAATACTTTAGTGTTTAGTAATTTTCCCAGAACTTTATCAATTGGCATGGCTGTGTTTGTCTTACTCTTCAGTTTGTTATTAATACCCATAACTGGGAACGAGATTGAAAATGATCGATCGTCAAAAATTAATGAGTTTTTGTGGGTCATTAGTAGATCAGAGGATCAATTCTCTGGCAGATTACTGGGTGTCCTTTACCTTTTGATAGCAAGTTTGGGATTATACATAATTAGTTTCTCTTTTTTAATGACAACAAATAAATTGTTATTCTCGTTAATGACAGCCAGTTACAGTTACTTTGTAAATTGGCACACTTTTTTATTAATTTTACTTATGCTACAAATCTTTGGTTGGATATTATTATTGACGGCACATATCAGCATTTACATAAAAAATCATAGTCATTTACTACAGGCTTTAACGCCAGTTTATGTATATATCATGATTTCCATCTTTTTGTCATTCGTCACCTTGGGACATTTTTCGAGTTTTAAGTTACTTACTGCTCTAATTTTTCCGGTGTGGTCACAGATAATTAGCAGTCAACTTGTTTTTTATCATCGTGATGATACGTTCTTTTTATTCATAAGTACGGTTCTGCAAACGATTTTACTTGTAGGCTATTTTTGGATAGTCAAACAGAAATACCAAAAAGCTGCAATTATGGATTAATGTGGGAGTGATGAGATGAAGATACTCAAACAAAAACAAGTTTTGGCGGTAGCTTGTCATGAAATTAAAGGTCAATTAAGTTCGTTTACTTATTGGACAATTATTTTATGGCCATTATTAATTGCAGCAATTTTTGAACGAAGCGGAAATATTCATCTCGATCTGTCGACTAGCAATCATTTGAATTTAAATTTATTTTGGGGAAACTTTCTCCCCATATTTATTTTTATGGTTAGTCTTTCGTATGTGTCTATTATGGCTAATTCGGTGGCTGCGGATAAAACGAGTAAAATTTCAGAAATGTTGTTGGCAATGGTGGATGCTAAAGAACAATTGATTGGTAAAATTTCAGCAACCTATTGCCTGATGCTTTTACATATGACGATTTATGCAGGGTTAATTTATATATACGAACGGGTGACGCACGGTTTTATCGTTCAAACAATCATTAGAAATACTAGCCCCGTTTTTTTCGTGTACATCGTGTTAGATGCCGCAGTGGCGTTATTTATGGCACTAGTGTGGGCTACCGAAATTGCGTCTTATGTGACGGATGAGTCACAAGTAGCGGTGGCCATTATTCCTGTCATGTTACTGATCGGAACTGGAACGGCGGTGTCATTTTTATTTAATGCACCGCACTATTTTGATGCAGGAATTAGTGTTATGCGTGTGTATGCCAATGTTGTGCTAGCCTTTCCACCAATTGGCTCCTTGTTGATGCCGACATTATTGGCTAATCAAAATGTTGGTTACGGTGAAGCCTATTTAAACATCGTAATTCAGTTGGTTATCATAGCTTGGCTACTAAAACAGAGTGTTCGGCAGTATCGCTTTGGCTTGTTATCATCCAAAAAAGCAAATCCGTTTTTAGCAGTGCTTTCACATGAGAATACGGGCAATTCAAAAGAAAATAAAAGGTGAGGTTTAAATGATTGAACTACAACATGTTTCAAAACAGTTTGGCAATTTTAATGCGGTGTCTGATTTATCATTTTCCTTGCATGGTGGTCAAATTTTGAGTTTGATCGGGCAAAACGGAGCGGGGAAATCGACAACTTTTCACATGATTTTGGATTTCATTAAACCAGACAGTGGCAAAATATTGTGGAATGGCAAATCTTTGACTCCTGATGCAATCACCGCAAAAGTCGGGTATATGCCTGAAGAACGAGGACTCTATCCAAAGGAGACCATTAAAAACCAATTGCTTTATTTTGCCGCACTACATGGGATGAAAAAAGCGGAAGCTATAATACTTCTGGACGACTGGATGAAAAGACTTAATGTGGTTGGAAAAGTCACTGATAAAATTGAATCTTTATCCAAAGGGAATGCACAAAAAGTGCAACTGATTGCTTGTTTGATGTTCAAGCCACAGTTGTTAATTTTAGATGAACCATTTTCTGGATTGGATCCGGTAAATAGTGAGTTGCTGATTAGGGCGATCTTAGCGGCAAAGCAGCAAGGAAAGATGGTTATCTTCTCAACCCATAATATGGATAATGTACAGAAGTTATCAGACTATATTGTTATGTTGAAACATGGTCAAACCGTTTTGCAAGGGACACCAACAGAAATTTATCGACAATTCGGTCGGTTAAGATTAGATATTGAAGGATATCAGGATGTAGCACGACTTAAACGAATTAAAGGTGTCAAAAAAGTTACTTTGATGGCTAATGGCGTACACCTTGAATTGCATAATGAGCAGTGTGGTAAAGTAATTTTCGCCGAGGTTACCAAGAATGGCTATGTGCCGGTTTTTAATCAGCATTATCCTGATTTAGAAGCTATCTTTAAATATGAAGTACATAAAAAGGTTTAATATTGGCCTAAATCTTGTTGAATAATGACGTTAATCATTAAAAAGTGCACGTTAATTTTTTAATTTACCGTTTTGAATTATATGCATATATACTACATTTATGTGGTAATTTAAATCACTAAAAATAATGACAACGGAAAATAAGTATTTATGGGGAATAATAACAAAAGAAGAGTAGTAATACTTACTTCGCGGAGACTTTTGTTATTTTACATAGCATGAAAAAAGTTATGAAGATGTTTGATGATTGTTTCTTCTTGATGGGAATTCAAAACGTTATTCAACTTCATTGAAGTTCAGTTTCCGGCAAGATCGACCACGTAAACTGACGGTTGCTAGAATGTAAACCACTGGTTTCTATGCAAAAAGTCTTTCTCATTGCATAATTGGTTTTGTTGATTAGCAAAAATTGGAATTTATATTTTTGGCAATGGAAAATCAGTACCTACGCTCTGGGGGGAGTTCATAAAAGCTCAATCTGAATATGTGACAGTCAAAACTGGTCAAATGTTCAGATGAGATAGAAATAAGAGCTGGTAACCTTATACCGATTCTTATTTTTTTTGTAGATATTGAGGGAAGCTTAAACAAAACTAATTGTCTAAATTCTCGTCAAAAATTACACTTACAGATTTGTGGATGCAATTTTTGACGGGATTTTTTGGTAATGAGCACGTTATGAATTAGAACATATAAATGTAATGTGTGACGTGGGTGATAACTTAAGTCTTCGATCAAGCCGTTCAATACTATAGTCAGCATCAAAGACTTAAATTGTTGATCACATTTGTGGCGCTTCTTTAATCCATTGACCATTCAAGAGGGAGGTGTCGTTCCTGCAATTTATCAACCGGCAGTGAATTTTTCGTTTCATCAAGTTCATATGAAACAAAAAGCGTCCAATTATCAAGTGTCTACAAGATTTACTATTAAGCAAGCTGATCTGCTATCATATGGTAATCGTCGTGCAAATCATAACTTTTGGAAAAATTTGCGCCTTGTAATTCCTTACAGTATGTTGATCATATACATAATTTGAACGAATCAGCAATTAAGTACCAAGTACCAATACAAAAATACATGATGTCTTATTAACATTTCCAATTCCAAATGAACGGCTTGATTTGAGGAGTAAGTAAATTAAAAATTGTGAATAGCTAGGGAGGGACAATTATGTTAGCAAAAATTGAATTGATCCGACTATTGAAACGTTGGGAAATATACGTTGCACTGCTTATTGGTTTTGCAATGATTATCATACAAGCCATCACCATTTATCCTGAAAATGCTAACTTTATGAACAGTGCGTACATACATTTAACCGGTTTTGATTTTACGGGGGCCGGTAGTAATCTCTACTACTTCATTTTACCAATTATGAGTGGATTAGCAGCTACCAGCATATACAGTGAAGATAAACATCAAGGACTATTAAATTTCATTTTGATGCGTAAGTCAAAACGTGTCTATTTGCGGATCAACCTAATGATAAGTTTTTTAGTAGGTGGTTTTGTTGGCGCAATACCATTGATAGTTGAGGGTGCTTATTTTTTTACAAGATATTCGACGACGAATGTGCCTGCTGATTTGTTTTCGGCTGGAGGATGGGTACATAATTGGTTTTATACGTCACCCATGTCTTTTTGGTGGATGTCTATACTAATTGTGTTTCTGTATAGCGGCCTTTTTAGTATTCTTGGAATTGCGTGTTCTTACGTGGCTAAAAGAAAAAAAGTAGAAATGGCTTTTCCATTCTTAGTTGTAGCAGCTTCATTTTTAATCAGTAATTATGCTGGTATAGATAACCTTGGGATTACGTATATTTTGCCACCTACTTTTAGTAATGATTATGTTGGCAGCCAATATTTTTTAATAGGAATATTCTTATTAGGATTACTTAGCGTATTGCTTGTCACAGCTTTTGAAGGGAAACGCGATGAAGTGGATTAATAAAGTGTGGTGGGGATCTAAACTACGAGAGTTAGTTATTATTTTAATAATTTTAATGTTAAGTTTCTTTTCTTATTACTACGTATCAGGAATTGATATTGACATGCGGGGACAATTGGCCATGTATCAAAATTTACTCCCTAACGTATTTTTTTCAATTATTAACGCCGCTAATATTTTTCTAGTTATTGCTTTACGTGTGAGGGTGGAGCCGTTTTTGTTGGCACGATTAGAGCACAAGACGGATTGGCTAATTATGAACAATGTTGCTGTCTTTATTAGTAGCGCGCTGACATCGTTTGTAGTCACCATTGGCCTTTTTGTAGCTATGCAAATGATGCAAGGAACAACAGACATTGAGCCACCATGGGTATTAGGTGGATTCTGGTTTGTTTTTCAGGCTTTAGTAATGTGTCAAACAATCATTTTACTGATGGTTACGTGTTTTCCACTATTAAATTTCACAATGGCGAGCTGCTTAGTAGGTGTTGTACTTTTTACAGGATCTCTGAGAAGCTTTTCCGCAACACCCATTAATGAAATTACTTTAATAAACGAGATTTTGGCTAAACAATCACTGGTGATAATTATTTCCAAATCTTTAATTATTTGGGGGATCATTTTTGCAATTATGAGTTTAGCTCAATTGCGAGCCAGAAAGCGTGAATATTTATGAAAGCAGAACTAGATCTGCTTTATGATCAACTCTTAGTTAGAAATTTGAAGACCAAAATTTGCTTAATCATACTTCAGATAGGACTACTCTATGAATATTGTCAGGAATCTAGCTTTAATAGTGCAGAAAATATTTTTAACACTTTTCCAGCAATGACAAGTAATTTTATTTTTCAAAACTTGAATTGGATTTTATATTATTTAGTACCGCTGTTTGCGATGATTCCGGTATTTAAAGAGTTTTTGTTGAAACAAAATGTTTTCGTTTGGATTCGCAAGTCTAATAGTCGATTGCCTGTTGTATTAGTTGGTGGCCTGATTCTGGCTAGTTCGATTTTATATAATTTATATTTTTGGGTTGTTGTTTGGATTCTTAAAATAAAAACAATTTCTGTGCTGTTTATTTTTAGGTTAGGATTAGCAACAATACTTAGTCTGATGGGCATTACTATTTTGATTTTAGTGTTAACCATGCTTTTACGAGGAATTGTAGGGGAGCTTTTAACAGTAGTTTTGTTTTTAATAGTTTTAGCATTGAAAACAAACTGGGCTATTTTAATTACAACGACTTTAAATTTGAAGTTTGTCAGTGGAATATTAGTAATTTGGCTTGTAATACTTGTTGAATTATTAAATTTAGCATATCGAAAAACGGAGTTGCTATAGGGAGAAGAATTTTAAATGAGTTATATAAATTTAAAGAATGTTTCAAGAACAATTAAACATAAACGGATTCTACAAAATATAAATCTGAACATTGAAAAAGGAACTATCACAGGCTTTGTAGGACCTAACGGATCTGGGAAAACGATGTTTTTTCGTGCAATTCTAGGGATGATTAAGTTAGATTCTGGTGAAATTGAGATTAATGGAGAGAAGATAAGTCTGGGATCTAGTCCACAAGTCAATATTGGTACCATTTTGGAAACCCCTGGTTTTATTAATAATTATACGGCACTTGATAATCTCAAATATTTAGCCGCAATTAAAAATGAAATCCAAGAAAAACAGATTTTAGAAGCAATGCAATTGTTTGATATGATTGACCATAAAGATGAAAAGGTTAAGTCGTTTTCATTGGGAATGCGACAGAAATTGGCAATTATTCAAGCTATTATGGAAAATCAAGAATTAATTATTTTAGATGAACCGACTAACGGCTTGGACGAAGCATCTGTGCAAACTTTTGAGGACAAGTTGCGGGAGTTGAAAAATGAGGACAAAACTATTTTAATTGCCAGTCATGATCGTTTTGTCATTCAAAGTGTTGCTGATCAAGTTTATCAGGTGAACGAGGGTGAGGTTAGCGTTTAGAATGTTAATCTATGCTTAATTGGAAAAAACTTTGAATAATGAGGAAAAATATAAATCTGGTTTTCTTTTTGATTTGATGTTCAGTTCTTGACGATTGGTATAGTACTCACACACTATGTAGATATGAGCATATATTTTGAATATTTTACTCGATATTCTTTAACGTGTTCAATAGAATTCTTAGAAGGCCGTGGTGTTGTAACAGAGATCATTTACGACTTTTTTGTATTGTGGTAATTGCATAATTAATGGTAAAGGTTTAAAACAAATTGTTGCTGTATACTTAAAAAATCACAGTATTGTTGTTATACTGGATAACGTACAAAAACAAGAATAGGGAGATCTAGAGAATGAATGTCGATGCTTTGATCGAAAAGTACCCAGAAGTAAAAACAATGCAGGAGTTAAAGCCTTTTTTCTGGCGTAACCCTGATTATGGTAAGAAAGCTGATCTTTCAATTGGAATTGCAGATGTTTTTGATGCTGAAGCACGTTTCCATCGATTTGCACCATACTTTGAAGTAGCTTTTCCAGAGACGGTGGCGACTCATGGAATCCTTGAGTCACCATTAATAGACCTTCCATACATGAAGGCTCGCCTAAATAAAAGCTTTACAAATGAAATTGAAGGTGGCTTGTACCTCAAAGCTGATAACTACTTACCAATTTCCGGTTCGATTAAGTCTCGTGGTGGAATTTATGAAGTCTTGAAATTTGCTGAAAAAGTGGCCATTCAAGAAGGCGGCTTAATTTATGAGGATAATTACGCCGTGTTAGCCAGCAAGAAGTATCACGATCTTTTTGCCAAATATGGAATTGCGGTGGGCTCAACTGGTAATTTAGGCCTTTCAATTGGTATTGTGGCGCAAAGATTAGGCTTCCGAACCTCAGTTCATATGTCAGCCGATGCTTCACAATGGAAGAAAGATAAGTTACGTTCATTTGGCGTGAATGTCGTCGAGTACAACGATAACTTCACACATGCGATTACTGAAGCTCGCAAGTCGGCTGCAGCTGATCCAATGACTTATTTCATTGATGATGAAGGTTCATATGATTTATTCCTTGGTTATTCGGTTGCTGCATTGCGACTACAAGCCCAATTAAAATCTCAGGGAATTAAAGTTGATAAGGATCACCCTTTGTTTGTATACTTACCAGCTGGTGTCGGTGGCAGTCCAAGTGGCGTTACCTTTGGTCTAAAGAAGGTTTTAGGCGAAAATGCACATGCTATTTTTGCAGAACCCACACATATCCCTTCTGTTACCTTAGGGATGGTTACTGGTTTAAATGATAAAATTTCTGTTTATGATATTGGTATTGACGGTACGACTAAAGCTGATGGGTTGGCTGTTGGTCGCGCATCAAGAATTGCTGGTAAGAATATGCGGACTTTGTTATTAGGAACGGCAACTTTCAAAGACGAAGATATGATGAAAGATGTTGTTCGTTTGTATGAAACTGAGAAAATTGGATTGGAACCGTCGGCAGCTGCTGGATTCACAATTATGGATCAGTCGTTAGAAAATCTATCGGCTGATTTCCCAATGAAAAATGCAAATCATATTGTTTGGGCAACCGGTGGTAGTATGGTGCCAAAGGAAGATATGGATCGTTATCTTGAAATTGGCCGCGAAGAATTAGCTAAATAATGAATGACAATGAAGACTAGTTGAAAAACTGGTCTTTTTTGATATCATTAATTTTCAGTTCTTATGAACTTCAGTTTGTTAAAGCAATAGCAGCAACACGTAGTTACTCAACTACGTGTTGCTTATTTTTTTCCTCTTTTTGATTGATTCTGAAATCAAGGAGGAAAAAATGAAAAAAATTAATGTTATTTTAGTTTTGTTTATATCTTTGCTGGTGCTATTTTGGAAAGTTCCTAATGCTTATGCGAATAGTCACACTTATACGGTGTCACACACAAAAACATTTTCTTAGAAAGCCTCATACAAAATTGTTGTTCGTAAGAATCAAATAACTAAAGTGTATGGCGTTCATGTACATGCAATTACAAGTGAAATAATACATGGAAAGCTGAGAGTAACTAGTTAATCCAAATGTATTTCAGTTGATGAGTGGGTAAAAATGTCTGAGAGGAAAAGATAGCAGTTAAATAGGCTAACAAGAAAAACAATCATAGCTATGATATAGATTAAAATAAAGTATCGGTTGAATTTATTATTTCTAAACATTATATATGGCGGGATAAATACGCCAAAGACTGGAAGAATAGCACTCAAAAGTGTAATTGTAATTAATTCAAAACTTTCATCATTTGCGTTATACGTTTTTCGATTTATAAATTTTGTAGACTTCTTTTGAGGTTGTTTAGCATCTAATGCAAGCTTTCTTTTAATTTTGGGACTTTCTGATAATAATTCGTCCAGAGAGATTCCATAAAGTTTACTAAGACTCATTAAGTTGTCAATATCGGGGTATGTTTTGTTAGTTTCCCATCTTGACACAGCTTGTCGAGAAACCATAATGGCATTTGCCACATCATCTTGTGAAAGGTGTGCTTGTTCACGATATGCTTTTAATTGTAAAGACATTTTGTTACTCCTTTCAGATAAGAAATTTGAAACTATTTAAAAGATATATCCAATAAAAGATTAAGTAAATGACAGTGATGAGAAATGAAGGTTCAAGAAAGAATGCAATACGTCATAATGTTAAGTTCGACTTTATTATCTCTTTAGCCAAAAACAAACTAATAAATTATTGGCAGGCATTTTTCTTAGTATCTTGTTTGTGTCATTAATTTTTACTGTACTCATAGGTTTCAGGTAAAGCCAGATTGATGTTCAAAGATTTGCATGCTTACATACTAAATAAAAATGACAACAACTATTGAAGTTCAGAATAATTTTTTTAAGTTGGTGATGTTCTGTTGGTTTATGAATATAGATTTATTAGAAAACTTCATTTTATACTTTTATTATTTAGTTGGATAGACGGTATTGGTACCCAGGTTTAGAAAAAGATCTGAAAAAATGACAAAAGAATTAGTAAGACTGACGATGATTGCGATAATGCTAACAAGCATAATGGTTTTGTATAAACTATTGTATTTGTTGTTTCGCCATAAGACGTACATGGGGACAAAAATACCCACGGGGGGAATCATGGTACTTATCAAAGAGACGATTAACAAAATAAGCCCTTCATCGGTATTTTGATAGAGTTTAGTATTAACATTACTAAGCCTTTTTTGTTGTTCGTCAATTTGAGCATCATTTAGGTCCAACTTTTCTTTAAGTTCCTGTTTTTCCCTGATAAGGTCATCTAACGAGACTTTGTAGACTTCACTTAAATCTATTAGGTTGTCTAGGTCGGGATAAGCACGTTCATTTTCCCATTTTGAAATTGATTGTCTGGAAATATGTAAAATAGTGGCAACTTCATTTTGTGAATAGCCGCTATTTTCTCTGGCTTGTTTTAATTGTAGTGCAATTGACATTGTAAATCCCCCCATTTTTTCTGTTACTATTGAATCTATAACAAAAATACCCTAATGTAAACAACTAGTGTCAGCATGTAAAGCAATGCGTTCTTCCTTTTTGATGATTTTTTGCGCATAATTTAGATGTTAGCCGATCTTTTGAAATATACAGGTTGCAACTAACAAAAAATAAAAATGAGAAGTGGTTATCTCAATGAGTGAAGAAAAATCAAATTTCAAGGTGTTAAAATATGTCCTCTATTTTGCGGTATTTTGTCTTATAGCAGGGCCTTGGTTAACAATCTTATGGCAAGAGTTTGGAATTGGTGTTGGCGGAACCGGAATTTTGGGAATCGGGACATACTTTGAGTTTTTACCAAGATTTCAAGGTAACTTTTTTAAAAGATTATTGGGAGCTTTATTAACTCTTTTAGTTATGGTAGTAGAGATTGTTTATGCATTTGTAATATTAGCGTTATTCAGAGTTTAATTCGGGGGATGATTTAGATGGGATTTTGGGTTTTGCTTGTATCATTTATTGTCATGCTGTTTTGTGCATACTATGCATTTAAAAAATGGCAGGTTAACAAATTGTTGGCAGGAGTATCTGCAATTGTGGCTGTAGTAGCATTGATTGCAGTGATTTACTTAGTATAAGAAAAAGCAGCACGTTCTGAAGTTCAATCTGAACTTCAGAACGTGTTTTGTTATGGTCAATGATTTCAGCGCGTTATACTGAAAGAGAAATAAACAGAAAGAAGAGGCGTTCTAAATGGCAATTCAACATAAAGAAACCATCCCTGACAACATTGAAGTGATGGGAGCCCATGTTAACAATTTAAAGAATCTCAACGTGACAATTCCCTTAAACGCATTTGTAGCAATTACGGGCAAATCTGGATCCGGAAAATCTTCGTTGGCAATGGGGGTCCTTTATGCTGAAGGAGCACGCCGATACTTGAATTCGTTGTCGACATACACCCGCCGTCGCATTAGCCAAGTTGGAAAGGCAAACGTGGATGAAGTAAAATATCTGCCCTCTGCTTTGGCGCTGCGCCAACGGCCCACGGTGCCTGGTGTGCGTTCCACAGTGGGTACGATGACAGAAAGCTTAAATGTTTTACGCCTGATATTTTCCCGGTTGGGATCCCATGTCTGTCCTAATGGGCATCGAGTGCCACCGACATTGGAAGTAGCTGAAAATATGGGTTATGTAGTTTGCCCAACGTGTGGCGTGAAGTTTATGGCACCTGGCGCTGAAAGCTTTGCCTTTAATTCCGAGGGCGCTTGTCCCACATGTAATGGGATTGGTAAAGTTCGTCAAATTGTAAAAGAACGTCTCATTCCTGATCAAACCAAAACTTTGCGGGAAGGCGCGGTTGCTTCATGGCGTTTGCCAGGCCGTAACTTTATGATTTATGTGGCGGAACAAATTGGCATTCCAATTGACACGCCCTTCAATCAGATGAGCCCCAAAGATCAAGAACAAGTATGGCATGGTGCCAATAAAAAGTACGCAATTAATATTCCGTCAAAAACGGGTAAAATTTTTCATATGGATAATGCGCAATTTGAAAATGCGTATGCAGCAGTTGAAGATAGTTTAGCCACCACCGCTAATGAACGGGCAATTACCCGGTTAAACCGATTCTATTCCTTTGATGTGTGTCCAACTTGTCATGGTAGTCGATTTAATCCCAAACTATTGGTAACCAAGTTAGCTGATAAAAATATCGCAGAAGTTTCTAAAATGACTATTACCGAATTAACGCAATTTATTCCAAAAATTGTGCCGTGGTTACCCAAACAGGTGCAGGCATTGGGTACTAGTTTGGTCGGTGAATTAAAAGACAGCCTGCAACCAGTCTTAGATTTAGGCTTAGACTATCTCACGTTAGATCGTGCTGGTGATACTTTATCGACTGGTGAACTACAGCGAATCCAGCTTGGTCGTACGTTACGAAGTCAAACTACCGGTGTGCTTTATGTACTGGATGAACCGTCAGTCGGCTTACACCCAGCCAACGTGAGTGGTTTAATCAAGATCTTGCATCAACTTGTGGCACAAGGAAATTCACTAGTCGTTGTCGATCATGATACGCGCATTATTTCAGCGGCCGACTATGTGATTGAAATTGGTCCCGGAGCTGGCAAAAACGGGGGGACCGTTATTGATCACGGGACAGTTCCTACCATTCAAAAAAGTTCCAATTCACTGATTGCCCCATTTTTAAATGGAACGGCTAAGCTTTTAGTTCGTAATCAAGTTCCTAAAGCCCAACTGTTTGATAAGGGTGACATCACGGTTAAGGTCTCTGATCGGTACAATCTGCACAATGTGACAGCCCACTTTCCAAAAGGCCGTCTCAGCGTTGTGTCGGGTTATTCAGGGGCTGGAAAAACGACGTTAATTTTGGATAGTCTAATTCCGGCCATCAAAGCTGCCATCAAAAAACAGCCGTTACCAAAGCACGTCACACAGTTGGATCGCGCCCATATTCATCGCGTGGTGATGGTTGATTCTGTGCCAGTTGGAAAAAATGTGCGTTCAACGGTAGCTACTTATTCTGGTATTTTGGATACTTTACGGGTTCTGTTTGCCAATACAACCGGAGCTAAACAAAGAAAATGGACGGCGAGTCATTTTTCATACAATGTGGGTTCAGGTGCTTGCCCAAATTGTAAGGGAACCGGGACAATTTCGCTTGATATTCAATATTTACCGGACATGGTAGAAACATGCCCTGTGTGCCATGGCAAACGATATAATGACGAAACTTTAGCGGTAAAGTGGCATGGTTACAGCATTGCCGATATTCTAGCACTAGATGTGGAACATGCCTTACCTATTTTTAAAGAGGTTCCCGCAATCAGTACTATTCTAGAAAAATTGAATGAAATGGGACTGGGTTACTTAGTCTTAGGCGAGAGTACACCAATTCTTTCTGGCGGTGAGGCACAACGATTGAAGTTAGTTTCACAAATGGGACGTAAGCAAAGCGGTACCTTATTTGTTTTTGATGAACCATCTGTGGGGTTGCATCCCTTGGACATTCAAACATTAATTCACGTGTTTGATCGCTTAATTGATCAAGGAGCCACCATTATTATCATTGAACATGACCTTGATGTGATTGCGAATGCCGATTATGTGGTTGATCTTGGGCCTAAAGGCGGTCAATTAGGGGGTCAGATTGTGGCATCCGGGACACCTCGAGAAGTTGCCAGCACAGTAAAAAGCGAGACGGGTAAGTACTTGAAAGCTCATTTTGAATTATTTAAACCTGTTGCGGGTTAGTATTTTGTTAGGCATATAATAATTTTATTCTTATGAAAGCTATAACTATACTGGAATTTTCGAGGGAAACATGCTATGCTGAGTTTAAGATGTAGAAAAGGCTTTCATATCTAATATGCTTACTGGAGGAATGACCAATGCGAATTAACAGAAATGATTTATACGATTTATTGAGTTCAGAAAATGGTCCCTTTGTCACAATGATTGTGAATAATCCAACTGACTTAAAAGAAATTCAGCAGACAAAAATTACTTTTAAGAACTTAATGAGAGAAGCTAAGGAACGGCTTACTAAGATGTTTCCTAAGCTGGATCATGAAAGTTATTTAAGTAAATTAGGAATTTACGGCGAAGATAATAGTTTCTGGTTAAATAACAAAGGACGTTCAACAGCGTTAATAGGCAATATGGATCAAGTAGAAAGCTTTCAACTTTCAGAAGCTTATTCAAATCAAGTGTCGGTGTCACGTCAACCCAATGTTTTACCCATCATTCAAGAATTGCAAATGAAATTTGAATACTTGTTAATTGCATTGAATCAGACTTCATTTGAGCTTTATCGGGGTGATGGTTACGATTTGGAAAAGGTACGCCTAGATGAGGATGCGCCGCGAACTTTGAAGGAAGCACTTGGTGATAATGAGTTAGTTGGTGGAGAGGTAACTTTCCGGGCCGCATCAAGTCATGGTGGCGATGTTGCGGTGGCTTATCATGGGCATAATGAAAAGAGTCAGGAAGTTACAATTGATCAAATTAATTATTATCAAATGGTAGATCAATATGTCACAACAAATTACGCGCATCCCGAGAGTTTGATGACAATTGTGTTTGCCTTACCAGAAAATCAGGCGAAATTCCGTCAGGTCTCGAAAAATAAAAATTTGTCACATCACTTAAAAATTGAGGAGTCACCGAATGGCTTAGGTATTGATCAATTGGAGAATAAGATGCGGCCGGTTGCACATAAGTGGTTTGAGCAGATTATGGATGTGCAAAAGCAGCGGTATGAAACAGCCAAGGACAAGAATAAGGCAACGAGCGATATGCGTGAGTTGGTAAGGTGTGCGGTGGCTGGTCAGATTGATACGTTGTTTGTGAGAAGTGATACCACGGTTGTGGGAATGATTGATGATGAAGGCAAGTTGGATACGGAGTCGTTGGAGGCTCAGGAAAACAACTTGGTGAATGATGTTGTGGATAAGACGATGCAGAGTGCGGGTCGCGTCGTGTTATTGGATACAGAAGATATGCCAACCGATAAGGTGGCGGCGGGAATATTAAGGTATTAGTGCGCGAGACAAAACGGTAAAAGACGGAAATTAAGCATGATGTATGCGGGATCGTAATCCCGAGGAAATCATGCTTAATTTCCGTCTTTTGTTTTGTCGAGCGGTCCTAAAGCTCAGCGGAGAAAAGCAGGGCAAGGAAATGCTGGATGCGGGGAGAATACCCCGCTGGAAGCATGCTTATTTATTTACACTTGTTTTGTCGAGCGGTCCTAAAAACCGGAATTCTATGTGGGTGGGATGTTAATGTAGGCCATTTCTTCAAAATCACCATTGCGTTGCTTCTGCAATAGTCAGATAATTGAAAGCAGAAATCGTAATTTAGAAAGTGCTGGGGGACGAAGGAATGAGCAGGTCAACACGAGGAATTTTATATGCATCCATTGGCGCGATATGTTGGGGCATATCGGGTCCAATTGCACAGCTTTTATTTACAAATTACAACCTAAAACTGGGATGGTTAATAAGCTCAAAAATGTTATTTAGTGGTCTCATTTTATTAGTATTTGGGTGGCTACAAACTAAAGAACGGCCAAAGCTATTTAGAATTTGGCATGATAAAAGGGCGCTAGTTCAGTTGGTGATTTATACTATATTTGGGATGACTGCCATGCAAGCTGTGTATTATAAAGCTGTAGAAGTTGGAAATGCGGCAACCGCTACAATTCTTCAATTTTTGTCACCAGTATTTATTGTCGTCTTTACTATTTTGCACTATAAGAGAGTGCCGCGGCGTGGTGATGTTTGGGCAATTATTGCTGCGTTAGTGGGTACGTACTTGTTAATTACAGGTGGCAATCCAACGACACTCACCATTTCTCCCGCAGCTTTATTCTGGGGTGTGATGACAGGAGTGGCCGCCGCAGCCTATGTTTTATTACCAGCCAAAATTTTAAATCAATACGGATCTTTGTCGGTTTCAGCTTGGTCTATGGTCATTGGTGCTGTCTTGTTGATGTTTGTGCAACCCATTTGGCGTGATGTACCTAAGTTTGATTTACTAGGATGGGCTGGTTATTTATTCATTGTCATATTTGGTTCAGTCATTGCCTATTTCATTTATCTGGAAAGCTTGGCTTACATTTCGGCTACGGCTACGGGATTGTTAGATGCTTTTGAACCGTTGGCCGCAACGATTTTTTCTGTCATTTTTTTAAATTTGACGTTCGGGTTTGTTGAAACGATTGGGACAGTCCTAATTTTAAGCACGGTCTTTATCTTGGCGCTGGCCAATCGCCAATCATCGTAATATCAATTATTATTAGCGCTGTTTATTCTATGAAGGAATAAATGGCTTTTTAATTTGGTCTAAATCTATACGGAACAGTGCGAGAGTTAAATATAGTTGTTTTACTGAGACAAAGTGCTAATATTTAGATAAATGGAAACGGTTTCTATGAAGGGGATGGCGCCGGTGCAGAATCGATATTTAAAGTTACTGCTTTATTTTTGTGTTTGGCTAGGTCTAAATGTTTTATGGGAATTACGTGCCATCATCCTTTACACGGGTATTCATTTTCCGTTTTTGTTTATGGGTGCTGCGGCCTTGTCCTTTGCACCCATCGTAGGGATTACGGTCTTGCTGCTGATGGTTCTGTTTAAAAGCCGCAAATTAAATTTAGCAGCGCTAATCTGGCTAATTCTAGCGACTGTGGCTGCTAATCCTCCGATTTATCTGCTGTCAGTTAGTCTGTTCAGTGTAGTCACCGTTCTAATTTGTAATGTTTATCTCACGGTGATTATCTGCAATCGCGACCAACCGCTTAGACACGTCAACAAGATTGCCTGGACTTTTGCCATTATTTTTGTACTTTGTTTAACGTCGCCGGAGTTGAGTGCAAGGTTTGCAATTAATGGGTACGCAACGGCAAATACGGCTGTAAACACACACCTTAATTTAACAACAGATCATAAAAATCAATTGAAAAACCATGGTATCACGACCATTGCACCATCCCAACCCAAAATTGAGCTTTCGGGTGTGGGCGATATTAAGATTACCATCACGCGAATCGGAATTCTTTACTTTTCAACAATTGGTAATTATAGCTATGATTGGTGAAAGAAGGGGGAATGTGGCATGCGTGAAAAATATGATCCTTATCTATCGGCTATCCTATCTTTTTTAGAGTTTCTTATTTTAGTGATCGGTTGGCAAAAAGTTAGTGGCGTTTGGAATTACTTTACGGCGGATATTATGCATTCGTTTAAAGGAAATTCAGTTATGTATATCATTTCTAATCCATTCAATTTTCATGTTGGCACAACTGGGTTGCACGTTACGTACCCATTTGCGGTGGGTTACTGTTTGGTTTTGATTATTCAATACGGCTTACTATGGTATGCCTTGCATCAATTCGCAATGGGTATGAAAGCCTATTTTCATTTGCAAAAAGCCGCATTGGCAAAATATTTTAACCGAATTTCGCTTAGTTTTGTAGGTACTTTAGGGACAGTTTTGATTCTGCAAATTCTAGATTCCGTATTAGCAAAACGAGTACGTCTATTTCAGCCTGATTTTTGGTTGGCAATAGTTGGAACCTGCTTTTTGATCATTGCCTTTCACTATGTGGGAAGCATCATTACCAACATTAATAGGTTTGCAAAGCACAAAAGTTAGATATTCCGTTTTTTGAAGGGCGGGTGAGTGTCATGTCAAATCGTCAATTTTATCGAAAAATATGGCTTGTTACGGCATCGCTATTAAGTTTCATGGTATTTTTGGAAGTGCCGATTTATGCTCAAAAGAATACGGCAACCGGTGAAATTCCAACTAGTACGGCAGCATCCAATATTTCCAGTGCGTCAGAAGTTCGTCCTAAAATTGTGGTGAAATATGTCAATCAAAATAATAAAGCTATTGCCGCAGAAAAAACTGTATCAGGTGCAGTCGGTAGCTCATATGATGCCACAAAATTACAAAAGACGATTAAGGGTTACCGTTTGAAAGCAAAGCAGAATGTGACAGGTCGATATGCACCTCACCATGCCGCAATCATTTTTAAGTATCAAGGGGTAAAAGTAAAATTAACCATTCGTGATATCGATGATTGGAAGAATGATCTTGATGAAGAGCAGGGCGTAAAACGTGCCGTTACAGGCTATTATGGCAATCGGTACAAAATTAGTCCCTTAAAATCAGATGGAGAAACTTTGATTAGTAATCCGGCAATTTTAACGGGATGGTTTCCATTAAAGTCCAAAATGATTACGTTACATTATACGCAAACGATGAACGATGTTGTCTTTAGTTCCGATAAATCCATTACAGTTTCGGAAATCATTTTAGGACGTTTAACAGACGTAATTCAAACCTACCCCAACGGCGAAAAAATAGCTGTGATAGTTGGTCGTGATGGGGGGTATCGTGTTGGAACGACACAAAATAAATATAGTATTGTGGGATTTAAACTTTTGAAAACTTTGAAACGCAACGAAACGGTGAATGTTGTTTCTGCTAACAAAACACAGACACAAGTTTCGGTATTGTCTAATGGCTATGTACGCTTGAAAAGGCTTATGAGCGGAAACGACTATCAAACGGATGGCTCATTAACTAGTCCTAGTGGACACGTTACAAGTATTTTGACAACGGTAAAAGAAGGAATGAAATCCGAGGTTTCTGAAGAAGGACCGGGTATTCCTCCAACTCAGGTTGTGCAGACCTGGCCTAGTGGTGAAATTCTGACCACATTGTCTATCAACAGTAGCCAATTGCAAGTAACCTTGCAAGATCAGGCAAAGCATGTCCTGAGTACCAGAATTATCAAGAAAGCATCTAATGCGGGAACTATTTTTAATTTAGGTCAGGGACGCTACCTTGTATACCAAATTGATGCCCAAAAGGCTGTTATGGCTACTTTGATTTCCGGTAATCAGTATAAACGCCAAACTTTTGGAGTTCACGGGGCAGTGAAAGTGAGTCAAGGCCAGCTGAATTTGACTTCAGCCGCTAAAACGGCATTAAAGAATGGTGATTTAAAGGCCTTTATTAAAGCTATTGCTGACCAAAATGTTAAAAAAATTGGGAACGTAAAACAGCTTGCGGACAAACCAAAGCGGGCGAAAAAAGCTGCTAACCAAGAATTACCCGCTACTAATGAGAGTCGCATAACGCCACTATTAGGATTCAGTTTGTTACTGATTCTTATGAGTGTCTACGCGAAATATAAGTGGGTGATGTGATGTTAAAACAAAATAAAGCATTGACTTATTTATTAAGGTTTATTGCCACATTAACCTCACTTTTTACGATTTTTGTGGGTTACTTTGGTTGGGGAATCGATCACATTGATCGATCTGATTGGCATTATTTCCACTTGACTGATATCATGATGTACTTAATTGCGTTCCTGTTACTGGTTGCTGTTATCTGGATGTGGTTTCCCAAAAAATGAAAACCGCAAAAAGCAGTGAATGTGGCGGCGTTATTAAGTGTTGTCCTGGCCTTGGGGTGGCTAGCATTCATGTGGCCACATTTAATGGTACCAATTGTCATTTGTTTTACGGGTTTTGTTTTGGCATATACAGCCAAAATACAGTAAATTTAAGTAACAGAGTGCATATTTGGTATGATACGCAAACGTAAGCACATGCAAAAAGATCTCAGTGGTAAAATTTATCGCTGAGATCTTTTTGATTTAAAGGAACTTATTTATTAAGCAAGAAAGCCACTGACTGATAAGGTCTTAAAGTCACTTCTTTTCCAAATGTGGTGGGCTTTTCATAATTTGAAATCAAAATACGATTCTTCTCGTTTAACAAATCTTCTGGTAACTGAACCGTGGTTTCTTTACCGTAAAAATTGTTCAAAACAACTAAAGTTTGGTCTTTGTAATGGCGCAAGTACGCAAAGACTTGAGAATCTTTTTCGAGTAAAGGTTCAAAATCACCCACAGAAATGATGGGCTGTGTCTTGCGAAGATGTATTAATTTTTGGTAATAAGTAAAAATCTCACCATGTGCAAGTTCTTCAGCAACATTAACTTCGTCTTGATTAGTTGGCATTAGCCAAGGTTTGTGGGGTGAAAAGCCGGCATACTTTGAATTATCCCATTGCATCGGGGTGCGGCTGTTATCTCGTGATTTAGTTTTGACAATCTCAAAAGCTTCAGCTGGAGTCATTCCGGAGACCAAGAGTGCCTTATAGGCATTTTTGCTTTCAATATCCACGTAATCAGTCATTGATTGATAATCAGGATCGCTCATACCAATCTCTTCTCCCATGTAAATGTAGGGCGTTCCCCGTAGTAAATGCATGGTTGTCGCTAACATTTCTGCAGACTTGGCGCGGTAATGTACAGGGTCACCAAACCGATTAATTGCTCGGGGTTGATCATGGTTGTTCCAGAAAAGTGCATTCCAACCACCACCTTTAGCCATGCCAAGTTGCCATTCATTTAAAATTTGCTTGAGTTGCATGAAATCAAAAGGCGCTTTGGTCCATTTTTCACCATTTGCGTAGTCCACCTTTAAGTGGTGGAATGTGAAGACCATGGTTAATTCATGATTAGCCGGGAGTGTATATTGAACACTGTTAGCAACAGAGGTGGAAGACATTTCGCCGACAGTAATTGACTCTGGATCTTGCCCGAAACTCGCTTGATTCATTTCCTTGAGATAATCTTGGACAATTGGCGTATCGGTGTACAAGGTCTTGCTAGCGACATTCTTGGGAGCATCTTTCAACTTGGTTTGCTTACCGGTGACGTTAATAACATCAAATCGGAATCCATGTACGCCCTTTGCACGCCAAAAATTTATGACCCTATATAGTTCTTTACGAACTTCTGGATTATGCCAATCTAGATCTGCTTGAGTGGGGTCGTAAAGATGGAGATAATATTTTCCAGTTTGCCCAAATTTTGCCCACGCAGGGCCACCAAATTTAGATGCCCAATTTGTGGGCAAATCACCGTTGGGCTTGGGATCACGAATGTAATAATAAGCCTCATATTTTTTGTCGCCAGCTAAAGCTTTTTGAAACCATTTGTGTTGCGTAGAAGTATGGTTTAACACCATATCTAGCATAATACCAATATGATGTGCTTTAAGTTTAGTAGCTAGTTCTTCAAAGTCAGCCATGGTTCCAAATTTAGGATCTACTTTGTAGTAATCCGCAATATCATAGCCGTTATCATTTTGTGGGGACACAAAAAAAGGATTGAACCAGATCATGTCGATATTTAGCTTTACAATATAAGGAATTTTCTGAATAATTCCGCGTAAATCGCCAATCCCATCTCCATCACTATCATAAAAAGATTTCGGATAAATTTGATAGATTACTTTATCTTGAAATGTCATTTCATACACCTTCCTAACTGATTTTTTGCCGACGCGCGAAGTCTACAAAATTGAATTTGTCTGGTCGATGGATAGATTCTGTAAATTGAAAAAGGGTTGTATCTTCCAAATAAGTGCGACTGCGGATGACAACAACGTCTTCATACTCGTTTAACGCAAGCCATTTTTTCTCTTCCACGCTGGGATGTTCAACCGTAATGGTTTTCGTAGCATAACTAATAGTCAACCCTAGTTTGTTTTCAAAATAGTCGTATAAAGAATCGGCGGCAACCGCATGTGAAATATGAGGAACCACACTTTTTAATATATAATCACGATCTAAAACAATGGGATCCTGGTCAATTTTTCTAAGCCTGGCCACATAAGTAGCAGGGAGAGCTTCAGTGGTTTGATAATCGAACTTTTCAACTGGAACGTGCCGATCTTCAATGCAGAGGACTTCAGTTTTCGAATGCATATTTAAAGACCGATTCAGCTCTTTGTATGATGTAATTCCGGAAACAGGAAAGTTAAAGCGTTGTAAATTTAAAACGATCGAACCTTTACCACGAATTTTTTGAATGAAACCGTTGATTAAAAGTTCAGAGAGTGCCTTGCGGATGGTTTCACGTGACGTTCCGTAGAGTTGTGAAAGTTGTGTTTCGCTAGGCAAATAACTGCCAACGGGGTAGATGCGATGTACAATTTTGTCAGCTATGTCATGATAAATGGCACTGTATTTATTACGCATGATAGCTCGCCTCCTAAAGCGCTTCCATTTTAACATATTAAAACTAGTATAGACAAGTCAAAACAAATAATTGGTCTTGTTATTTTTATTTAACCGCGTAATAAAAGGGTTTAAGAGTAAAAAGCTTAAAAATTTGACAAGATGTATAGACAAGATGTATCATGATGCTGTTGTTAAGAAAGCGCTTTAAAAACTAATTTAGACTTGAATTGTTATCTGATGGGAGGAGATATCAATGTTTGGATTTGGGAAAAAGAAAAAAGTGGCGGCTGATGATACGATCTACGCACCAGTTACTGGAACAGTGATTGATTTGAGTGAAGTGAGTGATCCAGTATTTGCTCAAAAAGCAATGGGTGAAGGTCTTGGTGTTAAGCCTAGTGACGGGCATATTGTGAGTCCAGTTGCTGGAACAGTTACTATGGTAGCCAGTACGAAACATGCGTTAGGGTTTACCATGGCAAATGGGCTAGAGGTCTTGATTCATATGGGTGTTGATACGGTTGATCTGAAAGGTGCTCCGTTTACCATCAATGTAAAAGCCGGCGATATTGTCAATGGTGGGGATCCGATCGCGACGATTGATTTAGATCAGATCAGAGCTGCCAAGTTGGACGATGTAATCATTGTGGTATTTACGAATTCTGCGGATAAGTTGGATCATCTAAACGTTACAACTGGTGACACACAAGCTAAGGCAAATATTGGGTCGGTAACGGTTAAGTAAGGAGGTATTTAAAATGGCAAAAGATTATACACAGCTTGCTTCTGACATTATTAAAAATGTTGGTGGTAAGGAAAACATTAAAAGTTTGATTCATTGTATTACGCGTTTACGTTTTTATTTAAAGGATGAAAGTATCGCGAAAGATGATGTGATTCAGAATTTGGATGGTGTTATCTCTGTTCGCCATGCTCAAGGACAATACCAAGTCGTCATTGGTGCCGCGGTAACTGACGTTTATAATGCTGTGATCGATCAAATTGGTCATGAATATGAGGATCCAGATGCAACAGAAGCTGCCATTGCAGAAACAGCGGCTGCGGCTAAGGACCCAGACAATCGGAAGTTTACCGAAAAAGTAAAAGATGGTTTTGATGCCTTAATTGGTGTGATTACCGGTTCAATGATGCCTGTCATTGGTTTGTTGGCCGCAAGTGGTATCTTAAAAGGATTACTACAAATGGCTGTGTATTTCCATTGGACAACGATTACTTCTCAAACTTATATCATTATTTCAGCAATGGGTGATGCAGCATTCTATTTCTTGCCAGTAATTGTTGGTTTTACCGCTGCACGTCGTTTGAAAGCTGACCCTGTGATCATGGCTATTATTGGTGGTGTATTAATTTATCCTTCATTATTTTCAATTGCCACCGGAACTAAAGTATCAGGACATTTATTAGGGATGGCTTTAAACACAAACTTGTTTGGTTTACCGATTCACATGGTTAATTACACCTACACAATTTTCCCAATTATTGCGGGTGCATGGATGGCACACTACATTGAAATTTGGTTGAAGAAATGGATTCCACAAATTCTCCAAATGATTTTTGTCCCATTGTTTGAAGTGATGATTGTTTCTGCTTTGATTATGATTGTGGTTGGGCCAATTATTACTTTGATTAGTACTGGAATTTCAATTGTTTTAGATGCTGTATTGAAGTTCAATTACCCAATTGCCGGATTGTTAATCGGTGGTTTCTATCAGATTTTGGTTATTTTCGGACTTCACTGGGCGATTGTACCTTTGATTGCCAATGATATTGCTTCAAAGGGTTACAGTTATTTAAATGCGATTGTTTCAATGACAATGGTTGCACAAGGTGCCGCCGTATTGGCGATCTTCCTTAAATCAAAGATTGCATCCATTAAGGAACTTTCAGGTGCTGCTGCGATTTCAGCGTTTGTTGGAATTACAGAGCCTTCTATTTATGGTATTAACTTGAAGTATGGACGAGCGTTCTTGACTGCTAATATTGGTGCGGCAGCTGGGGGCTTAGTTACCGGATTGTTGAATGTTAATATGTATGGATTTACGGGTTCAATTATTGGATTTCCATCATTCTTTACACCAGCTCGTTTTGGTGGCGGTATCAGTAATGAAATTAACTTTTGGATTGCAACAATTGTGACGCTGGTTGTGGGCTTTGCTTGCACATGGGCATTTGGTTTCAAAGATTCTGATGTCGCAGATGCCAAGGAAGTGACACGTCGAAAGACCATCGGTAAAAATGCTTAAATTTTTAAAAGTTAGTAAACGAATAACCAACGAAATTTATGGTTGTTCGTTTTTTGTTTGCGTATTTTTAGTACAAAGACTTGTTATAAAGTTCGTTTTGGAGTATTATCAAACTTATTCAGAATATTAAAGAACGCTGTGAACAGATGAGTAGGAACAAAGCCGATTTTAAAGAGAGCTAGGATAGTGAAAGCTAGTAATGAGGCAGTGCTGAAGATGGTCTGGGAGCGTTGCGGTGAACTCCAAAAGTGAAGCTGCAGGTGCGAAGCCTTTATGAATTAAGATAAACGTTTTTCGTTTAAATAAAGGTGGCACCGCGGTGAAACGCCCTTTACTTCAAATTTGAAGTGAGGGCGTTTTTTTATGATCTAGGTTACAAAAATTAAAAATATTTTACATAAGGGAGAGAGACTTATGAACCAAAAACAAGGTATTTCAGTAAGAACCGTTGTGGCAATCGGAATTGGGACCGCAATTTTCTTTGTATTAATGCGTTATATTCCCATTCCAACTGGTGTGCCAAATACGAATATTAACTTAGCCTATGGATTCTTAGCACTAATGGGAGCTATTTTTGGCCCCATTGCGGGTGGCTTGATTGCTTTTTTGGGACACATGTTTACTGATTTAACCTGGGGTGAACCTTGGTGGACATGGATCATTGCTGATGGCATCTATGGTGTTCTGTTTGGATTAACCAAAAAATCCCTGAATATTGAAAGTGGTGCTTTGTCGAAACGAAAATTAATCCTTTTTAATGTTTACCAGATTATTATTACGATTTTGGTATGGGGTGTGATTGCGCCAACCGGAGATGTACTTATCTATTCAGAACCAGCTTCTAAAGTTTATCTACAAGGAATAACTTCAGTGATCTGCAATGCCCTTTCAGTTGGAATTTTGGGAACAATTTTATTAGTGGCTTATGCCAATACCCGTTCTAAGAAAGGTAGCTTAAAGGAAGAGTCTTAATTTTATGAAGAAACCAATCATTAGTTTTCAAGATGTTAGTTTTCAGTACCACAGTCAATCTAAGCCCACGCTGCATCATCTAAATTTTGACATTTATCCTGGTGAAAAGGTTTTGATTGCGGGCCCCTCAGGATCAGGAAAAACCACAATCAGTCGATTAATCAACGGCTTAATTCCGACTGCCTATCCCGGACAATTGTCTGGTAAAATTTTGATCAATGGCGAACCAGCTGAGAAACAGACCATATTTGACCTTTCATTAAAAGTTGGCACTGTCTTGCAGGATCCGGATACACAATTTGTAGGATTGACAGTGGCCGAAGACATTGCATTTGCACTGGAAAATGATGATGAGAATCAGCCTGTACTGCAAAAAAAAGCACATGAATGGGCGCAGCGATTAAACATTCCGGCCATTTTAAATAATCATCCACAAGAAATCTCGGGTGGTCAAAAGCAACGAGTTGCCATGGCAGGTGTGTTAGTGGATGAGGGAAAAATTCTCTTATTCGATGAGCCCTTGGCTAGTTTAGATCCAGTGGCTGGCCGTGCTTCCATTGAGTTAATTGATGGGATGCAAAAACAGGATCATACGACCACAATTATTATTGAACATCGCATTGAAGATGTCTTGTACAAGCCAGTGGATCGGCTTATTTTGGTTGATCAAGGTAAAATTGTGGCTAACGATACGCCTGAAGCCCTTTTGAAAAGCGGCATTTTGATGAGTTTAGGACTGCGTGAGCCTTTGTATCTGTCTGCTTTGAAGTACGCGGGTGTGAAACTAGATTCAGTCGAAAATGTAGACAGTATTCAAAAAATTCAGCTTTCCTCTGCCGTTGCTCAGAGTGTGCAAAGCTGGGTTAAACCACAAACGGTAACTGCCGCAAAAGCGAAAAAGACCCCGATTCTTAAAATAAAGAACCTGTCTTTTAGCTATGATTCTAGGCCAATTTTACGTCAATTGAACCTCAGTATTCAGGCCGGTGAAATGGTTAGTTTGGTTGGCAAAAATGGGGTAGGTAAAACAACACTGAGTAATATTATTACCGGCTTTTTGCATCAGAATTCCGGTAGTTTGGATTTAAATGGTGAAAGTATTGATGATGCCTCCATAAAAGAACGGGCGGACCACATTGGGTATGTCCTTCAGGATCCCAATATGATGATTTCGAAAAATACCGTTTCAGAAGAAGTTGCTTTAGGACTAACACTCCGTGGTGTCAATTCGGATGAGATTGACGCTAAAGTAGCCAAAACATTGAAGGTTTGTGGGCTATATGCCTTTCGTCACTGGCCAATTTCGGCTTTAAGTTATGGACAGAAAAAAAGAGTTACCATTGCGGCAATTTTGGTCTTAGATCCGGAACTTTTGATTTTAGACGAACCAACAGCAGGTCAGGATTGGCGTCATTATACAGAGATGATGTCTTTTATTCGTGATTTAAACCAGCAATACGGAATTACTGTTATTTTTATTACGCATGATATGCATTTAATGATGGAATATACAGATCGTGTGGTTGTTTTAAATGATGGTGCCATTGCCTATGATGATCAACCGATGAAATTGTTTGCCAATTTAGATTTGCTAAAACAGGCCTCATTAGTTGAAACCAGTTTATTTACGCTCGCACAACGAGTTAATGTAGCTCCGGAGAGGTTAATTGCAAGCTTTATTGCTCAAGAGAAGGTGGGGCGTGCACATGAATAACAATGTCTTAATTGGGTATAAAAAACGAGATAACTTTGTAGATCGTTTGACAGGAACTACAAAATTAATTGGTTTGATTGCACTTTCGGTCATTGGCATGGTCAGTTTTGACACGCGCTTTTTATTGGTTTTGACCGTGGGTTCACTAGTGCTGTTTCGGCTTTCTGGAATCAGATTTCGAGAAGTTTCGTTTGTTTTAAGTTTTATTACGGCGTTTTCAGTACTGAATCTGGCTGCAGTCTATATATTTGGACCGCAGTATGGTGTGCATTTATATGGGTCGGCACATGTCATTTGGCAGGGAATTGGTCCCTATAATTTAACGTGGGAGCAGCTCTTTTATGAATTTAATTTGTTTTTGAAATATATTTTTACAATTCCGTTGGCGTTGATATTTTTGATGACGACGAATCCAAGTGAGTTTTCATCAAGCTTGAACCGTATTGGAATTTCGTATCGCATTAGTTATGCGGTGTCATTAGCGTTGCGCTATATTCCGGATGTGCAAAAGGATTATCGGCAGATTAGCAAGGCACAGCAGGCACGTGGCAATGAAATTTCGAAAAAAGGAAAATTGACGCATCGGGTGAAGGCGGCAGCACAGATTTTGTTGCCGTTGATTTTCACGAGTTTGGATCGGATAGAAACGATAAGTCAGGCGATGGAGTTGCGTCGGTTTGGTAAATTGAAGAAGCGAAGTTGGTACGCGCAGCGGCCGATGAAGAAAAATGACTTTGTGGCCTTGTTGGGAGTTGCGGTAGTGGTGTTGGTAGGTATTTATCTATTTAGGGTGAATGGCGGAAGGTTTTATGATCCGTTTAACTAAATAAAGTGAGCGAGGCAAAGCGGTAAAAGGCGGTAGATAAGTGTGATGTATGCGGGATCGTAATCCCGCAGGAATCATACTTATCTGCCGCCTTTTGCTTTGCCGAGCTGTCCTAGACTAGGTAAGTGGTGGTGATGTATGCGGGATCGTAATCCCGCAGGAATCATGCTTATCTACCGCCTTTTGCTTTGCCGAGCTGTCCTAGACATATATTTTTTAAGGGCCGAAACTAGTGAATCAGAAATAATTTTTATCTTTTTAATTTTCTTTGTTTACATTTGGCCTCTTCAAACGTTATTAGTATATGTAAGCCGTCGCGACACTTACGAAAAACTAATTTAAAAAAATGGAGGAAATCAAAATGGAAAAATCCTGGTTAAAAACTGCTGTTTCAATCACAATGACGGGTGAAGGTCATGAGAAAGGTCTCAAACGCAGCTTCGCAAATATGCCTGAAGTTGTCAGTGATGACCAAATCAAAGGACTTGGCAATGTGCTTGAAGCCGTTTCAAACGACACATTTGATTTTGCTACTGTAACCACAACGGAAAAAATTATTAATAACTAAATTAAAATAAAATAAAAATCTCACTCAATTTACGACTATGTATATAAAATTAGGAGGATACATGATGAAACAATTAGATATGGAATTTTTGAGCAGTCTTGGTAAGGTACGCCACGTTAAGTTAAAGTACGTTAACGAAGGTTTAGATGCTACAGCGGTACGAGCTGCTATGGCCCAATTAGCAGGCTTGAAATTGTTTGTAAAAGACGAAGAAGAATTGTACGCAAAGCCACAGGCCGCAAAATATATTGAAACAATTGATACACCCTTATTTGATGATGAGGCTGTAGAAGCCTAATAATAGGGTAACGAAACAACAAAATTCAACTTGTCATAAACAAAGGGGTTCTGAAAAATTAATTTTTCAGAACCCCTTTTTGGGTACAAAATGGTCATACATAACAAAGGTGTCTCATAATAATTTTTTCAAAATTGATTAAAAATCGGAATATGAAGTTAATATTCCTTTAAATAACCAAAGACTAGAAGTTTCATTCTAGTTGTATAAGGAAATCGACCAAATATGTTTCTAATTATAATTTTTGTCATATTTGGCCAATTCCTTGTTAAAGTAAGGGCTAAAGACTGCTAAAGCCGCAAATAACATAATGCTTCCAAAAATAACTATAATAGTTGGTAGTGTGTAAAGCCTAGATATTGGAGCACTTAAGGCAGCAGCAATCGGATTTGCTAAAGAAAAAATGGTGAGTACTGCACCGATAATGAGACCAATAGTATCATTGTTGGCCGACATTTGAATTATTGAGAAATAAATGACTGAAGAAATACTGTTGAATATACCATATCCAATCCACAAAATAGATACAAAAAAGACATTAATTATTGAGGGCCTAACCCATGCGTTAATCCCAAGCAAGATTAACATCATTGATTGCCCAACAAGTAATGTAGGATAAAATACGCCGGTTTTAAGTCGGCCATGATATTTTGAAAAGGCTGCGGCACCTAAAATACCGCCAATTGTAAATGAAATATCAATGATATTGTAGACGATCTTGTATTGGTTAAATATATCAACACTATATTTAGGCATGAGTAACCAAATAGACCAAAAACAGAAATTGGAAATTAAAGCAATTGGAATCATAAGACTTATTAAGCGATTATGAACAATTAGTAACAGGCCGTGTTTAAAATCGCTCATTGTCTTTCCGAAGCTTAGACTATGTTCTTGAATGGGAGTAGCATCTGATGGAACATGCAAAATTGTGAGATACGAAATTAAGACAGATAAACCAAGACCAAATAATGCCCAAATCGGCTTTTTCCACAGTACAAACAAGACGGAAAGGCCGGATGAACTCACAGACGCAAGTTGGTTAGCTAGAGAAACCCATGAATTTGCTTTAAAAAGCTCTTTTTTATTCTCCACAAGTACCGGTGCAATTGACTCACTTAGTGGTGTGTAAACTATGCTAAGTAAGGAGTTGGCAATTACAACAAGAAACAGTGTTTTTAAATTACTGTGAAATAAATATAATAACGACAGACCAATCACAACAAGTAAGCAACGAATTAAAATAATTGCACGAAGTAACTTTACTTTGCTTTGCTGATCAACAATGTAGCCTCCGATGAATGATAGTAACATTGCAGCCATTGAAATTGTACCGAGAATGGAAACTAAGGATTGATTTTTTGTAGTTTCGTAAATGTACCAATAAGCATATGTAGTAAAAGCACCTATAGAAAGACTATCGAAAAAATCACTGATGACGACACGTCTAATTTTTTTCATAAAGATCACGCCTATCTTAAATCGGATTGCTGAAAAAGATTCAAGGAGCATTGGAACCCTTTTGAACCTTTTTTGCGTATGTATTGACATAATTAATGAGTACCATAAAAATATCGTACAACACCAAAAATGAAAAATCAATTAAAAGATTAAAATAAAATTGGAGCGAAACGATGGAAGTTTTACAAAATAGTTGAACTAATTTAGGTTACAGAGGAATTACAAGCAAAGCCACAAATCGCTAATGATGTCGAAACAATAAATACACCATTATTTGATGGTGAGGTTGTAGAAACTTAATAACAAAATAAGGTAGACAACCGACAGTGTTAGTCGTTTGTCTACCTTATTGTATATATGAAACTTTTAATCAAAACCATTCAGAACGTAAAATACCATGTTTCACGGAATCATAGTATTTTCCTTGCCAGTACCGAACCTGACGAATTTTGCCCTCTAAATGAAGACCAATTTTCTTGCTAAGATTGATCATTCGTAAATTTCCAGACCAAGTTGTTAAACCGATGTGAGGCAAATCAATGACTTCGTCAAAAAGATGTGTGATCCATAACTTTAGTGCTCGCTGCCCAATATGTTGTCCCCAAAGGTCTGTTCGGTAAACTGTGATTCCGACGTCTAGCCATCGTTTTAATGAACCATCATCATAATAGGCAAATAAGGCTCCTACTAGTTCATCATTGAAAGTGATGATCCAGCGATACTTATTGCTTAGCCATTCTTTGGGCCCGATGGTGGTTAAAAATGCTTGCTTAGTAGGTAAAACATCATGAAAATATGGGCCATTCCATTTGGTCCATTCAGCATGTGAGTCGCTAAAGGCTAATTGCCATAAGGCTTCTAATTCAGATGTGTGTAGCGGTCTAATTTCTAAATTATTTTGTTGCATAGTGTTGTGAACTCCATTAAGTTTATTTTTTATCATACGCCAGTTGAATCAAGTTTAAATTAAAAAAGTGTTTTTTTACGCCAATTTTCAAAATTAGTGGTATAACAAAGTTGTTGGGGGTATTTCAATTCTGAGACGATCAACACATTAATTTAAACAGTACTTGGTGGCTGTTTTAATTAGTGGGCTTCACCCAAAAATATAATTGGAGGTTTTTGATATGGCAGCAACAGCTTATGTAGAAAAAACCGCGCTTTTAGACACGGCAACCAAAGATATTTTTGATTGGAGTGACGATGCTACACCATTGCGTGATGCAATGTGGGACAAAGTCATGGAAAGCAATAACCATAATACAGATAAGACATCTGAACAAGCAGCAAAGTGGGAAGATATGAATGATTCCGACTTAAAAGCAGCTGCTGAAAAGCTATTGAAGTAAAATTAAATCAGGTAATTAAAAAAAGTGACTGGAAGCAAAACTTCCAGTCTCTTTCTGTCTCTGCACTTTAATAGTCGAAATCGGGGAAAAAGCTATGACTCGAAGTCAAAATACCTTTTTCCTACTTTCTTTATTTTTTGATCAAATACGTGATCGCAATTGAAAAACAACTTGCCAATAACAGAATACCAATGCTGAAAAAGGCTAAATTGAAATGTAACCATGTAATTAAAACACCCACAACAGGGAAAAGACCAATCATCACAAGACTGAATATCATACTCATCACACTTAGCAAGGTTGCTCGGGCGTTTGAGGGCAGTTGTTGCTGTAGAAAATCATTGAAAATGGGCTCAACTATTGCAGTAACCAAATTAATAAGAATAAAACAGCCGGTTAGAACGACTATGTTGGCGTATAAAGTCGCTAATAGTCCGATATCCATGAGTATGACGAGACTGGTAATGATGGCTTGCTTAGACCAGTACTTTTCTAGATTTGGTGAAAATTTGGCACCCAAAATATTAAAAATGGAAGCAAGTACAATAACGGTACTAATTTGCCAACCAGAAAAATGGTAATGAGTCATCAGTGTTTGAAAATAGAAAAAGTAAGTTGTGCCAATGGCTTGATAACAAGCTAAGAAGAGCATCAAAGCCGCAATGAGATGATGTGTATTTAAAAAACGCCAACTTGTCGACACAATATCTGCAAAACTGGTGGTAGGTTCATTGTTTGAAGCAGGCTGGGTATCTTGTGGTTCCCGCATACGTAAAATCGCAATAATGGCCAAAAAAGAAGTTAAAATATAAATAACATAGGTTAACGCAAAGTGCCAGTGAACGAAGAAACCGGCAATGATAAGACCCAACATGTCTGCTAATTCATAAATGGCGTTTAAGTTAGCTGTGATTTTTAAATATGATTTTTCCAAGTGAGCCGATTTTAATGTTTCAAAAATCAAGGCCTCGTTTGTTCCTGAATTTAGGTTGTAAGAAAAGGCCTGAATGATAAAGGCTAAGGCAAACCACCAAAATCCAGAGCCAGACAAAAAGAGCAATCCAGAGATGATGGCCATTATGCGGCCCATGATGAGGACTGTTTTGTAGGCAAAGCGATCAGCCAAAGTGCCAGATGGCACTTCGAATAAAAGACTGGCAATATGAAAGATACTTTCAAGCAAGCCAACTTGAATGAGGCTCATGCCATGTTGCGTTAAATAAATGACCCAGAGGCTGGTAATACTAAAAAAAGCCCAAAAGCTGTAATGATAATTAGCGTGGATCGTGCGTTTTATTGAGAAATCGTGATTAATTTTTGTTTCCATGGTTCACTCCTAAGGTTTGAGCGCGACCATCAAAAAAAGCGGGCCAAAGAGGCGACCCGCTTTTGAAGTTCAATTGTGGCTGTTATGAAGCACGCATTTGGGTGGTCGCAAAGTTATGAAATTGAGGGTTAAAAATGGACAGACTGGTCCCGTTAGCCTTCAAAATGTATGCTTCCGCACAAATAATCCCTGCAAAATTGAGGTAGTCAGCTGTATGTTTAGCTATTGAAATTACTGACATTGGGCGTGCTCCTTTCGTATAATGATGCTATAAGCTTAGCATAAGAGATTTTTCCTTACAAGATACTTTTAAAATAAATGTATAAAAAACAACGTGAAAGACAAATTATAAAATTATCGGTATACTAGAATTTAAAGTGCATTTTTGGATGATAAAACGTTGATTTTATGAGGAAAGTTTAAAATGATTAAATGGTCAGATGAAAAAACTAAAGCCTTTCAAAAGGCATTATTGACTTGGTATGATACCAATAAACGTGATTTACCATGGCGAAAGGATCATGAACCTTATCACATTTGGGTTTCAGAAATTATGTTGCAGCAAACGCAGGTCAACACGGTGATCCCCTATTATGAACGATTCATGCGTCTTTTTCCTTCAGTTAATGCATTAGCAAATGCGCCTGAATCTCAACTCTTAAAGGCTTGGGAAGGACTAGGTTATTATTCACGTGTCCGTAACATGCAACGTGCAGCCCAACAACTGGTGCAAGACTATGCAGGAAGATGGCCACACAGTAAAGCTGAATTGCAAGAGTTAGTGGGCATTGGGCCTTACACAGCGGGTGCTATTGCCAGTATTGCTTTTCAGCAACCTGAGCCGGCAGTGGACGGGAATGCTTTTCGTGTTTTTTCTCAATTACTGGAAATTGATGCTGATATTACTAAGCCGCAAACTAGAGCCTTATTTGAAAAAGTTATCCGTCAGATTATTCCTATAGATCGACCGGGCGACTTCAATCAAGCCATTATGGATCTGGGAGCCAGCTACATGACACCCAAAAATTCAGACAATGCCCATTCACCAGTTAGGGCTTTTAATCAAGCATATTTAGACGATCGCTTGAACGAATTTCCAGTTCGCTCTAAGCGACAAAAGCCGGTCGACAAACATTATTTTGCCTTGGTGATTCGCACGCCAGCTGGTTTTTTGTTCCAACAACGGGCCAGCAATGCATTATTGGCAAAACTTTGGATGTTTCCACTCATTGACATAGATTCACTTCAAGAAGCTAATCCTGATCTTGATGAAAGTGGCCTTTTGCAAATGGCAGGAAAACAATTTTTCGAAGATACTGAACTTCAGATTGAACTTCAATATCTTGATGTACCAGCTGTGAGCCACACTTTTACCCATCAGAAATGGCATCTTACACTTGTCAGTGCGGATCTGAAAAGCAAACCAGATTTAAGCCATTTTTCTGGTAAAGTTGTTTCTGAAGATGAATTTGAACAATTGGCTTTACCCACCGTGCAAAAAAAGTTATGGGCCGCCTTTCAAACGAGACAGATTAAGTTATTTTAGACAAGAGGTCGGAGTAAATGAAAACACTTATCGTGGTGGCTCATCCTAAATTGGTTGAGTCTGGGACTCAACAATTTCTAAAAATGAGTCTTAAAACTAGTCAAGATGTCACATGGCATGTCTTAGAAAAAAATTCAATTTCGTTAAATGTTGCGGCTGAACAAAAACTTCTGCAAAGTCACGATCGCATCATTTTTCAATTTCCGCTTTATTGGTATAGTGCCCCAGCACTTTTGAAGCATTGGGAAGATGAGGTTTTGACACGCAATTTTGTCTATGGCGCTGGGCAATCACTGCAAGGAAAAGAATTAGGAATTGTGGTTTCAACCGGTGATGCCAAACAAGGCTTTAGCGCTGGAGGCTCAGAAAATTATACACTTTCAGAGTTGCTAAAACCGTATCAAGCATTAGCACTTAAGGCGGGCATGAAATACTTATCCCCATTTTCCATTTTTCAATTTGCTTATTTAACGGAACCAGAAAAGCAACGATTATTAGTGAACTATCAACAATATGTCACGAATCCGAATTTCAATACCTTTCATGGTCGTGAATTATGGTTAGAACAACAGTTAGAACAAAAAGCGGCTGCTTCGACAAAGCCGCAACAACTGCAACAAATTTTGGCGGTAATTCGTGATAATCGTGAAAATTTAGAAGAACTAAAATGGACCTTAGGAATGATTAAGGATGACGAGGATGAGTGAAATGGATACGAATCAATGGGTCAAACAACAACTCACGACTTTAGCAACAACCAGCAAGCATTATGAAGATCGTGCACTTTATGTCGCTCTTTTAGATCTGGTTACCGAACAACAAAAGCGGCTAGTACAAAGTCAAGGTGAAGTAGACGGACGAACTTGGAATCCAAGTAAGTGGTAAATTTCGAAAAAATTAAATTGCATCTTGATTAAAAGAATTAAAATGGTATGATAAAAACACGTCTTAAATTCAAAGGAGTTTTGATTATGAAAATTAAACAACCAACTCAATTGAATAATTGTCGTTATTACTTTTGGTTTTTCCGCGTGTGATTTGTGGAGAGCCAAAAGTGTTTTAGAGTGAACTAAAACCGGCCGCACAGATCACGTTAAATGACTGTGCGGGGGATATAAAAGGACTACTGAAAACCCCTTTTCAGTCATTGATGATGACTGGAAGGGGTTTTTATATTTTAGGAGGAATTGATATGAGTAAGTTGATCGGGCACATGAAACAAGAATTATCCGCACTAAAGCCATCGGATATTTTGGCGTTTAATCAAGAAATTGCGGAAATTCCAGATATCGTTAAATTAACATTAGGTGAACCAGACTTTAATACACCCGACCATGTTAAAGAAGCTGCCATTCGCAGTATCAAAAATAATGAAAGTCACTACACGAACTCGCGAGGCACACTGGGCCTTCGTAAAGCGGCGGCTAACTTCTTGAGCCAAAAATATGGGTTATCTTATCAACCGGAATCGCAGATCTTAGTGACCACCGGAGCAACAGAAGCAATTTATGCGTCTCTGACAGCGATATTGAATGCTGGTGATACGGTTATTATTCCTACACCAATTTTTCCGCTTTATATTCCTGTCACCATGCTAAATGGTGCTAACCCAATTTTTATTGATACTTCGGACGATGGCTTTATTTTGTCTCCGGAAAAATTGAGTGCAGCCATAGAAGCAAATAAAGAGACGATAAAAGCCGTTGTGCTTAACTTTCCCAATAATCCTACCGGCGTAACTTATAAAAAAGATGATCTTGAAAAACTTGCTGCAGTCATCGCCAAATACAATATTTTCGTAATTAGTGATGAAATCTATAGTGAGTTAACTTACGAAGGGACTCATGTTTCCATGGGAAGTATTCTGCCAGAACAAACGTTGGTTCTAAATGGTGTATCTAAATCACATGCGATGACAGGATGGCGAATCGGCCTATTGTGTGGGCCGGCAGACGTGATTACTCAGATCGGCAAAGTCCATCAATTTGCGATTACTTCCGCAACAACGAATGCGCAGGCTGCCGCGCAAGAAGCTTTTGAAAATGGAATGGATGATGGTCAACAAATGCGGGCTGTTTATCAAACGCGACGTGACTTGCTACTGGAAGGCTTAGCCAAAGCTGGTTTTACTTGTGCGAGTCCCAACGGTGCGTTTTACCTATTTGCTAAGATTCCAGACACATTGAATCAAGATAGTTGGGCATTTTGTTATGATTTGGCCAAAAAAGCTAAAGTAGCGGTGATTCCAGGCGCTTCCTTTGGCCCTGGCGGCGAAGGGTATGTGCGAATCAGTTATGCTGCCAGCACGGAAGATCTAACCCAAGCAATTAAACGTATCCAAGCATATGCGAAACACGCATTAACAACGGTAAGTAAGTAAAAAATAGAGGAGTGGTCTAAATGTCAAAAACAAAAAACAAACCATCAGTGAGTAAAGAAGTCGTTATGAATACTTTGAACGGGCTATCAATTGGTATCATCGTAGCACTCGTTCCCAGTGCCTTATTGAATCAGCTACTTACAGCTCTTTTACCGGTTTTTCCGGCCGGTCAAACGATTATGATGATGACCAATGCGGCAATGACATTGTTACCAGCAGTTAGTGCTGTATGTGTAGGTATGCTGGCAAAATTTTCACCTATTCAAACCACGTCAATTGCATTGGCTGCTGTTATGGGTGCGGGTAGTTTTAAAGTAGGAGCTACCGGATTTAACGTGAGTGGCACGGGAGATGTGATTAACATTGCCCTTACAATTATGATTGGTTATGTGCTAATTTTATTATTGGGAAAACGTTTGAAAGCTTATACAATCTTGTTGATTCCCACACTTGTGCTGGTGATTGCTGGTGGAATTGGGACTTTGACGCTAGGACCTGTAAGCGGAATTACTAAGCTTCTTGGTATTGGGGTCATGCAACTTACTAGTTTACAGCCAGTAGTCATGGGTATTTTATTAGGAATTGTCTTTGCACTTTTGATTATTTCTCCAATTTCGTCAGTTGGGATAGCCGCCGCCATCAGTATTCATGGAGTGGCAGCCGGATCAGCAAATCTAGGAATTGTGGCAGCAGGTTTTGCTTTAGCAATTTATGGCTGGAAAGTGAACTCTCTTGGCACTTCCTTAGCACATTTTCTTGGTTCACCAAAAATGCAGATGGCAAACATTATGTCACGGCCAAAATTAGTGCTGCCAATTATCATTAATGCGGGGATCCTAGGAGGGCTTGGTGCTGTATTGAATATTCAAGGCACCACAATGAGTGCAGGTTTTGGATTTTCAGGTTTGATTGGCCCGATTGCAGCACTAAACGGATTGGGAGGCGTCACAGTTAGCTCACTCATTCTCGTTACACTCATGTTCCTGATTTTGCCAATCAGTCTTGGTTTAGTAAGTGATTATGTGTTCGCGACTAGATTGCATTTTTACGACAATAGCGATTTCGAATTGAATTATGCCTAAATCATGAGATTAAAATAAAATTAAAAAATGTGTTGACTTCTAATTTTGCTTGGTTATAATAGGGTTTATTAAATCAAAGGAGATGAAGTCACATGCCACGTACACTTAACGCTAAAAACTTAATTAGTTTAGTCATTATTAGCTTAATTATTAAAGTGCACGGTGCTGTGACTTTAACCTTTAGCTAATAATTTTTAGTGGCCTAAAGAGGATGAAAAGTTACCCACCGTGCTTTCGTAAGAAAGATATGGTGGGTATTTTTTATCCTCTTTTTTTATAAATCTGCGCAGATGAAAAGGCTAACTTCAAGTCATAGGTTTCTTAATTTACAAACTAAGTTTAAGGGGATTTGAAATATGCAAAATAAGTGGAAAAAGCTAGGCACGGCGACACTTCTTTTATCAGTATTATTGGCGGGCTGCGGAAGCGCAAAAAGTTCTGAAGCAAAAAATGAAAGTTTTAGTGTGATGGAGCAAACAGATTTGCTAACAATTGACAGTTCGCAAATTACCGATTTGACATCATTTAACATGGTTAACAATGTTCAAGAAGGCCTTTATCGTGTGGCAAAAGGAAATAAACCCGTTGCGGGATTAGCAGAAAAAGTTGTGAAACCCACCAATAATGGTAAAACGTATACGTTTAAGTTACGTAAAGGGTTGAAGTGGAGCAATGGAGATCCGTTAACAGCACAAGATTTTGTTTACTCGTGGCGACGTACTGTCAATCCAAAGACCAAAGCGGGATATGCTTACATTATGCAAAACGTTAAGAATGCCTCGGCAATTTCTGCAGGAAAGATGCAACCAAGCAAATTAGGTGTTAAGGCACTGGATAAACGGACCCTTCAAGTTAATTTGACACATGCCACACCTTACTTTAAGTATTTGATGGCATTCGGAACTTTCTTCCCACAAAATCAAAAGGCTGTGGAAAAATATGGGTCTAAGTATGGCACGGCCAGCAAATACATGGTCTACAGTGGACCATTTAAGATGGTTGGCTGGAATGGCACCAATATGAGCTGGAAGCTCGAAAAAAATAATCGGTACTGGGACAAGAAAAATGTTGCTGTAAGCAAGATCCCAGTTAAGGTTGTAAAAGACCCCAATACGGCTTTGAATTTATATCAATCAGGAAAGCTTGACGATGCTTTGCTATCAGGAGAACAGGCCAATCAAGAAAAAAGTAATAAGGCTTTTGTAAAGTATGAACAAGGTCAAACTGGCTACCTTGCTATGAGTTTTACAAAAGGTAAGGCCACTGCAAATGTGAACGTACGTAAGGCGCTCTCTTTAGTGATTAACCGTAAGACTTTGACGAGCAAGGTTCTTGCTGACGGCTCCACTCCTGCAAAAGGATTCTTACCATCTGCATTTGTGACAAATCCAAAGACGGGGACAGACTTTACAAAAGATGCGAGTTACCCAGAAGCTGTGGCACATGATGTTTCTAAAGCGAAAACATACTGGCAAAAAGGTTTGAAGCAAACGGGTAAGACAAAGATGAACTTCGAATTGGTAGTTAGTGATGATGATTCACAAAAGAAGTTAGGTGAAGCCGTTCAAAGCGCTGTAGAACAAAGCCTGCCAGGAGCGACGGTGACCGTTCGATCCTTGCCTACTAAAGGCGCGCAAAGTGCACAGTTGGGCGGCAAGTTTGATATGACAATTGTGCGTTGGATTGGTGATTACACAGATCCATTAACATTTGCCCAATTGGAAACAACTGGCAACACGTATAACTATGGAAGATTCTCCAATAAGACCTATGATAAATTGGTTGCGGCCACTAACGGGAAAGATGCCAATAACGAACAAAAACGTTATGAAGATTTTGTTAAGGCTGAAAAATTGTTGATGCAACAAGAAGCGGTAGTTCCTTTGTATCAAGCAGTTCAAACACAACTAGTTAATCCTAAAGTTAAAGGGATTGTCTATCATCCAACTGGTGCTCCTTATGATTATAAGTGGACCCATGTTGAAAAATAAATGAAATTTGAAATTAGATTGGACTTATCATCATCCGATCTAATTTTTTGTCTTAAATACCGTCCGGTGGGCAACTGATCTCAATTAGTTGCATGCTCATGGCACCGCATTTATAATGACCGTGAAAACGATATCGTAAAATGGTGAGGTGAGCAGATGCTTGATGTATGGGGTTCCTTGAAAAATGTTCAGCAAACGGTGCAGGCACATTTGGCGTGGATTAAAGCTCGAAAATCCTTCGAGCGTGTTTTTGCGGTGGATTTTGAAATGGCTTATAGTGATTTTCGAGTCGTCCAAATGGCCCTACAATTGGCAGGTGAAATGGCTCTTTTAAAACGATATACGACAGCCTATAGTGCAATTTACAATTACGAACATGCTTATGTACAAGGTGGGCTGGAAGAATTTAATCGGCAATATGGCGAGAAACTTGCTGATTATGAGCAGACGGTTGTGACTTTAGAACAAATTATAAAAGAAATTGGCGCTCTTTTACCAGAAGATGATGCATCAAATCTGGTCTAGGAGAAATGAGGCATGCAAGAAATTTATTCTACAATTGAAACGGTGCGGTCGGGAGTCATTGATCCTAATGCACAAGTGATTGCGACTGTGCAGTGGCGAACCGTTTTGTTATTTGGAGAAGTGGGCCTTGAGGAAATTAGACAAAATTTGGCCCGAGCTTTGCCAAGCGCGAGTTCTTACGTCGTCAGTTTCCTAAGGGGCCGTATGCGTTGATTGGACCAGTTGAAATTGAAGGCGGTCAGCTCTATTGGTTGGCCACTTATTGGTAAGTTGAAGTTCATCGTGTCTTCTTTATAAGCGAAGGCCGTATTATGGGTTTCGAAGCTTAGTACCTAAAAATGAGGTTGCGGAAGATAGTTTCCGCAACCTCATTTTCAAATTTAAGAATTAAAGTGTGAGTTGTATGAGCTTAAAGATTTTTATCCATGTTAAAAGTGAGTTTGGAAAGGGTTAAACCTTCCGTCAACAGATGGTAGAACAGGGACATGGTACGTTTCTTCATGGCTGCAACTGTTTCGTGGTTGGCGTTAGTCAAATACTCTGTAAGTTTTTCGCCAGAATAATTAGCGGCCTTTTTGTCAATTTCGGCCACACGACCACGTAAGCTTTCTTGAGAAGCAGTTAAGTAGTCAATATCTTCTTGGATGAATTTACTGTAATGACCTTCAACGACAGAAGATAAGGCACGATACATCCAGTAAGCATCATCCAAGTTCATCGTTTCAGCAGTGTGACTATAACTTGGGTCTGTATCTGTGGCGTTGTTATAGAACGGCACATATGGACTAAAGGCAGGCACACCAAAGTTTAACCAGAAAATAGCGGATAGTTCTTCAGGAACATTATTACGGATCTGGAGAACATGTGAATTCTGAGTCCGGTTCATTGAAATTGGGCGGAACTTCAAACGGTCTTTGTCATCTGCGTGACCAAATGGATCGTAAGGCGTTTCGTTGTAGTGGGAACTTAGGATGTAACCGACATCTTCAACAGAAATTTTGTGTTCTGTATGGCAAATGAAAGGTAATTCAGCTGATTGAGGATCCTGTTCAATTTCTGGATTCAAGTAATGTTGACCAAACCAAACCCGCGGTGTGTTGTAGTGACGGTCTTTTTCAGTTGAAGTCCCGAAAATATGACGGAAATTCCAGCCTGTTTTGTCAGGGTTTAAGTGATTTGTTTCCACAAACTCTTGAATACCTTCTGACCACATAAAGTTGTCAGGATCATTGAAGTCGATCTGTTGAATAGCTACTTGATTTGCAGCAACCGCGTAGGCATCATCGGGGATGCGTTGTGCCACCCAGTGATGACCGGTTACAATTTCCATGTACCAAACATCATTTTTATCACTGAAAATAACGCCATTACCTTCGGGTGAACCATATTTGGCAATTAACTTACCTAAATAAGTGACACCGTCTTTGGCAGAGTCAATGTAAGGTAAAACCATGGTTGGCATGCTGTCTTCAGCTAAACCATTGGCAACTAAGGGATCATAAGCCAGAGCCTTAGGATTTCCATAGACACTTTCGGTGGCACTCATAGCCACGTTTTTTTCATTGAAGCCACTTTCGTCATAGATACCGTCTTTGTCAGGGTTGATGTTAGGAACGGCACTGTGACGATAGCCCTTACTTGGTAATTTGGCCGTGAAGCCATTTTGTGACGAAGTGATAGTCTCGTTAACGTCGCTTTCAGCGGGATGCATATAAAAACGGTGGGGTGCAATTGGTAAAAATGTGTCATCATTGCGGGCAACCATGGTTGAACCGTCAATGGAGGCATTTTTGCCGACTAAAACTGTGGTACAAGCTTTTTCCATCAATGTAAAAAACTCCCTTTATATTATATTTGTTAAACCTATTCTAACTCAAAAGTTATGTGCGTGCATGAATGAGAAGTTAAAGAGAAATGGAAAACGTTTCAGATAAATTAAAGCGCTATCATATTGCAACACGAAAAATAAAGTTGCTAGTTTGGTATAAAAACTTTTTTGTTTGCTTTATCTGCCAGTTTATAAGAGGATAGACGTTAAAGAATGGAGTGATCACATGTTTGATTTTTCACACTTGCTGCTAGGGTTTAATCATGTGCCCTTTCCCCGGACGACCGCTAAAATCATAGCGCTAATTATTATTCTAGTAGCCAGTTATTTATATAATTGGTGGCAAAATCGCCGATGACAGCTGCAAAAATTAGTTTAAATGAGCTATATACTATTATGAATGCCAACATGGGACCCCAAACGTGGTTACAGCCGGGAACCGATTGGGCAGAATCACCTTGGGAAGTAATCTACGGGGCAATTTTGGTTCAAAACACGAACTGGCAGAACGTGGCACCAAGTTTATTGAAATTAAAGGCGAAAACCAATTTTGATCCGCAAAAAGTTGAACACTTGAGCCTAGCCGAACTTACCGAATTAATTCGAACAAGTGGGTTTTACACCCGAAAAACGCAAACTATTTTCAATGTTTGTCACTGGCTTGAAAAATATCAATTTGACCTTGCACAATTGAAGCAGCGTTCGCAAACGGCTTTGCGCCAGGAACTGATCAGCTTGAAGGGCATTGGCAATGAAACAGCTGATTATATTCTTATGTATGTGCTCGATAAACCTAATTTTATGGTCGATGCGTATTCGCGACGCTTGTTTAGTTGGTTAGGTTGTCAGCTCCCTAGTGATTATTTGCAGGCACAAGCCTTAATTGAAAAGCAAGTAAGTTTTGACCTAAAAAAATGGCAAGACTTTCATGCCTTGATTGTGAACTATGGCAAAACTGTTAAGGGGAAAAAAGCCTTTACGCAAAGCTTCCTTGGTAAGTATCAAAATAGATTGAAACTGAATAAGTAATTGTAAATATCCACAAATGATGAGTAAAAATCATTATTTGTGGATATTTTTGTATAAATAATTAAAAATAAATTTGACTTTCAAGAAAAAGATGATAATATACAGTTATTGTATATTTATTCCTTTTTAAATCAAAATAATGAATATAAATACTTTAGAGGAGCTATCATATGAAAAAGAAAATTTTTGTATTAGGTGCGGTTTTATTTTCGGGAATGTTATTTTCGGGTTGTTCATCAAGCAAAGCAGACAGTGATATAGAGACAATCAACGTCACTTTGGCCGGTAATCCAGCCACCGCCGATCCTAATAAAGGCGGCGATACCAATAGCGGGAGTTTATTTGCACAAACGGATGAAGGTTTATACAAATTAGATAAAAATCAAAAAATTGTCGCCGGTGTGGCTACTAAAGTGGTGAAGCCGACTAACGATGGTAAAACCTATACGTTCACGATTAAAAAGACTGCTAAATGGTCTAATGGTAAAAAAATTACGGCTCAAGATTTTGTTACTTCGTTTCAACGCCAAGTTGATCCTGACACAAAATCGCAGGTGGCGAATTTGCTGACTTACGTGAAAAATTACCAGGCTGTCCAAGATGGTAAGGTGAAACCTTCAGCTTTAGGAGTGAAGGCATTAAGTAAACAAACATTGCAAATTCAATTGTCTAAGCCAGAACCTTATTTAAAAACGGTTTTAGCTACATCACTTTATCCAGTTTATAGTGCTTATGTTCAAAAGTATGGTTCTAGTTATGGCACTTCATCTACGAAGATCGTTTCTAGCGGTGCCTATAAATTAGTTGATTGGAACGCAACTAAAGATACTTGGACATATGTTAAGAATCCTTATTATTGGAATGCCAAACAAGTTAAATTAAGTAAAGTGAACGTCCAAGTGGTGAAAGATGATACAACCGCAGTTAACTTGTTTAAAGGGAATAAGGTTCAAGAAACGGCAATCTCAGGTCAAACCGTTAGTCAATTTGCTGATTCAAAAAACTTAAGTACACAAATGATTTCACGAATGGCCTTTCTGGAGTTTAATTACAAGCATTCGGCTACCAGCAATGAAAATTTATCCAAGGCTATTAGTTTAATTTTGAATCGAAAAACAATGACTTCCAAAGTTTTAGCGGATGGATCAATTCCAGCGCTAAACATGGTACCTAAGGGCGATTCAACGGATGAAAAGAATGGTAAAGATTTTGCAGGTGAAGTGGGTAATTTACTTTCTTACAATGTGACAGAAGCACAAAAGAATTGGAAGCTCGCTCAAAAACAGTTGGGCAAAAAGAAGATAACTTTAGCAATGCTGGTTGATAATACCTCAACTGACAAACAAGTGGGTCAATATATTCAAGGACAAGCTGAGAAGTACTTGAAAGGCCTCACTATTGAGATTAAACCAATGCCACATGCCCAGCACATTGGTGTGGCATCCAACGGTAATTATGATATCAATCTAGATGGTTGGACGGGTGATAATCAAGATCCAGAAGAGTTCTTACAACTTGGTAACGGCCAAGATCCAGTGAACTTCACAAAGTGGGCTGATAAACATTACACCAAATTAATGAATGAAATTGATGACACTAATAATCACACCACTAGTGAACGTTGGGCACTCATGCAAGAAGCCGACAAATATCTGATGGCCAAACAAGGAATTGTGCCGTTGTATCAATCAACGGCCACACACTTAGTTAGCAAGGATGTTAAGGGCCTCACATATTCGAATCAGTCTGGAAAAGCGTTGTATCAATATGCATCTGTAAAATAAAGGAGAAAGCGTTTATGACAAATAATGAAAAAATTAGCATTTTACAAAATTTAATTAAAATTGAATCCGTGAATGATCATGAAGCACAAGTTGCGGATTATATCAGCTCTTTATTTGAACCATACGCAGATCAAGTTGAAGTTCAAAAAGTTCCTTTTTCTAAAGGACGAACGAACCTTGTGATCACCATGGGCAATCCGAATGGAAAGCACCTTGGCTTCAGTGGTCATATGGATGTTGTGGATCCAGGAAATGTGGATGAATGGCAACACGATCCCTTTTCTGGAGATGTTGATTTAAATGCAGGTAAAATATTTGGTCGTGGTGCCTCTGATATGAAAAGTGGGTTAGCGGCAGCGGTTATCGTGATGTTAACACTATTGGAAAAAGGAACTGAAATTGAAGGTCAAATTAAGTTGCTAGCTACGGTAGGTGAGGAAACTGGCGAATACGGCGCGCATGTACTCACCCAGGACGGTTATGCGGATGATTTAGACGGGTTAATCATCACGGAACCTCACATGGATGGTATTATCACAAGTTGCAAAGGGGTCATTGATTATCAGGTGACCTCCACCGGCGTACCTGCCCATAGTTCTCGTCCGGATATGGGAGTCAATGCGATCGACAATTTGATTCAATTCTACTTAGCAGCCAAAAAATTGATGGCACAGCACACTGAAGTGAATGCCACCCTGGGTCAAATGACGCATAGTGTTGATATTATTAGTGGTGGTAAGCAGGTGAACAGTGTGCCAGACTATGCCATGCTGAAAGGAAATATTCGGTCCATTCCGGAATATTCAAACGAGGAGATTTTTTCGGATCTACAAAAGATTGTCGATGATTTGAATGCACAGGATACTAAAATGAAGCTAAAAATTAAATTCATTTATCCAGAGGTACCCATCGTGAATGGTGAAAATGAATTAACTAAATTGGCACAAGAAATCAGTCCCAAATATTTTGATAAAACATTGCCTGTTGAGAGTTCTTCTGGGGCAAATGATGGGTCTGAATTTAGACAAGCTGAAAAACAGTTCCCAATTATTCTGGTTGGACCTGGCAATAATTCTTCACATGGATATGATGAGTACGTGGCGATTGATCAGTACCTGACGAGCATCGATTATTTAACGGATGTTGCCGAACAATTTGTGGGTGTACATGTGGTAACAAAAATTTAGGATTAATGCGATTGGTCGCTGACAAGACCTTTTATAATTAACTTCAAGCCAACTTCAAATTGCTGTTTTGCAGATTGAGAATGGTGTTCCTGAATGGCATTTTGTATGTGTGCAAGTTTTTCCTCATGGGTAATTTGAGGAACTTTCGTCACTTGTTTTTGTAAATAGGAAGTCTGCTTGTTTGTGACGTTATTTTGTAACTGATATTCTCTTGAAAGATGAATAACCAGTCCGGTTAAAAAGAAATTAATGGTGGCCATGGCTTCACTACTTTGTTGTTCACTAAACCCAGCAGTTACTAGGATGCTGATCGTATGATTCATTAAAGATAGACGAATTTTAGATGAGGGAACAGTCGCAAGCATAAGCTCCGCAGCATGGGGATGAGCGACGTAAACTGAAAAGATGGTGTTGAATAATTGTGTGAGTTGTTGTTGCCAAGCAAGACGGGAATCTGGAAAAGTAATTTGAGCAGCAATTTCATCGGCCATCGCTTGTAGAAGAGCTTGTTTATTTTCAAAATGCCAATAGATGGTCGACACATCCACTGGGAGTGTGGCTGCCACTTTACGCATTGAAAACGCATCCAAAGTTTGGCATTTAGCTAAAGTTTCCAGGGATGCTTGAATGATTTGGGAATGTGAAATTTTAGCTTTAGGCATGAGGAGACCTTCCTTAATTTTTATTTTTAAAAACTATTAAAACACTAATTTGAAATGATGTCTTGTTTTCTGTTAAGTAAAGAGGCGTTTTTTCCAAATTGGTGCTTTTTTAGTTGACTTATCCAACAGTGTTGGATAAATTAGTATAGTTGTTATGATAGCACGGATGAAAGAACGGAGGAGTGCTTTTGAAAATTTTGAAAGAACATGCCAGAAAATACTGGTTAGACATTTTGTTAGCCATGGTGACGGTAGTTGTGATGGCAGGTTCGACGCTGTGGCAGCCCAAATTGCTTCAAAATGTGATCACTGCCATTTTACAAAATCAAAGTCATAAGATCACCACCTTAGGCATTTATTTAATTGTGATTGCGGTAATTGGTTTACTAGCTGGAATTCTTAACACGATTCTATCGGCAAAGGTTGCCCAGTCTATGAGTGCAGATATTCGTGAAACAGTTTTTCGTAAAATTGAAACTTTTTCGTTTGGCAATATCGAAAAATTTCAGGCCGGTAATCTTGTTGTCCGTTTGACCAACGATGTTAATCAAATTCAAAATTTGATTATGACTGCTCTGCAATCACTTTTGAGAGTCCCTATTTTATTTGTGGGAGCCTTCATCTTGGCAATTAACACGATTCATCAATTATGGTGGATTATTCTTGTCCTAGTCTTACTAGTAGTTGGCATTTCAGCGGCGACATTTGGAAAAATGGGCCGTCATTTCGGCTTGATGCAGGGGTTAATCGATCGTGTAAACGAGTTGGCAAAAGAAAATTTAGTAGGTGTACGCGTTGTCAAATCGTTTAATCAAGAAAAGAACGAAGAAAAACGATTTAATGAAGTTTCGGACCAATTAAACGAACAAAATATTTTTGTTGGCACACTTTTTTCAGTCCTAATTCCAGCTTTTACCTTGGTTGGAAATTTAGCAGTTGTAACGGCTATCTATTTTGTCGGCGATTTGGCAAAAAGCGATCCAGGAAGTGTGGCTGCTATCGCGTCGTTTGTGAATTACTTAATGCAAGTTATGTTTGCCATTATTATTGGTGGCATGATGATGACATTCAGCGCACGTGCGATGGTTTCACTTCAGCGGATTCGTGAAGTGTTGGATACCCAACCTGAAATTACGTATCCAGAAGTCCCAGAACAAGAACTAGATGGGTCGGTTTCGTTTGAAAATGTTTCTTTTAGTTATGAGGGTGAAAATACACCAACGTTAAAGGACATTAATTTTAAGGCAGATGCTGGTGAGATGATTGGAATTGTGGGGGCAACCGGTTCGGGGAAGTCTACCCTTGCACAACTCATACCACGATTGTTTGATCCACAAACAGGTGTGGTTAAAGTGGGTGGCGTTGATTTAAAACAAGTAAATGAGAAGTCCTTGCGTAAAGCCGTAGCATTTGTGTTACAGCGCGCAATTTTATTTTCGGGGACCATTGGCGATAATTTAAAACAAGGGAAAAAAGATGCCACTGAACACGATATGAATCGTGCGAGCCGCATTGCCCAGGCAGCCGAATTTATTGATCGGTTGCCAGAACGATATGAGGCTTCAGTTGAAGAACGGTCGGCTAATTTTTCGGGTGGACAGAAACAAAGGTTATCCATTACACGTGGGGTAATTGGACAGCCGAAAATATTAATCATGGATGATTCCACATCTGCTTTGGATGCACATTCTGAAAAGCTAGTTCAAGAAGCGTTGAATCACGAATTGAAGGGAACCACGACCTTTATTATTGCAGAGAAAATTGCTTCCGTCCTTCATGCAGACCGGATTTTGGTTATGGATGATGGTCAACTGGTTGGGGAAGGGACACATGCCCAATTGGTGAAAAGTAATCGGATTTATCAAGAAATTTATGCCACTCAAAAGGGGAAGGAGGCTATCTAAATGCGTGAAATTGGTAAAGCAATAAAATTTTTCTATCACTACATGAAACGTTATAAAATTGGCTTTACGGTCACTATTTTAGCCATTATTGCCTCAACCTACTTTCAAGTTAAAGCGCCAGTCTATATGGGGAGGGCTATTACTGAACTGGCAAATTATGTGGTTGGCTTGAGTCGTGGGGTGAGTGACAAAGGTTCTTTTATGCAAGCCATTTGGATGCTGTTACTTTTCTATGTGCTGACGGTTGTGGGAATGTTTATTTCTAACATTGTGGTTACCTATATTTCCGGAAATTCTACTAATCGTATGCGTCGCGGTTTGTTTGGTAAATTACAGCGTATGACTATTAAGTTTTTTGACTCCCATCAAGACGGTGATATTTTAAGTCGTTTTACAAGTGATTTAGATAATATTTCAAACGCACTTAACCAGGCTTTAGGCGAAATTTTAATGAATATTGCCATGATGATAGGAATTATTATAATGATGTTTCATGAAAATGTGGCTTTGGCCTGGGTAACCGTTGCGTCAACACCGATTGCTGTGCTTATTGCAATTGTATTGATTTCAAAGACGCGTAAGTATGTCGATTTACAACAGGATGAAGTCGGCAAATTAAATGGCTATATCAATGAACAGATTAGTGGACAAAAAGTGGTCATCACTAACGGTCTGCAAGGTGAAGCAATTAAAGGTTTTTTGCCCCACAATGAAAAAGTCCGTAAGGCAACTTTTAAGGGCCAAGTTTATTCGGGAATGCTGTTTCCAGTGATGAATGGTCTTTCCTTGGTGAATACGGCCATTGTGATCTTCTTTGGAGGCTGGTTAGCTCTTAATGGCGATATGGCACGTACCACAGCTCTGGGATTGGTTGTCGTATTTGTTCAGTACTCACAACAGTTCTATCAACCTATTTCGCAAATATCTTCTCTGTACAGTATGTTTCAGGTGGCTATTACTGGTGCCAGACGCCTTAACGAAACCTTTGATGAACCGGATGAAATTAATCCTAAAGCTGGTAAGCAACTTTCAGGATTAAAACAGGGGGTAGCACTCAAGCATGTTCATTTTGGTTATCAGCAAGATAACGAAATTTTACATGATGTGTCTATGAATGTTGAAAAAGGTCGTATGGTGGCACTGGTTGGGCCAACTGGATCCGGAAAAACCACCATCATGAATTTGCTAAATCGATTCTATGATGTGGATAAAGGAGCTGTGACGTTTGACGGTGTGGATGTGCGTGATATTGACCTTAAAAGCTTACGAGAACACGTTGGGATTGTTTTACAAGACAGTGTGATTTTTTCGGGAACCATTCGAGATAACATTAGTTTTGGAAAGCCAGAAGCAACGGACGAAGAAATTTATGCTGCAGCTAAGCAGGCGAATATTCATGATTTCATTATGGGACTTGAAAAAGGATACAAAACGCAGGTATCTGATGAGAATTCAGTGTTTTCCACTGGACAAAAGCAATTGATCAGTATTGCGAGAACAATTTTGACCAACCCAACTTTGCTTATTTTGGATGAGGCCACTTCTAATGTGGATACGGTCACGGAGGCAAAAATTCAAAAGGCAATGGACAATGTGATTCAGGGGCGGACGAGCTTTGTAATTGCACATCGATTAAAAACAATTTTGAGTGCGGATAAGATTGTGGTTTTGAAAGATGGCAAAGTGATTGAACAAGGCAGCCATGAACAGTTGTTGGAAGAAAAGGGTTTTTATTCAGAGCTTTATCATAGCCAATTTGTATTTGAATAACAGTATTTTAAATAATAAGTTCGAAAAACGAGCCACAGAAACACTGTTTTCTGTGGCTCGTTTTTTTGTAAATAAAAGTTGACTTTAAAGAACGTATGTTCGTATAATGGGGTGTGAAGAGGTGATGACGATGAATTATGAACAGGAGCCTCATGGTGTTTACTTCATGATTGATAATAAATCTTTTTATGCCAGTGTGGAATCGGTTGCCCGTGGGGATGATCCCTTACAGTCCGTAATGGTTGTTATGTCAGAAGCCGAGAATACTAACGGGGGACTTATTTTGGCTGCATCTCCACGAGCCAAAAAGATTTTTGGAATCTCAAATGTTTCTCGCTGTCGAGACTTACCTCATGACACACGGTTAAAGGTTGTTCCGCCACGAATGAATTTGTATATCAAAAAGAATTTAGCCATTAATGAGATTTTTACTGAATTTGTAGCCGATGAAGACTGCTACCCTTACTCGATTGATGAGTCAATTTTGGATATGTCAAAATCTTGGCGTCTTTTTGGAAATACACCTTTAGAAGTCGCTCGGCGGATGCAAAAAACGGTTCATGATCGTTTGGGGTTGTGGACCACGATTGGAATCGGTGAGAATCCAGTTCAGGCTAAGCTGGCACTGGATTTATTTGCCAAACATGATACCGATTTAATGGGTGAATTAACCTATCAATCATTTCCAGAAAAAATATGGCCCATTACTAATTTAACCTCTGTTTGGAGCATTGGACATCGGACGGCTGCCCATCTAAATCGGGTGGGTATTCATAGTATGGACGATTTAGCTCATTCTGATCCTTATGAATTGAAAGCGGAATTTGGCATTATTGGCACGCAACTTCTCGCACTAGCCTGGGGAATCGATCACAGTCAGTTACCTAATTTGATTACACCGCATGATAAAAGCTGGGGAAATTCTCAAGTTTTGCCTCGAGATTATATGGTACAACGTGAAATTGAGACGGTAATTAAAGAAATTGGGAACCAGGTGGCGTCACGAATGCGCCATCACCATCAACAAGCTGGGTGTGTTAGTCTCATGATTGGTTTTTCTTACGCAAGTTCCTCTGAGGATGGACGTAGCGGCTTTGCACATTCCATGCGCATTGATACAACGGATAACCCAGACCGTATCAACCAATATTTACTTTATTTATTTCGTAAAACTTGGGATGGTGAAGGGATTCGTAACATTGCGGTGGGACTATCACATTTATCAGTTAGTGATGGCCTGCAACTTAATTTGTTTATGGATCCTCATACTCAAATCAAACAAAATTTGATGATTCGGGTCCTTGATAAAATTCACGATCAATTTGGCACAACGGCACTGATTCCGGCAAGTAGTCTGCTGCATGGGGCCACGATGTTGGAACGTTCTGCCTTAGTTGGTGGGCACAATGGAGGGAATAGTTTTGATTGAAACAAGTGAACAGGCTGCAAAATTAATTTTAGAACGCTTAGAAAAGGACTTCTTACGTAAGTCACGGACAATTTATCAAATGCTGGTTGTGCGAGATCGCTTCGATGAAGCATACAACTTTTTTTTAGAAATTAAACCTAAAAATGATCGAGAAAAATCAGTCCCCTTGCACACGCTAGCAAGTTTTGATCTCTCCTATTTGGAAGATGTCGTCCGTATTATACAGAAACAAACGCAGATTACGATTCGATTCAAGGACTTTGGTGAACTTGTCTGGCCACAAGCACAGACGAGAATTAGTAAGGGGTAAAGCATTATGATCATTAAACGTGTGGATGAGTCGGTGACTGAACGCTTTTTTAAAAATGATTATCATGATCGTGGCATGTTAAAGTGGGGTGGCTTCTTTTTATCTGATCATACGAGTGCCATTCAAAAAATGAAGCGTGATAAGGTTCCTGAAACAATTCGTGCGGAACAGTCTCTAGAACGAGTAGCTGGCTTTCAGGAGGAAACCATTATTTTTATTGATAAAGAAGGTCGGCCTCAAATGGTTAACGTCAATGAGATTCGTAACGTGCAGTTGGTCGCGGCACCTGTGGACTGGCATCATGTGACAAAAAAATCGGTATCCCAGGATTGAAATATCCAAGCATACCGATTTTTGAAATTTTAAGGTTTAATGACGACGCGTAAACTTCACGACTGCTTCACAACGCGCAGTTTGCGGGAACATATCAATGGATTGAATATAATCCACGATGTAGGACTTAGTAAGTTGTGTGAGATCGCGAGCCAAAGTAGAAGGATTGCAAGAAATGTATACAAAACGCTCAGGCTTGCTAGTTAGGATAGTTTGAATTAAAACATCATCTAAACCGGTTCTTGGAGGATCGACCACTAAAGCATCGGGACGAAAACCTTCAGCCATCCATTGGGGAAGTACTTCTTCTGCACGTCCCACCTGGTATTTAGCATTGGTAATACCGTTTAATTTGGCATTTTCATTAGCGTCGGTGATTGATTCAGGAATAATATCCATTCCTCGAACTTCCTTAGCTTTATTGGCCAGTGAAAGGCCAATGGTACCCACGCCAGAATAGGCATCTACAAGATTAGTGTTCGCAGAGAGCTCAAGGGCCTTTCGGGCTTCATCATACAATTTTACCGTTTGATAAGGATTAAGCTGGTAAAAAGCACGCGCAGACAAATTAAAGGTCAACTCACCTAATTTGTCTTGAATAAATGATTTGCCTGCTAGTAGAGTAGTTTCGTCTCCCCAAACGAGAGAGGTTTTACCCTTGTTGACGTTCTGCATGTAGGAAACAATTTCTGGGAATTCTTTTTGAAGGTCAGCGATCAATTCACGTTTGTGCGGTAATTTAGCTGAATTAGTAATGAAGACCAATTGAACTTCATTAGTGGCAACGGCAACCCGAACAACCACGGTTTTAATAATCCCCGAACCTTGTTTTTCGTTATAAATGGGAACTTGATAAGTTTCAAGCAGGGCAACCACCCGACGCATTACTTTCATGGTGAGGGGATGTTGCACACTGCAGGTTGGTAAATCCACAAGATCATGGCTATTTTCTTTATATAAACCAGCAGCGACCTTACCGTCTAATTCACGAACTTGGAACTGTGCTTTGTTTCGATATTCATAAGGATTTTCCATGCCAATGGTGGGAAGCAGCTTGTAGTACTTGTAGCCTGAAGGACGATACTTTTCAAGAGCTTGACGGACCACATCTCGTTTGAATTCAAGTTGTCCGGCATAGGAAAGGTGCTCTAATTCAAAGCCCCCTACTTCATCCGCATAAGCATCTCTAGGTGTGACGCGATCAGGACTCTTTTTACGGATGGTATGTAATTTTGCAATCATATACCGGGGATGAATCTCGGTGACAGTAGCGGTGACGACTTCATTTGGTAAGGCGCCCTTTACAAAACAAATGGTGTGTTTAAAATAGCCAATACCTTCACCGTTAATGCCCAACCGTTTAATGGTGAGCGGAATGCGTTGTCCAATGGGAATGGTGGCCTGAACGGAAGTCGGACGAGATTTGGTCTGAGTTGGTTTAGCCTGAAAATGTGCGTGACGATTTTGATTATTATTCATGGTGCGTCCTTTCTGTGCTTAAAAACATATCGTTTATTCAACGCGTTTAATTGATTGACCATCATAGTCTTGGTAGTAAAGTTCTGAAACGTCATAACTTTTAAAAATTTGTAAAAGATCAAAAAAGTCATCAACTGCTTGACTTTGCTTGACCTGATAGGGGTTCTGCCAGAAAACATCGCCCTCAATTGAGGCATGCAAAGTACCTTTGAACTGGTTGGTGCGAAAAAGAAAAACGACATAACGAACCGGTGTATCCTGAACAGTCATCATGAATTGTTTGACACCAATTAATTGCGGATTTTCTATGTGAAGATGACTTTCTTCATAAACCTCACGGATGGCAGACTCAACAAAGGATTCTCCGGGATTCACATGACCACCCGGAAAAGTAATGCCTGCCCAATTTTGATTGAGACGATTTTCAAGTAAGACTTCTTTAGTATCGGCATTTTCTACCATGACTAAATTAGTTAAAATAGTTTTTTCTGGTAAATGTTTTTGTGGCATGTTTGTTAGCCTCCAAGTAATAACCTTATGGTCTATCATAACAGAAATGGGGCATAAAAATTAAATTTTAGTCAGTCTAACTTGTGTAATTTTAATAGAAATTGCGTATGATATGGGTGTAACCCTTAGGAGGCGTTAATATTGAAGAAAATTGGCTTTATTGGTACTGGTGTGATGGGTACCGGAATTATCAAGAATATGTTAAAAGCCGGCTATGCAGTGACGGTGTTCAACCGTACCAAAGCACATGCAGATGCAGTCCTACAGGCTGGTGGCGTTTGGGTAAATACTGCAAAACAGGTTGCGGAAAATAGTGACATTGTGTTTACGATGGTTGGGTTCCCACAAGATGTTGAATCCGTTTATTTTGGAGAAACGGGCGTTTTTGCGGGTACAAAGGCTGGAAAGATTGTGGTCGATATGACTACTAGCACACCCACACTGGCCAAAAAAATTGCGGCGTATGGGCAATCTCATCAGATTCAGGTTCTAGATGCTCCCGTTTCTGGCGGTGATATTGGAGCCCAAAAAGGGACGCTTACGATTATGGTCGGTGGTGATCAAGCTGCTTATCAGCAGTTAACACCGATTTTTGATGTAATTGGACAACAGACTAACTACTTTGGTCAAGCTGGGGCTGGGCAACATGCTAAAATGGCCAATCAGATCATGATTGCCGGCACAATGACTGGAATGAGCGAAATGTTGGTTTATGCAAAGGCAGCCGGGCTAGACCTGTCCAAGGTCTTACAAACTTTGGAAAGTGGTGGTGCTGATAACTGGAGCATGGAAAATTATGCGCCACGCATTTTAAAGGATGATTATACGCCAGGATTCTTTGCCAAACATTTCTTAAAGGATTTGCGTATTGCGCTGAATGAGGCCGACAAAATGCACTTAAACTTACCAGCAACTGATGCCGCACGTAACTTATATGCACGTTTAGTAGACGAAAAACATTTAGGTAACGATGGAACTCAGGCCCTAGTAAAACTCTGGTGGCCAGAAGGCAAATTACCAAATTAATTTGGTTTTTAGGATTAAATTGGTTACACTATGTCTTGAAGTTATTTCAAAACAGAGGTGGAAACCATGGAAAACAACATGACAAAGAACCGGAAGCTTTGGTTAACCTTTTTCCTCGGTTTAATCAGCGCGACCGGTCCTTTATCTCTAGATATGTACTTACCGGCCTTACCAAGCATGCAAATCACATTTCACACCCAAACCTCTGTTATTCAAATGAGTCTGACATTTTGTCTAATTGGGTTGGCAGTGGGACAGCTCCTTGTGGGCCCACTAAGTGATCATTATGGCAGACGTTTACCACTTTCAATTGGTTTTGCCGTTTTTGCGCTTACCTCAGTGTGGATTATGATGGTGCACTCGATTGTTTTATTTCTTATCCTGCGTTTTATTCAAGGGTTAGCAGGCTCGGCTGGGCAGGTATTATCGCGTGCCGTGGCTCGTGATTTATTTTCAGGAAAAGCGTTAACCAAATTTTTCGCGATGCTGATGGCAGTTAACGGGGTTTTCCCGATTATATCACCAATTATTGGTGGGTTTTTGTTGAAATTTATGAGTTGGCGAGGCATTTTTGCTGTTTTAGCCGTGATTGGTGTGCTCGTCGTAGTTGGCATTTGGTTAACTTTGGCAGAAACTTTACCGAAAGCGTCTAGAAGTGACCAAAGCTTATTTCAAGGGTTTGCCGCAATGGCTACCCTGTTCACTAAACGCGATTTCATTTTGATTGCTTTAATTCAAGGACTCGTTTTTGGTGCCCTATTTAGTTATATTTCGGCATCTTCTTTTGTTTTTCAAAACTTCTTCCATTTATCAGCACAACAGTTTAGTCTTTTATACGCCCTAAATGGGTTGGGGATTATTGTTGGCAATAATATTCCTGCTTACTTACCCGCAAGATGGACCAGTTTTCAGATTTTAGGAACAGCCTTGCTGGCTGGTACTGGGGCAGCGTTGGTCATGGTTGTCAGTTTATTCATGGCCCCACAAATGTGGCTAGTGGCGGTACCTCTATTTGTTGTAGTGGTTTGCATTGGAATCGTAAACACCATTGCCACCTCAATAGCAATGAATAGTCAAAATAAAAACTCCGGGAGTGCTTCAGCGGTTCTTGGTTTAACGATGAACATCATTGGCGGAATCTTTACGCCTCTTGCTGGTGCCTTAGGGGCAAGTAGTTATGCACCTATGGCCGCCTTAATTTTAATTAGTGAACTGAGTGGGCTGGGCTTGTTTGCTTTCGTATCTAAAACAACGAAATTTCATCAAACACATGGTGCATAGTACTTTAACAACTTAATTTTAACTTCAAAATTAGGAACGATTGTAGTACAATTAAGTTAAAAATGAGGTGGAAATTTTGGCAAAAGATATCAAAGCAGAGGAATACATAACAGGTTCAGAGGTTGTTCACAAAATTGAGCGTATTGGCAGCTTAGCAACTTTAGGTAACTGGGCCAAAGAAATGGAACGAATGGGTCATAAGTTTCAACATGATGGTCGTGGTCGTCGCATTTATTCTGACGATGACATGAAGCTTCTCAAGCAGATGAACGATTTATTAGGTGATCGCAATACTTTGAAGCAGGCTGTGGATGTGACCTTAGGGGTTACGGATAAGGATGCCGCTGAAAAAGAAAAAGCTGCTGATGGAAAACAAACACCAGCTGTTTTAGATAAAAAAATGTTGCAGGCACAAAATAAGGATTTATCTGAGATTAAAGAAATGTTGGCACAATTAGTTAAACAAAACCAACAATATCATGAAGAAAATGTGCAGTTACAAGCCCAAGTAACTGAATTAACTGAAATGACTAAAAAAAATGAACAACTATTACAAGAACCACCTAAGAAAAAATCATGGTGGCACCGTCATTTCGGATCAGATGAAGACTAAAACGCTTTTTTAATTAGAAAAGTTATACAAAGTGACTCAATTTAAAAAAATAGGACTGAAATCTTTCTGCACACAGAGATTTCAGTCCTATTTTAAATTAAACATCTTAAAAATCATGTTGTGCATTTTTGGCAGCATATGATTTTTTCTAAATTAACCTTGTTGAAAAGATTTTGCCTGTAAATTATATAGATCAGCATAATATTTATTTTCTGCCATCAGAATATTATGAGGGGCAAAGCCCACAATTTCGCCATTTTTTAAAACTAATACCTTATCTGCCAGTTTAACAGCTGATAGACGATGAGTTATGAAAAAAACGGTTTTATTTTTGGTCATTTTAATAAAACTTTGATAGATTTCAAATTCGCTACGTGGATCCAATGAGGCGGTTGGCTCATCTAAAACTAAAATACTAGAATTTGCCATAAAAGCCCTTGAGATTGCCACTTTTTGCCATTGCCCACCTGATAAATCAATTCCTTCAGTAAATTGTTTTCCTAACATAGTATTTAATTCCATTTTCTTGTTAACGAATGACTCGAAAAAGCCACCATCTTTCATTGCAGTAATAATGCGTTGTTTGTTATGAATCTGTTGTGGATTTCCTAGCCCAATTGATTCACCGATTGGTAAATAAAATTTAGAATAGTCTTGAAAAACAGCTCCAAATTTTTCGCGATAGGCATTGATATCAAATTGTGAAATTTTTGTATTGTTTAAAGTGATCATGCCTTGTTGGGGATCATAGAAACGCATAAGTAATTTTATTAAGGTAGATTTTCCAGAGCCGTTTTCACCAACTATGGCAATTCTTTCGCCCACTTTAACCTTAAAAGTAATATGTTTTAAAGCAAAATCCTGCTGGCCTGGATATTGAAACGAAACGTTATTATAAGAAATATTATTTATTTCACTAGGAAATGGCAATGAACCAGAATAGTCATTTTTTTCTGTTATGTGCATGAAATCAAAATACTTTTGCATGTATAACAGAGTGTCGTATAACAAGCTTGAATTTTCAATGAATGCATAAACGCTGCTTGAGGTTGCTGTTAGTGATGAGATAAAAACTAAGAAGCCACCTGTTGACACTTTACCTTGTTGAATAACCATGATCATCCAGATCAAACTAGCGATACTAAGAATGACGCTAATTGCCAAGAATCCAAGTGATATCCACATTTGTTTAAGACGTACATTTTTCATTCGGGCATGCATGCCTTTATAAACTGATGTATAAGCATTGATGAAAAAATCAAACATACCGAACAGACGAACTTCTTTAGCATCTTTAGCAGTTAGTAAGGCCTCACTATAATACTGAATTTTTCGCGCATCCGGACTGCGTGTCACCATGGTTTCAAAAGAATCTTGCTGAATACGATAACTGACGAGACTCTGTGGAATTATGGCCAAGAGTAAAATTATGGCAATCCAAAAATTATATCTTGCAAGTAATACCATCATCGAGATAACCGTAATTAGTTCACGAAACATACTAATACCAAAAACGATTAAATTGACGGGACGCCATGATGCTTCGGAACTAACCAATTGCAAGTTATCATAAAAATCTGAATTTTCGAATAAATTTAATCCCTTAATTGTCTTTGACTTTTGCATTAATTGTGTGTTGACAAAAGCAATCAACTTATCGGTTAAAATTCCTTGTAGTGAAGTATTAACCGGTATTGCCGCAGAAGAAATGAAGAAGATTAAGCCCCACTCAATTATAAGATAAACTGATACTTGATTGTGCAATAATTCGTCTAGCATTACTTGTGCGATTTTAATCAAGACAGCTGGAGCTAAAGCCTGTATAGGTACTAAAAAAAGTAGTACTGAACTGATACCCTTTGAAGATTTCCAAAACAACTTAAAACTACGAACGTATAAGAAAATATAGTTCTTAAAATTTGCGAGAATTTTCAAAAAATCACCTGCTAATTATTTTCATTTAATATGGGGAACCCACTCACTATATAAATTTGAAATTCCTGCATTTACGAATACATTCATAACTATCCCTCCAATTATTTTGGTATCGTAATTAAGATTCATTAATGCAAACCTTAATTAAACACCATTTTAATCATTTTATAATCAAAGTCAATATTATTTTAATGGAAAAATAACGAAAAATCATTTTTTTAAAATGCAAAAAAAGACTAAGAGAAATTTTCTCTTAGTCTTCTGATAGTTCACTACTACGACACTTTTGTGTTCAAATAATTAGAATTAAAAAAATTATTTTAAACAGTTTCTTAGGGCTTAATGATTTAAAATATAGTTTTCAAATTGGAATATATAAAGTTTCTATCAATCATTGTGTCAGAAATATGAATTTCAAAATAAAATGGACAGTGAAAAATATGGATCCAATTAGTGCATGAATTAATGATAAAACGAACTTTTTAAGTTGCGAAAATTTAAAAAATAATTTTATTCTATTTTAAATATTTATAAAACGCAGTATGATGAAATGAGATTCAATGATGTCAGTGGTATGGTAGATAAGTTTGAGCAGAGATAAGCAGGCACAATAACCGAGTTTAATGTAATTGTTATGACGGCTTCTTCCTTAATACTATTTAAATATATAGTGTCATATATAGACAAAAATTAATACTTTTTAGAGGTACTCTAATGATAGACGGAAATAAAATCAAAATAACACGAAAAAGGTTGCATCTTTCACAACAAAAATTGGCTGCCGGAATCACAACACAAGGTACAATTAGTTCTTTGGAAAGAAATTCTACCTCTCCAGGGAGTACTATACTGGTTAAGTTACTAAATAGACTAAATTTAACACTTGCAGATGTCGTGTCAGAGAATGATCCAGTACGAGTGGATACTCTTTTAAAAAAGGCTGATAAGTTAAGTATGAATTATCAGTATGCTAAAGTGATTGAAGTTTTAAAAAAAATAAAGAATTTAACAGAACCTGAACAAAAAAAGCACTATCAATTTCTCTACACCGATGCAAAAATGTGGTTAGAAAAAAAGTATGACGATGCAATATTTGGATTTAATCAGATGTTACAGTTGCCACAAAATGATCTTGATATTTATACGGTTCTTGCAACTTGTGAACTAGGGGTAGCCTATGATATGAAAAAGGAGCCTGCAAAAGCAAGCTTTTATTTTGAAAAAACAGCTGATTTATTTAAAAAGATTTCAGTGGAAGCATACATTTTTTGGAATCTGCTTATTTCTGATAACCTAGCTATGTATTATTCAAATACCAATCAGAATGACAAATGTTTAGAGATTATTGATCAAGCATTAGAAGCAGCAAAAATTAGTGCCACTTCGTATTTTGTGGATTCTTTCTATTATTTGTACGGGGAAATCAAGATGCAAGATGGCGAAACGCAAGATGCATATAGATATATGATATATGCACGATCTTTTGCAAATTTCTCAGATAATAGGTTGGTTGCTGAAAAGGCGGAGAAATTTTTGACCTCACATGGTATTAATATAAATATTTAATATATGCAGATAAAAATAGTTGGAAAAAATTGCAAATTAAAAAAAAAAACTTTGAGCAAGCGTTCAAAGTTTTCTTATTTTTTTTCATTAATGACATAAAGTGGACGATGTTTGCTTTCTGAGTAAATACGCCCGATATAGTTACCAAGAATACCTAAGCAGAAGAGCTGAATTCCGCCAATAAAGAGAATTATGGCTGCCAAGGATGGCCAACCCGTAGTCGGATCACCAAAAAAGATAGTTCTAAAAATAATGAAGATAATTGCTAACACTGAGATAACGCAGGCAAAAATTCCCACGAAACTGGCAATTGCTAAGGGAGCTGTTGAAAAATCAATAATAGCTTCCAAGGAGTATTCAAATAATTGCCACAGTGACCAGGATGTATGACCGGCAACGCGTTCGCGATTTTCGAAGTCTAAGTACTTTGTTTTAAATCCTACCCAACTGAAAATGCCCTTAGAAAAACGATTAACCTCTGGCATGTTGAGAACGGTATTAACCACTTTTCGGGTCATGACTCGATAGTCCCGCGCATTGGGAATAATTTCAACTTTAGAAATTTTGTTGATGAATTTATAAAACATGTTGGATAGCCATGAACGGAAAACGGGTTCACCTTCACGACCAGCACGCCGTGTGCCAATAGTTTCATATTCTCCAGTGCTGAGCTCTTTTAACATTTGAGGCAATAACTCCGGTGGATCCTGAAGATCGACATCCATCAAGCCGACAATCTCACCAGTGGCAGCCTGTAAACCGGCATAGATGGCCGATTCCTTGCCAAAATTACGTGAAAATGAAACGTAATGAGCAACATCTGGATACTGTTTGTTTAGTTTTTTTAGTTCATTTAAGGTTGCATCTGAAGAGCCATCATCAATAAACCATAGCTCTAAAGCGTAGTTTTGCATTTCTGGTTTTTGAAAAATTTTGGTCATGGCTTTGAAGTAAATTGGTACAGATTCTTGTTCGTTAAAACACGGGACAATCATTGATACAGTTTGCATTGTTAGACACTCCTCCCACTACTTATTTCAAATTATAACATTTAGCCGGCAAAGTAAGTATAAACCTTTCTAATTTATATCGATTCTAAGCTATAATGACACTAAATAGATCGCCGAACGGGAGATGATCATATGGAAACGATTTTACAGCTTAAAAATGTGGGGTATCGAGTGCAAGAAAACCAAATTCTAAATGGCATTTCGTTGGTAGTAAATTCCCAGGAATATCTTACGATTACAGGGCCTTCTGGAAGTGGGAAAAGCACGTTGCTAAGAATCATAGCGTCATTACTTACGGCTAGTGAGGGTGAAATCTTGTTTCAAGGAAAAAATATCGCCAATTTAGATCCTATTCAATATCGACGGCAGGTATCCTATTGTTTTCAGCAGCCAATGCTATTTGGTAAAACGGTGGCAGATAATTTAGATTTTCCTTTTCAAATCCGGCAAACAACGCCAGATATTGCCAAACAAAAAGCCGCACTAAAAGTTGTCGGACTGCCCGAAACTTATTTGACAAAACGGATCACGGAACTTTCTGGTGGTGAGAAACAGCGTGTTGCTATGATTCGCAATATTATGTATGTCCCAGATGTTTTGTTGTTAGACGAGGTCACAGTGGGGCTGGATGAAGAAAACAAGCGCATCGTTAATGAATTAATTGAGCATTTTCACAAGGATCACCACGTCACAATTTTATCAATTACGCACGATGCTGCAGAATTGAATCAAGCAAGCCGCTTATTGACCATCACAAAGGGCAGACTGGAGGAAGCAAAATGAATCTTGATGTAAATAATTGGTCCTTAACGTTGGCATTTTTACTAGTCATGATTGCTTTATGGATTGGCTATCGGGAAAAATTAGGAATTGACCGTGAAATTATCATTGGTGTCATCCGGGCAGTCATCCAGTTGTTTGTTGTGGGTTACTTGTTGAAATACATTTTTAGAGTGAACAATGTGATTTTGACCCTTACGATGTTACTCATTATCATTTTTAATGCATCGTGGAATGCCCAAAAGCGAAGTAATGGGATGTCTAATGCCCTAACCATTTCCTTCATTGCCATTCTCACCAGTACAGGAATTACGTTAGGCGTTTTAATTTTATCAGGTGCCATTAAACTCATTCCATCGCAAGTGATTCCCATTTCAGGGATGATTGCAAGTAATTCCATGGTGGCGATTGGTCTGTGCTACCGAAGTATGAATACGCAGTTTCGTGACCAACGACAAAGCGTCTTGGAGCGTCTGGCATTAGGCGGGACGATCCGTGATGCGTCGATTGGTATTTTACGTGAAAGTATCAAAACGGGGATGTCACCTACGATTGATTCCGCGAAAACAGTTGGGATTGTGAGCTTACCCGGAATGATGTCTGGCCTTATTTTTGCAGGGGTGGATCCTGTGCATGCGATTAAATACCAAATTATGGTGACATTTATGTTACTTTCGGCTACAAGTGTGGGCTCAGTGATGGCTTGTTATCTTGCGTATCGGAGTTTTTATAATGAACGTAAGCAGTTGAAGGATCTGGCCGGTGATGATTAATAATAAATCAATGAGAGGCAAATTAGTGATACGTAAAAACGCTCACTCGCCTCACATGAACCGCTTACAATTGTCCAGTATAATTAGATAAATAGATTATACTGGGGAGATGGTTAAATTGGGAGACACGAGTACAAGCACAAAACAATTTCGTTGGTTTACGATTGCTTTAATCGCGTTTAACACTGTTTGGGGATTTAACAACGTCGTGAATAATTACGCACAACAAGGTGCATCTGTGATTACATCATGGATTATTATTCTGATTATTTACTTCATCCCTTACACATTGATGGTTGGCCAGTTGGGATCCACCTTCAAGAAAAGTGGTGGTGGTGTAAGCTCTTGGATTGATGAGACTTCAACACGAGGGTTAGCTTACTTTGCCGCTTGGACTTACTGGGTGGTTCATGTGCCCTATCTCGCACAAAAGCCACAAAATGTTTTGATTGCCATTAGTTGGGCGTTTACCGGAGCCGGTACCTATTTTAGTCATTTTTCAACAGCTATTTTTTCGATTTTATGTTTGATTGTTTTTCTATTTTTCATGTGGGTGGCTTCTAAAGGAATTACGACGCTAGGGATCATCGCGACATTGGCTGGCTTAGCAACTTTTGTAATGTCAATTCTGTTCATTTTCTTAGCGATTGCAGCGCCACATTTACCAAATGTGACGGCAGCTACGCCAAATCTAACAAGTGTGAAAACTTATGTGCCTAACTTTAACTTTGGGTATTTTACCACGCTATCCATGTTGGTTCTAGCTGTGGGAGGATCAGAAAAAATTGCGCCTTATGTAAATAAAACGCGTAATGCCTCAAGAGAATTTCCACTGGGAATGATTGTTTTAGCCGTGTTAGTGGGCATTTGTGCCATTGTGGGTTCAATCGGAATGGCAATTATTTTTAACAGTAATGCCATTCCCAAGGACTTAATGATGAATGGGGCTTACAGTGCCTTTCAGCGCTTGGGCCAGTATTATCATATTGGGAATACGCTGATGATTACTTATGGTCTGACCAATTCAATTGGACAGATTGCAGCCCTAATCGTTTCAATTGATGCGCCACTGCGAATTTTGTTGTCAGGACACAATGATCAGTATGTGCCAAAGTCATTGATGAAATTGAACAAACATGGTGTTTTCATTAACGGGTACAAGATGACCGGCGTTTTAGTAGGAATTTTGATTATGGTACCTGCAATTGGGATTAAGAACATTCAAGAATTGTATAACTGGTTGTTGAATTTAAATTCAATTGTGATGCCACTACGATACCTGTGGGTGTTTGTGGCCTTCATGTTGCTGAGCCGGCATATGAATAAATTCCATTCAGATTATAGATTTGTGAAAAATAAGACCATTGGTTGGCTATTAGGTTTTTGGTGCTTTATATTTACAGCGTTTGTGTGTGTATTGGGCATGGTGCCAAAAATTAGTTTCTCGGACAATCCACATAGTTGGTTTTTGCAGTTGGGGTTGAATATTGTGACACCAATCGTGTTGATTGCGTTAGGGTTGATTATGCCGATGATTGCAAGAAGAAATAAAAAATAAAGCGTGTTTCAAGAAGTATTTAGCTTTTGAGCATCGCCTAGGAGAGGGAATGATTCAGGCTGGGAATTGTTTCCTTCTTGCTTTAAAATTTTAACCGATATTTTTCATCAAAAAGTAATTCAAGAACAAGACGGAGAAAATTCTCCGCCTTTTTTGAATCAATTAATTTTAAAAACCGATTTTTCTGGTAGAATGGGCGTAATAAGACCAGAAAGAGAGACGATTACAATATGAATAAAGTCACCAGCATGTGTACCTCAGTTTTAGTCGGTAAAAAAGCCAGTTTGGATGGTTCGACAATGATTGCCCGTAATGAAGACCGCTATCTACCAATCCATCCCAAACGATTCTATATGCATCCCGCTGTGCACGAAGCCAATCGTGTTTTAAAATCACAGTTAAATAAATTCGAAGCACCTTTACCAGAAAATGGGTATCGTTATACCGCAACACCTGATGCAGATCCCAATCAATTGCACGAAGGCGTCAACGACGAAAGTGGCATTAACGAGAAAAATGTGGCGGTTAGCGCAACTGAAAGCACTTATGGAAATGAACGCACTTTAGCCTATGATCCTTTAGTGGAAGATGGACTGGGTGAAGATTCTTTGGAAACAATGGTTCTCCCATATGTAGATTCGGCCAAAGCGGGTGTTAAACGTTTAGGAGATTTAATCACAAAATATGGGTCAAATGCCGGCAACAGTGTGTTGTTTAGTGACAAAGACGATGTTTGGTACATGGAAATTGTGACGGGACACTACTGGGTAGCGCAACGGATTCCTGATGATGCGTACGCAGTTGCGGCTAATGAGGTGGCCATTCAACAAGTTGACTTTGATGACGCAGCTAACTTCATGTGGGCTGATGGCATTCAAGAATTTGTTGCCAAACACCACTTGAACGTGGATAAAACAGGATGGAATTTCCGTCATATTTTTGGGACATTTAACGAAAAAGACCGACACTACAACACACCACGAGTTTGGTACGCTCAGAAGTACTTGAATCCAGAAATTGAACAGGATCCTGAATCTGGGGAGCTTCCATTTATCTGTCACACCACGCACAAAATTTCAGTCGAAGATGTTGAATTCATTTTAGGATCCCATTATAATGAAACACCATTTGATCCGTTAGCACCTGGTGAAAATGCGGATAAATACCGTTATCGTGCTATTTCATTAAATAGAACCCAAAACTCACATGTGTTGCAGATTCGTAATGATGTGCCGACAGCGCAAGCGGCTGTTTACTGGTTAAACTTTGGTGTGCCGGCCTTTAGTCCATATGTGCCATTTTATAATAATGCTACGGACACGGATGACAGTTACAAAGATACTTCAATGAAGTTCAATTTTAGTGATGCATACTGGATGTATCGTATACTGTCAATGATGGTGGAAAGTCATTATCCCCAATTTGTACAAAGCGACCGCGACTATTTGACCGCACTTCGTGAAACGCAACGTCGTCATTTAGAAAATACCGACAAAGAAGCAAGCAAACTTTCTGGAACAGCTTTGACAGACTATTTGACTGACCAGAATAAGGTTTTGGTTGCAGAAATGCGAAAACAAACCGTTGATTTTATTGGGAGTTTGGTTGTACAAGGCGCAGGTTTGTCTAAATTGACCTTCAATATGGATAAAAATCTCTAATTTATTAGACTTGCGGGGTAACTATCAAAGATTCAAATGAGTTATCAATACGAATTCAATCTGTTAAACTTGTGAAACAAGATAGTGGGGGTAAATCCATGCTAAAGATTAAAATTACTGATTCTGCTATAGCTTTACTGAAAAGAAAAAATATTGCCGACAAAATCCTGTTGTTGGTTACGGATGATGGTGGCGGTAAGTATTCCTTACAGGGTGGCGCCTGCAGCATTGGTGCCAAATTTTCAATAGTGGCATTGGATGAAATTGATCCAGACTATCCACTTAACATTGAAAATGATTTTGAACTTCAGTTATATACTTCAGATTATGATACCCGATTTTTACGACCGGGATTAACGTTGACTGTTAAAAATTCACGCATAACCTTAAAAGATAATACAGGTTTATTAGACAGCAATGTACGCATCGCAAACGGCCAAGATATTTTGGCGGCTTTTGAAAAAGGCATTATGATGAATGGCGAAAGTTGCTAAAAGTCTGAACGAAAATAAAAAACTGACTGATTTCTATTTTTAGAAACCAGCCAGTTTTTTAAATTCAAAAGATTTTTACATTTTGATGATGTCGTCAAATAATTTCATGTTTTCTTGGTGTAGTGTATGACTAACCATAATTACCGTTAAGTTCGTATTGGTAAGTAAGTCGGCCTCAATTTTGGCCGCTGTCTTGGCATCGACAGATGAAGTGCTTTCGTCCATGAGGATAATCTTAATATTGTGACGCAATAAACCGCGAGCTAACGCCAATCGTTGCTTTTGACCACCAGACAGATTCACGCCATCTTCGCCAACGTGGGTTTCCAAAAACTTTCCAGCTTCCTTCAAAGAGGAGATTAAGTTTGTTTCTAACAAAACCTGTGACAAAGAATCTTCTGGGAAATGATCTAATAGCTGCAAATTCTGCCGAACTGTTGTATTTAGTAAACGGGGCTGTTGATCCAAATAAAGAATCCTGCTTAAGATTGTTTGTTGGGAAAGTTCTTGATAATGCTTACCAAATAAAGATAATGTCCCGGTGTAGTGAGTATGATAACCAGCAATTAGTTTTAATAGTGTTGATTTTCCAGTGCCACTGGCACCCAGAATTAAATATTTTTTCTTAGCCAGAAAGGTATAGGAAAAATTCTGAATAATCGGTTTATCTTGGTATTTAAACGAAACGTTTGTTGCTTGAATGGCTGTTTCACTTGATTTAATAGCTGTTGATTTTGGTGTACGAGATTCATCAGAAGCTAAAAGACGATCATATTTACTGAACAGCGGTTTTACACCGCGCATGCTACCTAGATAAGTACTCATATTACCTAAGTTATTAAAAACATTGCCAGCCAAAGCACCCACGGCCATTAAAGTTCCAATCTTAACGAACCCATGTAACGCCAAGAACCCACTCAAACCGATTAATAAAACCTGTGACAAAACGTTACCAGTGAAGCCAATAACTTGAACGATTGATTGCGTTTTAGTGAGATGAACGTTGGCTTTTTTTAAATCTAGAGAAGCTTGTCTGACATGTTTGGAAACCATCGGAAGTGCAAATAGGGCATACAAAAAATTAAATCCTGATAGAACATCTTCTACTTGAGAAACAAACTGTTCATTTTCTTTGGTTAGAACCTCATTGGATTTTTGCAGCCGATGATCCATGATTTTGGGTGCCAGAATAATGATGAACGCCATGACGATTGCGGTTACGGTTAGACTCCAATGATAAGCGGTTAAAGTAATTAGCGCGAAAATGACGCCAAATATGCTCTCAATTACGATAAATAAACTTTGTAAACCACTTTCATTAATAATAGTAATGTCGTTGTTTAACCAAGCAACATAGGCACCCGTATTTTTACTGTGAAACGTTTCATAGGACAATTTTTCGATTTTTTGAGTGATATGATGACGAATTGAAATATCGATGTCTTGAATAACAACTTGAGTGTAATTAATAACTAGATAAGTAAAAGAAATGACGCCTAGCCACATCAATAATAAGAAAATAATTTGATAAAAAAAGTTTTTCAAGTTATGAGCGACCAAGGCGTTTAGAGAATTCGCATTAAAAACTGAGGCTAAAACAGTAAAAAATTCAGTAACTGCCATGAGAAAAATAAGTAAGGTCACTTGTTGCCAATTTCTTTTTAGATATTTATTCATTTTGGTTCCTCTTTTGAATTCGCTGGCAAATTTATAATTGTATGTAAGGCTAAATCAGTAAGTTTATCGTTAGTCAAAGCTTCAATCCAATTCCAATCGCCATTTGGATTTACTTCTAAAAATACCAGCTATTTTGGACTTTTAAAAAATTACATTGGAATTTCAACTTTCTACCAGTCAAATATAATTGGACTCAAAAAGTATAGCCTCCTCATTTTTTTGATTTTTAATCAATGAAAATGTAAAACATTGATTGAATTTATTTTATATCAAAATAAGTTTTTGCCTACAAAAGTGTGATAGAATGTACCACAAAAAATGAGAGGATGATTAAAAATGGGAGAGCAAAGCAAATTAATAAGAAAGTTACGTAAAGAACGGCATCTTTCACAAAATTTTTTAGCGGAAGGTGTCACTACTAGAGAAGCGGTATCTAAATTTGAAACACGTGGGACAGAGATCTCGGCGCAAACTTTGTTTGCCTTTTTAAATAAAATGAATATTGAACCGGAGGAATATGTTTTTTTGTTACATAGTAAGAATACTTTTAAACAAAAAATAAATCAGATGGGTAAATCATTAGTGCAAAGTGACAAGCATGAACAGCAAAGTTATATAAACAAACTTAATCAGTATTATTTTGAAACTAATGATCCTTTTTATAAGTTAATCTCGTGCCAGTATCAATTACTCTTTAATTCCGAAAAGCTTAAAGATTCTGAAAAATTCAAAAATTGTGAAAAAGTAATTAAAGACTATCTTAATCAAGTTGAAAATTGGGGCAGATTTGAACTTGCCCTATATAGCAATGTTCTGTTTATTTTTGATTCTGATTTAATTTTAGCGACACAAAAAAATGTAATTAGCAAAATGAAAATTTATAAATCGAATGCTTATTACAAGTACGGTATTACCAATTTCTTTCATAATGCTGAGATGCTATTTTGTATTCGTAAGGATTTTTCAAGTTTGCAGAAAATATTACCCTATTACAGAAATCAGACTAAGGAAGTTGATTATTGTTACGAAAGAATTAATTATTTGATTTTTGAAAAAATTGCCCAAAAAGGAAGCTCATTTGAAATCTCTGAGATTTCAAATGAGCTAAGTATTTTGAACTATTTAGGATACAAGCAAATTGCTACTGATATTACTAATTTTATAGCACAAACACTTGGTGACTAAAAAGATTGTTCGCCACTAGACGTTTGAAGCATGGTTGTTATTTTTTTTACAAAATAAGTATTGCACGCCGCATAAAACAAGCCAATGATGAGAGTTAATCTAAGTTAGTTACATGTGCATAACCGGCAATATAAGATTTCCAGTAAGAAGCCATGTAGCTTTCTTTGATGACCCCGCGGTCTTGAGCATCAATCATTTGGTTATCACCGGACACGATAATTCCCACATGATCAATAGTAGCTCCGCCGTTATAGCTAAAGAAAACTAGGTCGCCGGGTTTAACCTTGTCATGTGAAACGTGATCGAAAGCGTTATATTGTGCTTCGGCCGTCCTTGGCAATTTTTTGTCCAGGACTTTCGAAAAGACATATTGGGTTAAGCCAGAACAGTCAAACGTATCTGGTCCGACAGCGCCCCAAACGTACTTTTTGCCGAGTTGTTGACGCAAGGTTTGATATAAATCACTGTATTTTTGAGTTGCTTTTTTAGCGCTAACTTCAGCTGTCTTTTCAGGCTTGGAATCAGCTTTGATTTGTTGTTCTTTTTTAGGGATACTAATTTTGGCAATCGAGTCATGATGATTTGTGGTTGCCAAAATACTTTGGATCGGTTTGATGCTGTCCGCGGAAATATGCGTTTGGACAAGGAAGAGGGCCAAAAAGGCCGTAAAGAATAGTAAAATAGGTAGTGCAGTTTTAGTTTTCATGTGAACTCCTTAAATTTTTAACTGATTCATCTATGATAACAGCCGAATGTTACAATTGGTTAACAATGAGGTTTTAAAAAGAAAACTAGATATTACATAAGACGAAAGGGTGGCACGAATGGCAGGCAAAAAAATTGGAATCCGACAATTAGTGGAGTTTGTTCTTCGTGCCGGTGACCTAAGTTCCACAAGCAATAGTCAAAACACAGCATTGGAAGGTGCGCGGATTCATCGCAAACTACAAAAAGCTGGTGGCGAAAATTATGAAAAAGAAGTTTATGTCAAACGTACGGTGTCTATGGCGGGAGAAGATTACGTCATTGACGGCCGAGCTGACGGTGTGGTTCAAACGGCCGACCAATTGCTAATTGAAGAAATAAAAACATCTGATCCGGATTTCGAAGATTTATCCGAAAATACTTTAACTCTGTATTGGAGCCAAGCCAAGGTGTATGGTGCTATTTTGACCCATGACTTGGATATGCCAGAAGTCACCATCCGACTAACCTACTATCAGCGGACAACTGACAAAATCACTAAAACTGAAAAAACGTACCCACGCGAAACGCTACAGAAATTCTTTGACGAATTAATTGAGGAATATCGTAGTTGGTTAGTGATGCGTAGTGACTGGCGTAAAACGCGTAATCAAAGTATTAAGGACTTAGCTTTTCCCTTTGCTGATTATCGAAGCGGACAGCGTGACTTAGCCGTGGCCGTATACAAGACGGTGGCCTTAAAGAAACGGTTATTTGTCGAAGCGCCAACTGGAACCGGGAAGACCATTTCGACTTTGTTTCCAAGTATTAAGGCCATGGGAGAAGATTTATGTGACCGCTTATTTTATTTGACAGCCAAGCAGAGTACCCGTAGTGTGGCCGAAAAAGGTCTCCAAGTGATGGTGGACAAGGGGTTAAAGATTAAAAGTATTACGCTAACCGCTAAAGACAAAATTATTTTTCCAGATGAGGTTGATGTGGCCCCTGAGGATAATCCGTACATGATTGGCTATTATGATCGGTTGAAAGATGGTTTGAGAGATGTTTTCGAGCACGAAAGCCAAATAACACGGCCGATCATTGAAACTTATGCCAAAAAACACATGCTGGATCCGTTTGAATTCTCACTCGACATTTCTACTTTTATGGACGTGATTATCTGCGATTACAATTATCTTTTCGATCCGATTGTCTACTTGCAGCGCTTTTTCTCGCAGCCAGATGACAATAACTTCTTCTTGGTAGATGAGGCCCACAACTTAGTTTCACGAGCGCGTGATATGTATACCGCACAAGTAGATGATCGTCCCATTGACGCGTTGTTAGCAGCGGGAAAAATGGCAAAGGACAATGAAGATGTTCAAGGAATTACCAATCAGCTCAAAAAAGTACAAACGGTTTTTGATCAAGTTAAATTACCTTTGACGGAACAAAACCAGACGCAAGCCGTGACTACTGAAGAGCTGACGAGTTTTCGCCATGGATTAGAAAAATTCAATAGTTTTGTGCAAGATTGGTTACCGAAGCAGCCGCCGGTACCCTTCACCTCCCAAATTTTAGATTTCTTCTTCACATTATTAAGATACGTCAAAATTTCAGCTTTTTACGACGAAAGTTATCGTGTTATTGTGAGTTTGGACGAGGATGGTAGCGTGAGCGTTAAAGAGTTGTGTTTAGATCCCAGTCCATATCTAGATATGTCGCTGAAAATGGGACGCGGGGTGGTCTTTTTTTCGGCCACACTATCCCCGATGGCTTACTTTAAAGAGACGCTAGGATGTGAAACCAATGGGTTAAGTTTGCAATTAACTTCTCCATTTTTAGAAAAACGCCAAAATATTTTGGTGACGCCTTACATCAACACGACGTATAAGCAACGCGAAAATAGTTTGCCCCAAATTGTGGAAAGTATCTTTGCGATGGTTAACGCTAAGAAGGGCAATTACCTCATTTTTTGTCCGTCGTATAAGTATATGACTCAAATTGAATCGGCCTTTTTAGATCGTTATCAGCAATTTAATGTGATTGAACAAAGTAATCAGATGGACGAAAAGGCCCGTCAGGAATTTTTGGACGCTTTTTCAAAAAAATATCCGCATTCGTTGATTGGGTTTAGTGTTTTAGGCGGGATTTTCTCTGAGGGGATTGATCTTGTTGGCGACCACTTGATTGGTGTGGGCATTGTAAGTGTTGGACTGCCTGGCTTAAGTGATGAACGAGATCTTCTAAGAAACTATTTTGATCAGAAAAATGGAAAAGGGTTTGAGTATGCGTATCAATTGCCAGGAATGAATCACGTCTTGCAAGCAGCGGGACGCCTCATTCGCAGTAGTCAAGATGCAGGAAACGTGGTATTGATGGATAATCGATTTGGTTCCTTACGATACACACAGTTATTTCCGCGACATTGGCAACATTATCAACGCGTGTATTCGACTGAGCAACTCGCAAAAAATATCGCCCAATTTTGGCAACGGGTTGGCGAACAAAAAAATGAGCTGTGAAACCTTTGGAGAAAAGCTGAAATTTGTTTTCTCTGAGGGCTTTTTTATTAAAGTGCAAAAATTAATGAGGTTAAAGGCAAGTTATTTAGAAATATATCCTATTTCTTGTTTACAGCGGTAAGCTTAATCGGTATATTATATAAGGGCTGTTGTAATTGTTGGAATGATATGTAGAAAGAGGGAGCTTGCGGAATGGGAAATGGCATGTATTTGGTCATTAATGTAATTGGAATTCTTGTTTTTATTGGTGTCGCATTTTTATTCTCCAAAGATAAAAAGCACGTTGATTGGCGTTCAGTTTTGACTATGCTAGTGATTAACATCTTCTTGGCTTGGTTTTTAACTGGATTCTCGATCGGAATTGACGGTGTGAAGGCCGCAGCAAATGCCTTTAACTGGATGGTACAGATTTCATATTCAGGAATCGGATTTGCCTTATCAAGTTGGGTAAACGTGAAACAAATGGACTTTGTGACAAGTTCGTTGTTACCAATCTTGATGATTGTGCCACTTTTTGATATTTTGACCTACATTGGTTTCTTGCCATGGTTAATTAAATGGGTAGGACGTGGCTTAGCCTTTATTACCCGCCAACCAAAATTCGAATCATTTTTTGCGGTTGAAATGATGTTTTTAGGTAATACTGAAGCTTTAGCAGTTTCCAGTCTGCAATTAAAACAAATGAAGGCCCAACGATTAGTGACAATTGCGATGATGTCAATGAGTTGTGTGACGGCATCGATTCTGGGTGCTTACATGCAAATGATGCCTGGTGAATATATCATTGCTGCAGTTCCAATTAATATCGTAAATGCAATCATTGTCACAATTATTCTGAATCCAGTGACAGTGACACCTGAAGAAGATGTGATTGCCAAGATCGGTAGCAGTGCACAAATCGAAGAGAATACCCAAACAACTGATCCAAGCGGTTCAGAAGAGTTGGCGGAAGCACAAGTTAAAGCTGATGCTAAACCAAAACGTGAGCCATTCTTCTCATTTTTGGGAGATTCTATCTTAGGTGCTGGTAAATTAGTTCTGATTATTTTGGCAAACGTCATTGCCTTTGTGGCCTTAGCTAAATTAATTGATGAAGGGTTACAACTTGTCGCACCTTGGTTGACCTTGGAAAACATTTTGGGCATCATTATGTTCCCATTCGCATGGTTATTAGGATTGGATGTGCCAACAGCTTTCAAGTTTGCTCAATTTATGGGAACAAAGCTTGTGACTAACGAATTCGTCGTCATGGGTAAGGTTTCACCTGTAGTACAAACTTATGCACCCCATTTCAGAGCAATGTTAACGGTGTTCTTGACTTCCTTTGCCAACTTCTCGACAACCGGGATGATTATTGGCGCGTTCAAGGGGATTGTCGATCGTAAGAAAAATGATGTGATTTCTAAAAATGTAGGATACATGTTACTCTCAGGAATTTTAGTATCCTTACTGTCAGCCGGTGTCGTAGGGCTGTTTAGTTGGTAAAAAAGTGACAAGAAACTGATCTTTGTCACAAAATAACGTAAAAGTAGTGAATAATCGTGTCTTTTAGTTTTTTTGACAGATTATTCACTATTTTTTTGTCTATTTGTAGAAAACGCTTACTAAATGTTAACGAGAATTAGATTTAAATTATGGTTGTTATATATTAAATTTGTTTTTAGTACTTTTCAATGAGTATAATCAAATTAAAGTGATGATAACTATAAGATTAGTTTGAAGGAGGCTCTAGAAAATGATGCGCAAATATCATTTAAGAATCTAAATTTTAGGACAGTTAAGATACCTTCCACATTTTGCCGCTTTTACCAACATCAAATTAGCAAGGGAGAAAAAATATGGAAAATACGCCCCCAAAGACGCACACTATATTTCGCGTAATCATGGTGTGCCTGCTTGTTTTTCAGACTTTTCAGTCCGTATTTTCGGCGATGCCCGTTAATGCAACCGAGACCAATAAAAGTCATTATGAGCTCATTGATGATGAAAATGCTTTGATGAAAGTCGATAGTCAATTTAACGAAGAAAAAAATGAAATTAGTTGGTCCGTAACGCTTGATAAACATGCGAGTGAAAAGAAACGAAAATCAACGTTACAGTTTTTAAATAACGACCATAATTTAGGTAAGATTAGTGAGCTGAAGGTTAACCATAGGGCCGCTACATTGAATGAAAATGATGAATATGTAGAAGACCAAGCATCTGAAAAAGAAACTAAATTGAAATTTACTTTTAAAACAAGTCTCGAAAGTAAAACAGCTTCTGAATATAGTTTAAAATTCAAACCACAAATTGTGGAATTCAGTGATGAAGCCGAAGAATCAAAAGTAATGGCTGATAAAGAATACGAAGCTCGTGTTTCTGTTACACGAACAGCCTCAGAAGATTCAGCCGTTAATGAACCTGCTAAAGAAATTGAATCAGCAATTTCAAGTGCAAATAAAGCGTCAAGTAGCCAAGCAACGAGTCAAAACGAGAAGGCAAGCAAAGTTGAATCAAGTGCTGATAACAGCCGAAACACTTCAAGCTCAAATAGTGAGAAGAAAACGGAAAAATCCAGTGATGATGATTCAGACTCGGACGATGACTCGGATAAAGGTAGTCAGTTTACAATGAAGTCCGCAGGTGGTAAATCACTTGCAGAATTAGCTGGTAGTATTGGCGATTGGACGGATAAAACAGTAGATGGATATACAACTGGAAGTAGTGTATTCCCTAAAAATTATTGGAATAAAGAAGATAGTCATGATCAAACTAAACAGAATGATTCCTCAGATTATCGTAATTTCATGTTTAATGATAATGCTAGTCTTTCCAATAAAAATAATTATATTGGTTATGGAAAGAATGGTGATGAAGGAGAAGAAAGTGCATTTTGGCTCAAAAAATCTCTGGTACCTGAGGGAGACAATAAATACAAAGTAAGTTTAAACGTACGAGGTAATGATTATCAGCCTCTCCCTAAGATTGAGGTAATGTTGGTCCTAGATAATTCGAATAGTATGACTAATAAAGATATAGCAGCTTTAAAGGAATATGCAAAATCTTTTGTGCAGACAGTTTGGGGTGTGAATGCAAGTGGTGTTGCAGAAAATGATTCAGCTGCAGATGCCAGAAAGGCAATCAAAATTGGAATGGTGTCTTATAATACTCTTGCTGAAAAGCCCACAAATTTATATTCGTCAGATGATGCAAGCGATCTTTTAAAGGGTATTGATGCTATTACGAGAAGTTGGGGCTATACTAATACTCAAGATGGAATGAGAAAAGCTAATGTTGCGCTAGCTGGTGGTGACTCGGCAGCACAAAAAAATATGATTGTCATGAGTGACGGAGTTCCAACGCGTAGTTTCAAAGCCACAGCACTAGAAGATAACAATGGTGGTTTACAAGAGCTTTCAGGAAGTTATAGCATTCCGGAATTTGTTAACAATAATTCGAAGAAGAAGGTAAGCAAGTCAGGATTAGGAGAAAGCTTAGTAGAAGGAAATAATCAAGATGGAGAAATCAATAGTCCTTACTCTGTTGAAAACTATAAAATAAGCACACATACATTTGCGACGATGTCTGAAGCATTTCATATTAAAGCCGGCGGAGTAAATGCCTACAGTGTGCTTTTCCGAGAAAACTCTGGCATTGCTACCAATACGATGATGAATATTGCAAGTGGAACTAGTAATTTCTTCGAGGCAGACGATCACGATAAACTAAATGAGGCTTTTCAAAATATTGCCCGCGGTCTTGTTCGGACTGTTAATCAAGGAACCATTAGTGATCCGATGGGTGATTATATTCTTAATGATGGTGAAGTTGAAATCAAGGCGGTAGAAGGTGGGGACGGCATTTTAAGTGGTGTTCAAGGAACTATCACCGATAGCCAACTCTCTGTTTCTGGTTTGAATCTTGGAAAAAATGAAGAAATCCAAATTTCTTATATTATTGAGATTGATGATGGGGCTAAAAATTTTCCTTATGGAGATTTCATCCAAGCAAATAAGGAAACCACTTTGACACCAGCGGCAAACACACAAAAAGCTCAGTTTGGGATTCCTTCCGTACGAGTTGGACGAAATGATGAAGGAAAGGCAAGCTTTGAACTTAAGAAAGTAGATGGAAAAGGCCAACCTATTAGTAGTTCTGCAAGCTTCAAAATTTCTGAAGCCGATACTGATTGGAAAGTGGATCCCAATGGTGAATCTCAGAACAGGAACACCACAAATGGTAAGTTAACTTTTAGTGATTTAAAAGCTGGTTACTATGTTGTTCAAGAAACACAATCTCCAGAAGGTTTTTCTAGTTCAGATACTGAATATCACATACACATTACCTTTGATAGCAAAAAAGGTGAATATAATGTGCAATTGGTACGTGACGGTGAAAATGAAGATTTAGATAAGAACCCATTAGTAGTTGAAAATCACCTTAATCCCTTTGAATTAAAATTCGATAAAGTGAGCGAAGAAGAACCTCTTGTGGGAGCAGAATTTGCTTTAGAAAGAATTGATGGAGGCAATAACAATGGTGCTATTAATGTTGCAAAAGGCGAGAATGGATATAGTTTCACTGCAACTGAATTAGCACCTGGTAAATATCGTCTAACGGAAACAAAAACACCAGATGGTTATAAAACAAATGCGCCAATTGAAATTACAATTCATGAGTCTGGCGAAGTTGATATTGACTATACAGGTTCAGAACATGAAAACCCAGTCAATGATGATAGTATTAAAGTGTCACTCAACGATGAGACTAATACAATTAGTTTCAATGTTGAAAATACAGCTCACAAAAAAGTTGAAGTTTCTGGAGAAAAAAATTGGGAAGACAATGATAATCGTTTTGGAACACGTCCAGAATCAATTACAGTTCAACTACAACGACGGGCGGCTAATAATGATGACTGGAAAGATGTGGAAGGTAAGAGTGAAGTAGTTAAAGCCAACTCTCAAGGAAATTGGGGGTATACTTTTACCGGATTACCTGAATTTACAACTGATAATGAAGACGTTAAATGGCAGTATCGTGTTATGGAAGTGACGTCGTTACCAGATTACAAGGTAACTTATGATGATGCACATGAAGATATCACGAACACATTAAATCTTCACAAATACACTATCAGAAAAACAGCAGCAGATGGTAAAACCGAACTTAGTGGTGCTGAATTTAAGTTAGTTCATAATGATTCTGGTGAAATTATGGATCTATCCGACACAAGTTCTGGTGCCAACTTCTCATGGACAGGGTTACCGGCTGGTGAATATACTTTAACTGAAACTAAAGCGCCAGAAGGTTTTCATGCAGAAACTACCACCTACAAAGTTGTTATTGATAGAAATGGTAATGCCACTACAACTCCAGCTGATACTAAGAAATCAGTAAAGACGGAAGTGGATAAAACTACAGTTATCAAAAACGCTTTGAATGACTTTGAATTGAACTTCAACAAAGTTAATGCAAAAGGTGATTCATTGAAGGGCGCCGAATTTACCTTAACCCAAGGTGGCGAAGAAGTTGAAGTTACTGAAGGTGAAGATGGCAAGTTTACAACCGACAGCTTGACACCTGGAGAATACGTTTTAGAAGAAGTTAAGGCACCAAGTGGTTACTTGATTGCTGAAAACATTTTAATCAGTGTTAGTAGTACGGGGAAAGTCACAATGGAACAGACGGATGGTCAAGACTTCAAATTTGATATTAATTACAACGAAAACATCAACACAATTGCTTTCAATGTTGTTAATGAAGAAATTAAGTCAACTGACTTCTCTGGAAAGAAAGTTTGGAATGACACTTCCAATAAATACAATACGCGACCAGAATCAATTGACTTAACACTTTATCGTCGAATTGTTGGTAGTGATGACAACTGGGATAAAGTAGATTCTGAAGCCACAATTGAAGAAGATGACGATGATCCCGACCAGTGGAACTATAACTTCTCTAATTTAGAGAAAACGAATGCTGCTGGTAAAACTTATGAATTTAAAGTTGAAGAAAAAGAAGTTTCTGGATATACTGCAGAAATTTCTGGAACAACCATTACTAACAACTTAAAACAACAATTTATTGTTGAAAAAGTTGATGCTGAAGGAAAGGCGCTAGCCGGGGCTAGCTTCAAATTGACAGATGAAGATGGTAAAGAAGTTCAAAACACTTCTAAAAAGGCTGATCAATTTAGATACCGTGGGCTAACTGCTGGCACTTACAAATTAGTTGAAACTTCAGCACCTAATGGTTTCAAACAGATTGATAAGGAATACGAAGTGACTGTTGCTCAGAACGGTAAGATCACGGTTCCTGGATTAGATGTTGATGGAACTAAGATTCAAACGGTTCAAATTAAAAATGAATTAAGCAACTTCAATCTGAAGTTCAATAAAGTTGATGAAAATGGTGACGCACTTAAGGGTGCTGAGTTCAAATTAACTGGGCCTGATGGTGAAGTGAAAATTGAACAAGATGCAGACTCTGCAACCTTTAATGCTGAATCCTTACAAGCTGGCAAGTACACGTTAGAAGAAACTAATGTACCTGATGGTTATAAGGAAATTGATCCAATCAAGTTTATAATTACGGAACAAGGTAAAGTTGAATTTGATAATGATGCCTTAATTAGCAACTCCAAGGTCACCTTAGGTAAGGATGGCGAGGATTCCACATTAGAATTTACGCTTGAAAATGTAAAGGTAGGTACTGTTAAAATTGCAGGTACCAAAGTTTGGGATGATTTTGACAACAGTTTCCGTAAACGCCCAGAAAATATTGAGCTGACATTGCAGCGACGTTTAGCAGAGTCAGATGATAAATGGGATGATGTGAAACTTGAAGATGGCAAGCAGAGCTTAACGGTTACGGGCGACGCAACTTCCGGTAACTGGGATTACGATTTTGGTACAGTGCAACTCACTAACGCTAAAGAAGATCCTTATGAGTTCCGCGTTGTGGAGACACCAATTGCCTCTTATGATCATTACAAAGATCCAATTTACCATTATATACAAGCTGATGGTGATCGAATGGAACTTAAAGATGGCGAAGGCAAGAAGCCAGCTGCTGATCAAGCTGTTGCTGAATTCGATGTGACTAACCAAATTGATCCATGGGATGTCACAATTGACAAGTACAATACAGCGGGTAAATTGGATGGTATGGCAACTTTTACAGCAACTTTGGCGGATGATAACTGGCAAGCAATTACTGGAGGCAATGCCTACAAAGAGACACTTACCCCAAGTGATAGCAAAGGTGGTAAGTATGTCTTTAATCAATTGGTACCAGGCAATTACTTGATTGAAGAAACAGCTACTAATGATGACCATGTCGTTAACGGAAAGCAATACAGGCTTTCACTTAGCGAAAAGGGTGAAATCACAATAAAAAATGCTGATTCTGCTGTCCAAGTGAATACGAATCAAAAAGATACGGTTGATTTTAAAAACTGGGATCCAGAAATCACTAAAACCGCCGATCGCAAGAGTGTAGCGGTAGGTGATGAGTTTAACTGGCATATCAGTATGCAAGTTCCACAGGGAATTGAAACCTTCAAGTCCTTTACAGTTAGCGATGAGATTGACAGTCGCTTGGATTATGTTGGTGTAAAGGACGTGCAACTTAAGATTCAAGATGTACACGGTAAGACAACGACACAAGCACTTAAGAACGACGACACTTATAAGACGGTTGTAAAGAATAACCAAGTAACTGTCGTTCTCCTTAACGACGAGTTCGAAGGCGGCCGAGACGCACTTGAATCAGCAGTTAAAAAGGCTGGAACTCAAGGCACAGTGACACTTGAATTTAAACTTACGACTGTAATTAACAAAACTTTTGAATCAGGAACGATTGAAAATACTGCTGTATTAAATTACATGGATGGACAAAACGTTGCTGGTGAAGCACAGAGCGAGGATTCTGTTGAAGGTAAACCAGTTAAAATTGCAACTGGTGGAGCAAACTTCAAGAAAGTGATTGCCAATACTAACAATCCGTTAGCTGGTGCGAAGTTCAAGGTTTATCGAAAACATAATGGTAAGACACAATACCTGAGTTACAGAACGGATAGTCAAGGTCGGGTTACAGATGTGAAATGGACAAGTAAGCAAAAAGCAACAACCTTGACATCACCTAGAAGTGGTATCTTCAAAGTTTCTGGTTTGGCATATGGGACTTACTTCTTGGAAGAGACCAAGGCACCTGATGGTTACCGACGTTTAACAAAAGATGTGGCGTTTAAGGTAAATGCAACTTCTGCAAGTAAGAGTCAAGTAACCTATGTGGAAAATAGTAAGAATCCACAATTGCCAATTACTGGGACAATGGGCATGATGCTTATACTTCTAGCGGGAATTATCCTCATAGTAGCAGGGTACGTGCTCTATCGCAGACGTCGATTGAGTTAATAATTAAAAAGGGTGTGGTCAACACATCCTTTTTATACATAGAATTTCAAAAAAATTAAGGAGGAGGACACTATGCGCAGAAAATTAGTCGTAATTTTAATGGTATTGGGTATCCTTTGTATTGCTGTTCCAGTTGGATTTCAACAGTATAAAAGATGGCAGGCTCAGGATATAATTGCGCGTAGTGAAAAAAAGGCGCGAAAAGATGAGCATAAGAACTCTGAAAATCAGGTGAAGGCTACCAAAGCTAGTCAAAATAAGGATAAACATAATTCTCAAAATAGCAATTCTGATCGTAAGAAAGATAATGGTAATGAAAATTCTGCTGCACAAAATATAGATCCATTTGTGACCCAAGGTGTACGTCGCGGAATTGACGACGCGTTTAGCCGCAGTATTACAGAAGTTTCGGGTTACCTTCAAATAAAAAAAATTAATGTCAAACTCCCATTCTATTTATCGGCGTCCACTAGAAATTTGGCAAATGGGGCCGGATTGATTGCGGGTACTGATGTTCCTGGGCAGGGAAAAGGACATCATTCAGTAGTTGCTGGTCATCGCGGATATTATGGCGCAACCATGTTTTTAAGAGTGAATCAATTAACGAGTGGTGATCAGATCTTTTTGAGATTTAGAAATCATAATTATTACTATCGAGTAATTGAAAAAAAGATTATTGCGCCCAACAATAGCACGGCGCTTCAACCGATACGTGATAAAGAGTTGCTGACATTATTTACCTGCCATCCTTATCCGACTAATTATCAGCGACTTTTGATCATTGCTGAGCGAATTTAGGTCTATTCAAATTATTAGAAACCGGTACAATGGAAGTAGATAGCGAATTTGGTAGACCGAAGACTTTGAGGAGGTCCAACATGACAACGAGAATAATTATGGATTGTGATCCTGGAATTGACGATGCAGCAGCTCTTTCGGTGGCATTGAATAATCCGGAGTTTGATGTTCGTCTAATTACGACTGTGGCTGGCAATGTGACGGTGGACAAAACCACACGAAATGCTTTGAAATTAGTGCATTTCTTCGACAAAAAAGTGCCGGTTGCCAGCGGAGCAGAACAACCCTTGATTAAGCCTTTTGAGGATGCAGCGCGCATTCATGGTGAATCGGGGATGCCCGGTTATGATTTCGATGAATATGTTGGCGATACGGTGCGTCATTCCGCTGTAGAAGCCTTATACATGACCATTATGCGAAGCTCCAAACCCATAACCTTGGTGCCAACTGGGGCTTACACAAATATTGCCATGTTGCTATCGGTCCATCCGGAAGTTAAACCCAAAATTAAACGCATTGTGGCAATGGGTGGCGCACTTGGTCGTGGCAACATGACCAGTGCCGCTGAGTTTAACGTCTTTACAGACCCAGATGCAGCAAAAATTATGTATGCTTCTGGGATTCCAATTGTGATGATCGGATTAGACGTTACAATGAAGGCTTTATTAACGCCTGAAACGCTAGAAACGGTAGCTACCTTGGGAGAAGCCGGTAACATGTTAGCTTCAATCTTCAAACATTATTATGAGGGTCATGAGGGCGGTATTCCGATGCATGATGTCAATACAATTTGTTATCTCTTGCATCCAGAATATTATCAAATGGCGGATTACTGGATCGATGTGCAAACTAGTGGGCCAGCAATTGGCGAAACGGTGGCTGATATTCGTGGTGCTTATCACAAAGGTAAAACGAATGCGCAGGTTGCGGTTGGTATTGATACAGATGACTTTAATCGATGGTTTATCGAAGAAGTTCGGGACATGAAAGTAGAATAGGCGTCAAAATTATACAAAACCCTAATTGTCATTTTGATTAGGGTTTTGTTTAATTTTATGAAGCTAAATCTGTTCGGGATTTTTGCAGGTGTGTGGATCAACAGAAATTTTGAATAAAAATTATTCAATTGTAAGCGATTATCCCTGTTTTCATTGGTAATAGTGTAAAATGACCACTAGGTACCAAAATCAGAATAAGATGTGGAGTAATTAGATGCGTCGTAGAATAATGCCCGCCCGAATTTGGGATAGGGGCAAGAAACTTTTTTCTAATGGAAAAGTCAAAATTGAGAATATAGATAAAGGCAATCGGGAAGTTGTGGCAACGGTCTATGGGACATATGCGTATGAAGTGCATGTCAATCAAGGTGACCCAAGCAAAGATTCCTGTACCTGCCCGTATTTTCCTGACAACGGTTTTTGTAAACACATTGCGGCAGTCGTGGAATATTTCAAGTCGGCCGGACAACCAATCGAAACCTTATTTGACGATCCTCAAAAAGTTGAGCCCACCGACACGCAGACACTTAAAAAAACACCTGTGATTAGTTTTCCAGAAATTAAAATGGTCAACAAGAAAAAATCACAGGCAGACTTAAGAGGAGAACGTTTTTTTAAGAATTTAGATTTACCCCAACCTCAGTATTATAAGCGCTTATCGGAGGTTCCATTGGTTGACTTAGACCTCGAAGTTACCTTAATTGCTGGTACAGTGACGAAGGGCTGGAATTATGCGGCAGAAAATCGATTGTTTTTGCGGTTTCATATTGCAAATAAACTTGAGCAAAAGTTTTACGTCGTAAACGATTTGGATCGTTTTTTGAAAGCTTACCAGAGTCAAGGTGTTTTCAAAACGACAAGCAATATTTCATTTTTATTGGATAAACATGCTTTTTCTAAACCAGATCGCGCTTTATTAGATTTAATGATGACAACCGGAAGTGCTAACTTTGACGGTAACAGTTCACTAGACCTTAAAAAATTCTTTTTGCTTGAAGCTTCCCTTGTGCCGGACTTTCTTAAGCATTTGCAGGAGTTGCCGCACTTTCATTTTCAACAGGGAGAAAAATCGGCTGTTTTCGATGAAATAAGTTATCAGCCATTTCGACCGGAAGACGGGTTGATTCAAGGAAAACTCATCCAAGATGATGACGGCTATCAATTAACGATCCATAGTGGCTTTCAAATCTCGATTCCTAGTAGTGCGCTAATTGTAAATCAAAATGAAATTTATCAAACATCTACGAATCAAATGATCATGATCGATCATGTTATCAGCAGATATCAAGCCATCATGCAACCAAGTGGCATAGCAGATGAGACACCTGGTGAAATGCACTTTGGGTGGGGAAGTGAAGCACAATTAAATAAATTTGTGGCTGCTTTTAAACAAATTGGGGTGCTTGAGTTACCTGCCGACTTTATCACAACGCAGATGACACCACATTTTGATCTGCGTCGAAAGAATACGAAGCTGCAGTTGCAACTTAGTTATGATTATAACGGCAAGCTTTTTGACAGTAATGAAATCCAACAGGTCTCGCAAAGCCTTCGTAACCTTGAAAAAGAGGATCAAACGCAGGATTATTTAAGTCACTTAAAGTTTAGTTTACAAAACGGTTTGTGGGAAAAGACGTTTAAAGATCCCGATGTTTTGTACGCGTTCTTTACACGGGAGCTTCCGAATTTACGTCAAAACGGGCTAGTGACCGTGAGTGAGGATCTCCAAAGCTTATGGCATGATTCTAAAGACTTAAATCCTGAAGTTTCCGTGTCGGAAAAGGCGGGCTTATTATCGGTCAAATTTTCACTTAAAGGTGTTGATGAGGATGATGTGGACGCTGTTTTAGGACAGTTAGATCTACAGCGACCTTATATTACCCAGCCAGACGGTTCACTTGTGCTGGTAGATGACGCATTTCGAAAGGTCAGCCAAGCCCTCGTTAATATTCGCCAACAAGGTAAGTTTAAGCATGGAGAACTAAAAGTCCACGCTTCACAGGCTTTTGCAGTGCAGGCCGCTTTACAAGGTACCGCTAAGTTCGATGAAAAATTCAAACAATTGGCGGAAAATCTTGCTCATCCAGAAAACTATCCGATTGCCCAGTCCCACCCAATTCATGGTAGTTTACGACCGTATCAAACGATCGGTGTCAAATGGCTGGAAATGCTGGATAGTTATCATTTTGGCGGAATTTTGGCGGACGAAATGGGACTAGGAAAGACGGTACAAATGATTGCCTTTCTTTTGAATCACCTTGATCCTGAGAAGCCAAATTTAATTGTGTCGCCAGCTTCTCTTATTTATAATTGGCAAGAAGAATTTAATAAATTTGCGCCGGAAATTACAGCGCAAGTCATCGATGGCAATAAAGCGCATCGGGCGTCTTTGATTGCAAAGAAGGACGCAGATGTGCTGATCACGAGTTATAATAGCGCCCGGTTAGACGTATCAGCGTATAATTCGCGAAAAATTAATTATTTGGTGTTGGACGAAGCACAGTTTGTAAAAAATTCGAGTACTAAAACAAATCAAAGTATTCGCAACCTGCAGCGTAAAAATGCCTTCGCATTGTCTGGGACCCCAATTGAGAATCGGGTCGAGGAGTTGTGGGCCATTTTTGAGATTGTGATGCCGGGATTATTGCCAAGTAAAAAAGCCTTTAAAAAATTAACGGCTGCTGAGGTGGCAGTGCGCGTTAAGCCGTTTATTTTGCGGCGTGAGAAAGCAGTTGTGTTGAAAGACATTCCAGCTAAAGTGGAAGCTAACTTATACAATGAATTGACGCAAAAGCAGAAAACCGTTTATTTGGCGCAATTAAAACAAATGCAGGTCAAAGTTCAAGGTATGACAGGGGCCAATTTCGTGAAAAATAAGTTGGCTATTTTGGCGGGACTCACACGATTGCGACAGATATGTGATACCCCTGCATTGTATTTGAAGGATTATAAAGGTGACTCTGGAAAACTAGAACAGTTAACAGAAATTTTACGCCAGGCGGAAGAAAACAACCGGCATGTTCTGATATTCTCTCAGTTTACGGGAATGTTGGCGATTATTGAAAAAGAATTACAAAAACAGCATTTGGCGCATTATGTTTTGGAAGGCAATACAAAACCTAAGGAACGCTTGAAAATGGTGAATGCCTTCAATGCTAACGAACGGAATATCTTTTTGATTTCACTGAAGGCTGGTGGCACCGGATTGAACTTGACGGGTGCCGACATGGTGGTATTGGTAGATTTGTGGTGGAATCCAGCCGTGGAAGATCAAGCAACCGCACGAGCCCACCGAATTGGTCAAAAGAAGCAGGTGGACGTCTTCCGGCTGATTACCAAAGGCACGATTGAAGAACAAATCTATAAATTACAAGAAAAGAAACGTAATTTTGTTGATCAGGTTCTTAATGGCACAGAAAATAAGGGCTCATTAACGGAAGAAGAAGTTCGTTTAATCTTGGGTATTGAGACCAAGTAGGCAAAGTCAGTGATGGCTTTGTTTTTTTGCACAAACTAAATTTTCCGTGATTGACCATCGACAGCAAGTCGACCATACTAAGCACAATAACGTCTCAAAAGGGGAATCAGCATGGCAACTTGGTTATTGATTTTCATTCCAGCATTATTGGCTGGTATCGTTCAAGGATTGACAGGTTTTGGCGCCGTAATTATCATGATGACGATTTTCCCATTTATCTTACCTATCGCATCGGCGGCTGGAATCGCCGGACTGAGTATGTTGGCAAGTATGATTGGATTAACCTATAGATATCGGCATGATTTTAAATTAAAACGGGTTTTGGTACCTTTTATTGTTTATGCAGCGGTTGCCACGTGGTCGGTGCATCTTAGTAACGTTTTGAATCCTCATATCATGCGGATGTTGTTAGGGGGCCTACTAGTGGCGCTATTTTTGTATTTTACGTTGGTCAAAAATTCGAGTGAACGTCACTATCCGTGGTATATTGCGGGTTGTTTCATGGTAATTTCTGGATTTTTCAATGGCTTGTTAGGAATTGGAGGACCTCTAATGGCACTTTATTTCTTATCATTGTCTAAATCGATTCCAGAATACACAGCTAGCATCCAGGGCTTTTTCTTGATTGATGCCTTTTATATTAATAGTGTGCGGGTTGGCAATGGCATTTTAGGGCTGCATGATGTGCCATACATACTAGTTGGGATGGTTGCGGCTGGGATTGGAACCATTATTGCGGCAAGAATCGCGAATAAACTTGATGACCAAACGTTTAGAAAATGGATTTACCGTTTTATCGGACTTAGTGGGATTTATTATTTGTTCTTTTAGTGGTGGTGAGTTGAATCATAGGGATAGCAAGGGTTCTAAATGAGTTAGTATGTTTTCGATGAACTTCGAAAATAAATTTATCATTGGCAATCTGGTGGCATTCATTATTAACAATAGATATGTTCTATAAAATGGTTTTGTATTCCACATTATATGTAGTATGATATGCTTGATAGAGAGTAGATCAAATGATTAACAGGTCTAATAGTTGATACTCTGAAAATAAAGAGTAAACTATTTTAATAGGCTGTGTTAAAAATTCGTTATAACCTATTTTAAGCTTTTTAGCACAGAATTAAGTCTTAATAATGAGCATAAAAAGCGTGATGTGGAGGCAAGCTTCAATGAAGGAAGCACCAAAATATGAAATTGTGGCGGATCATTTACGGCAACAAATTTTAGAAAAAGAATTTACCATTAATGAGCAGCTGCCACAAGAAAATGCCATTGCTGATGCCTATAATGTAAGCCGAATTACAGTTCGTAAGGCATTAGATATTTTGGTAGATGAAAATTTAATTTATCGCATTCAAGGATCAGGGACTTTTGTTAAAGATAATCAGCCTCACGAAACAGGGGCGAAGGAAGAAAGCCTGGAAATTTTTGATTTTTCGAAATTCAAAGTCAAACTTTTGAATTTTGCTGTTGATAAACCAAATTCAGATATTATGGATCAACTGAATGTTACGGCATTTGATTTTACTTACGAAATAGAACGGCTGATTCTTGATGAAGATGATGAAGTTGTTGCGTTTCAAAAGATTTACATGCCAGCTAAAGTTATCCAAGGGATGCGAATGGATGTTTTGAAGGGCTCAATCTACGAGTTCTTAACAGAAGATCAAGGCTTGGTATTAGGATCGGCTATTCGAACGCTGTCCAGCGAAATTGCGAACGACAATACCGTTAAAATTATGAATTTAAAAGCTGCTGAACCTTTACTGACTATGGAGCAACGATCGTTTCTAGAAAACGGCCAAATCTTCGAGTATGTATATAATTATATAAGACCATCAAAATTTTCTTTACACGAATCGATTAATCTAACGGATTAATCGGTTTTTATTTTTGTCTATAATTTGTTATAACAAATTATAAATAGGTATTGCTTTTAAAAAAGTCTGGATGTATACTCAAAATGTAAGCGATATCAAAACGGCCGTTGATGTCAAATAACATATTGGAGGTATGGATCATGGCACAGTTAAAAATCGCATTGTTTTGTAGCGGCGGTATGTCAAGCAGTTTAGCAGGTGCAAACATGCAAAAAGTGTTTGATAAAGAAGGCAAAGATGTTCAAGTCGATGCCTATGATTTAGGGATGGTTGATGAAGTTGGTGATGAAGTTGACGTCATCATGCTTGCCCCACAGATTAGTTGGGATTATGACGCAGTTAAGAAGAGCTTTCCAGATAAAAAAGTTATCAAATTGACGATGCAAGAATTTGGCAGTATGAGTGGGCAAGTTTTGATTGATCGATTGACGAAGGAAGGTATTGAGTATGAATGACAAACCGAGTCGAATGCAACGATTTCAAGCAAAATTTACACAAGTAGCCGGAAAAATAGCTGCCAATAAATTATTATTAACACTTCGTGATTCATTCATTATTGTGGCAGCTACATCGATGATCGCTGGTTTTGCTATTATGATCCAAAATGTTTTCATCGATCCAACGAACGGTTTGATTTTTGGTAAACAGGGAATTGGGCTAGGGCGCTTAATTAGTGGTTCTTGGACAGCTTGGGCAAGCTCTGGCCTGTTCAAAGGATTGACTGCCATTGGTAATATGATTGGTTTGATTTCAAATGGATCATTAAATACATTTGCGGTGTTACTAGTGGTTATTTTCTCAAATACTTTTTCAAGAAAATATTTTCCAAAGAGTAAGGAACATATGACATCCGTTTTGTATGCCTTAGGGGCATTCTTTATCTGTATGCCATGGAAATTCCAATATACGCCAACAACGGGATCTACTAAGCCCATTGAAATTCTTAATTATATGGATACAACCTATTTTGGGACTAAAGGGGTTTTTGCAGCTCTCTTGATTTCTGGATTTGCCGTTTGGATCTACAATAAGATGTTGCAAACTAACTTTACAATTAAAATGCCAGATTCAGTTCCACCAGCAGTAGGTCGTAGTTTTGAATCGTTAATTCCTGGTGTAATTACAATGGGTGTGTTCATTATTTTGACAGCTCTTTCTACCGGATTTACTGGTGAAACAATGCCTGAATTACTATTAACATTGTTGCAAAAACCAGCATTGGCGATTTCCGGAACCGGATTTTTTGCCTTCATTTCTCAAACTACTTGGAGTTTACTTCAGTGGTTTGGGATTCATCCAACTTCAATTTGGGGACCAATTTTCGGATTAACTTGGAATATCAATGATACACAAAATATGTTGGGGCAAGCACATCACATCTATTCAACTTTGTTTATGAACTTCTCTACTGTTGCTGCTGGATCTTGTTCAGTTTCACCAGTATTGGCACTCATGCTATTCTCCAAGAGATTAGCAGCCAAAAAAGTTTCTAAGATTGCGTTAATGCCAGCAATCTTCAATATTTCTGAACCAGTTACTTTCGGATTACCGATTATTTTAAACCCACTTTACTTTATTCCTTGGTTAGTGGCTCAGCCTTTAGCATTCTACATTGGGTTGTTCTTTATTAAGATTGGGTTCATCGGACCAATTGTTAATAATGTTCCTTGGACCGTACCGACACTCCTTTCAGGACTACTTTACACAGGTTCAATTAAAGGACTAATTGTCCAGGCCATTATTGTAGCCGCCACAACGGCAATTTATATTCCATTTATTCAAATGGATAACAAGATTAATCCAGATGGGGATCTTGTTGATAAAGCCGTTGCAGAAGATTAGCAAAAATAAGTAGGTGAAAGAGAATGGATGAAAAACAATTACAAAAGGCAATGCAGCTGATTTCCATTGCAGGAGATTCTAAGTCGCAATCAATTCAAGCGATGCAATTGGCTGAAGAAGGTAAGATTGAAGATGCCCAGCAACATCTAAAAGACGCGAGAAAAACTTTACATGAAGCACATAATATTCAAACGGGTTGGATGACTGAAGAGATGAATGGTGCGCAAATTGAGAAATCTTTGTTATTAATTCATTCGCAGGATCACTTTATGTCAGCGGATATTATGTTGACAGTTGCTGAAAAGGTGATTAACTTACATCAAGAAATTAAGTCCTTAAAAACCGAGGCGTAGACTGAGATGAATAACGGAGAGCTAGGGTTTGAAGACATCTTCTCGGATAATATGGTATTGCCACGAAACAAGGCGTTTCACATTGCCGGATTTGCTCGGTCCCAAGCACAGGTAACGGTTAACATTGGGCAGAATTGTCAATCTGCGCAAGCAAATTCAGATGGAAAATGGGTGGTACGTTTCCCTGCAATGCATGATGAATTAGTTAGTATTACGGCAAAATCAGCAGAGGGACAGTGTAGCGTTCAAAATGTGCATTTTGGTCAAGTTCATTTGTTAGCGGGTCAGTCGAATATTGAATATCAGTTAGTTGATGACCAAGAATACAATCAGTTAGTGAAACAAATTAAGAAACAAAGTGCCTATTTTTATAATGTACCTAAGGTTGAGTACCAAAATGCAGATGGTTCAGTTATTCCAGAGGATTTGGCAAGGCCGCAATGGCAACAAGTCACACCAGAGACAATCGGTGAATTGTCGGCAATTGGATTTTACATGTTGCAGCAGTTATTACATGACTTTCCTGACCAGGTTATTGGAATAGTTGATTGCTATAAAGGTGGGACTTCGGCTTCTTCGTGGCTTCCCCAATCAGTATTAAAAGCCGATTCTGAACTTAAAGCGACGTTCATTGTGCCGTTTGAACAACAAGTGACTGGAAAAACAGCAGTTGATTTTAAAAAGGAATTAGAAGCCTATCAAAAAAAGGTTGAAATTCACAATGTGAAATTGGCCGCTTATCTCAAAAAATATCCAGAGGCCACGTTGAGTCAGGCTAAGGATACAGTTGGGCATACACCGTGGCCACCACCAATGACACCTAAAAGTTTCTTGCGACCAGGTGGTCTTTACGAAACAATGGTATTAACGATTCGGCACTATACATTTAACGATGTGGTTTGGTATCAAGGTGAAAATGATGCCCCTAATCCACAAGTGTATCCAAAGTTGTTGGAGGCATTGATTTTAAATTGGCGTGACTTGTTAGCGGATCGGGCGCTACCGTTTTATATTGTGCAACTTCCTGGTTATGCAGATGAACCCAAGGATGCTTGGGCGATGATTAGACAGGCACAATTAGAAATAGCACAAGCTGTACCGGATGTGCATCTTATTTCGATTTCGGATACTGGAGATGAGCATAACATTCATCCAGCTTCCAAGCGCAAACCGGGGACACGAATTGGTCAGATAATTAGTGGTCTCCAATATAGCGATACCCCTTTTGTGTTCAAAGTTGAGATACACCGCGAACGATTAATCTTATTTGTTAATCACGCGGCGACTGTGAGAGAAACGGGAACAACCACAATGGAGGTATGCATTACCGGGAAATGGTATGAAAAAAGAGTTCAACTGACAGGACGAAATGAGATCACAATTGCAAAATCTGCGGATGAAAACATTGAGTCGGTGAGGTATGCTTATCGAAACTATCCAAAATTAACTTTATACAATGAACAAGATTTACCGGTGGCACCTTTTAAAATAAAGTTAAGTCTTTGATGGGCGCTTTCGGTGGAATGACTGTATCTTGAGATTGACTGGGATACGGTCATTTTTTAACTGTGTTTTATAAATTAAAAGAAGGGGTTTAAAAAATGAACGAACTAAAAAAAAGATTTTTCTGGGGAAATTCAACGTCCAGTATGCAAACGGAAGGAGCCTGGGATCAAGGTGGCAAAGGTAAGTCAGTATATGATATTCGGAAAGCCACACCAGAAGTTTCCGACTGGAAGGATGGTATCGACGAATATCATCGTTATCCGGAGGATTTTGATTTAATGCAGGAACTGGGCATGAATTTCTATAGATTTCAAATCTCTTGGAGTCGTGTGCAACCTAAAGGTGAAGGCGCATTTAATGAAGAAGGCATTCAATTTTATAGTGATTTGATTGATGCCTTGCTGGAGCGACATATTACTCCAATGATCTGCTTGTATCATTTTGACATGCCATTGGAATTATCCGAAAAGTATAACGGATTTCTGAGCCGTAAAGTTTCAGATCTTTTTGTAAAGTTTGGAATTGAAATGGTTAGACGTTTTGGAGATCGCGTGAAATATTGGATTACCTTTAATGAACAAAATCTATACAATCAGTGGGGAGCTTCAACTTTTGCAGGAAATCTGCATAAAAAAGAAGGCATTAATGAGGTTTACCAAATTGCCCATAATGTCATGATGGCGCATGTTCAGGTGGCTAATTATATTCATGAACAAACAGACTGCAAAATCGGAGGCATGTTAGCCTATACAGAAATATATCCAGCAACTGCGCGCCCACGTGATATTCAAGTCGCACGTGAGATACAAGAATTTTCCAACAATAATCTGTTGGACGTTTTTGCTGAGGGACATTACTCACAAGCAGTTTTAACACACATTAAAAATTTCCACATTGATGCTGGATTTAAGCCGGGTGATTTTGAAATTTTAAGCAAATGTCGTAGTGACTACATGTGTTTTAGTTACTACCGGAGTACTGTTGTGAATTCTGAAAAAATCCCGGAGAACTGCTCAGTAGATGATTACCTTAAGTATGGTGGAGAGGGTAATCCATATGTTGAGAAGACGCCAAATTACGGATGGGAGATCGATCCACTCGGGTTTCGTGACATCTTAAACAAAATATATCATCGTTACCAAATTCCGATATTTCCAATTGAAAATGGTATTGGTGTGCAGGAAAGCTACTATAATGAGGAAATTCAAGATGATTATCGCATTGACTATATGCGCGCTCATATTCAGGCTTTGAAGGACGCCGTTGAGAAGGATGGTGTAGACGTCATCGGCTACTTAGGTTGGGGATTAATTGACTTGCCTAGTTCTGCGGGAGATATGCGCAAACGTTATGGCGTGGTTTATGTTAATCGCACGAATCACGATTTGAAAGATATGAAACGAGTACCTAAAAAGAGTTTTTACTGGTTGAAAGCTGTTATTGACAGCAATGGCAAAAATTTGTGATTCGGATAGAGATAGTGGTGGGGGACATGTGAAAAATATATTAGTAATCGATGTTGGTGGAAGTTCAATAAAATGTGGTGTTTGAAAAAATGAGAAGTTGTCTAAGCTTAAAAGTAGAAAAACGCCAGCTACTCGGAAAGAGATGAAAGCTGTCTTTTTAGATATCAAAAATGAATTAAATGATGAATGATAGAGAATTTCTATTAGTATTGCAGGTGCCGTTAATCTCAACAAAGGGATTATCTATGGAACAAGCGCTATCCCGAATATACACCGTTTCCGATTGAAAAAACAGTTGACCCAACTCTTTGGCATGAAGGTAACAATAACAAAATAGTTCATAGAAAAACAAAATAACCAAAAAAATTATGAAGGAACAGATATGTTTGCATTAGCAGAAATTCAGAATGAACAGGCAATCAGAAGTGTAGAAGTGTTGTACACTTCCTTAAGTATAGGCATATTGAATCTAGAAGGTAGTTTTGATCCTGATAAGATTTTAATTGGTGGCGGAATTTCGAAAAGGCCTGATTTAATTTCTGAATTGCAAAAACAGTTTAAAGCCCTTGGGGTGGCTAAACATACTGAAGGCCTGGATACGCGAATTATGTTATGTAAATATTTAGCAGAATCCAATATGATTGGTATAGTTTATCATTTTGAACTTGAAAAATAAAAAGCACTTGCATTATGTATCCGTTTGCATTAATATAGTAAACGTCAGAAGGATCATTACTCCTCGGGAGGTGTCACCTTCTAAAGAAAGTGTAGCGTTATAACTTTTTTTAGAGGTCGATACACTTTCGAGGATTTTTTATTTTCTTATTTTGGATACAGGAGGGAAACCATGCTAAACATATTTAAAAAGAAAGTGAAAAAAGTGAGCCTGGTTGCTCCTGTAAAGGGAGAAACCGTGGAACTGAGTCAGGTACCAGATAAAGTTTTTGCATCTGGTATGATGGGAAAAGGAATTGCCTTTAATTTTGAAACAAGTGAGATTGTGGCACCCTGTGAGGGGAAAATTACCATGATTCCAGAATCACTGCATGCATTTGGAATTACGGCCAATAATGGCGCCGAAATTTTGATTCATATTGGCTTAGATACCGTGAACTTAAAAGGAGAAGGGTTTGCCAAATTAGTAGAGGTAGGCAGCCATGTGAAGGCTGGTGAACCCATTATTAAAGTGGACCGTGAGGCTATTTTAGCAAAGGGGTATAACTTGGTTACCATGTTGTTGGTGACAAACAGTGATGATTTTACAGTTGAAATTAAAAAGATAGATAAGGTAGAAGCAGGGCAATCAGAGGTTGTGACCGTAGAAAAGTAGGCTTGGCTTTGGAGGATTGTGATGAAAGCAATCAAAAAAATAAATAACAATACTGCTGTTTGTTTAGACAGCCAAAACCATGAGTTAATTGCGATTGGACGTGGAATTGGATTTCATGAGATGCCGTATGAAATTAGTGATTTAAGTGCGATACAACGAACATTCTACAATGTTGATTCTATGTATATCGATCTGGCTAGTGAGATTCCAGATGACATTTTAGAAACAGCAGCCCAAATAGTAGACATGGTTCGTCTAAAAGTTGAGGCACCAATTAATTCAAATTTAGTATTTACCCTTGCTGATCACATCAAGTTTGCGATTGAACGGCGAAATAAGGGTATGGTGATTACTGCACCCATGCAATATGATATTCAGCAATTATATGGAGACGAGTACCAGTTAGGTTTAAAGGCTTTAAAGATTGTAAATCAAAATTTGGAAATTCGACTGCCCTCTGAAGAAGCTACAAATCTGGCTTTGCATTTTATCAATGCCAAAGCGATGACAGCTAAAGAGATTAAGAATGAAGAAAATGATGACCTCATTTCAGACATTACCGATATTGTTTCAGGCCATTTTGAGATTTACATCGATAAGCATAGTTTTAATTATTCACGTTTCGTCACGCATTTACAGTACTTATTAAAAAGGCAAGATCAAGGCGTTTTCATTAAATCTTCGAATAAAGAATTGTATGAGAACTTGGTCAAGAAGTTCCCTAAAACGAACGAATGTGTCGAAAAAATCGCACAGTTTTTACAAGATCGAGTTGGTTTTGAACTCGAAAAAGAAGAAAAATTATATTTAATTTTACATGTTAATCGACTTTGCTCACGCGAGGGATTGTAACCTAACGGGCATAACTCTCCAGCAAAGGTTTAGCACAGGCTATTTGTTGTAGCTTGGGCAACCTTTTCTGGGGAGCTTTTTAATAAATGGAAGAAGGAAAAGTAAAATGGCAAAAAAAGAAAAATATGAAGATATTTCCACGCACGTTGTTGATTTATTGGGTGGTAAGGATAACATTGTGTTTTTTACACACTGTGTCACCCGCTTACGATTTAATGTGAAAGATAAGACACGAGTTAATCAGGATGAAATTGAGAAATTAGATAAAGTGATTGGCGCACAATGGTCTGGTGAACAGTTTCAAATAATAGTGGGTCAAGACGTGGGAACAGCCTACAAAGAGGTTCTAGCTCATAACGATCTCACCGGGAGTGGTGAAGTGCCCGCAGATGATGTACCAAAGAAAAAATTTAGCTTTAACTCTGTTTTAGACGCGATTGCTGGTAGTATTACACCGTTAATTCCATTACTGATCGGTGGTGGGATGTTTAAGGTCCTATTACTAGTGTTGACAATGTTTGGTGTTCTTACAACTAAGAGCCCAAGTTATGTGATGTTAAACGCAGTTGGAGATGCTGCCTTTTATTTCTTGCCCGTTTTTGTGGGAGCTACAGCAGCCAAAAAATTTGGAATGAATCAAGGATTGGGAATGTTAATTGGCGCCATGTTGATTGATCCAAACTTTGTAACGGCGGTTAGCAGTGGCCACACTTTATCATTAGTTGGAGTTCCGGTTTATGCCACTACGTATGGAAATATGATTTTTCCAAGCATTTTAGCCGTCTTTGTGGCTTCATATGTAGAACACTTCTTTACGCGCTGGATTCCAGATTCACTAAAATCATTAGTGGTTCCTTTCTTCACTTTGCTGGTGATGGTACCACTTACCTTCTGGCTGTTAGCGCCTGCCGGAGCCTTTCTTGGAACATATCTTACTAAATTTATCCTTTGGTTATATGGGACTGCAGGATTTATTGCCGTGGCGGTATTGGCCGCAGCATTTCCTTGGATTGTCATGACAGGAATGCACACCGCATTTGCACCGTATGCAGTTCAAACATTTGCGACAACAGGAACAGAGCCCTTAGTGACAATTGCTAATTTTGTAAGTAATCTTGACCAAGGTGCGGCCAGCCTAGCAGTTGGCTTGAAAACACACCACAACGAAAAACTACGATCAACTGCAATTTCATGTGCCATTACAGCTATTCTGGCCGGAGTAACTGAACCTGCAATGTTTGGGGTTAATCTGAAACTAAAGACACCAATGTACGGCGCCATGATCGGTAGTTTCTTTGGTGGCGGGTTCGCTGGTTTCATGGGCGTCAAGGCCTATGCAATGGCTGGAAGCGCTGGATTATTTGGAACACCAGTGTTTATTGGAAGCACCATTATGACCTTTGTATGGGCGATTGTCGGTATGATAATTGGTATGGTCATCACATTTATTGCAACAATGATCTTATATAAAGAATTACCAGTTGATGCAACCCAAAAAGTAAAGAAGAATAAAAAAACTGCCGTAAATGCAGAACCAATCACCGATTAATTGTTTCACATGAAAATAACTAATAAGAATAACTAATTGAAAGGGGTACGAAGATAATGAGTTTTAAAAAAGAATTTTTATGGGGTGGCGCGACAGCTGCTAATCAGATTGAGGGAGCCTATAACGAAGATGGCAAAGGACTAAGTACAGCAGATGTGATTACAGCCGGGACCTACGAAACGCCAAGGCATATTACTTGGAAGAACCCCAAAACTGAAGAAACGGGCTATAGTGAACTAACATTTGGCGGAACACGAGTTGCTCCAGAAGGTGCACAACCGGCTATTTTAGACGGAGAGTATTATCCAAGTCATATTGCCTCAGATTTTTATCATCATTATAAAGAAGATATTGCATTAATGGCAGAAATGGGTTTTAAGACTTATCGGATGAGCATCAACTGGTCGCGGATCTTTCCAAATGGTGATGATACAAAGCCTAACGAAGCAGGACTTGAATTTTATGATCATGTTTTCGATGAACTAAATAAAAATGGTATCGAGCCATTGGTCACTTTATCGCATTACGAAACGCCACTTAATTTAGCGATTAAATACAACGGTTGGGCAAGTCGTGAATTGATTGATTTTTATGTCAATTACGCTAGGACTGTTTTCAATCGCTATAACGGTAAAGTAAAATACTGGTTAACCTTTAACGAAATCAATTGTATGGATATGATGCCATTTGTTGCGGGTGGCTTGGTTGATGGGAGTTTACAAAACCGTGCTCAAGGTACACACAATCAATTTGTGGCTTCAGCTTTGACAGTTAAATTAGGGCACGAAATTAATCCTGATTTTCAAATTGGACAAATGCTCGCTTATAGCCAAATTTATGCCTTGACGGCTGATCCAGCTGACCAATTGAAAGCCATTCAACAAATGGACGATACATTATTCTATTCAGACGTACAGACTGGCGGCCACTATCCTAATTCACGTTTGAAGATGTATGAACGTGAAGGCGTGAAATTAGATGATCGCCCAGAAGATTACGAGTTGTTAGCTAAATATCCGGCTGACTTTTTAAGTTTTTCTTGCTACACCTCGAATGTGGTCACAACGCATAATGATCAAGCAGAGGATGCCGGTAATCTCCAAGTTGGTGTGAAGAATCCTTATCTAAAAGCTAGCAGTTGGGGATGGGCAACGGATCCATATGTTTTGAGAATTGCATTGAAGACATTGACCAATCGTTATCACAAACCCTTATGGATTGTTGAAAATGGTTTGGGTGCAGTTGATGAAATCGCGGAAGATGGCAAGATTCATGATGATTATCGGATTGAATATTTGCAAGAAAATATTAAGTCAATGCGTGATGCCGTTACCATTGATGGTGCAGATCTTATGGGTTACACAAGTTGGGGTTGCATTGATTTGGTTTCTGCCGGAACTGGTGAAATGAAGAAACGTTACGGTTATATTTATGTAGATCGTGATAACGACGGTAGCGGTACACTAAATCGAAGTCGTAAGGATTCATTCTATTGGTATAAGAAGGTTATTCGTACCAATGGTGAAGATTTGAGTAAGGACTAAAAAGTCACTGGTTTAAAATGATGTCTTGTAGAATGAACATGATAAATTAAAACAAACTTTCCAAAATATTCAGAAAAATCTGATTATTCTGGAAAGTTTTTTTAGTTGTCATTTAAGTTTTATTTTAAAAGTCGGAACTGTGTATAACAATTGTGGCTCTTACGAAAGTTTTAAATTAGGAGTTACTAACTATTTGAAGTACTATAATAAGAAATCTAGAACAAAGCTGGTCAGAAAAGCTCTGATTCAATACCGTAATCTTTTCGACCGGCCGACCACTTAGATTTCACTTCGACTTTTTTGGAGATACAGTTCATAATTATTATGGTTGATAAACTGAAAATGTGTATTTGTTAATTAATTTACGAAGAAAGAATTGTAAAAATGGAAATATCTAATATTAATTTACTTGGCAGAACAAGACATAATATTTCGTGGAAAAAAATGAAAGAAAAGTATGGCACCAGCTCAGAAATAGTTGATGGACATACTGTATATAAATTTAATAATAATTACGAGTCTGATCAATTAACAAAAGAACCTTTTTATATGAGTCGTATCCCTTATGATTCTTTTATCCCATGGCATTTTCATGAGTATGTGGAAATTACAATTGTTATTCATGGAAAACTTGAGATGCATTTTTTTGATGAAAACGTTACGGTTAATGCTGGACAGGTTGTTCTGGTTGATGCCCGCTGTGCACATCAAAATTCAATTTTAGATGCGTCAAGTTCTGCCATGACTATTGCAATTCGTCCGAATGCTCTACAGCAATTGCTTGTCGAAAGAATGCCGACCAGAGGCTTTTTGACTAACTTCCTTTCTAGCTCGATTCATCGTGTTGATTTTTCTGAAAGATACTGGCAATTTAGCCGTATTGATACAAATATAATGAGTGGAATTCTAACAAGTCTAATAGGTGTTTACAGTGAAAAACATGGAGTATCTCAGGATTTACAACAGACGCTGTTACAGGCATTTTTATTACTATTAATGCAACAATCGCAGATACGACAAACTGATAATGCGCACTTAAATAAATATCATGTTCGGCCATTAGATCTTATTATATATATGGATAAACATTATCAAAATATTTCTTTGGAAACTATGGCCTTATATTTCAACTATAGTCCTAATTATTTATCGACAAAGCTTAAAAAAGCAACGGGTTCTAATTTTCAAGAACTTATCCAGAAAAAAAGGATGGATGTTGCTAGAGAAATGTTAAAAAAGACGGATATTGCTGTTGATAAAATTGCTTTTAACGTTGGTTATAGTAATCCGGTATACTTTTATCGATTGTTTAATCGAGTTACAGGGGTTACTCCAGCGATTTATAGAAAGCAATATAAATCGTAAGATAAGACATATACTGATGAGGATAAAACAATATCAATCGATGAAAGCGCTTGCTAACATATGGATAAGGAGGCGTTATTAATTATGAAATCAATTCAGTCGTTTATGGAAAGTAAATTTATCCCAATTGCAACCAGAATATCAAATATTCGTTGGATTCAAGCAATCAGTCGAGGAACAATGAGTTTAATGGGCGTAATTGTTGTTGGGGCAATTTTTTCATTGTTAGGGAGCGTAAATATTCCTGTATATCAAACTTTTTTGAAAAACACAGGGATAAATACATTATTATCATTTATTCCTGCTGTCACAATAAATGCCATTGCACTCTACATGGTATTTTTGATTGCGTATCAAGCCGCTAGAATTTTTGGGCATAAAGAAGCTAGTGTGAACATCGGTATTATTGCGCTTGTAGCTTTTTTAGTATTAATTCCACTTAAAATAGAACAACCCAAAGGGGCACTTCAAGCAAGTAATATCATGAATTTGAACTATATTGGTTCGCAAGGCGCATTCACTGCTATTATTACTGCAATGATTGTCACATCCATTTATATTTGGATTATTAATAGAAACTGGACTATTAAAATGCCTGAAGGTGTTCCACCACAAGTTTCAAATGCATTTATTGATATTATCCCGGCATTTATAGTTTTGCTAATTTTTTCACTTATTCGTTGGGGATTTAGCTTAACAAGTTACGTTTCAGCGACTGATTTTATTTATAAGATTTTGCAGACACCAATCCAAACATTAACGGGATCATTACCTGCATTTTTGATTTTGATTATTATTGCACAGTTACTTTGGTTTTTTGGAATCCATGGATCTTTTACTATTTTACCAATTTTGATGCCTATTTGGATTGGTTATATCGGTCAAAATATGGCTGCTTATAAGGCAGGACAAGCTATCCCACATATGTTCAATATTGAAATGTATAACATGCTTTGTATAGGTGGAGCCGGAGGTACATTAGGGTTTGTTATTGTGATGTTAATTTTTGCTAAGAGTGTGCAGTATAAGAAAATGGCTCGCTTAGTTATTTTACCAGGCTTATTTAACATCAATGAACCATTGATCTTTGGTTTACCTATTATATTGAACCCAATCTTATTCTTGCCTTTTGTTTTTACACCAATAATTATTCTTTTACTTGGTTATGTATTAATGAAGACTGGAATTGTAGGAGTACCAATTGGACTTTTCTTACCTTCGAGTACACCCATTGTATTTTCTGGTATTCTTCAGGGTAGTTGGTCGTATGCCATTTGGCAAGTTGTAGCCACGTTTATTTCTTGCTTGACATATTATCCATTCTTCAAAATTTTAGATAAAAAGGCTGTTCAAGAAGAAATCACCAATTCTGGTGTAGTAAAAAACGGAGGCTTAATCAATGATGACAAAAGATAATTTTCGATGGGGAGTCTCGTCTTCGGCGTTTCAAATAGAAGGAGCTAGTAAAAGTGACGGGAAAGGCCCTAGTACTTTGGACAAACGACTTGTTAAATCTGGAATTGCTGATACATCAGTTGCTTCCGATTTTTACCATCATTGGCATGAAGATATAAAATTACTTGAGTTATTAGGAGTTACTAGCTTTCGAATGTCTATTAGTTGGTCACGTATTTTTCCAAGTGGGGTTGGTAGCCCGAATAAGGCTGGAGTTGACTTTTATGATCAGGTAATTGACGATCTTTTAATGCATAATATTGAGCCTGTTATTACAATTAATCATTTTGATATGCCCTATGCGCTTATTAATAAATTTAATGGTTGGTTGTCTAGAGATTCAGTTTCAGCTTTTACGAATTATGCAAAATTCCTTTTTGTGCATTATGGAAATCGTGTTAAGACTTGGCTCACAATTAATGAACCACTGATGCTAATGTACAATCCTGCGTTTAATGGCAGTCGCTATAACAATCCTAAACGTAGTACAAAGTCGAATTTTCAAATTCTGCATCATATATTGTTAGCAGAAAAGAATGCAATGAGACTTTGTCATGAACTTGTTATAGATGGTGAAATTGGCCCAGTAGCAGCCTTTGAGAACGTTTATCCTACAAGTAGTAATCCCAATGATGTCGACGCTGCATTAACTGCTGAATCAATTCTCAGTTACTGGGCGCTAGATGTTGCAATAAAAGGAAAATATCCAGGAATTACTTATAATGAGTTAACAAAAATCAATTTGGCTCCCAAAGTTTCTGCAGCAGATGATGTTATTTTTAAGTCGGCCTATCCGGATTTTATTGCATATAATTATTATAGTAGTATTCGCGTGAGCGCACATCATCAGTCTGATAATACAGTCATTCCGTTTTTTGACTCACCATTATTCAGTGTTGATATGGGAACCGAGCGAAAGACGGATAAATGGTCTGCTATGGAAGCTGATCCTATAGGTATGGGAATTTCGGCACGAAAGCTTTATGAACGATATCACCTACCTCTAATGATAACCGAAAATGGGTATGCCGATACAGAGATTCCTAATCAAAATGGGGAAATACAAGATGATCAACGTATCGAATATCTTTCGGCACATATTTCTATTTGTAAGAAATTAGTTGACGAGGGGATTCCACTTAAAGGATACTTTATCTGGTCTTTTTTAGATTCTTTGAGCGGACGGGAAGGCTTTAGCAAACGATATGGGTTAGTGTATGTTAATCGAACGGATACGGATATACGAGATCTTAGACGAATTCCCAAAAAAAGCTTTTATTGGTATCGCAATCTCATTAGAGAATGGAAGGCATAAATATGATTGATCCGTTTAGTTATAAAGATATTCGATTTCCAAAAGACTTTTTGTTTGGAGCAGCTACAGCCGGAGCACAAATTGAGGGGAATGTTAATTCACAATTTGATTCGTCTGCCTATATTGAGGAAAAAAAGAAAATGGGAGAAGCTTTCACACCAGCTGGAAAATCTGAAGATAGCTGGAATCATTTTGATGAAGATTTGGCATTATTAAAGCAAATGAAACTTGGATTATACAGAATGTCCATTGAGTGGTCTAGAGTTGAGATTCGTCCCGGTAAATATGATGAATCTGCAGTAATGCAATATGTAGAAGAATTGAAAAAATTAAAAAATGCGGGTATTAAAATTTGTCTGACGTTGCATCATTTTTCACATCCAACATGGTTTGAAGAAAAAGGTGCTTTTCGAACGCTCAATAATATTTCGGATTTTGAACGGTACCTCCAGTATATTGTGCCTATAGTTGCACCTTATATTGATTACTGGATTGTATTAAATGAACCAAACATGCCCTTTCAATATTCGATTTCAGAACGTATGAATCTTCTTTCATATCATGTTGCAGGGTATAAAATAGTAAAAGAAAATTCTGATAAACCGGTCAGTAGTGCACTATCGTATTCCCCCAAACATCCATTCAGAGGGAGTAGTGATAAATTAGACAGTTTAATGGCTAATTGGCTAGATTATACAGAAAATGAATATTTTGCACATGCTTTTCGCACTGGTGAAGTAAGTATGCCAGATCATGATGCTTATGTGGTTCCTGGATTGAAAAATTCTATTGATTTCTGGGCAATTAATACCTATATTCGGCAAAATATTGATGGACATAAAAAGAATTTTCACGATAGTTCTTATGATGCAACTAGATTACCAGTACTTTCGCATCCTTTTTACATGGAAGAAATGTCTCCTGAAATTATTATCAACCTTGCATCTCGTTTTCAAGATAAGCCAATTTTGATTTCAGAAAATGGATTTGCTGTTAAAAATGATGATGTTCGAATTATATATATATCAGAAATGTTACAAGAAATTCATCAAGCATTGGACATGGGATATAACATAATCGGATATACACATTGGTCCTTGCTTGATAATTGGGAATGGGGAGATTACTCCGCCACTTTTGGGCTTGCCAGTGTTGATGGTGATTATCAACGCCATTTAAAGAAAAGTGGCGAATTCTATGGAAAAATTGCAATGCAAAAGCAATTTACACAAAAGATATTGCGAGAGTACTTAAATCAACAACCGAAGTTAAAATAGTTATAGATAAAAAAGGTTTGAAATTTTCTCAAACGGAACTGAAGTTATAATTTGATACAAACATATAAAAGCACGTTCGAAAAAAGTGAAATTTATTCGGAGGTGTTTTTATTATGACAAATAATCGTTATTCCTAGTGAAACGAAACTTGAAGCAGTCTGGCTTCTGAACAGAGGCATAAGTGGTCGAAAAATATGCCAGACTCTCGGATTGAAGAGTGATGGATTAATTTACACTTGGCGAAAATGGATTCGAAATGGAGAATATTAGCGACTAAGTCAGGCACAGGGAAACAATATAAGTACCAAAAAAGAGTGTTAGAACTACCAATTGAGGTGCGTAAAGAACAAAAAATACAACAGATGAAAGAAGAACTAGAAGTTGTAAAAAATATTTAATCAAGGAAAGGTAGTGGTAAATCAATCAACCATTCGGTTGATTAAGGAATTGAGTGACCACATCTCAATCACTCGTATTTGCGCTATTCTACATATATCGAGGGCAACTATCGTCATTCTAAGAACATGATCGACGGCCTGACACTTACTGAAGTGGAATCGCGAGTTCATCAGCTGTGTGTCGAAACGCATTTTCTATATGGTTATCGCAAAATTCATGCGTTACTGGCTAAAGAAACCAAATGCAGTGTCAGTAAGGTTCAACGAATATGCGCAAACACGGATGGAATTGCCGCATTAAGATCAAGCGGTTTAATAAACCATGCAATCCATACAAGATGTTTGCTAACGTCATCAACCGAAGTTGGCAGACGGACACGTCGCTGACCAAATTAGCAACTGACGTTACTTTGCACAGCCAGCAAGGATACGTACACATCACTCGAATTCTTTGGCTTGGCCAGACAAAAAGGCATTACCAGAAGC
>NZ_JQBR01000006.1 GCF_001438655.1 Pediococcus cellicola
TTGTAGGTTCGACTCCTACTGGGTGCATTTTTAGGCCTAACTGTTTAGGCAGTTGCCAGACATATGTAAAAATGCCAACTGTTTGAACCGGTTGGCATTTTAGTTAGGCTGAAGATAAAGTTTTTAGAGCGGGAAGTAGCTCAGCTTGGTAGAGCACCTGGTTTGGGACCAGGGGGTCGCAGGTTCGAATCCTGTCTTCCCGATTGAGTATGCGAACTTAATATGGTATCAAAGTCCTACAACTTAAAAATATGAACGGGAAGTAGCTCAGCTTGGTAGAGCACCACGTTCGGGACGTGGGGGTCGCAGGTTCAAATCCTGTTTTCCCGATAATAGAGAGAAGTCTAAAATCATTTTTGATTTTAGGCTTTTTTTATTCTATTGATCAAATAAGAGATGTACGCTGTTAAAATGGAAAATTCACAATCCAATTGTTTTTATCAGTACAAAAAACTTTGCTTTTGAGTGAGATTTTCGTATAATGAAAGTCAACATTAGTCAAAGATGCGAGGAAGGGTGTGCAAAATGCAAGGTCAAAATATTTCCGATATTATTGAAAAATATTTAAAGCAGATTTTGGCAGACTCAGAAGAAATTGAGATTCGGCGCTCGGAGATTGCTGATTTGTTTGATGTTGTGCCATCGCAAATTAACTATGTCATTAAAACGCGTTTTACCATTCAAAACGGCTATGTCGTGGAGAGTAAGCGGGGTGGTGGCGGCTATATTCGGATTGAGAAAGTCAAATTACTTGATGATTTGGATGTTTTGGATACACTTATTCAAGTGATTGGTAAAGCCATCAATCAACGTGATGCGCTTTCAATTGTAAAAAGTTTGTATGAAGATGATGTGATTGACAAACGAGAAGGTAATTTAATTCTGGCCGCCATTGATCGCCACACGTTGGCAATTAGCGATCGTGATGAAGAAGATCAGTTGCGGGCACGGATTTTAGTTGGAATTTTAAATCACTTAAGGTATGAGAGTTAAGAAGAAAGCAGGGTGTTAGCATGGATAATTTATTTACACCAAGTGCCAAAAATGTGCTGGCGATTTCGCAAGAACAAGCAAAACGTTTTAAGCATCAAGCAGTTGGTACAGAACACTTGTTGTTGGCCCTAGCAATTGAAAAAAATGGTATTGCGTACAAGGTTTTTCAACAATTTTCCGTTACAGAGACAGATATTGTTGAAGAAATCGAACGTTTTACGGGTTATGGGACGTTGAAAAATATTGGTACCGATGATTATTTGCCTTACTCACCTAAAGCTAAAGAAATTTTAGCTTTAGCAGGAGATGAGGCTAAGCGACTTGGAGCAGCTAAAATTGGAACTGAGCATTTATTGTTAGCGCTGTTGAGTGATGAAAACATTTTATCCTCACGTATTCTGATCAGTTTGGATATGGATCTGAGCCAAACGCGGAAAGTGATTTTGAGAAAATTAGGCGTCAGTGCATCGGCACAGTTACGCCAAAATCAAGCTCAAGGTAGTCGTGGCAATAAGCCTAAAGGAACACCGACGCTTGACTCAGTAGCCCGTGATATGACGCAGATGGCGCGTGACGGGCAAATTGATCCTGTCATTGGCCGTGAAAAAGAAGTTAAACGTGTTATTCAAATTTTGAGTCGCCGAACCAAGAACAATCCGGTTCTTATTGGTGAACCTGGTGTTGGGAAGACAGCAATCGCCGAGGGATTAGCGCAACGAATCATTGATGGTCATGTGCCAAGCGATTTAGCCAATAAACGGTTAATGATGTTGGACATGGGGTCTTTGGTTGCTGGGACAAAATACCGTGGTGAATTTGAAGACCGGCTTAAAAAAGTCATTGATGAAATTCATGAGGATAAACATATTGTGCTGTTTATCGATGAATTGCATACACTAATTGGTGCTGGTGGCGCAGAAGGAGCAATTGATGCTTCTAATATTTTGAAACCAGCCTTAGCCCGTGGTGAACTGCAAACTATCGGTGCCACAACTCTGAATGAGTATCAAAAATATATTGAAACTGATGCTGCGTTGGAACGTCGGTTTGCCAAAGTGGAAGTTGATGAACCTACCCCTGAAGAATCGGTTCAAATTTTACGTGGATTACGTGATAAATACGAACAACATCATCAAGTTGCCATTACAGATGATGCCATTAAGCAGGCCGTAGACTTATCAGACCGATATATTAGTGATCGTTTCTTACCAGATAAGGCGATCGATTTAATGGATGAGGCAGCCGCCAAAGTTCGGATTGACCAAATGGGTAAAGAGGATCAAAAAGGTTCAAAATCTAAATTGCAGCAGCTTGTGGATGATAAGGAAGCAGCAATTGAAGCCCAAGATTTTGAAAAAGCGCAAAAGATTCGTGTTAAGGAAGAAAAATTGCGTGCTAAATTGGCAAAACAGCAAGCGACAGACGATGGCGATAAAAAGCCGAAGTATCAATTGCAGGAAACTGCCGAAGACGTGGCTCAAGTGGTATCTGAATGGACTGGCGTACCACTGACACAGTTGCAAAAGACTGAAAGTGAACGGTTAGTCAACCTAGAAAAAATCTTGCATGAACGTGTCATTGGCCAAGAGGAAGCTGTTTCGGCTGTTTCTCGTGCGATTCGTCGGGCACGTAGCGGATTGAAAGATCCTGGTCGTCCCATTGGTTCGTTTATGTTCTTAGGACCTACAGGTGTTGGAAAAACAGAATTGGCCAAGGCGTTAGCTGAAGCTATGTTCGGTTCGGAAGACAACATGATTCGGATTGATATGTCTGAATATATGGAAAGATACAGCACGAGTCGTTTGATCGGTTCTGCACCAGGCTATGTCGGTTACGATGAAGGTGGGCAATTGACAGAACGAGTACGTCAAAAACCATATTCTGTCGTCTTATTTGATGAGGTTGAAAAAGCACATCCTGATGTCTTCAATATTCTCTTACAGGTTCTGGATGACGGCTACTTGACTGATTCTAAGGGTCGAAAAGTTGATTTTAGAAACACAATTTTGATTATGACATCTAACTTGGGAGCGACTGCTTTACGTGACGAAAAGTCGGTTGGCTTTGGTGCTAAAGATGCAAGTCAAGATTATCAAGCAATGGCGGCTAAAATTCGAGAAGTCCTTAAACAGAGTTTCCGTCCTGAATTTTTAAACCGAATCGATGAAACAATCATTTTCCATTCTTTGACACGACCACAATTACATCAAATTGTGAAACTGATGGCTCGCAATATTTTGAAACGCGTAGCAGATCAAGGAATGACAGTCAAAATTACACCGGCGGCAATTGATGCGGTTGCTGAAGCAGGATTTGATCCAGAGTATGGCGCACGACCAATTCGACGCGCTTTCCAAACAAAGGTTGAAGATCAGCTTAGTGAATTAATGCTTTCAGGTGAAGCCAAAATCGGTGATAACATTACGGTTGGTGCACGGCACGGCAAAATTCAAGTTGCGGTTCGCAATCCGAAGCCAAAACCTAAACAACCAACAGCTTAAAATAAATAGGAGTCACAGTTAATTAGTTGACAGAAGTCAATAAAATGAGTATGATGTACTTTGTTTGTAACTGTGAATGAAATGAAGCGTTGCGATCTATTGTCCGTGGCGCTTTTCATAAAAAAAGCAAAAATAGCTATCAAATAAAAGAGCTATTTTTGGTTTTTTTTTGCCAAAAAACAGTGCGTTTGTGCATTTGTAATCAAAACGTAACATTGATTGGCAGTTCACGGAAAATTTTAGAGAGGTGAATAACTTGGCAGGACATTTGGTAAAATACGGTAAACACCGAACCCGTAGAAGTTACGCACGGATTAAAGAAGTGCTGGAACTTCCTAACTTGATTGAGATTCAAAGTAATTCATACCAATGGTTCCTTGATGAAGGCTTAAAAGATATGTTCGATGACATTATGCCAATCGACGATTTTGCCGGCAATCTTTCTTTGGAATACGTTGATTATCAATTACTTGAACCAAAGTATACGGTGGATGAGGCGCGTGAACATGAAGCAAATTATTCCGCACCTTTACACGTTACCTTGCGTTTGACGAACCATGAAACTGGCGAAATCAAATCTCAGGATGTGTTCTTTGGTGATTTTCCACTAATGACAGAACAAGGCACATTCATTATTAACGGTGCAGAACGGGTTATCGTTTCGCAGTTAGTTCGTTCACCTGGTGTTTATTACACTAAGGACACTGATAAAAACAGCCGCGATATTTGGGGAACCACGGTCATTCCTAACCGAGGAGCTTGGTTAGAGTACGAAACCGACGCCAAAAATATTGCATATGTTCGAATTGATCGAACACGTAAAATTCCAATGACTGAATTAGTTCGTGCCCTTGGGTTCGGATCTGATGAAGAAATTGTCGATATGTTGGGTCAAACAGATAGTTTGGACAACACTTTAGACAAAGATGTTCATAAGAATTCTGACGATTCACGTGTTGAAGAGTCCTTAAAAGATATTTACGAACGTCTCCGTCCTGGTGAACCTAAGACGGCTGATAGTTCACGTAGCCTTTTGACTGCCCGGTTCTTTGATCCTAAACGTTATGATATGGCCCCAGTTGGCCGTTACAAAGTTAACAAGAAGTTAAGTTTGAAGACTCGTTTGGTAGGTCAGACTTTAGCTGAAACTTTAGCAGATCCTGATACAGGTGAGGTTATTGCTCAAAAGGGTACAGTTGTGACCAAAGATGTTATGAAAGATTTAGGACCTTATTTAGATCGTAAAGATTTCAAAACAATCACATACACACCTTCAGATGAAGCTGTTGTGACGGAGCCAATGACTGTTCAATCTATTAAGATTGCGGACCCTAACGATCCTGAACGTGAATTAATTATGATCGGCAATGGCAATATCGACTTAAAGCTTAAGCATATTACACCAGCTGATATTATTGCTTCAATTAACTACTTCTTCTTGTTGCAAGAAGGAATTGGCTCAACGGACGACATTGACCATTTGGGGAATCGTCGTATTCGTTCTGTCGGTGAATTATTACAAAATCAATTCCGGATTGGTCTTTCACGAATGGAACGCGTTGTTCGTGAACGTATGTCTATTCAAGATGCGACAACCGTGACCCCACAACAATTAATTAATATTCGTCCTGTTGTGGCTTCTATTAAGGAATTCTTTGGTTCTTCACAATTGTCACAATTCATGGACCAAACTAACCCATTGGGTGAATTAACGCATAAGCGTCGTTTATCTGCCCTTGGTCCTGGTGGTTTAACTCGTGACCGAGCGGGTTATGAAGTTCGTGATGTGCATTACACTCATTATGGTCGTATGTGTCCAATCGAAACGCCTGAAGGTCCTAATATTGGTTTGATTAACAGTTTGGCTAGTTACGCTAAGATCAACAAATACGGCTTTATTGAAACACCATATCGTCGTGTTTCTTGGACAACCCATAAGGTTACGGACAAGATTGATTATTTAACTGCTGACGAAGAAGACCAATACGTTATTGCACAGGCTAACTCACCATTAAACGATGATGGTTCGTTTGTCGATGATGTGGTTATGGCACGACATGAAAGTGACAATATCGAAATCAACATTAACAATGTCGATTACATGGATGTGTCACCAAAACAAGTAGTTGCGGTTGCAACGGCATGTATTCCTTTCTTGGAAAATGATGATTCCAACCGAGCTTTAATGGGTGCCAACATGCAACGTCAGGCGGTTCCTTTGCTTGATCCTCATGCGCCATTGGTCGGAACGGGTATCGAATATAAAGCAGCACATGACTCCGGAGTGGCTTTAATTTGTAAGCATGAAGGAACAGTTGAATATGTTGATGCACGTGAAATTCGTGTTCGCCGTGATGACGGTGCTTTAGATACCTATAAATTAATGAAATTCCGCCGTTCAAACGGTGGTAAGAACTATAACCAACGCCCAATCGTAAAAGTTAACGATCATGTGGATAACGATGAAGTCTTAGCTGATGGTCCTTCAATGGAGGGCGGCGAGTTAGCACTTGGTCAAAACCCATTAGTTGCTTTCATGACTTGGCAAGGATATAACTTCGAAGATGCCATCGCCATCAATGAGCGTTTAGTTCGTGATGATGTTTATACTTCTATTCATATTGAAGAATATGAGTCTGAAGCACGTGATACCAAGCTCGGACCTGAGGAAATGACGCGTGAAATTCCTAACGTTGGTGAAGATGCCTTAAAGGATCTTGATGAAGATGGGATTGTCCGCATTGGTGCTGAAGTTGAAGACGGCGACATCTTAGTAGGTAAAGTAACGCCAAAGGGAGTTACTGAATTATCCGCTGAAGAACGATTATTACATGCGATCTTTGGTGAAAAAGCCCGTGAAGTTCGTGATACTTCGTTACGTGTACCTCATGGTGGCGGCGGTATCATCCAGGATGTGAAGATCTTTACTCGTGAAAACGGGGACGAACTTTCACCTGGTGTCAATATGATGGTTCGTGTTTATATTGCCCAGAAACGTAAGTTACAAGTGGGTGATAAGATGGCCGGACGTCATGGTAACAAAGGGACTGTTTCCGTTGTTATTCCTGAAGAAGATATGCCGTACATGCCAGATGGAACACCAATTGATATTATGTTAAGCCCAATGGGTGTGCCTTCACGTATGAATATTGGTCAGGTTCTTGAATTGCATTTAGGAATGGCTGCTCGTAACTTAGGTATCCATGTGGCAACACCTGTTTTTGATGGTGCTCGCGATAAAGATATTTGGGATGCTGTTAAAGAAGCTGGAATGCAATCTGACGCTAAGACGATCCTCTATGATGGTCGTACTGGTGAGCCTTTCGAACAACGCATTGCCGTTGGAGTTATGCATTACATGAAGTTGGCCCACATGGTTGATGATAAAATTCATGCACGTTCAATTGGACCTTACTCATTAGTTACGCAGCAACCATTAGGTGGTAAAGCACAATTTGGTGGCCAGCGTTTTGGTGAAATGGAAGTTTGGGCGCTTGAAGCTTATGGGGCTGCTTATACCCTTCAAGAAATCTTAACTTACAAGTCTGATGATGTGGTTGGTCGTGTGAAAACATACGAAGCAATTGTCAAAGGTGATCCGATTCCACGTCCAGGTGTTCCAGAGTCGTTCCGAGTTTTAGTTAAGGAATTGCAAGCACTTGGTTTGGATATGAAGGTTCTCGATGCTGACAAGAACGAAATTGAGTTGCGTGATATGGACGACGATGATGACGATGTTGTCAACGTGGATGCACTCAGTAAGTATGCTGAAGAACAAAAAGATAAGTCAAAAGAGGATGCTAAAGCAACGGCATCTAAAGACGCTTCTTCTGCCAGCACAACAAAAGCTGAAACAGAAAACAATCAAAAGTAGATTCAAATTGAGGTAACTTTAAATCTTGGAAGCAGGAATAAGTTAGTTTAAGCAATCGAAATAGTTTAATTTAAGAAATCAATTTAAGAAGGAGGTCGATCCTTTGATCGATGTCAATAAGTTTGAAAGCATGCAAATTGGGCTCGCTTCCCCTGACAAGATCAGAAGTTGGTCATATGGTGAAGTAAAAAAGCCAGAAACGATTAACTATCGAACATTAAAGCCTGAAAAAGATGGGTTGTTTGATGAACGAATTTTCGGACCAACTAAAGATTACGAATGTGCCTGTGGAAAATACAAACGTATTCGTTATAAGGGAATTGTCTGTGACCGATGTGGGGTTGAAGTAACGAAGTCCAAGGTACGTCGTGAACGTATGGGCCATATCGAATTGGCAGCTCCTGTAACTCACATCTGGTACTTCAAGGGTATTCCTAGCCGTATGGGCTTAGTTTTAGATATGAGTCCTCGTGCACTTGAAGAAATCATTTACTTCGCTTCATACGTCGTAATTGACCCAGGCAAGACACCTTTGGAAAAGAAACAACTTTTAACTGAACGTGAATATCGTGAAAAGTTAGAAGAATATGGAAATACCTTTAATGCTAAGATCGGTGGCGAAGCAATTAAAGAATTGCTTCAAGACGTTGATCTTGATAAAGAAGCTAAGACCTTAAAAGAAGAACTCAAGGATGCCTCCGGACAGAAGCGGACACGTGCCGTTCGTCGTTTAGACATCGTTGAAGCCTTCATCAAATCTGGTAACGATCCGGACTGGATGGTTATGGATGCCATTCCAGTTATTCCACCAGATTTACGACCAATGGTTCAGTTGGATGGTGGTCGTTTTGCCACATCTGATTTGAATGATTTGTATCGTCGTGTGATCAACCGTAATAACCGTTTGAAACGATTATTAGACTTGAATGCACCTGGAATTATCGTTCAAAACGAAAAACGGATGTTACAAGAAGCCGTTGATGCTTTGATTGATAATGGTCGTCGTGGCCGTCCAGTAGCTGGTCCAGGTAACCGACCATTGAAGTCACTTTCACATATGTTAAAAGGTAAGCAAGGACGTTTCCGTCAAAACTTACTTGGAAAACGTGTGGATTATTCTGGCCGTTCCGTTATTGATGTGGGACCATCACTTAAGATGAACCAAATGGGCTTACCTGTGCCAATGGCATTGGAATTGTTCAAGCCGTTCATCATGAAAGAATTAGTTTCGCGTGGGTTAGCTTCTAATATTAAGAATGCTAAACGTAAGATTGACCGCAAAGATGATGATGTTTACGATGTCTTAGAAGACGTTATTAAAGAGCATCCAGTTCTTTTAAACCGTGCACCTACCTTGCATAGACTAGGTATTCAGGCTTTTGAACCTGTCTTGGTCAGCGGGAAAGCTATGCGTTTACATCCACTAGTTTGTGAAGCTTATAATGCCGATTTTGATGGGGACCAAATGGCGATTCATTTGCCTTTATCAGATGAAGCTCAAGCTGAAGCTCGGTTGCTTATGTTAGCTGCTCATCATATTTTGGCACCTGCAAATGGTAAACCAGTGGTAACACCTTCACAGGATATGGTTATCGGAAACTATTGGTTAACGATGGAACGTGAAAATAGTGTGGGCGAAGGCATGATCTTTAAAGATCTTGATGAAATTCGCTTGGCAATGCAAAATGGTTATGTGTCAGAGCATACACGAATTGGTCTTGCTGTGAGTTCAATGCCTGAAAAGCCATTTACTGATGCACAACGCAAACGAATTCTTGTTACAACTGCTGGTAAAGCAATCTTTAATGACATTTTGCCAAAGGGATTAATTTATTTGAACGAACCTACTGATGAGAATTTAGTTGGGGGAACACCAGATAAATACTTCCTAGAACCTGGTGAAGACATTAAAGCCTTTATTCAGGCTCAACCATTGATTCCACCGTTCAAAAAAGGTTTCTTGAGTGACATTATTGCGCAAGTATACAAGCAATATAAAGTTACCCAAACTTCTTTACTTTTGGACCGGATGAAAGACCTTGGTTATGATGTTTCTACGAAGTCTGGTTTGACGGTTGGTATTTCTGATATTACTGATTTAAAAGAAAAGCCAGAAATTGTGGATGCTGCTCATAAACAAGTTGCCACAGTTACAAAGCAGTTCCGTCGTGGTTTAATCACAGACGACGAACGTTATGAGCGTGTTGTGGGAATTTGGAATGACGCTAAAGATCAGATCCAACAAAAATTGATGGAGAGTTTTGATCCTCAAAACCCAATTTACATGATGAGTGATTCTGGAGCTCGTGGTAATATTTCTAACTTTACCCAGCTTGCCGGCATGCGTGGCTTGATGGCCGCACCTAATGGTAAAATCATGGAATTGCCAATCCTTTCAAACTTCCGTGAAGGACTTTCTGTTTTGGAAATGTTCATTTCAACTCATGGTGCTCGTAAAGGTATGACCGATACGGCGTTGAAGACAGCCAACTCTGGTTACTTGACACGTCGTTTGGTTGATGTGGCTCAGGATGTTATTGTGCGTGAAAAGGATTGTGGGACTGATCGTGGCTTAACAATCTCTGCCATCGTTGAAGGTAATGAAGTGATTGAATCTCTGTACGATCGTATTTTAGGTCGCTACACACAAAAATCAGTTTATGATCCTAAGACTGGCGAAAAGATTATCGGTAAGAACAAGATGGTCGACGAGACAAAGGCACAACAAATTATTGATGCCGGCGTTGAACAAGTAACGATTCGTTCAGCCTTCACTTGCAACACTCGTCATGGTGTTTGTGAACGTTGTTATGGTCGTAACATGGCTACTGGTGACCGTGTTGAAGTTGGTGAAGCAGTGGGTACTGTTGCTGCTCAATCAATTGGTGAACCCGGTACTCAGTTAACGATGCGTAACTTCCATACCGGTGGTGTTGCTGGAAACGAAGATATCACGCAAGGATTACCACGTATCCAAGAAATTGTGGAAGCTCGTAATCCTAAAGGTCGTGCAGAAATTACAGAAGTAACTGGGACGGTTGAGTCTGTTGAAGAAAATCCTGCGGAACGTACTAAAGAAGTTACGGTCAAAGGTGAGACTGATACGCGGACTTACACATTACCAATTACGGCACGGATGAAAGTTGCTGAAGGTGACTTCATTCACCGTGGTTCTGCTTTGAATGATGGTTCTATTGATCCTAAAGAATTATTGAAGGTTCGCGATGTACTTTCAACAGAAAATTATCTGTTGCGTGAGATCCAACGTGTCTATCGTATGCAAGGTGTAGAAATCTTGGATAAGCATGTGGAAATCATGGTTCGTCAAATGCTTCGTAAGATTCGGGTTATGGATCCTGGCGATACAGACTTGCTTCCTGGTACTTTGTTGGATATCAACGACTTCAAAGATGCTAACTACAAGACGTTAATCGCTGGTGGTATTCCGGCAACGGCTCGTCCGGTATTACTTGGAATCACCAAAGCTGCCTTGGAAACAAATAGTTTCTTGTCAGCTGCATCCTTCCAGGAAACAACTCGGGTATTAACCGATGCTGCTATCCGTGGTAAGAATGATCCGTTAGTCGGATTAAAGGAAAATGTTATTATTGGTAAGATTATTCCTGCTGGGACAGGAATGCCTGACTATCGTAAGATTCTTCCTAAAAACGTCGGTGGTAACTTGGCTGAACCTAAGTCATTAAGCGATGTTGAAAAAGAAATGAATACAGAGACAACCAAGTAGGTTTCTGAATTTCAAAATTAAAAGTGCAGTTATTCGAATTCATTCGAATAACTGCATTTTTTTGTTAGGCAGTTACTAAAAAATAGGCGAAGGTAAGATAAGGGATGAATGGGATTTGTTTTGTTCGATAGTGTGAAAATAGTAGCTGACTAATTAAACAGGAAGCAGCAGCGACAAATAAAATGACCACACTTGCTTGCAGATGGGTGAGTAAAATGAATGCAAAAAAGAGTTCGAAGTCAGCTTCACCAAGACCCGGTATGAATGAAGAAAGCTGAAATGAGGTTAACAAGCTAATTGCCAGTAAACCTAGCACGATCAGATTTAGAAAAGTTGGGTGGTAAATGAAACCAATAACTCCAAGGACGCCGATTAAATTGCCATTGACCCAGGTTGTTTTTAAGTCTGTTAAGCTCAAATAAATTAGGCTAATGACAATGAGGAGACGACTAATTAAAGCTAAATTGCTGGAAGCAGTTTGAAAATTGTGCAAAAATAAGATTCCCATCAGCAGCTCAATTAGACATGAGGTGGGGGAAAATTCTTTTTGACAATACCGGCAGCGCCCGTTCAAAAGACAGTAACTTATGATAGGAATGAGATCGAAGGGTTGCAAAACGTGTAGACAGTTGTCACAGTGTGATCTGGGTGAAATAATGGACTGACCTAGAATTGTGCGCGCCACACAAAGTGTCAAAAAAGAGCCAAGGGATGCACCAAGAACAAAAAAATAGATTTGAATAAGCATGATAAAACCTCCATTACAGAATAAATACGTCTTTTTTAAACAAATCAATGTTTAGTCAAGGAGTTTTTTTCAAAATAAAAGAGCTGATGATAGCGATTAATTCGTAAATTAGATGTTATAAGCGATTGACAAGGCGGGGGGATGATGATAATCTAAGAAAGGTGCTTTTTGTGGACAGGTTCTGTATTAGACAGACATGCTGACTGGAAACAGTGGCACAAAGCCATATCAAGGCGATTTTTTTATAATCAAAAAAGAACCACCTGGATGTGTGTACTTAAATAGTTTAAGATTTTTTATTTGGAAGGGGAAACAATTAATGCCTACAATCAACCAATTGGTTCGTAAGGGTCGTCATTCGCAGAGTTCTAAATCTAAAGCTCCTGCTTTGAACTATGGCTACAACAGCATGAAGAAAAAAGCAGTTGCTAACCCAGCACCACAAAAACGTGGTGTTGCAACTCGTGTTGGTACCATGACACCTAAGAAACCTAACTCAGCTTTACGTAAATATGCACGTGTACGTCTTTCTAACTTGATCGAAGTCACTGCATATATCCCAGGAATCGGTCATAACCTTCAGGAACATAGTGTTGTGCTTATCCGTGGCGGCCGTGTTAAGGATTTACCTGGTGTTCGTTATCACGTTATTCGTGGTGCACTTGATACAGCTGGTGTGACAGATCGTAAACAAAGCCGTTCTAAATACGGTACAAAGAAACCTAAGAAGTAAGGAGGTTATTTAAATGCCAAGAAAAGGTCCTGCATCAAAACGTGAAGTATTACCTGATCCAATTTACAATTCAAAGCTTGTTACTCGTTTAATTAACCATTTAATGTTAGATGGTAAACGTGGTACAGCTTCAAAAATTCTCTATAACGCATTCGATATTATCAAATCTGAAACTGGTAACGAACCAACAGAAGTATTTGATGAAGCAATGAAGAACGTTATGCCTGTTCTTGAAGTTAAGGCTCGTCGTGTTGGTGGTTCAAACTACCAAGTACCAATCGAAGTTCGTCCAGATCGTCGAACAACTTTAGGCCTTCGTTGGATTGTGAACTATTCACGCCTTCGTGGTGAACATACAATGACAGAACGTCTTGCTCGTGAAATCATGGACGCTGCTAATAATACAGGTGCTTCAGTTAAAAAGCGTGAAGATACTCATAGAATGGCTGAAGCCAACCGAGCATTTGCTCATTATCGTTGGTAATTTTCCGCTTGTTGCTTAATCCGTTTGATAACGGTGAGCAATAATGAATGGCTATTATATGAAGTCCATATAGTAGTCATTTTTTATAATTTTGACTCTTTGACCATTAATTTGAAGGGAGAAACATTTTTTAATATGGCTAACAAAAGAGAATTTCCACTTGAAAAGACTCGTAATATCGGGATCATGGCACATATTGATGCTGGTAAAACGACTACTACAGAGCGGATTTTGTACTACACTGGTAAAATTCATAAAATTGGTGAAACCCATGATGGTGCTTCACAAATGGATTGGATGGAACAAGAACAAGAACGTGGGATTACCATTACATCAGCCGCAACGACTGCTGCATGGAAAGACCACCGTATCAACATTATCGATACACCAGGACACGTGGACTTCACTGTTGAAGTTGAACGTTCCCTACGTGTGTTAGATGGTGCGGTTGCTGTTCTTGACGCTCAAGCAGGTGTAGAACCTCAAACAGAAACTGTTTGGCGTCAAGCTTCTGATTACAGTGTGCCACGGATTGTGTTTGCAAATAAGATGGATAAGATTGGTGCTGACTTTGATTACTCAGTACAAACCATTAAAGACCGTCTTCAAGCAAATGCCTTACCAATCCAAATGCCAATTGGTGCTGAAGACGATTTCGAAGGGGTTATTGACCTTGTCGAAATGAAAGCTGACCTTTATGATGAAGATCAACTTGGTACTGAGTGGGATACAGTGGATGTTCCTGATGAATACAAAGAAGAAGCTGAAAAACGTCGAACAGAAATGATCGAACAATTGGCTGATATCGATGATGACATCATGGAAAAATACCTTGGTGGCGAAGAGATTAGCAAAGAAGAAATCAAAGCTGCTATCCGTAAAGGTACTTTGAATCTTGAATTATTCCCTGTTTTGGCTGGTTCAGCTTTCAAAAACAAGGGTGTTCAGATGATGTTGGATGCTGTTGTAGATTATTTACCATCACCATTGGATGTGAAACCATACAATGCAACTAATCCTGAAACGGATGAAGCTGTTGAATTAACAGCCGGTGACGATAAGCCATTTGCTGCCTTGGCATTCAAAGTTGCTACTGATCCATTCGTTGGTCGTTTGACTTATATTCGTGTTTATACAGGAACTTTGGAATCAGGTTCTTATGTTTTAAATGCGACTAAAGACAAACGTGAACGTGTTGGTCGTTTGCTACAAATGCATTCTAATCACCGTCAAGAAATTCCAGAAGTTTTCTCAGGTGATATTGCCGCAGCAATTGGTTTGAAGAATACCACTACTGGTGATTCTTTAACTGATCCAGATCATCCATTACATTTGGAATCCATGGAATTCCCTGATCCAGTTATCCAGGTAGCCGTAGAGCCAAAATCTAAGGCTGACCAAGATAAGATGGATATTGCTTTACAAAAGCTTGCTGAAGAAGATCCTACATTCAAGGCTGAAACTAACCCTGAAACTGGTGAAACTTTGATTGCTGGTATGGGTGAGTTACATTTGGATATTATCATTGATCGTATGAAACGTGAATTCAACGTTGAAGCAACGGTTGGTGCTCCTCAAGTAGCTTATCGTGAAGCCTTCACAAAACAAGCTTCTGCACAAGGTAAGTTTGTTCGTCAGTCTGGTGGTAAAGGTCAATATGGTGATGTTTGGATTGAATTCACACCTAATGAAGAAGGTAAAGGATTCGAATTCGAAGATGCTATTGTTGGTGGGGTTGTTCCTCGTGAATTTATCCCAGCTGTTGAACAAGGCTTGCGTGAAGCTTTGAATAACGGTGTACTTGCCGGATATCCATTAGTTGACTTGAAAGCTAAGTTATATGATGGTAGTTATCATGAAGTCGATTCTAGTGAAGCTGCATTTAAGGTAGCTGCCTCAATCTCACTTCATAATGCTGCTAAGAAAGCTGCACCTGTAATTTTGGAACCTGTTATGAAGGTTGAAGTTCGTGTACCAGAAGAGTACATGGGTGATATTATGGGTCAAATTACAGCTCGTCGTGGTCGTGTTGAAGGAATGGAAGCTATCTCTGGTGCTGAAGAAATTCATGCCTTTGTCCCACTTTCAGAAATGTTTGGTTATGCTACTACCTTACGTTCTGCATCACAGGGTCGTGGTACTTTCACAATGACCTTTGATCATTACGAAGCTGTTCCTAAGTCTATCCAAGAAGATATCATCAAGAAAAATGGTGGTTCTTCAAGCAAAGACTAAGGTCTAAAGCTTTTAAAACGAAATTAAAAACGTCTGATTACAGTTTTTCACTGTGATCAGACGTTTTTTTGTTAAAAGATTTCGGCACCTAAGCAATTTTTGAAATGGGAGATGGCCCATTCGTGTCCAATAGGATCAAAACTAGCGACTGCCTTTTGATCGATACGAATTTTATAATTTAAATTGTAAGCAGAAATCGCAGTTTGTAAAATACAAATATCTGTGCACACGCCAGTTAACAGAAGTGTGTCGATTTTATGCGTACGCAAGTAATTATCTAAGTTGGTATTTACAAACGCACTGTATCTATTTTTGTCGAAATAATAGACTTGATCGCGATCGGCATTCTGGGTATACCAGTTTTGAATTTCACCATACAATTCGTGACCCCAGGAGTCCTTCAAGTTGTGCGGCGGAAACAATTTTGTTTCAGGATGAAACGGCTCATCTTTTTTGTGCAGATCAGTAGGAAGAATAACGAGGTTATCGTTTTTTATGAAGGAATTTGCTAACTTTAAAATTTCGTCTTCAAGTTTTTGACCGGGTGTGCCAGTGGTCAAAGCACCTTCATCGGCAACAAAATCGTTTGTGTAATCTATAATAAGAAGTGCGGTAGTTTTATCCAAAGAAACCACTCCATTTCATTTTAATGATTAAAGTATGCACTTAAAACCGTTTTCAAATGTTACAAATACATTACAATTCGCAGAACGAGAAAGAATTACGTTCAAACTCTTGTAAAGCCGCGCCATATCTAGTAATATAGACAAGTACTTGAATTTTAGCGGGCTTTTTATGCCCACTAGTCAGGTAAAACAAGGAGCTTTGATGTGGAAGGTTGCGACACACCCGGCCGCTTTGCCACGACGGTGTGGCGGTAATTTCCACGGAGCAAGTCTCATTTTCAAAATAGACGAAGGAGGGAACACAATGGCAAAACAAAAAATTCGTATCCGTTTGAAGGCTTACGAACATCGCATTTTAGATCAATCCGCAGACAAGATTGTCGAAACGGCAAAAAGAACTGGTGCCACAATTTCTGGTCCAATTCCACTACCAACAGAACGTACAATCTACACGGTTTTGAGCTCGCCACATAAGTTTAAAAAAGCTCGTGAGCAGTTTGAAATGCGTACACACAAGCGTTTGATTGATATCGTTAACCCAACACCAAAGACAGTTGACTCATTAATGAAGTTAGATCTGCCAAGTGGCGTTGATATTGAAATCAAGCTTTAATTTTTAGGAACACAAATTTAGTATCACAATAATATTGGAGGTGTACTCATGACCACAAAAGGAATCTTAGGAAAAAAGGTTGGTATGACCCAAGTCTTTACGGATAACGGCGAATTAGTTCCCGTTACCGTTGTTGATACAACACCAAACGTTGTATTACAAGTTAAAACCGTTGAAAATGATGGTTATAGCGCAGTGCAATTAGGGTTCGATGACAAACGTAAAGTATTGAGCAACAAACCTGAACAAGGTCATGTAGCAAAAGCAAATACAAATCCTAAGCGCTTCATTCATGAAATCAGAGATGTTGAGCTGGGAGATTTAAAGGTTGGCGATTCAATTAAAGCTGACTTGTTCGCAGCAGGCGATATCGTTGATGTCACAGGTACTTCTAAGGGACATGGTTTCCAAGGAAATATCAAGAAGGATGGACAACATCGTGGTCCGATGGCACATGGCTCTCGTTATCATCGTCGTCCTGGTTCACTCGGTGCAATTATTAACCGTGTGTTCCCTGGCAAGAAATTACCAGGTCGGATGGGGAATAACACACGAACAGTTCAAAACTTAGAAGTTATTAAAGCTGACACAGAAAACAATGTTTTATTGATCAAAGGAAATGTCCCTGGATCAAAGAACTCATTCTTAGTTGTTAAGAATGCGGTTAAACCACATAAAAAGTAGAAAGGAGGACTAAATTAAATGACAAGCGTATCTTTATATAAACAAGATGGTACAAAGAATGGCGACGTTGAACTTAATGCTGACATTTTTGGTATCACACCAAACGATAATGTGATTTTTGAAGCTGTTGTGATGCAACGCGCATCAATGCGTCAAGGCACACATGCTGTTAAAAATCGAAGTGCAGTTCGTGGTGGTGGTAAGAAGCCATGGCGTCAAAAGGGTACTGGTCGTGCACGTCAAGGTTCAATTCGTTCACCACAATGGCGTGGCGGTGGTATTGTATTTGGCCCCACACCTCGTTCATATGCATACAAGTTGCCAAAGAAAATGCGTCGTTTAGCGTTGAAGTCTGTACTTTCACAAAAAGTATTGGATGACAGTTTGGTAGTTGTTGATGATTATAGCTTTGACCAACCAAAGACTAAAGCTTTTGCACAATCACTTGACGGCTTAAAAGTTACAACGAAAGCATTATTAGTCCTTGAAGATGATAACGTGAATGCTGCTCGTGCAGCTCGTAACCTTAAGAATGTGAAGATTGTTTCACCAGCTGGTGTAAATGTCTTAGACGTTGTTAATAGTGACAAACTCGTTATTACTCAAAAGGCTCTTTCTCAAGTAGAGGAGGCTCTCGCATAATGGAATCACGTGATGTAATTTTACGTCCAGTTGTCACTGAAGCTTCAATGGCAGAAATGGACGACAAACGCTACACATTCGATGTTGATACTCGTGCAACTAAGACAGAAGTCAAAAAGGCCGTTGAAGACGTTTTTGATGTTAAGGTTGTGAAGGTAAACATCATGAATGTTAAAGGTAAGCTCAAGCGTCAGGGACGTTATTCTGGTTATACCAAGAAACGTCGCAAGGCAATCGTAACCTTGTCATCTGACTCAAAAGAAATCAAATTATTCAACGAAGAATAATAAATAAATTATAGGAGGAAAAACACGTGGGGATTAAGAAGTTTAAACCAACGACAAATGCTCGTCGTGGTATGACACAGCTTGATTATAGTGAAATTACCAAGACGACTCCTGAAAAATCGTTACTCGAATCTCAAAGCCACACAGCTGGCCGTAACAACTCCGGCCGTATGACTGTTCGTCACCGTGGCGGCGGTAACAAACGTCAATATCGTATTATTGATTTCAAACGAATCAAAGATGACGTTCCTGCTACTGTTAAGGCAATCGAATATGATCCAAACCGTACAGCTAACATCGCTTTACTTGTTTATGCTGATGGAATTAAATCATATATCATCGCACCAAAAGGACTTAAGGTTGGCGATAAGGTTCAATCAGGTTCAGATGCTGATATCAAAGTTGGTAATACATTACCATTAAAGGATATTCCAGTTGGTACAATTATTCATAACATTGAATTAAAGCCTGGTAAGGGTGGCCAGTTAGCACGTTCTGCTGGTGCATCAGCTCAATTACTTGGTAAGGAAGGTAAATACGTCTTAGTACGTTTAGCTTCTTCTGAAGTTCGTATGATCTTATCTGCTGGTCGTGCTACTATTGGCGCTGTTGGTAATGAGGAACACGAATTGGTTAATGTTGGTAAAGCAGGCCGCACACGTTATAATGGTCAGCGTCCACATGTTCGTGGATCTGTAATGAACCCTAACGACCATCCACATGGTGGTGGTGAAGGTAAAGCACCAGTTGGTCTTCCATCACCTCTTTCACCTTGGGGTAAGAAGACAGTTGGTAAGAAGACACGTAACAAACGGAATAAGTCTAACAAATTTATCGTTCGTGGTCGTAAACGTGGCCGCTTAGGTAATATTTAGTCGAAAATTTCCCTAAAGGAGGTTTCATAATGGGTCGTAGTTTGAAAAAAGGACCATTTGCAGATGAACATCTTTTGAAGAAGATCGATGCACAAAAAGATCAAGAAAAGAAATCTGTAATCAAAACATGGTCACGTCGTTCCACAATTTTCCCAAGTTTCATCGGTTATACAATCGCTGTTTACGATGGTAGAAAACATGTCCCAGTTTATATTCAAGATGACATGGTTGGCCATAAGCTTGGTGAGTTTGTTCCTACACGAACATTCCATGGACATGGTACCGACGATAAGAAAACAGCTGCTAAATAAGGAGGATGAATCATGGCTGAACAAGTAACATCTGCACATGCAACTGCAAAGACTGTTCGCATTGCCGCTCGTAAGGTTCGTTTAGTAGTTGATCTTATTAGAGGAAAAAGCGTCGCAGAAGCAATTGCAACTCTTAAGTTTACACCAAGAGGTGCATCACCAGTTGTCGAAAAAGTTTTAATGTCTGCTGTAGCAAATGCTGAAAATAACTTTGACTTAGATCGTGAAGACTTGGTTGTAAGTGAAGCTTATGTCAATGAAGGACCAACTTTAAAACGTTTCCGTCCTCGGGCAAAAGGTTCTGCTTCACCAATTAACAAAAGAACAAGTCATATTACAGTAGTCGTATCTGAAAAATAGGAGGGAACACGCGTGGGTCAAAAAGTAAATCCAAATGGATTTCGTGTTGGTATCATCCGTGACTGGGAAGCAAAATGGTATGCTGAAAAAGATTTTGCTAACTATTTACGTGAAGATTTACAAATTCGTAAATTCATCTCAACTAAGCTTGCCGACGCATCTGTTTCCAATGTTGAAATCGAACGTGCTGCAAATCGCGTGAACATTTCAATCCATACCGCTAAACCTGGTATGGTCATTGGAAAAGGCGGATCCGAAGTAGAAAGCTTACGTAAACAATTAAATGAACTAACAGGTAAAAGAGTTCATATCAATATCATTGAAATCAAGAAACCTGATTTAGATGCTAAATTAGTTGGCGAAAACATTGCTGCTCAATTGGAAGGCCGTGTTGCTTTCCGTCGCGCAATGAAACAAGCTATGCAACGTACAATGCGTGCAGGTGCTAAAGGTATCAAGACACAGGTTGCTGGCCGTTTGAACGGTGCAGATATGTCTCGTGTTGAACATTATTCTGAAGGAACAGTTCCATTGCACACATTGCGTGCTGATGTAGATTATGCTTGGGTTGAAGCAAGTACTACATACGGTCGTTTAGGTGTTAAAACTTGGATCTACCGTGGAGAAATCTTGCCAGAAGCTAAGAGTTCCAAAGGAAATTCTAAAGAACAAGGAGGGAAATAATCATGCTAGTACCAAAACGAGTTAAGTTCCGTCGTGTGCATCGTGGTAAAATGCGTGGTGCCGCAAAGGGCGGTAAGACTGTTACATTCGGCGATTACGGTTTACAAGCTTTGGATTCACATTGGATCTCAAACCGACAAATCGAAGCAGCCCGTGTAGCTATGAACCGTCACATGAAACGTGGTGGTAAAGTTTGGATTAAAATTTTCCCTCACAAATCTTACACTTCTAAAGGTGTGGGTGTTCGTATGGGTAATGGTAAAGGTACTCCCGAAGGTTGGGTAGCACCAGTTAAACGCGGTAAGGTAATGTTTGAAGTTGGTGGTGTTAGTGAAGAAGTTGCACGTGAATCTCTACGTCTTGCTTCCATGAAGCTACCAGTTAGAACTAAGATTCTCAAACGCGAGGAAGTAGGTGGCGAATCAGATGAAGGCTAAAGAAATTAATGAATTAACCACTGATGAGATGCTTAAAAAGGAACAAGATTACAAAGACGAGTTATTCAACTTACGTTTTCAATTAGCTACTGGCCAGTTGGAAAACACAGCACGTTTGAAGCAAGTACGTAAGAACATTGCTCGTATTAAAACAGTTTTACGTCAAAAAGAATTAAGCAAGTAGAAGAATACGAAGGGAGGAACTTAACACATGAGTGAAGAACGTAACGCTCGTAAAGTATATCAAGGACGTGTTGTTTCAGACAAGATGGATAAAACAATTACGGTTCAGATCAATACTTACAAAACGCACCCTGTTTATGGCAAACGTGTTAAATATTCAAAGAAATACAAAGCACATGATGAGAATAATGAAGCTAAAGTTGGCGATATCGTAAGAATCATGGAAACACGGCCTTTGTCCGCAACTAAACGATTCCGTTTAATCGATATTGTTGAGAAAGCAGTTATTATCTAAATTTGTTATTTTTAATCTCGTATTCTGATACAAAAATGGAAGGAGGACACTAACTGTGATCCAACAAGAGAGTCGTTTAAAGGTTGCTGATAATTCTGGAGCACGTGAAATTTTGGTCATCAAAGTTTTGGGTGGTTCCCGTGTTAAATTTGGTTATATTGGTGATATTGTTGTGGCTACTGTCAAACAAGCAACACCAGGTGGCGTTGTCAAAAAGGGTGACGTCGTAAAGGCAGTTGTTGTTCGTACAAAAGATGGTGCACACCGTGCTGATGGCTCATACATCAAATTTGATGAAAATGCTGCAGTTCTAATTAAAGATGATAAGAGCCCTCAAGGAACACGTATCTTTGGACCCGTTGCACGTGAATTGCGTGACAAAGATTACATGAAGATTGTTTCTTTGGCTCCTGAAGTATTGTAATTAAGGATCGGATCGAAGGAGGTGCAACACGGCATGTTTGTAAAAAATGGTGATAAAGTTCGCGTAATTAGCGGAAAAGAAAAAGGCAAAGAGGGTACAATCATTAAAACCCTTGCTAAAAAGAATCGCGTTGTGGTTGAAGGCCTAAACAAAGTAAAAAAACATCAAAAGGCAAGCAATTCTAATCCTCAAGGTGGGATTGTCGATGAAGAAGCAGCAATTGATGCTTCTAATGTGATGTTAATCGATCCATCAACTAACGAACCTACTCGTGTAGGCTATAAAGTAGTCGATGGTAAAAAAGTACGTTTTGCTAAAAAATCTGGCGAAACAATCGATAAATAATTCGTGAAAGGAGGAAAAAATTTTCATGTCTAATCGTTTGAAAGAAAAGTATGTTAAAGAAGTTACCCCAGAACTCATGAAGAAATTCGATTATACTTCAATCATGCAAACACCTAAGGTTGATAAAATCGTTTTGAACATGGGTGTTGGTGACGCAACAACTAATGCAAAAAATCTTGACGAAGCAGTTGAAGAATTAACTTTGATCTCTGGTCAAAAACCATTGGTTACAAAGGCTAAGAAGTCTATTGCTGGTTTCCGTTTACGTGAAGGAATGTCAATTGGTGCTAAGGTCACATTACGTGGTGAACGTATGTATGATTTCTTAGACAAGTTGATTAATGTTTCCTTACCTCGTGTTCGTGACTTCCATGGTGTTAGTTCAAAGGCTTTTGATGGTCGTGGTAACTACACATTAGGTGTCCGTGAACAATTAATCTTCCCTGAAATTGATTATGATAATGTCAACCATGTACGTGGTTTGGACATCGTTATTGTAACCACTGCTCAGACAGATGAGGAATCACGCGAATTATTGGCACAACTTGGAATGCCATTCGAAAAGTAAACGAAGGGAGCAATAAATTTGGCAAAAAAATCGTTAGTTGTTAAGAGTCAACGTCCTGCAAAGTATTCGACACAGAACTACACACGTTGTGAGCGTTGTGGCCGTCCACACTCTGTATATCGTAAGTTCCACCTTTGCCGCATTTGCCTTCGCGAGTTAGCTCATGAAGGTCAAATCCCTGGCATGAAAAAAGCAAGCTGGTAAAATTATACCGGAGTAAAAGGAGGGTAAACATTAATGTCTATGACTGATCCTATCGCAGATTTCTTAACACGGATTCGTAATGCCAATATGGTACGTCACGAATCTTTAGAAGTTCCTGCATCAAAAATCAAGCGTGATATTGCTGAAATTCTTAAGAATGAAGGCTTTATCAAGAACGTCGAATATGTCGATGATGACAAACAAGGTATTATTCGTGTGTTCCTAAAATATGGTAAAAACAAAGAACGTGTCATTACAGGCTTGAAACGTATCTCAAAACCTGGTTTACGTTCATACGTAAAAGCTGATGATGTACCTAAGGTCTTGAATGGTTTGGGTATTGCAATCATTTCAACATCTGAAGGTGTGATCACTGATAAAGAAGCTCGCGCTAAAAAAATCGGTGGCGAAGTATTAGCTTACATTTGGTAGAATTTTAAAAGAGTAAGGAGGTGCCATCAAATTGAGTCGTATTGGTTATAAACCCGTAGAAATCCCATCTGGCGTTGAAGTTAAGGCTGATGGTGATCAAGTAACTGTTAAGGGACCTAAAGGAACTTTAACACGTACTGTAAGTGATGAAATCACAATGACTGTTAAAGACAATGTGGTTACATTTGAACGTCCAAGTAATGATAATAAAATGCGTGCCTTACATGGGGCAACTCGTGCAAACTTCAACAACATGGTTGAAGGTGTTACAAAGGGATATAAGAAAGATTTGGAATTAGTTGGTGTTGGTTATCGTGCTCAACTTAAAGGAAAGACCTTGGTATTGAACTTAGGCTATTCTAACCCAGTTGAACTTGCAACTCCTGCTGATTTACAATTGGAAGTTCCTGATAACACGCATATCACTGTTAGTGGAATTAGCAAACAACGTGTTGGTGATTTTGCTGCTGAGATTCGTGCTGTTCGTTCTCCAGAACCTTACAAAGGCAAAGGTGTTCGCTATGTTGGTGAATATGTTCGTCGTAAGGAAGGTAAAACTGGTAAGTAATGCCGCATAGGCTAAACATATAGAATATTCTAGAGGTGAAAATTGTGATTTCAAAACCAGATAAAAATAAAACACGTCAACGACGTCATACACGTGTTCGTAATAAGATTTCTGGGACTGCAGAGTGCCCACGCTTAAATGTATATCGTTCAAACAAAAACATCTACGCTCAAGTAATTGATGACGTAGCGGGTGTGACGCTAGCAAGTGCCTCAACATTGGACAGTGAAGTTAGTGGAAACACAAAAACTGAACAAGCAAGTTCTGTTGGTGCTTTAGTTGCAAAGCGCGCAACAGAAAAGAAAGTTGAAAATGTCGTTTTTGATCGTGGCGGTTATTTATACCACGGACGAGTACAAGCTTTAGCTGAAGCTGCTCGTGAAAACGGACTTAAATTCTAAGATAAGGAGGGAATACCGTACATGTCGAATTATATCGATCCAGAAAAGTTGGACTTAGAAGACCGTGTTGTTTCCATCAATCGTGTTACTAAGGTTGTAAAAGGTGGACGTCGTCTTCGTTTTGCTGCTTTAGTTGTTGTTGGCGATAAGAATGGTCACGTTGGTTTTGGTACTGGTAAAGCTCAAGAAGTACCAGAAGCTATTCGTAAAGCCGTTGATACTGCAACTAAGAGCTTGATTGAAGTACCAATCATTGGCACAACCATCCCTCACGAAATCATCGGTGAGTTTGGTGGCGGCCGTATTTTATTGAAGCCTGCTGAAGAAGGTTCTGGTGTTGCAGCCGGTGGTGCTGTTCGTGCCGTTATGGAACTTGCAGGAGTTGATGATGTTACAAGTAAACGTTTAGGTTCAAACACACCTGTTAACGTTATTCGTGCAACATTCGAAGGACTGAAAGGCTTACGTAGTGCTGCTGATATTGCTGCATTGCGTGGGGTTTCAGCAGAACACTTGGCTGAATAAGGAGGAACAAATGATGGCTCAATTAAAGATTACACTTATTAAAAGTGCAGTACATCGCCTCCCAAAGCAACGCAAGATTGTTAAAGAATTAGGTTTGGGACGGGTTAACAGCTCAGTCGTTTTACCTAACAATGAGGCGACTCGTGGTGCAATTTTCCATATTGCCCATTTAATCGAAGTTGAAGAAGTTAAATAATTATAATTAGTTAGGAGGTGCCGAAACTTATGAAGTTAAATGAATTAAAACCAAGTGCTGGTTCTCGTAAAGTACGTAATCGTGTTGGCCGTGGAACATCATCTGGTAATGGTAAGACATCTGGCCGTGGCCAAAAAGGCCAAAAGGCACGTGGAAAGGTTCGTTTGGGCTTTGAAGGTGGGCAAATGCCTCTGTACCGTCGAATTCCAAAACGCGGATTTACTAACATTAACCGCAAGGAATATGCTGTTGTTAACCTTGACAGCTTGAATATTTTCGACGAAGGTGCAGAAGTTACCCCAGAAGTTCTTTTAAAAGCTGGCGTAATTAAGAAAGTACTTAGCGGCGTTAAAGTTTTAGGTAACGGTGAGTTATCAAAGGGCTTGACCGTTAAAGCTAATAAATTCTCAGAAAGCGCAGTAAAAGCAATTGAAGCTGCAGGTGGCAAAACTGAGGTGATTTAATGCTATCGACTATCAAAAACGCTTTTAAAGTAAAGGATATTAGAAACAAAATTCTATTTACCCTAGGTGTTTTGATTATTTATCGTTTAGGTGCGTATATCACAGTTCCTGGGATTAACGCCAAAGCATTACAAAGTGTTGCTTCCTCTGGATTGGTTGGCATCTTGAATACCTTTAGTGGTGGTGGCCTGTCCAACTATTCGATTTTTGCGATGGGAGTTTCACCATACATCACCGCTCAAATTGTGATTCAGTTATTACAAATGGACATTGTGCCACGGTTTGTTGAATGGAGCAAACAAGGTGAAGTCGGGCGTCGGAAATTAAATCAGGCGACTCGTTACTTAACAATCATTCTAGCGTTTGTGCAATCAGTTGGGATTACTGCCGGATTCAATGCTTTAAGTAGTTTGAATCTGGTTGAAAATCCAAGTGTTCAGACTTATGTCACAATTGGGTTAATTTTAACTGGTGGAACCATGTTAGCAACCTGGATGGGTGATATGATCACCGATCGTGGGCTTGGTAACGGGGTGTCCATTCTGATCTTCGCGGGAATTATCGCGCGAACACCAACAAGCATCTATCAAATTTATCAAGAACAATTTGTTGATGTGGCGAAGAGTGATTGGCTGAATAGCTTCCTCTTTGTAGGTGCTTTAATCATAATTGTTTTGGTTATCGTCATCTTTGTAACTTGGGTTCAACAAGCTAGTCGCCGGGTACCTATTCAGTACACTAGAAGAGCTTCCGGTGCGCCAGACAGTAGTTACTTACCTCTAAAGGTTAATGTGGCTGGTGTTATTCCAGTTATCTTTGCGAGTTCGTTCATTGCAACACCACAAACTATTTTGATGGCGTTTGCGAATAACCACTCACAAGATACTTGGTATCAAGTTTTGTCTGATGTATTTAACATGCAGACAACGGATGGTGCCATTCTTTACACGTTCTTGATTGTTGTCTTTACCTTCTTCTATGCTTTTGTTCAGGTTAATCCAGAGAAGTTAGCAGAAAATCTTCAAAAACAAGGGAGTTATATCCCTGGCGTTTGGCCCGGTCATGAAACACAGAGTTATGTGTCTCAGTTATTAATTCGTTTATCAGTTGTCGGTTCACTATTTTTGGGACTAGTTTCTCTGATCCCGTTATTAGCGCAAGACTTCTGGAATTTGGATGAATCAATCGGTTTGGGCGGAACGAGTTTGTTGATTGTTGTTGGTGTTGCGATTGAAATCATTAGTCAAATTGATGGCTTAATGATGAAACGTGAATACGTCGGCTTCATTAGAGATCCAGAACAAGTGAAATAATATGGAGGGAAACATGATGACAACACTTAATCTTGTGTTAATGGGATTACCTGGTGCTGGTAAGGGAACGCAAGCCCAAAAAATTGTTGATGAATTCAAAATTCCTCATATTTCTACCGGTGATATTTTCCGAGCAGCAATGAAAAATGGCACTGAAATGGGAATTGAAGCAAAGAAATACATTGACCAAGGTAACTTGGTTCCTGATTCTGTTACAGATGGTATTGTTGAAGAACGACTTTCTGAGGATGATACGAATGCCGGTTTTATGCTGGATGGTTATCCCCGAAATATCGATCAAGCGCATGCTTTAGAGACAATGACCACCAAGTTAGACAAATCAATCAATGCAGTGATTAATATTCATGTTGATCCAGCTGTTTTGGTTGAACGTTTATCAGGTCGTTTCATTTGTAAAAACTGTGGGGCAACCTACCACAAGTTGTATAACCCACCAAAGGTTGAAGGTACTTGTGATGTTTGTGGACACCATGAATTTTATCAACGTGAAGATGATAAGCCTGAAACCGTTAAAAATCGTATCGCAGTTAATACAAAGTTGAACACACCTTTAATTGATTTTTATAATGAAAAGAAATTATTATATACGGTTAATGGTGATCAAGATATCAACGATGTATATAAGGAAATTCAAAAGGTGTTACGAGCTATTTAATGGTTGCCTGTTCATTATTACCGGTTAATTTCGTTTATTTGCAAATGAAATTACCTTATGGTAAACTTGTTCAGGTTTAGCTTATAGTACTTTGATACGGTAAGCACTGAACGAAATGAGTTTGTAAAGAAAAGAACAGTGAAATGGGAGGCACATTTAGTGGCAAAAGATAATGTCATTGAAATTGAAGGTAAGGTAAAAGAAACTTTACCAAATGCGATGTTTAAAGTAGAACTCGAAAACGGTCATGAAATATTGGCACACGTTTCTGGTAAGATTCGTATGCATTATATTCGGATTCTTCCGGGAGATAGGGTAACTGTCGAAATGTCGCCATATGATCTCACCAAGGGTCGTATTACCTATCGTTTCAGATAAGTTTTAACGTTTTAGGAGGAATATTCATGAAAGTACGTCCATCAGTAAAACCAATGTGTGAACATTGTAAAGTAATTAAACGTAAGGGACGCGTTATGGTTATTTGCTCAGCAAATCCAAAACATAAACAGCGTCAAGGAAAATAATTAAGCTGGAGGTGAAATTTAATGGCTCGTATTGCAGGTGTTGATTTACCACGTGATAAGCGAATCGTGATTGGTTTAACATACATTTTTGGTATCGGAAATACTACTGCTAAAAAGATTTTGAAGGATGCTGGCGTCTCTGAAGATGTCCGTGTTCGTGACCTTTCTGCAGATGATGAAGATAAAGTCCGTGCACAAGTAGATAACTACCGTGTTGAAGGTGACCTTCGTCGTTCCGTAAGTCTTGATATCAAACGTCTCCAAGAGATTGGTTCATATCGTGGCATGCGTCATCGTCGTGGTTTGCCTGTTCGTGGACAAAACACAAAGAACAATGCACGTACTCGTAAAGGCAAAAAAGTTTCAATCGCCGGAAGAAAGAAATAATAAATAAAGGAGGCTAGCATATTGGCAACCAGAAAGACTTCTCGTAAACGTCGAGTAAGAAAGAATATTGAAGCTGGTGTGGCACATATTCACTCAACTTTTAACAATACATTAGTTATGATTACAGATCCTCAAGGAAATGCTGTGGCATGGTCATCAGCAGGTTCACTTGGATTTAAAGGTAGTCGTAAGTCGACTCCATTTGCTGCTCAAATGGCTTCTGAAGCTGCAGCAAAAGCAGCAATGGAACATGGAATGAAATCCGTTGAAGTTGCTGTTAAGGGTCCTGGTTCTGGTCGTGAAGCTGCTATTCGTGCACTTCAATCTACTGGATTAGAAGTTACTGCTATTCGCGATGTAACACCAGTTCCTCATAATGGTTCTCGTCCTCCAAAGCGCCGTCGTGTATAGTGCGTCAATTTTTTTGAGGGCTAACTTCAGGATGCATTCAAAGTTAATATGCACAACGCGTTTTGAAAGGGGTAAAGATTAGAATGATCGAATTTGAAAAACCAAACATTCATAAAATTGATGAGAATGAAAATTACGGCAAGTTTGTCGTCGAACCACTTGAACGTGGCTATGGCACAACTTTAGGTAACTCTTTACGCCGTATTTTGTTGTCGTCATTGCCGGGTGCAGCGGTTACAAGCATTCAAATTGATGGCGTTCTTCATGAGTTTTCAACGATTGAAGGCGTGGTTGAAGATGTCACACAAATCATCTTGAACATTAAAAAGGTTTCTTTGAAGATTGAAAATGATGAAGAGAAATCTTTAGAGATTAATGTTAAGGGACCAGCAACAGTCACTGCTGGTGACATCCAAGGCGACAGTGATGTCGAGATCCTAAATCCGGATCAGTATATTTGTACCGTTGCTGATGGCGTTACCTTTCATGCCGTGTTAACAGCTGATACTGGTCGTGGTTATGTTTCGGCTGATGAAAATAAGGCTCGCAAGGATGATATGCCAATTGGTGTTCTTCCAATCGATTCCATTTATACCCCAATCGAGCGTGTCAACTATCAGGTTGAAAATACACGTGTTGGTCAGCGGGATGACTATGATAAGCTCACATTGGATGTTTGGACAGATGGTTCAATTAGTCCGAGTGAAGCTACCAGTCTTTCAGCTAAGATCTTAACTGAACACTTGGCTTTATTTGTTAATTTGACAGATGAAGCTCAAGAGGCTGAGATCATGGTCGAAAAGGAAGAAACACATAAAGAAAAAATGTTGGAAATGTCCATTGAAGAGCTTGATTTATCAGTTCGTTCATACAATTGTTTGAAACGTGCTGGAATCAATACTGTTCAGGAATTAACTGACAAAACTGAAGCACAAATGATGAAAGTTAGAAATCTAGGCCGTAAATCTCTTGAAGAGGTTAAAGTTAAATTGTCTGATCTTGGACTTTCATTACGTAATGAAGACTAATTATAAGGAGGGTTTCCATTCATGGGCTATCGTAAATTAGGTCGTACAAGTTCACAACGCAAGGCTTTGCTTCGTGACTTAACTACTAACTTAATTGTTAATGAAAAAATTGTCACAACTGAAGCACGCGCTAAAGAAGTACGATCAACTACCGAAAAAATGATCACATTAGGTAAACGTGGCGACTTACACGCACGTCGTCAAGCTGCTGCTTTTCTTCGTAATGTTGTGGCTGATGTTACTGAAGATGGTGACGATGTTAAAGTTACCTCAGCTCTTCAGAAAGTATTCGGTGATTTAGCAACTCGTTACGCTGATCGTAAGGGTGGTTATACACGAATTCTTAAGACTATGCCTCGTCGCGGAGACGCTGCACCAATGGTTATCTTGGAGTTTGTTGACTAAAGCTTCAAACATAATTTAGAATTTTTGATTTAACAAATTTATCACTAAAAGTTGTGGTAGGGTGTAATGATGTTGGAAGTCCATTCCGAGTCTAGCCCACGGTTAATAGTTTCTATTAACTATCACTGCTTTTCAGTGATTTTTTTGTGCTTACATAAAAAGAGAAGTATACTAGGGAGCATGTTTTTGATGTGGTAAAATATAAAAAAAGTCGAAGGAATGTTTACGATGAACAATGTAATCAAAGTTACTAATTTAACTTATGCCTATTCACCAGATACACCAGCTGCACTTAAAGACGTTTCCTTTTCGATTCCTGAAGGCAGCTGGGTGGCAATTGTGGGTCATAATGGTAGTGGCAAAAGTACTTTGGCTCATGCAATTGACGGCTTACTAGATTTCAAAGAAGGCCATATTTGGGTTGACGGTATTGCACTCACTGAGGAAAATTTGTGGCAAGTTCGTAGTCGAATTGGCATGATCTTCCAAAATCCTGATAATCAGTTTGTGGGATCAACAGTGGAAGATGATGTCGCGTTTGGCTTGGAAAATTTAGCGGTTCCTCATGAAGAAATGATGATGAGAGTGACGGAAGCTTTGGAACAGGTTCAAATGAATGATTTTCGAAAAAAGCAGCCGGAGCAACTGTCTGGTGGTCAAAAACAGCGCGTGGCACTGGCAGGTGTGATTGCGATGCAGCCTAAAATCATTATTCTAGATGAAGCTACGAGTATGTTAGATCCCATTGGACGTCGCGAGATCTTAGACGTCATAAAACGGCTCCGGGAGCGCTTGGGGATCACGGTGCTATCGATTACTCATGAAATGGACGAAACTACTGGTGCTGACCAAATCATTGTGTTAAATGATGGGCAGATTGTGGAAACAGGCACGCCAGACAGAATCTATGCAAAAAGTGAAGTGCTTAAAAAATTGGGATTAGATGTGCCTTATCCCCAGCGTTTAAAGCAAGCTTTGATGCAACGGCAAATTACAGTGCCTGAAACCTATTTTAATGAGGAAGGAATGGTGACTTGGTTATGGCAATCACTTTTAAAGAAGTAAGCTACATTTACCAGCCGGATACGCCATTTGAATTTCAGGCTTTGCAAAAAATAACGACGCAGATTAAAGACGAGTCGTTTACCGCGTTAATTGGCCATACTGGTAGTGGGAAGTCGACATTTTTACAGCATTTAGATGCTTTACTGAAGCCGACTTCTGGCACCGTTTTGATTGGTGACACAGCTATTACGCATGAAACAAGTAACAAACATTTGCGGCTTCTACGGAAGCGAGTTGGGATTGTTTTTCAGTTTCCTGAAAAACAACTGTTTGCAGACACGGTGGAAAAAGATATTGCCTTTGGACCGGAAAACTTTGGTAGCTCACCGGAACAAGCAGCCCAGATTGCACGTCAGATGTTAAAACTCGTCAAACTTCCAGAAGACATTTTAAACCGATCACCTTTTGAGCTGTCTGGTGGGCAAATGCGGCGTGTCGCCATTGCTGGTGTTTTAGCTTTGCAACCAGAGGTTTTAGTTTTGGATGAACCAACTGCGGGATTGGATCCTAAAGGGCGTCAAGAAATGATGCACCTTTTTGCAGAGTTACAGAAGCGTGAACATTTGACCATTGTGTTAGTTACCCATCAAATGGAGGATGTGGCAAACTATGCGGATCAAGTCATTGTGATGGAACACGGAAAGATTGTCAAAGAAGGGACGCCAAGATACGTCTTTGCCGATGTGAAATGGCTGCGAGATAAACAACTGGACGTTCCAGCCAGTACAGAATTTGCATTTGAGATGCAAAAAAGAGGTTTCCTTTTTGACCAGTTACCACTGACGGAAGCCGAACTTGCTGATGACATTGCTGATATGTTCAAAGCAAGGGGGAAACGCAATGAATAAGCTATTATTTGGTCGCTATATTCCCCAAGAGTCATTTGTGCACCGCATGGATCCACGTGCAAAGTTAGTTTTGAGTTTTTTGTATGTGATCATTATCTTTTTTGCGAATAATTGGTGGATATATGCCCTGATGGCAATTGTGGCCCTTTTAAGTATCTGGGCTTCTAAAATAAAACCAAAGCTTTTTGTTGAAGGTGTTATGCCGCTCATTTGGATTATTGTCTTTACGATGGTGATTCAGATTTTCTTTGGAACTGGTGGGCAAATGTACTGGCACTGGGGCATATTTTCTATTACGAGTTTGGGGATTTTGAATGCCGCCTATATTTTTGTACGGTTTACGCTCATTATCCTGATTTCGACATTGTTAACGTTGTCCACGTCGCCCATTCAACTTTCAGACGCGATAGAATCGTTACTGCGACCGTTGACTAAATTACATTTTCCGGTTTATGAAGTGGCTTTGATGCTGTCCATTGCGCTGCGGTTTGTCCCGACCTTGATGGACGAGACAGAGACAATTATGAATGCGCAGCGGGCTCGGGGAGTCGATTTTGGTACGGGAAATCTTTTTACACGTATTAAAAAAATTATTCCTATCTTAATTCCTTTATTTGTCAGTGCCTTTAACCGGGCGGAAGATTTAGCCACTGCAATGGAAGCACGTGGGTACCAAGGTGGCAATGGTCGTACAAAGTATCGTTTATTAAAATGGGGAATCAGAGATAGTATTGCGACACTCGTCTATTTATTGATGGCGGTTATCGTCCTCGCTATCCGATTTCTTTAGGAGGATTTTATGTATCGTTATAAAATAACCATTGCTTATGATGGCACTCATTTTGCAGGTTTTCAAAAGCAACCCAAGCAACGCACTGTCGAGGGCGTTTTGCAGCGAGCGGTAAACAAGATTGCTAAGAATCCTGTAAAGATCATAAAGGTTTATGGTTCAGGCAGAACGGATGCTGGGGTACACGCCTTAGGACAAGTTGTGCATTTTGATATTCCGTTTAACTTGTCAGAAAATGCCATGTTGCATGCGTTAAACAGCATTTTGCCACTTGATGTAGAAGTTCTAGAAGTACGTCATGTGCCCGCAGAATTTCATGCGCGATATGGCACACAGGGGAAACGCTATCAGTATCGTCTCGCGTTAGGAGAATTTGTCGATCCGTTTAAACGAAATTATACAGGACATTGGAAGTTTCCCTTAGATGTCGAACGTATTCAAGCAGCATTGCCTGATTTGATTGGCAAACATGATTTTTCAACTTTTTGTGCAGCAGGCGGTCACACGAAGACTAACATTCGTGAAATTTTTGAAGCAACTGCCAAATTTGACGAGAAACAAAATGAAGTCATTTTTGAATTTTATGGTAGTGGTTTTCTTTATAACATGGTGCGAATTATGGTTGCCGTTTTAATTGAAATTGGGAGTAAGAAACGCCCAGTTCACGATATTCAAAGATTGATTCAGGCAAAGGATCGCAACGAGGCAAGACAAACAGCACCCGCAAGTGGCCTGTATCTAAAAAAGGTCTATTATCCAGAAGAATTTGAAAAATGAGGATTGACTTTAGTGGCGGTAATTAGTAGAATTGAACATGGTATTGTTTACCTCCACAAATAGGCCCCGGAAACTTATTAAAGTTGAGTTAAACAAAACAGAAATTGGAGGAAATACAAGTGCGTACAACATATTTAGCAAAACCAGGCGAAGTAGATCGCAAATGGTACGTGGTAGATGCCACTGATGTTCCTTTGGGACGTTTATCAAGTACAGTAGCAGCTATCTTACGTGGTAAAAACAAACCAACATTCACACCAAACGTTGATACAGGTGACTTTGTAATCGTTGTGAATGCAGCAAACGTCAAATTAACTGGTCGTAAAGCGACACGTAAAATTTACTATCATCATTCCAATCATCCAGGTGGCTTAAAAGCTAAGACTGCTGGTGAAATGCGTGATAAGACTCCTGAAAAATTAATTGAGACTTCAGTTAAGGGAATGCTTCCTCATAATTCACTGGGTCATAAAATGGGACTCAAATTACATGTCTATGCTGGCTCAGAACATGATCACCAAGCTCAACAACCTGAAAAGCTTGACATCACTAACTTAATTTAAGGAGGAAACGAATTTTGGCAGAAGCACAATATCGCGGCACTGGCCGTCGTAAAAACTCTGTTGCTCGTGTACGTCTTGTACCCGGCACAGGAAAAATTACTGTAAATGACAAAGCAATCGAAGACTACATTCCATTTGCTAACTTACGCCAAGTGGTTATTCAACCATTTGAAGTAACTGAAACAACTGGCACTTACGATGTTCTTGTAAATGTTAATGGTGGTGGTTTCTCCGGACAATCTGGCGCTATTCGCCATGGAATTGCCCGTGCATTACTTGATGTAGATCCTGATTTCCGTATTCCTTTGAAACGTGCAGGTCTCTTAACTCGTGACCCTCGTATGAAGGAACGTAAGAAATATGGTCTTAAAAAGGCTCGTAAAGCTGGCCAATTCTCAAAACGTTAATATGCAATCAATGTTTCAAATACCTCTTCGTTGCGAAGAGGTATTTTTTTGTACTAAAAAAAGGCACGCAAGCGTTTGATGGCTGCGTGTCCTTTACAAAGAGAAGCTTATTTGTTGATTCGGTGATAGTTTTCATCGAAGTACTTACCGGCACGAATTTCGTCAGGAAGTTCAGGATAAGGGGCTTCACTAATGACATCTTCATTATTCTGACCGGCATCACCCATGTAAGTAATGTTGGCAAATTCTGGGACCACTAACTTAGGGTAAGTTTCGTATTTTTCTCGAGAAGCTTCCATGAGATCAATGTGGTCATTTTGGTAAGTGACTGTAATTTCGGGATGTTCTTGGACCCAACGTGGAAAGAAAATGGTACCGTTTAGCTTCTTTTCATTAGGGACAAAGTCCAAAGCCACATCAGTGCCAGTTGGTTCTGTCCAAGCTACCTTATAAATACCGGGAACTAACATAACAATGTTAGCTTCTTGATCCTTTACCCAGCGGCCAGCGACCATACCGCCATGAATACGGTAGTCAACAGTATGATCATTCTTGGCGTACCATTCGTATTCCCAACCGTTATCGTATGTGTAAATAAAGTGCGTTCCTAAAAAGTCGTCAAGTGTTTTAAATTCTTTTGTCATAAGTAATTCCTCCTGCAAATATTTATAGGTCAATTAAAACATGTATTTATTTACATGTTTTAATTGACTAGATCATGTTACAATACTTTTATTAAATCGTCAAGGGAGAAGTCATCATGGCGCAAAAAAATCGTTTAAAATATATTTTATTAGGGTTACTAAAAGAAAAAAAACAAACGGGTTATGATTTGGCAAAGTCCTTTGACTCTGATATTGGTGAGTTTTGGAATGCCAATCACAGCCAAATTTATCCATTATTGAAGCGGATGGAGCAAGCTAGCTTAATTGACCACGAACTTGATACTGTGGGGGAAAAATTAGAGAAGAAGACTTATTTTCTAACAGCTTTGGGTCAACAAAGTTTCGAAGATTGGTTAAAGTCGCCATCTGAAATGGGTGGGGCACATGATGAATTTATTTTGAAACTCTATTTTATTAATGATGCCCGTTCTCCCTTGTTGAGCACCATGATTAGTGAGCAAGAAAAATACCATAATGCTAAACTGGCACAGTTACAAGCTCAATTTAAAGCTAAATTTCCTACTGACAAAGAAGTTCAGGCAAATTTTGGCCATTCGTTGGTTCTACGTCATGCCATTGAACGAGAAAAAGGATACCGCAGTTGGTTAGAAGAAATTAATCAAACTCTGGAAAATTAAATGTCGGAAGAAGTGTGGTAACGGCGTTGCTAGTTATTTTTTTAAATAAACGCATGCGGACAAAAATTGACATGTTCTTAAATGTTGATTAGAATTAATCATTATATCTAATGAATAACCCATAATTTTAGGAGTTGAACTATGCCAAAAAATAAAAAGCTTGCGGATTTGTTTGTTCGTAAAGAAGTGAACACAGATATGTTTAAAAAAACAGGATTAGAGAAGTCGTTAACGGCGTTCAGTTTAACCACAATGGGTGTTGGGGCGATTGTCGGTGCAGGAATTTTTATCACACCCGGGATTATTGCCGCTATGTATAGTGGACCAGGCGTTTGGTTGTCATATTTATTGGCGGCCGTGGTTTGCTCATTAGCCGCACTTTGTTATTCGGAATTTTCGTCAACCATTCCGTTAGCAGGCAGTGCCTATACGTACATTTATACGGTGTTTGGCGAACTTTTAGCCTGGATTCTTGGATGGTCACTCATTTCGGAGTACTTATTCGCCGTTTCGTCGGTTGCAGTGAGTTGGTCAGCTTACTTTCAAAATATTTTGGCTGGTTTTCATCTTCACCTTCCTGAAATCTTTCGGGCCGCTTATGGGACTTCCGGTAGTCCACATGCCATTTTTGATTTACCTGCTTTTGCGATCACCATGATTATTGCCTATCTGCTGGTACAAGGCGTTCGAGAATCCGCTAAGGTTAATGCTGTGATGGTCATTCTCAAAATTTCGGTCATTTTGCTTTTTATCCTTGTCGCAGCGTTTTACGTTCGTCCAACTAACTATAACCCAATCTTACCTTTTGGCTTCAAAGGAGTCATTAGAGGCGCTGCTGTGGCTTTCTATGCCTATATTGGCTTTGATGCGGTCTCAACTGCTTCCGAAGAAGTTAAAAATCCCAAAAGAGACATGCCAATCGGGATTGTGTCTTCATTGATCGTAGCTTCCGTGCTTTATATTTCACTATCAGTGGTATTAGTTGGCGTGGTGCACTACACGAAGTTAAATGTGGCGGATCCAGTCGCCTTAGCGTTGCACCTTATTAAACAAAATTGGGTTGCGGGCATTGTGTCATTAGGGGCCGTTGTGGGAATGACCACGGTTCTAATTGTGATGTCGTATGGTGGCACACGCCTGATCTTTGCGATTAGTCGAGATGGTCTGTTACCAAAGGTGTTACATAAATTAAATCCTAAAACACATGTGCCAGTCATCAATACATGGGTGTTTGGATTGATTGCTAGTATTTTTGCTGGTATCATCCCGTTAAGCAAAATTGCAGAGCTGGTTAACATCGGAACCCTTTTTGCGTTTGCAATGGTGTCCTTGGGCGTTGTTTTTCTACGTAAAGATCGCAAATTTCGTAATTTACCAAAGTCGTTTGAAGTTCCGCTCTATCCAGTTATTCCCATTTTGTCGTTCTTAGCTTGTGGCTATCTGATGTTGCAGTTGGCTGCATTTACTTGGGAAATGTTTGGTATTTGGCTGGTTATTGGTTTGATTTTGTATTTTAGTTACGGATTTTCACACAGTGTGGCACGTCGTGAAGAAAAACTTTAATAAAAAAATATTGAAAAATCCCTCAAGTTTGGCTGATTGGCTAAGCTTGAGGGATTTTTGGTTTTACAGATGGTTAGTATCCTTTAGTGAGATCGACTTGATTTTTCAAGGACGTATCCTGTTTTAAAAACTTTTGGAGGTTTCCTAAAAAGAGTTTGTGCTGAGCGCGACCTAGGTGTTTCATTTGTGGTGAATAATGAGGCGTCAGTATGACATTTGACAGCTGCCACAGCGGATTATCTGGTGCAAGTGGTTCTTGTTCAAAAACGTCAAGCGCCGCATGTTGTACGTGGTGGGTATGGAGTGCCTCAACTAGCGCTGAGGTGTCAACAGATTTCCCGCGACCCACATTGACGAAGAGATAGAGGTTTTGCAAATAGTCAAAAAACGCTTGGTTATAAAAATGGGTTGTCTCATTAGTGAGCGGCATGACATTGACAATCACATCTGTCGAAGCCACGGCCTGTTGCCAATCGGCTTGCGCAAAAGTGTGTTCAAAATTAGCTACGGGATGACCAGTTCGATTGACGCCATTGACTTTAACATGAAAAGCCTGCAGGAGACGAGCTAATTCACTGCCAATATGACCAGTCCCAAAAATAGTCCAGGTTGTTCCTTCCAAAGTTAAGGCATTAGTAAGAGCTGGCCGTGGTGTCCAAGTAGCCTGGCGTGCGTTGTCTAGAAGAATTGGAAAGTCACGCATGAAGTACAGGGCATACAAGATAACTGTCTGTGAAATGGGAACCGCATGAATGCCACTCATGTTAGTCACTAAGATATGATGGGCTTGCAATTTTGCTAAGGGCAAATAGTCTACACCGGCACTGAGTGTTTGTACCCATTTGAGTGCACTGTTGGGGCTTTCCAAGACAGCCGTTGAGAGATCTGGTTGCCATCCCAGCATGATCGTGATTTGTGCGTAATCTTTAGGCTGAATGGATTGCGCTGTAAAAACTTGGACATTTAGTTGTTGATATGCCGTTATGTCTAAGTCTGGATTGGTGGATAAAACTAAAAGTTTTTCCAAAGCTTAACATCTCCTTATAAAGTCGCTTAAAATTAAATTTCTCGCTGGTTTCATGATATAATGTTTTCTAACAATTAAGAAATTAAACGGCTTTTTAGTTTTGTGAGGGATTAAAATGGGGAAAAGACGTGTTGCTGGCCGTGTGAGTATTTTAGGATTATTCGCGGCCATTATTATTTTACAAAATTATGTCCCAATGATTGGGTATTTACCAATTGGACCACTAAGCGTGACCACGATTCACATCACGGTGATCATTGCAGCGGTCGTGTTAGGACCGGTTGATGGGGCAATTGTCGGTGGTGTCTGGGGAATCGTGGATTGGATCCGAGCTTTGACGGTGACTTCCAGTGCTTTAGGAAATATCGTTATGGTCAATCCACTAATTTCAGTGTTGCCGCGAATTTTGATTGGTTTGATTGCAGGATGGTTGTTTACCAAATTGGCAAAAGACAAAACTAAATTAGGGTTACCCTTATTAGTTAGTGGGATTGTTGGTGCACTCACCAATACAGTGTTAGTTTTAGGTGGTATTGCGTTATTTTTTGGTAATGGCTCAGCAGTTTTGTCCGCAATAAATTTTTCGGCACTGACGCCTTATATTTTGTTGGTTGCTGCCACAAATGGGATTCCTGAAGCAGTCGCAGCTGCTATTTTGGTACCATTGATCGCAACGCCATTGTTGAAATATACTAAAATTGGTCAACAACGATTCGCCTAAATATTTATTGAACGTCACATTTAAGCAGAAAGATGGATGAATTTGGCAAAAAAGCGAAAACGACGAAAAAATAATCTGTTATTTAAACGGGGCAAGCTGCAATTGTCAGGTGTTATTTCGGTGATGCTTATAGTGGGGATGCTGATTGTTTTGGTTGCACAATTGGTGCCAAGGTTAACAACGACCACGACAAATTCGACGACCAGTGATTTGAGTACTGCAAATCATCAACAATTTATCCGTACCATTGCGCCATATGCGCAGAAAATGCATAAACAGTACGGCATTTTACCAAGTATTACGATTGCACAAGCTATCTTAGAGTCAGATTGGGGCACTAGTCAGCTTTCCAAGTCTTACAATAACTACTTTGGAATTAAAGGCACCATTTATCAGACAACTAAGGAAATGAAAACGCAGGAATTCGTGAACGGAAAATGGGTGACGGTGACAGCACGTTTTCGTGTTTATAACAATTGGCAAGAATCCGTTCGTGATCACACGTTGCTATTTGTCAATGGCACCAATTGGAATAAAAACCAGTATCGCAGTGTGTTAAGTGCCAAAGATTATCAAACGGCGGCTAAAGCCCTGTACGAGGACGGTTATGCCACGGACCCAGATTATTCCCAAAAACTGATAAGTCTAATTCAGACTTATCAGTTACAAAAATATGACCAACAATAAAAATAATTAGGAGGTACTAGTTTGAAACTATTAGAAGATCGTATTCGCCAGGAAGGAATTGTTTTACCACACAACGTTTTGAAAGTTGATAGCTTTTTAAATCATCAAGTTGATCCTGAATTGATGTTTGCAGTGGGGAAGGAATTTGCCAAACGGTTTGCTGACAAGCCCATTACCAAAATTTTGACCGTGGAATCTTCAGGAATTGCACCAGCAGTCATGACTGGGTTAGCGATGCACGTTCCTGTCATTTTTGCGCGTAAACATAAAAGTTTAACACTGACAGATAATTTATATACTGCGGATGTGTATTCTTATACAAAGCAAACCACCAATAAGATTTCAATTGCCAAACGTTTTGTTTCACCAAATGATTCGGTATTAATCATTGATGATTTCTTAGCAAACGGACAAGCTGTTGAGGGGCTACTCTCCATCGCAGAAGACGCAGATATTTCAGTACAAGGAATTGGCATTGTGATTGAAAAAACTTTTCAAAAGGGACGCAAAATCATTACCGCACATGATATTCAATTGGAAGCGTTAGCGCAAATCAGTAGTTTAGAAAATGGACAGGTCCATTTTCTAAATTAATTGAAAAACTCGTTTAAATTGCTTGCCAACGGGCAATGACAACAGTAAGATTATAAACAGAAGGCTTATAATCGAAAATGAAGAAATGCACATTATGACGTGTGTAAGAATGGGTGGGTTAAATGACAGTTTCAAATAATGCAACGCTATATCCTGGTAATACTTTAGGCATTATTGGGGACAGCACGAATGGGTCTCAGTTGATCACAGCAGCGCGCCGATTGGGACTGCGCGTAATTGCCTATGGGGCTAATGAAGTCAGTGAAACCATGCAATTGGCGGATGTACATATTGTTGGCGAGTCCACTGATGGCAATAAATTACGTGAATTTGGTGAAAAGTGTGATGCCGTTATTTACGAATCGGACCACGTGGACGTTCAAACACTCAAGTACTTGGAGCAGTTTACCAAGATACCTCAAGGCACTAACGGACTTGAGGTCACACAAGACCGGTTAATTGAACGCGCGTTTTTTGATCAATTAAATTTGAATTCGGCACCGTATGCTACAGTGATTAGTCTCAGCGATATTTATGAATCAATTAATGCCATCGGTTATCCAAGTGTGCTGAAACCAATTCAGAAGAACTTTGGTGATCGTAAGGAGTTACGGATTCATACCCAAACGGATATTCCTGAAGCAGCCGATTTATTGAATGAACAAACTTATATTTTGGAATCCACAATCCCAGCAAAACAAGAATTAGCGGTCACAGTTGTGCAGGGCATGAATGGAGAACGCAAGATTTTTCCAATTGTGGAAAACGTTTATGCTGAAGAACATTTGGTGGAGTCTATCGTACCAGCAGTTGTTTCTGATGGTGTTCAAAATGAATTGCTCCGGATTACGAATGAAGTAGCGGACGGTTTGGAATATGTTGGTGTGTTTGAGATTGCATTTGCGGTCACTCAAGCTAATGATATTTATGTCAAACGTGTGGTTCCGGCTATTCACCGTCCTGGTTATGTATTTAATCGAGCGACTAACGTGAGTGTCTTTGATCAACATTTACGGGCGGTTGCCGGAATGCCACTTAGCGATATCAAGTTGTTTGTGCCAACGATTATGGTTAATTTTGACAAGAGTCAGATGGCGGCCATCCGTACGCAGTGGAATATTAAGAATAATTGGTATTTTCACTTATATGCGCAGAACAAAACGACTGAAAAACAGACACGTGCAGGATATGCTTTGGTTGAAGCTAATTCCATTCAGCAAGCACAAGAGCAAATTGATAATACCGAGATTTGGTCAAAGGCAGTTGTTGATTTTAACGACGCACAATAAAAGTAAACTTTCAGAATCAGGATGCAAATTGATCTTGATTCTGTTTTTTTACAATTTTTCAGAATCCAAGAGATATTTTGATATTGCGGGTCAAGTCGTGGCTAGTTTTTGTTATAATTAATGTTGATTGATTTTTTTGTTATAGAACTGTTTTATATAGAGAGGATTGAAACTTTTGACCGAAAATAGGTTATTGAAGGGGCTAAATGATAAACAAGCCCAGGCTGTCCAAACAACCGAGGGACCGCTTTTAATTATGGCAGGTGCCGGAAGTGGCAAAACACGGGTTTTGACGCACCGAGTGGCTTACTTAATCGAAGAAAAGGCCATTAATCCTTGGAATATTTTAGCCATTACGTTTACAAATAAAGCGGCTAAAGAAATGCGTGAACGGGTCATTAAGTTATTGGGTAGCGCGGGATCTGATATTTGGGTTTCCACGTTTCATGCGCTATGTGTCCGGATTTTACGGGCTAACATTGATCAGATTGGCTATAATCGCGCATTCTCAATTGCGGATACCAGTGAGCAACGGACATTAATGAAACACATCGTGGCTGATTTGAACTACGATCCCAAAAAGTTTGATCCGAAATCCTTACTAGCGGCTATTTCAAATGCTAAAAATGACTTGTTGACACCAGAAGACTTTAAAGCCAATGCTAAAACGCCATTTGACGCAGTTGTAGCTGCTGCATACGAGGAGTATCAACGCCGACTGAAGATCAATCAAGCGTTAGATTTTGATGACTTGATTATGCAGACGATATTTCTATTTAAAAAGAATCCGGATACCTTAAGTTTTTATCAAAACAAATTTCACTACATTCACGTGGATGAGTATCAGGATACGAACCAAGCACAATATACATTGGTTAATATGTTGGCTAAACGCTTTGAAAATATCTGTGTGGTTGGGGATGCAGACCAGAGTATTTATGGCTGGCGAGGCGCGGATATGACCAATATTTTGAATTTTGAAAAGGACTATAAGGATGCTAAAGTGATTTTACTCGAGCAAAATTATCGGTCGACTAAAAAGATTTTGGAAGCTGCCAATTCCGTGATTAAGCACAATACTACCCGCCGCCCTAAAAAATTATGGACCCAAAATCACGATGGGGATCCGATTACCTATTATCGTGGTCAGAGTGAAAATGATGAGGTCCATTTCATTGTGCAGCAAATCAAGCAGCAAATTGAAGAAAAGCACTATCAATATGGGGATTTTGCCGTTCTGTACCGCACAAATGCACAGTCACGTGCAGTTGAAGATACTTTTTTGAAATCCAATATCCCGTATACAATGGTGGGAGGCCATAAGTTCTACGACCGAAAAGAAATTCGTGACGTGTTGGCTTATCTCACGCTGCTAGCCAATCCTGACGACTCTATGAGTTTTGAACGCGTTATTAATGAACCAAAACGGGGCATTGGGGCTAGTTCACTAGAAAAGCTGACGGATTTTGCCAACTATAATCGTTGGTCGCTATTTGAAGCAGCCCAAAATGTGGAAGTCGCTAATGAAATTGCGGGACGTGCTAAAAACGCGATTGACCATTTTGCTGCGGTGATGACCGATTTGAAACGCATGGCGGAATTTTTAAACATAACTGATTTGACGGAACAAGTCTTAGATAAAACAGGCTATAAGGCTGAATTAGAAAAGTCACGTTCGTTAGAAGCTCAGACACGTTTAGAAAATATTGAAGAATTTTTGACGGTTACCAAGCAATTTGATGATAGCCATGAAGATGATGAGGAAACAACTGCTGAGACACGCCTAGCTGATTTCTTAGCAGACTTAGCGTTAGTTTCTGATCAGGATAGCGTAGCAGAAGAGCCTTCAGCAGTGACACTAATGACACTTCATGCAGCCAAAGGTTTGGAATTTCCGGTTGTTTTCTTAATCGGAATGGAAGAGGGCATTTTTCCCTTATCAAGAGCAGCTATGAATGAAGATGAGTTAGAAGAAGAACGACGCTTAGCCTATGTTGGCATCACACGTGCGCAGAAGAAGCTGTATTTAACAAATGCTTATTCCCGTATGTTATACGGGCGGTTACAAAACAATCCAGCTTCGCGCTTTATTGATGAAATCGATCCGGATGTTTTAGAATCGGCTAATCAAACTGCCGGTGGTGCTGCAAATGGGTACGAAAATGGTGCGCACACTTATCCGTTCGACAAAAAGATGGAAAGAGCAACGGCAACGACGTATCATCGTCCACCAGTCAAGCCACAGAAATTTACGGGAACCGGTGCAGATAAAATGAGCTGGTCAGCCGGTGACAAGGTACAACACAAGGCTTGGGGTGTTGGAACCGTGGTAAAAGTGACTGGTAAAGGGGAAGATGCAGAATTAGATATTGCCTTTCCTGATCAAGGCGTCAAACGGTTATTAGCAGCTTTTGCCCCAATTAGTAAAGTGTCGTAGCCCCAAATTTTAATTTTTAAGAAATAAACGTGAATTGTAATGAAAAGCCCTTGACAGGTTTTCGATTTAATCCTCATAATTCAGAGTGAATTATGATTAAAACGGGAGGAAATACACGGTGAATCTAAAGAAAAGTTTGGTTGGGATGGCAATGTTACTTAGTGTGACTTTACTAGCTGCATGCGGCAATTCAAACAGCACGACGAATTCGTCTTCCAGCAATAAAACGGCAACCAGTTCTAAAGGTGGAAATTATCAGGTAACTGGTCAATCTAACAGTGATCAATACGCCGGCGTCATTAAGAATGGCAAGTATCTCACCAGCAAAGCACGGGGGATTACGTCTAATCAAAACTCTAATTTAATGAATTTAAAGAGTTTTGAAACTGGCCTGCAGGATATTTCCAAGAAACAATTTTCAACAGAAAAATATGTTTTTCAAGAGGGCCAGTACCTGTCCAGTAGCACCGTACAAAATTGGATTGACCGTAAGTCTAAATCTAATCCGGATGGATTGAATCCAGAAAGTAATGGGTCAACTGATCCTGAAAAACGAAACCCGATGTATTTGCAGTCACTGGAAGAACAAGATTACGTACAAAAAAGTGGCAGTAAATTAAAAATTGGTGGAGTTACCATTGGTTTGGCAATGAATTCTGTGGACTATTACCGAAAGACAACTTATGGTGCACAGTATCAAACTGACATTAGTGATGCTACTTTGGAAAAAGAAGGCAAAGCAATGGCTAAAGAAGTCCTCACACGACTACGTAAAAAGCCGGCTTTGAAGAATGTTCCAATCGTTATTGCTATCTATAAGCAAGCCTCCAACGATAGTTTAATTGGTGGTAAGTTTGTGACTTATGCCATTAATACGGGAAACAGCCTTGGCAAGTGGCGAGCGATGGATATTCAAAACGTGGTCTTCCCTCTGAAGACAGGAGAATCTGCGCCTAATGATAATGATGCCGATGCCTTTTCTAACTTTAAGACTGAAGTAGAAAGCTTCTTCCCTAACTTGAGTGGGGTTACCGCGCAAGCTCAGTATAAAAATGGGTCGTTACAAGGCATGAATGTGTCAATTACCACCCAATTTTACAGTGAAACAGAAATCAGTAGCTTTACCCAGTTTTTAGCTGATCAAGCACAAAAATACTTACCAAGTGGTGTCAAAATTGATATCACGGTCAGTTCAACCACAGATGGGGTTCAGAGTTTCTTAAGTCGTTCAAGTACGGCCAAGAAGTTTTCAACTCACGTATTTGGGAGCTATTAACTAGTTACTTTAAATAAGCGTCAAAAATTATGGTAAAATTATTTGATAGATTTGAAAGAAGGATGAATCATGGCAAACGAAGAAAAAATCGATAAAGCCCAAGTTGAACACGTTGCCAGCTTAGCAAAATTGCAATTTGAAGATGCTGATCTTGGTAAGTTTACAACGCAACTAGGTGACATCATGGAATTATTCAATACTTTAAGTGAAGTGGATACCAGCAATGTCGCACCCACATTCAGTGTCACTGATCAATTTAACACGATGCGTGAGGACGTTGCCGTCAACAGTCACCAAAAAGAAGCCTTACTAAAAAATGCGCCTGACACTGAAGAAGGATTCATTCGTGTGCCAGCAATTATTGACGAAAGTGAAGGTGCAAACTAAATGAATTATTTTGATACTGATCTCACAACCTTGCATGACAAGCTTGTCAATAAAGAATTGACTGCAGAACAGTTAACTCGCGAAACATTAGCAAAAATCAAAGCGGATAATGAAGCAATTAATGCCTACATCACCATTGATGAAGAAGGGGCTTTAAAAGCTGCTAAGGCAATTGATGAAAAAGGAATTGACGCAGACAATTTATGGGCCGGAATTCCAGTTGCTGTAAAGGATAACATTGTGACTAAGGGTTTGCGGACAACTGCTGCTTCTAAGATGCTTGAAAATTTCAATCCCATCTATGATGCCACAGTAATTGAAAAGTTGCGGGCTAACGACGTGATTGTGATTGGTAAGACCAACCTAGATGAGTTTGCCATGGGGGGTTCTACCGAAAATTCTTACTTTAAGACAACCCATAATCCTTGGAATGTCAATAAAGTTCCTGGTGGTTCTTCAGGTGGCTCAGCAGCAACTGTTTCAGCTGGTGGCGTGTTAGCAGCTCTCGGTACTGATACGGGTGGTTCCATTCGTCAGCCAGCATCATTTACTGGTGTGGTTGGTGTAAAACCCACATATGGCCGTGTTTCTCGTTGGGGGATTATTGCCTTTGGTTCTAGTTTGGATCAAGTGGGTCCCTTTACCCGATCTGTGAAAGATAACGCAGCATTGTTGAATTTGATTGCGGGCCATGATGAACATGATATGACGAGTTCTGACAAGGCTGTACCTGACTTCACCGCCGGATTGGACGGTTCTGTTAAGGGAATGCGAGTAGCTTTGCCAAAGGAATACTTAGGTGAAGGTGTTGACGAAAACGTCAAAAAGGCTGTCTTAGATGCCGCAAATACTTTCAAAGAATTAGGTGCTACAGTAGACGAAGTTTCTTTACCACATAGTAAATATGGGATTGCGGCGTACTATATCATCAGTTCTTCGGAAGCTTCCTCTAACTTGCAGCGTTTTGACGGCATCCGATATGGGTTCCGTGCTCAAGATGTGAAAAATCTAGAAGACGTTTATGTGCGTTCACGTTCAGAAGGTTTTGGGGATGAAGTGAAACGTCGAATTATGCTTGGAACTTATTCTTTGTCTGCAGGTTACTATGATGCATACTTCCGTAAAGCAGCTGAAGTACGGACATTGATGATCAATGATTTCAAAAAAGTTTTTGAGGACCATGACTTCATTATTGGGCCAACAGCACCAACACCAGCTTTTGGAATTGGTGAAGAGTCGTCTGACCCTAAGAAGATGTACATGAACGATGTGTTGACGGTTCCAGTCAACATGGCTGGCTTACCAGGCATGTCCTTGCCAGCAGGTTTTAGCAATGGCTTACCAGTGGGCTTGCAAATTATTGCGAAACCATTTGATGAACAAACGCTTTACAAAGCAGGCTATGCTTTCGAGCAAGCCACTGATTTTCATAAACAAACCCCTGAGATTGGAGGAGACAAATAATGAATTTTCAAACGACAATTGGACTAGAAGTCCACGTGGAATTAAAGACGAATTCTAAAATTTTTAGTCCGTCTCCAGTTGAATTCGGGGATGAGCCAAACGCAAATACGAATGTGATCGATTGGGGCTATCCTGGTGTGTTACCCACCACCAATAAAGGGGTTGTAGAATCAGGAATTAAGGCTGCTTTGGCCCTTCACGCCGAAATTGAAAAGCATAATCATTTTGACCGAAAAAATTACTTCTATCCTGATAATCCTAAAGCTTATCAAATTACACAGGCAGATAAGCCAATCGCTCATGATGGCTGGATTGAAATTGAAGTTGATGGGAAAAAGAAAAAAATTGGGATTGCTGAAATGCATATTGAAGAGGATGCGGGGAAAAATACCCATAATCCTAATGGCTACTCCTTCGTGGACTTAAACCGTCAGGGAACGCCTCTGATTGAAATTGTGTCTAAACCTGATATTGCATCACCAGATGAAGCTTATGCTTATCTAGAAGCTTTACGTCAACGCATTCAGTTTACGGGAGTTTCCGATGTGAAGATGGAAGAGGGCTCGATGCGTGTCGATGTCAATATTTCCATTCGTCCTTATGGTTCCGACAAGTATGGGACCAAAACAGAATTAAAAAACTTAAACTCCTTTAATTATGTCCGTAAAGGCTTGGCTTATGAAGAAAAACGGCAACAACAAGTGTTGCTGTCTGGTGGTACTATTCAACAAGAAACGCGTCGTTTTGACGAGACCACTGGCCAAACGATTTTGATGCGTGTTAAGGAAGGTTCCGATGATTATCGTTACTTCCCAGAACCTGATTTACCGGCCTTATCAATTAGCGACGATTGGATTCAGGATATTCAAGAATCCATGCCAGAAATGCCTGGAAAACGTCGTGAACGTTACGTGAGTGAGTTAGGTTTGAAGGATTACGATGCCATGGTCTTGACGCAGACTAAGGAAATGTCAGATTTCTTTGACGCCACGGTCAAAAACGGGGCGGATGCCAAGATGGCAGCCAACTATTTGATGGGTGATGTGAATGCCTATCTGAATGATCAACAAGTTGATTTGCAGGATACGCAACTCACACCAGAACATTTAGCAGCGATGATCAAGATGATTAGTGACGGCACGATCTCTACCAAAATTGCTAAAAAAGTTTTCAAGGCAATTACAAAAGGTGAAGAACCAGTTGCTTGGGTCAAGAGTAAAGGGCTTGTTCAATTATCAGACCCTGCACAATTGCAACCCATTATTAAAAAAATTGTGGATGACAATCAGCAATCTGTCGATGACTTTAAGAACGGAAAAGATCGTGCAGTTGGCTATTTAGTGGGTCAGGTGATGAAACAGACCCGTGGACAAGCTAATCCAAAGGTTGTTAACGAACTTTTGATGAAAGAACTCAATAATCGTTAATCAGATTTTGTGGAGGAACCAAAATGCAGAAAAGAGCACGCGTCATTTATAATCCTACTTCCGGACGTGAAGTTTTAAAACAAAATATGATTGACATCCTGAATGTCTTTGAAGAAGCGGGCTTCGAAAGTAGTGCCTACGCGACGACACCAGAACCTAATTCAGCACGCAATGAAGCTCGGCGTGCGGCTAAAGCTGGGTTTGATTTAGTCGTTGCGGCTGGTGGAGACGGGACCATTAATGAAGTGGTTAATGGCATTGCCGATTTGCATTTCCGACCAATGATGGCAATCATTCCCGCTGGGACAACGAATGATTACGCACGAGCTTTAAAGATTCCTCGTGAGGATCCCGTTGGTGCTGCTAAAGTTGTGCTGAAGAATCAGCGCATTAAAATGGATATTGGTAAGGCAGGCGACAATTACTTTATTAATATTGCGGCTGGTGGGTTACTCACGGAGTTAACCTATGATGTGCCGTCTAACATGAAAAGTATTTTCGGTTACCTGGCTTATTTGGTTAAAGGAGCAGAATTACTGCCACAAATTAAACCAGTTGATATGGATATTGAGTATGACGGTGAACATTTCCGAGGAAAGGCGTCGATGTTTTTCTTAGCCTTAACTAATTCTATCGGTGGTTTTGAGCAGATTGTGCCTGATGCTTCATTAGATGATGGTCGTTTTACACTAATTATCGTGAAGGCGTCTAACCTGGTTTCCATTTTACATTTGATGGTGAAAGCTTTGAATGGCAATCATATTGACGATCCGCGGATTATTTATCGCAAACCTAAGCGGGTAAAAGTCAACCCAGTTAATGACCGAGTTATGGTAAACATTGATGGGGAGTACGGTGGGGATGCCCCCATGGTGTTTAAAAATTTGCATAAACATATTGAAATGTTTGCAAATCTTGACAAAATTCCCGATGCCGCCTATGATTTACCAGAACCCGGCGTGGCAAAGGCGGAAGAAAACTTCGTTAAACAGGTCAAAAAATTACCTGAAGATGACGAAACCAAACAAGACCAATAAATATAATTCAAAAGCCGTCCTTGAATATGAGGAATTTAAAAGTTTTCGATCATTGCGCGTGTGAATAGTTGCTTAACGTGGCGATGAGGTGTAAAGTTTTAAATTGCTGAACATTCAATGGGACGGTTTTGTGATAGTTACTTGAAAAGAAAAATGAGGATAAATATGAAATTTAAAGCACCAGTTACCAAAAATGAAACGTATGACGTGACCATCATGGATTTGACTTATCAAGGCATGGGAGTTGCCAAAATTGATAATTTTCCAATCTTTGTAGCTAATAGTTTGCCTGGAGAAGAAATTACCATGAAAGTTACAAAAGTGGCTAAAACTTATGCTTTTGGGCGTGTACAAACATGGAAATCAAAGAGTCCTGACCGTGTTGAAATCAAGGATAAGCAGTATACCCAAACTGGGATTACACCATTGCAACATTTGGCTTACCCAGCACAATTGGAATTTAAGCAACATCAGATCCAAGAACTCTTTTATAAAGCCCATTTAGACGAAGTTGAAGTTAGCCCAACCGTTGGTATGGAAAAGCCTTATGGCTACCGAAATAAGGCACAGATTCCCGTTCGCAGTGTAAATGGTCAATTGACAACTGGTTTTTATCGTCGTAATAGTCATGATCTAGTACCAATTGAAGACTTCTATATTCAAGATCCTGAAATTGATAAGGCTATTTTAGTTGTTCGTGATATTTTACGTCAATATCATACAGCACCTTATAACGAAACTAATCATACCGGCGTGATTAAAACAATTATGGTCCGTCGTGGACATTTTACTCACGAAATGATGATCGTGTTAATTACACGTGCTAAAAAGATCCCAATGAACTTTGAAATTGTGGAAGAGATTCGTAAACAGCTCCCTGAAGTGAAGAGTATTATCCAAAATGTGAACGCAGCGCAAACGAACGTTTTGTTGGGTAAAGAAGAAAAAATTCTCTGGGGTAGCAACGTGATCCATGACGAATTACTAGGATTACGTTTTGCAATTTCCGCTGATTCCTTCTATCAAGTGAACCCTGTTCAAACAGATAAGTTGTACGACCTTGCGATTCAAAAAGCCGGTTTGACTGGTAAAGAAACTGTTATTGATGCTTATTGTGGAATCGGTACGATTTCCTTAGCAATGGCTAAACACGCTAAAAAAGTTTATGGCGTGGAAATTGTCGATAAAGCCATTCAAGATGCCAAAATTAACGCTAAATTAAATGATATCCGTAATGTGAGATTTACTGTTGGTAAGGCTGAAGAAAAAATGGCTGATTGGCAACATGATGGTCTGAAACCTGATGTTATTGTGGTGGACCCACCACGTAAAGGTTTGGCACCAGAATTTATCACCGCTGCTGCTGAAATGGCACCAAAACGAGTTGTGTATGTGAGCTGTAATCCAGCTACTTTGGTTCGAGATGTGCAAACATTCATGGATAATGGCTATCACGTGGCACAACCAGTTATTCCATTGGACCAGTTCCCACAGACACCACATGTGGAATCTGTTACAGTTTTGGAACATAAATAGACTTACAGAAAGTGACGGTGACGTCGCTTTTTATTTTTAAGTGGCGCTTGCGTTGAATATAAAAAAGCAGATTTGAAATCCTTACCATTGAGTTTGAAATCTGTTTTTAGTTTAAATGACACTCCGGTTTAGTTTAATGGACTCGCTTGGTGAGGATAAAAGAGCCTGCAAACGCCAAATATAATAACTTTTCTGGTCATGGTACAAGCAGCCAGCTTTCATCTTCAGGATGTAAATTGTATGCGTGACTGTGTTGATCAATTGAAAAATGCCAATTCCGCACGGTGTCGTACGTTGCCCTTATCACAAGAGGTGCAAATTCTGCTTGCATGGGTAGATACTTTTGATAGGGGCCAAAACCTAACCGATTGAAAAGTTGCATGGCGTAACGGTCAGCGATGAAGACCCTTCGCTTAAATGTATAAAGTAAAATGGTGTCAGCTGTCTCGTTGCCAATGCCTGGCAGTGACAACAGTTCTTTACGTAGTTGAGGCGTAGGGATTGCTATAAAATTTTCATATTTACCACCATGACTAAGGTACCAAGTTGTAAATGCTTTTAAATAACTTGCCTTATGCTGATGAAAACGAATATGAGCAATCAGTTGATTGACTTGTGGAAGTGACAATTGGTCCATTTTTGATGGTGTCAAATAAGGCCGTAGCAAGGTCATTGCTGCTTGAACATTAGGTCGATTTGTTTGTTGGCCAATTATGGTCCGAACTGCGCCAGCAAAGGGGGAAAATTGCGAAACTTGTTGTCTGGGGTAGTGCAGATTTAAATTCGTTAAGATAGTCAGTTTTTTTTCGTCATCATCCATTTAAAACACCGTCTTTCAAAGAAATAAATTTTAACTTATTTTAAGCGTAATGGTTTTCGTTTTGCAAATAAATGGGTTACTTCAACATATTGAAACTATATAGACTTGGCTATTCGCATGTTTTTGATGTAGGCTGAAACCTTCTCAAGATATAAGTTATGAAATTTGCTACCATGACTTCATTTATCGGGAGAACTTTAACGGTCCCAATTTAGGCAATCTTCTGCCAACTCGGATTCGAAGTCCCGTAGATTAAGTGCGACCTTAACTAAACTTTCAGTGTAATCAAAAAAAGTTCTGACATGAATCGAATTTCATCGAATTATGTCAGAACTTTTTTTGATGATTTCTGTCCTTAGACTTTACTAGTCAAAATCGAGGGGAAAACTGCCCATTTTAGTCACAAAAACGAAAAGATTCAAAGAACGACTCGTTTGTTTCCTGGACCTTTTTCCTCACTCACTTTTAGTTAGGTCAGAATGTGGAATTGTGTCTGTAAAATGATGACCGTAATGTTAATGATTAAGAAGAGTGCGATCACGATCACATGGAAGGTCTTGTGCTGCATCAAAATGGCAATGTACTCTCGAATAAATGCATTGGGAATAAAAAATTTGCTGGTTTTGGCACCAATTCCATCAATGTTTAAACCCACAAACCGGGCATAACCAGCAGCTCTAAAGGTGTGATAGTCACTCGTGGCGAAAATACCTTGTTGCAGGTTGAGTTGCCGTTGTTCTAAGAGCCGTTTTGAAAACAGCATATTTTCATAAGTGTTTTTGGACTTTGTCTCTGCGATTAGAGGATAGTCTGCCATACCATGGGCCATCGCATAGGCTTTCATGGCTTGTCCCTCTGGCAGAGTTTCATCAGCACCTTGCCCACCAGAAAAAATAACTAGTGGAAATTTACCGGTCTTTTGATATTGGAGATCGCCAAACTGCTTAGCTTTTAGGATCCGAGAAGCCAGTAATGGTGAGACTTCATTGCCATTAATCAGACCAGCTCCCAGGACAATAATATAATCTTGGTGTAATTTTGGTCGAAAAATTCGAGTAATTAAAAACGAAGTCATAAAGTTGAGTAGCCAGAAAACAGCGTACAACGTTAAGAAACTAAAAGTATTTAGCAAAAATTGTGCCACTGGAGCTGGTAAGTTTGCCTTAATGAATCGAGAGAAAAATGGGGCTAAGATGACCACGAGACCCAAAAATAACGTGAGCATGTTACCTAGTGAATGACTTTCCCGCCGCCAAACGATCCACGCATTCCAGAGTAAAAGAATGCCTAACGATAAGTATAGCAGCAAAATTGGGACCATAATCAAGACAATGATCACCGCTAAGACAGCCTCTAACCACTGAATACCACTTTCAAAGATAGTTAAACTCACAGCAAAAGCGAGCATTAGCAGAGCTGAGTTCCCTAAGATACCATTTAGTAAGCGAAATTTATTTTTCTTTAGGCTAAAAAATAAAAGGGCCACCAAGATGATAAATATGGCCCAGCTTGTGAGCGTCACAACCGTTTCAATGTCAACTTTCATAGCAATTTCCTCCGTAACTTTATAATAGCAAATTACGCGAGTTTTAGAAATTTATTTGTGGGACCTGTAATGATAATAGCGCTTAGTTAGGTAGTAAACGGGGATGCCAAGAATCGTAATCAAAACGCCAATGACAGCCAGCCAAAATTCCGTGATGATGGTGGTGACTAAAATGAAGACACCGCCCAAAATAGCAATGATGGGTACGACTGGATAACCAGGAATCCGATACGGCCGTTTAAGATCAGGTTCTCGTTTACGTAAAATAAACACCGCGATAAAAATCAAGAGGCTAAAGAACCACATGACGAACACAATCATATCTGTTAGATGATCAAAGTTGCCTAACAACATCATGAGGACGGCAATTGCAAATTGTAATACGCCCGCACCATAGGGAGCAGCGGTCTTTGTAGAAACTTTGCGAATGAATCCACTAAATGGTAACGATTGTTCTTCAGCCATTGCTAAAGGAACTCGCATACCAGTCATAGTATAACCGTTGATAGCGCCATAGACAGAAATTAAAATGCCAATTGTGACTAATTTTCCGCCTAGAGCACCAAATAAATGGATCGCAGAAGCGGAAGCCGCATTTAAGTTGCCGGCAATTTCAGAGATGGGTAAGGTTTTTAAGAAGACTAAGTTGATTAAGGTATAAATAATGGTGATGAAGGCTAAGCCCCAGCCAATAGCGCGTGGTAAATCTTTTTCAGGATGTTTCATTTCGCCGGCGATCGCGCCAACACCAAGCCAACCATCGTACGCAAACATGGTGGCCAGCAAACCACTGGCAAATGCTGAAAATAGATTTGTATGCGTACTTGTACTCGGTAATAGATGAAGCGCGGTGTCTCCGGGAGAAAACAAACCCACAACCACAATCAAGGCGATTGGGATCAATTTAAAAATTAAAGCCCACGACTGGAGGCGACCAGCAGCCTTAGCGCCAAGAAAGTTAATTAATGTGATCGAAAGACCGGTCACAATCGCAATTAGCAGCTGACTAGCTTGGTTTAAATGCAAAAGCGCTTGTAGCTGTCCACCAAAAACAATGGCTAATGCGGCAATATTGGCGGGAAAATAGATTAAACTTTGAGCCCAACCAAATAAGTAGGCAGGAAGTTTGCCGTAAGTGTATTCTAAATATTTCACAGCCCCACCAGTTAAGGGAATTGCAGCAGCCAATTCGGCACTGGTCAGGCCTGCACAGATCGTTAGCAGACCGCCAAGAACCCAAGCGACTAGGGTCAGACCGGCAGATTGAGTTGCTTCGACCACGCTTGCTACTTTAAAGAAGACACCGCCACCAATCACAGTCCCCATAACCGTTGCTAAGGCCGCAAATGTGCCAACTTCTTTTTTTAGTCCGTCGTTTTCAGCTTGCAAGTTAAATCCATCTCTTTTCTGTTCACAGTTTTTCCATTATAGCAGAAATTAAGGACGGACCTATAGTGATAATCATCAAAAAGAGAAATGGTGTACAATAGAAAAAAACGGCGGTAGGGGATGAATTGATTTGAGTCAGCCAGAAATCAAACCGATTTATAGTAGTACCTATAAACATCAAAAACGGCGACCTTGGCGAAAGTGGTTGATTGCACTCGGTGTGATAGCAGTCATCGCCCTCTCCTTTCTGGGGTGGCATTTGTGGCAATTACATCAAACCCAAACTTTACGACGGTATCCCATTCGTGGCGTGAGCGTTTCACAACAAAACGGTTTTGTTGATTTTCAGGGTGTGCAAAAGGCAGGAATGCGCTTTGCCTATTTGAAAACGACAAGTGGCACGACTTATTTTGACGATAACTTTACTGCCAATTACGACCGCATTCAAGGCAGCAATTTGAAGGTAGGGGTATATCAGGTTTTTAGTTTCAGTAAATCCGCCCGTGAACAAGCCCAGTACTTTATCCGTAAAGTGGGTCATAAAGTGGGCAACTTGCCCATTGCCATTCAAGTTACCTACTATGGGAACTATGCCGATAAGCTACCTGATAATAAAAAAACGGGCCAGAAACTGCAAGCCTTAACGCGACAGTTGGCTAACTACTATGCGAGTCCTTGTATTATTTGGACGACGTCAACAATTGCGAAAAATGTCGTGACGCCGTACCTTTCGGATAGTCGTCAGTGGTTGATGGTCAACAGTTTAAGTCAGTTAGCCAATAAAAAATTGGATCGGCGTGTGGAATTTGTTCAATATGATGACGCCGCTGATTTACAGGTATCAGGACAAAAGATGTCTTTTACCATGTCTGTTTTTACGGGTGAAAAACAAACCTGGCAAGAAATTGATTAATGCATGCATTTTAAAAGGGACTGAAATCAGCATAAGATTTCAGTCCCCTTTATTTTATTTCGTCACTTTGTAATTACCCAGCAAAATTGGGTAGGTTTCATTGTCCGTTTCGTCATAAATAGAAACTGGACGCTGGTCATTGGCGCGAATGCGGATATGGTAGCCATAGCGATCTAAAAAAGTGATCGTGTATTTATCCCAATTTTCGACTTTGGACTTGATGGCATGACCGTCAATTAATAAATCAAAATTAGGCCGAATTTCAACGGTATGAATGCGATTTGAATCGTTTGCGCGGTAATTCCACGTGCCAACAAAAAATAGCGGGTTAAGTTGCGGTTCTGGGATGTCGTTTTCGTGGAGTTTTTTTGAAGTTAAGATTCCTGTCACAAACGAAGCTGCAATTAGCCCGATATTTTTTAATTTCACCATCATCAAATCCTTTCCGTTAACTTTACTCTAAGAGTAGCATTTATATATTTAAAATACACGTCATTTTAATTAAATTTTAACGACTTTTTGAATATACGGCTTTTAAATATACTTACCTGAATAACACTGATAAAATGAAAGTTGAAAGTAAACAAAATTGGAGGGCGGATCATGATTAAATTAGGAATTATTGGAACGGGTTGGATTACACAACAATTTATCGATGCAGCACATGCCACACAAAAATATCAGCTCACGGCGGTTTATTCACGAACTGTAGAAAAGGCCAAGCAATTTGGAGAAACCAAAGGCGCTACTTTTTTCTCCGATGACCTGAATGCCTTCATGGCTAGTGATGCCATCGATGTGGTGTACATTGCCTCACCAAACAGTTTACATTTTGAACAGGCAAAATTAGCCATTGAAAATGACAAGGTTGCGATTGTGGAAAAACCAATTGTGGCCAATTTGAAACAAATGGAAATACTTCGCCAGACGTTGGAAAAACATCCTAAGGCGTTGTTATTCGAAGCAGCTCGTCAGATTCATCAACCAAATTTCAAGGCGGTAAAGGACCAAATTGAAAATCTTGGTCGTATTCAGGGCGCGACGCTGACTTATATGAAATACTCAAGTCGCTACGATGCTGTCTTAGATGGCAAGGAACCTAATGTGTTTTCATTAAACTTTGCGGGTGGTGCGCTTCAAGACTTAGGGGTCTATGTGACCTATGATGCAGTGGGGTGGTTTGGAATGCCTGATGATGTGGCCTATTACCCAACCTTGACACCAACGCGTGTGGACGGTAAAGGCGTGGCTATTTTACGATATCCTGAATTTGACGTCACATTGAATATTGGTAAAACGAGTAATTCTTACTTACCATCTGAGATATATGGCTTAAAAGATACGATTGTCATGAGCAATCCTGCTGATTTGGAGACCGTGAGTTATCGGGATGATAAAGGAAATGAAATGTTGATTGGCACTAAGCCCGCAGACAATCCGATGATCTCAGAAGCTGAAGACTTTGCGCGTGTGATTGAAGATCCGCAAAATGACCAAAATCAAAAAGACTACTGGAAATGGCTTGATTTAAGTCAAAATGTGACGAAATTGTTGTATAATTTACGTCAATCTGGCAAAATAGTTTTTCCAGACGATAATAAATAGACAGATAGGATAAAAAATGGATAAGCAATTTGAACAATATTTTGAACAACAAGGCTTTAAATCTCAGACCGCCATTCAAAAGGCGGTTTATGAACCTTTAAAAGAGGACCGCTCTTTAATGGGGTTGGCACCAACCGGATCCGGCAAAACGCTGGCATTCGTGATTCCGCTATTAGAAAAAACAGCACCTAGTGATGGAACTCAAATTTTGGTGCTGGCTCCTTCTCAAGAATTAGCCGTACAAACCACTGATGTCTTTCGTCAGTGGGGGCAGGTCAATCAAATCAAGACGACTTCTCTAACCGGCGGTGCTAACATGCAGCGTCAGATCGAACGTTTGAAAAAGCATCCAGAAGTTGTGGTAGGAACTCCCGGTCGGATGTTGTCGTTGATTCATGAAGGCCGGCTGAAATTAAAAGATGTCCAGACAGTGGTGGTGGATGAAGCTGACGAACTTCTCAAGGACGAAACCCTGGATGAAGTACGTGAGATTGTCATGTCAGCGCCTGTGGATGTCCAGTTGGCCTTTTTCTCAGCTACACAAGCTAACACGCCAGAGAAATTATCACAGCTTTTTGGTGTAACGGTTGAACAATTTGATGTCCGCCAGACCGACACCACCCAAGGCGAAGTGATCCATGGTTTAGTCAGGGTGGCATCTAATAAAAAGGTGACCTTTTTACGGCGCTTAGCCAAGCTGAAGCATTTTCAAGCTTTGGTCTTCTTTAATCACGTGTCCACATTAGAACATGTAGCGGCAGAGCTAAAACACCAACACGTTTCTAGTGTAAAATTAGCCGGACATCAAGTGCAAACGGAACGGGCGACTGCAATGCGCAAGTTTCGTAAAGGCGAAGCAAAGTTGTTGTTGACCACTGAAATGGCAGCTCGTGGTCTTGACATTGCCGACTTGCCAGCCGTCGTCAACTATGATTTACCAGAGACCGCCACAGCCTATACGCATCGTACCGGACGAACAGGCCGCATGGGGCGCGATGGTATGGTGGTCAATATGGGGGATGATCATGATCTCCGTGATCTTCGTAAGTTAGTTACCGAATTTACATTTAAGCCGTTGTACTTGTTACATGGACAGTTGACGGACCAAAAAGAGGTCTTGGTAGAATCATCAAAAGCAGCTGATGAAACAAAGGCGGATCTCCAGGAAGCAACATCCAAAGTATCCACAAGTCAACCAGTAGCAGCCAAACAGGTGAAAAAGGCAAGTAAATCAGCTTTTGCGGGTGGCAAACCTAAAAAGAAAATTAATCGCAAAAAGCATTCCAAGAAAAAGGGGATGCGGCATAAGAATATAGAACGTTTTGAATGATAAGGAGTAAGAGAAATGACAACACCTTTAAAAACTTTAACGATTGCCGGCAGTGACACCAGTGCGGCTGGGGGCATGCAGGCCGATTTGAAGACCTTTGAGGAATTTGGTACCTATGGTATGGTTGCGTTAACCTGTATTGTGACAATGGATCCTACAGATTGGAGTCATCATGTCAATCAGGTTGATCCGCAACTTCTAAAGGATCAATTAGCCACTGTGTTTAGCGGTGGCAATCCAGATGCGATGAAGACGGGGATGCTGGGAGACCAGGCAACGGTTGAAATCGCGTATCATGCGATTAAAGATCACGGCTTAAAAAATGTCGTGATTGATCCTGTGATGATTTGTAAGGGTGAAACCGATGTGTTGAATCCGGACGCAGCCAACGCTATTCGGGATTTGTTGCTTCCACTAGCCGATGTCACTACGCCTAACTTATTTGAAGCCGGTGTGCTCTCTGGCATGGGGACCTTGCATAATGTCGATGAAATGAAGCAGGCCGCTCGAAAGATTCATGAATTAGGTGCTAAAAATGTGGTCGTTAAAGGTGGCAAAGGCTTGAATGGTGACGAAGCAGTTGATGTCTTCTACGATGGCAAAATGTTTGAATTACTGAAATCTGAAAAGCAAGCCACTGATCGTAATGCTGGAGCAGGCTGTACATTTGCGGCGGCTGTAGTTGGTGGGCTTGCCAATGGCTTGAGTGCTGTGGATGCGGTTCATCTCGCGAAGAAGTTTGATACTGCAGCGATTCAAAACGGTTTTGACTTGAATAATTTCCTCGGTCCCGTTTTCCATCCTGCTTATCGCATACAAGAGATTGGCAAACTGGTTTAGAGAGATAAGTTACAAAAATGTAATATTTCTAAAATAAAGTATGAATCATCTGACAAAGAGTATGATTATATACAAGAAATAAATAAGAAATCGTTTTCGGGTAAAATTTGAAAATGGTTTCTTTTCTTTTAGGCGTGTAAAGGGGACAATGAAGCATTGCGTATTCAATTATTGCATGGTAATCTATAATTTAGTTGTGATAGTTAAGATAGTGAATGATTACTTTTAAGTAAATTTATAAAAATACATAAATGAGATAGACGGAGGATATTATGGAACAAACCGACCAAAACGTTGTCACGATTAGCGAGATTCTGCTGACCTTACGAAAGCACATTAAGTTAATCTTAGGGACCACCATTTTGATCACTGCTTTGGCAGCAGTCGTGACATTTTTTGTGATGACGCCTAAATATAGTGCTGGCACACAAATCTTAGTTAATCGAAAATTAAGTGCTGATATGCAAGGCGCACAACTACAGGCTAACCAGGCTGATATCCAAATGATTAATACATATAAAGATATTATTACAAGTCCGGTTGTTCAAAAGGTCGTGAAGACGCAAACGCGGAATTTGCCAGGCTCAGTAGATAGTGAAGTCAGTGTAGCAACACAAACAAATTCGCAAGTCTTTACCGTAAATGCAACGGCAACGAATCCCAATACGGCAGCTTCTGTAGCTAACAAGACAGCGACGGTCTTTAAGCAAAAAATCGGTAAGATTATGAGTATCAATAACGTGACGATTGTGTCTAAAGCTGTTGTGAATAATACCCCAGTTTCACCACGAGTTAATCTTAATTTGCTTGCAGGTGTGGTTCTGGGATTGATCTTGGGTATCGGGTTAGCCTTCTTGAGTGAATTTAACGATAAGACCGTTAAAGATGAGAGCTTCTTAACAGATACGTTGGGTTTGACCAGCTTAGGAATTGTCAATGAGATTAAGCAAAGAGATTTAGAAAAACAAGTCAGTCAACGTTTAGCTGGATTTGAACGTTCCGAAAATATGCGCAGAAGGGTGTAGGTGAAATATGCCATTATTTAGAAAAAAACGTAAGTTGAATAATGCAAGTCTCAAAAACGGAGTTGGGTTGGTGACGGTAACAGATCCGAGTTCTGTCGTTTCCGAGCAGTTTCGGACCATTCGGACAAACATTCAATTTTCTTCCGTAGATAAGACATTACGTTCCATTGCGGTCACTTCACCAGAACCTTTTGAAGGCAAATCAACAGTTGGGGCTAACTTAGCTGTTGTATGGGCTAAGCAAAATCAGAAAACGGTGATTATTGATGCGGATATGCGGAGACCAACCGTTCATCGAACGTTTAATTTACTGAATGCTAGTGGGTTATCAAGCTATTTGGCAGGTAACGCAGTCTATGAAGAAATTGTCCAATCGACTGATGTGCCTAACCTCAGTGTCATTACCAGTGGTCCCGTGCCACCAAACCCGGCAGAATTACTGAACTCGCAACGATTAGATACGTTGATTCAACGTTTACAAAGTGAGTTTGAGATGATTATTGTCGATGCGCCACCTGTTAATACCGTGACGGATGCCCAGGTTTTGGCTGCTAAAGTAGATGGTGTCGTTTTAATTGTGCCTCAAGCTATTGCGGAAAAAGGTAGTGTGATTCATGCCGTTGAGCAACTTAAGAAAGTGCAAGCAAAAATCTTAGGTACTGTTATGAATCGTTTTAAGGCATCAAAAACACCTGGCTATTACGGTGGTTATTATGGTGGTAACTACGGTGGTTATTACGGAGTAGATGACAAGCATGATTGATCTTCATTGTCATATTTTGCCCGGAGTTGATGACGGATCCCCTGATTTGGAAACGTCGATCGGGCTTGCAAAAGTTGCCGTAAGCCAAGGAATTACACATATGTTATTAACACCTCATCATATGGACGGGGTGTATTTTAACGCTAAGAATAGTGTGATTGAAAAAACAAATGCCTTTCAGACAGCGTTAAAAGCAAATGATGTACCTTTAACTGTTTTTCCGGGTCAAGAGGTACACATCACGGGTGAGCTTTTGAAAGCTATTGAACAGGATCAAATTTTGTTTGCCGATGAGAGTAACCGATATTTGATTTTGGAATTACCACATAACGAGGTGCCTGAATACACCAGCAAGTTATTATTTAACTTGCAATCACTTGGAATTACACCGGTGCTCGTGCATCCGGAACGTAATCAAGGATTTATGGCAGATCCAAGTAAGTTATATGGCTTCGTGAGTCAGGGCTGCGTGACGCAATTAACAGCTAGCAGTTATGTGGGTGTGTTTGGCGAACATGTGCAAAAGTTTACCGAACAGATTATCGACGCTGGTTTAGGTTTCGTGTTTGCCTCTGACGCGCATAATTTCAAGGGACGGAATTTCAAAATGGCACAAGCTTTTGAAAAGTTAGAAAAACAAAAGGGCGTTCGGTTTGCAGAAATTTATAAAGAAAATGCGAAAAGTATTATTAATGGGGATGATGTGATCTTGGGGGAGATTCATCATATTCACGAGAAAAAAAGAAAGAAATTTTGGGGATTGTTTTAAATTAATTATTAGTGAACTTTAACTTGAAATAAACTGAGATTAATTCAATAACACTTCTTAATGGGTAATGGAGTTTAGTAAGTTAGAGTTCTGGAGGAATATGGATGACTCGTCGGACAAAAAAAATAATTCTGATGTTGATTGATGCTGTTTTGCTTGTATTGGCAAACGGCATTGCGTTCTATTTTGTAGATCGTTATGTGGCATTATCAGCTTTATATTTGAGTGTAACTATCTTTGCAGAAATAATATTGTATTTAGTTATTGCCAGTGTAGATCGAGTATTTTCAAAAATTAATCGTTATACAAGCATCAAAGAAGTTACTTCAATCGTTCTTGCGGTGACTGTTGCATTTGGTATTACTTTACTTGGATTGATGTTGCTAGGTGCTAATTATAGTTTGCGTCATTTAGTGTTGACGTATCTTTTTTCGATCATGTTCATTGCTGGTAGTAGGTTGACTTGGCGTTATTATGTGGAATATAGACTGCACAGACGAGGCTTAAAATCTAGTAAACTAATTCCTACCTTGGTAGTTGGCGCTGGTGATGGTGCAAGTATCTTGCTGAGTAGATTAGCCTATGATCAACCAAATGTAAATGTGATTGGTCTGGTTGATGATGATCCTGATAAACAAGGAACGTGGTTGCATGGTATTAAAGTACTCGGAAAATTAAAAGATTTACCTAGTTTGATTCGAAAAAATGAAATTGAACAAGTGACAGTCGGTATTCCGTCTTTATCGCCAGCCGGTTATGAAAAAATAATGAGTGTATTGGAGAATACAAAAGTTACGGTCAATAGAATGCCAAAATTGGGTGATATTCTACTTGATCAAAGTAATGTGGGTCATTTGGAAGATATTGATGTTGCTGATTTGCTAGAACGCCCTGAGGTTAAATTAAATATGGACCAAATTTCTGACAAAATTACTGATAAGGTGATTCTGGTGACTGGCGCAGGGGGCTCAATTGGCTCTGAAATAGTTCGACAGGTTTCGAAATTTCGTCCCAAAAGGGTATTATTGTTAGGACATGGGGAAAATTCAATTTATATGATTAACCGGGAGATGCGGAAACTATACCCAGATCAACACATAGATTTTGTACCATTGATTGGCGATATACAAGATCGCAAGTTGATGTTTAGCTTGATGCAGAATTATCACCCCAATATTGTATATCATGCCGCGGCGCACAAACACGTTCCTTTAATGGAATATAATCCACATGAGGCGGTTAAAAATAATGTCTTTGGAACTAAAAATGTGGCGGATGCAGCAAAAGCATCGGGTGTGACGAGTTTTGTTATGATTTCAACTGATAAAGCGGTAAATTCATCTAGTGTCATGGGTGCAACCAAACGAATGGCAGAAATGATTGTGACGAGTGAAAACGAACCCGAAAAGACAAAGTTCTCTGTTGTGCGTTTTGGTAATGTTTTGGGAAGTCGTGGAAGCGTTGTGCCATTATTTAAGCGCCAAATCAAAGCGGGTGGACCTTTGACTTTAACTGATAGAAGAATGACAAGGTACTTTATGACCATACCAGAAGCTAGTCGATTAGTTATTCAAGCTGGTGCTTTATCACACGGAGGAGGTCTATTCATTCTTGACATGGATAAACCAGTTAAGATTCTTGATTTAGCGAAAAAAATTATTCGTTTGTCTGGACATACTGAAGAAGAAATTGGAATTAAAGAAGTCGGAATGCGTCCAGGTGAGAAACTTCATGAAGAGTTGGTTACAGATGCTGAAGCCACCAATAAAAAGGTTTATGACAAGATCTCATTAGGCCAAGTTACATTTTATGATACAAATAAGATTATTAAGTTTGCAAATCATCTGTTAACTTTAAGTGATCAAGAATTAGAAAAAGAAGTTATTGCTTATTCGAATCAGCATAATGGTCAGGATAAGGTTGCAGAGCAAAAGGAAGGATAGATTGATATGTATGAACGCTATGTAAAACGAATACTTGATTTTGTATTAGCAGTTTTTGGGTTGGTCATTCTATCACCGCTCTACTTGATAATAATTATTGCCATTAAATTAGATTCAAGAGGGCCAGTTCTTTTTGAACAAAAACGAATGGCTCAAAATAAAAAATCATTTAAAATATATAAATTTAGAACGATGCGTATAGATACACCGCATAACATGCCAACACATATGCTAGTACATGCAGATAGTTATATTACTACTGTGGGTAAATTTTTGAGAAAGACAAGTTTAGATGAATTACCACAGTTACTAAATATTCTTAAAGGCGAAATGAGTGTAATTGGACCACGTCCGTGTTTAATGAATCAGAAAGATTTGATTTTGGAACGTGATAAGTATGGTGCTAACAATGTAAAACCAGGATTAACGGGATTAGCACAAATTAGTGGGCGTGATGAGTTACCAATTCCAGTTAAAGCAAAATATGATGGTGAATATTGTCGAAATATTAGCTTTGGTAAGGATATTAGAATATTGTTTGGGACTGTTACATCTGTATTGAAACATGATGGAATTAAGGAAGGAAAAGCGACAAACACTAACGCTAAGAGGTTGTAATGAATGAAAAAGGTGTTAATAACAGGTAAAAATAGTTATGTTGGTCTCAATTTTAAATCATATGCAGAAAAAAAATACTCAACTAAAATTCAAGCAAAATGTGTTTCAGTTCGGGGAGAAAATTGGCAGAAATTAGACTTTTCAAAGTATGATACTGTGTTGCATGTTGCAGCCCTAGTTCATAAGAATGAAAGAAAGCATTCTTTGAATGAATATCAAGCAATAAATAAGGATTTGACTATAAAAATAGCAAAAATGGCTAAATCAGCTCATGTTGGCCATTTTATTTTTATGAGTACAATTGCGGTTTATGGAACTGTAGAAGACTCTAAAATAACAACATACTCTACTTTAGACCCAGTATCTAAGTATGGTAAAAGTAAATTAGAGGCAGAACAAGAGTTAAAGAGATTAGAATCAGATGATTTTGTGGTTACAATTGTTCGTCCTCCAATGATTTATGGGCCTAACTGTCCCGGAAATTATAATAATTTAAGTAGATTGGCTAGTGTATGGGGAATCTATCCTAAGTTTTCAAATCAAAGAAGCATGATATACATTGATAACTTGGCTGAATTCTTATCTCAACTTACCATTAAGAAGCTGGGAGGAATATATTTGCCTCAAAATTCAAAATATGTTAGTACTTCTGACTTAATTCAATTGATTAGACAAAATAACGGAAAAAAAACATTTTTTATTAGGGGACTCTCAAGTATCGTAAATATTATGGTAAAACATAATTCTATACTTAATAAAGTATATGGATCTTTAAAAATTGATTTTGAATTGAGCAAACAGAGTCTTAAATATAATAAAGTTAAATTTAATACGAGCATAAAAATGACAAAGATTCGAAGAACTGTAAACAAATGAGGTTAGAATATTGAATAACTTGCAATTTAGTATACTTTTATCAGTGTATTTCAAAGAAAAAACAAAGTATTTACAGCAAGCACTGGATAGTATTATTCAACAGTCTGTTCTACCAACGGAAATCGTTCTTGTAGAAGACGGACCAATAGATGTCTCCTTAGAAAAAATAATAGTCAAATATAAAATTATCTTTTTAAAGCATAAAATAGATTTTCGAATTTATCGTTTTAAAAGTAATCAAGGTTTGGGTAAGGCACTTAATTATGGTGTAAAGAAATGTCGATATAATTTAATAGCTAGAATGGATACTGATGATATTTGTTCAGATTGTAGATTTGAGAAACAGATTCAATTTATGTCTACACATCCAGATATTACAGTTGTCGGATCGGATGTCTTGGAATTTTCAGATGATTCTGCAAATGTATATTACAAAAAAATGCCACAAAAAAACATCAAGGAATTTAGTAAATTAAGGAATCCGTTATGCCACCCCAGCGTTATGTTTCGCAAGAATGATATTATAAGTGTTGGTAGTTATCAACAGTGTCCAAAGTATGAAGACTATTATTTGTGGATTAAATTGTTAGTAAAGGGATTTAAAGTGTATAATATCGGTCTTCCGTTGGTGCAAATGAGAGCAAATTCTGATCAGTATTTACGTCGAGGAGGCATTAGTTATATACAAAATACGTTGTACTTTATTAAATTGGTTCAAAATACTGGTTATTTTGACAAACTCGATATAATTAGTTTCATGAGTAGCAGGGTAGTTACAGCAATTCTACCAAATAAAATGTTAGCTTATTTATACAAAAAAAAATTAAGAGAAAAGATAGATGAATAATTAGAATGTTGATCGTAATTGCTATAAAGCCAAAATAAATTAATTATAATTGATGGAAAAATTGAGCTATGAGATGGAAAAAACTATGACAAGGGGTAATAGTTTTAAAGATAATTAGATTAAAGTTTTCATTATTTATTCTGTTAATTAATTTGAAAAGTACCTTTGGTGCTATACCATCGAATGTTAAATGCTTGGAATTAAGAGAAAATAATAAAAAACACTAGAATTGGACGTTAAAAGGGGATTGGGGGAATTATGACACTTATTTTTAAATTACTTACTTGGCTCAACGCTAGAGTCCCCAAAAAAAAAGACCGTATTGTTTTATATGCAAATTTGGGTTTTCGAGATAATGTGAAGGCTTTATATGACTTTATAATTAAAAAAGAAATTAATAAAAATTATCAAATAATTTGTGTTTCAAATGATTTTATGGAGCTTAGAAGGATTCCAGGAGTTAAATACGTTGGTCTATATACCGGACTATATTACTTTTTCACATCGAAATTTTTTTTCTATTGCTTTGGTAAATATCCAATAAAACCAAATAGAAATCAAGTTGTAGTGAATTTATGGCATGGAATTCCTTTAAAAAAAATTGGGAATATAGAGAAAGGAAATAATAAGGATTATAATTTTTTTAATTATCTTCTTGTTAGTTCTAAAAAGTATGAACCAATAATGAGTGCAGCATTTAAAGCGAAGAATAACCAGTTGTTAAGGTACGGAAGTCCCAGAAATGATCAATTATTCAAAGTGAATAAGCAAAACAAGTATGGTAAAAAAGTTATTTGGATGCCAACTTATCGTGACGAAAATGTTAGACGGAAAAGTTTTATTTATTCTTTTACCAAAGGTGAGTGGAAAAGCTTGAACAATTTATTGCATAAATTGAATATCATGGTGTATTTTAAACCGCATCCTTTAGAAAAACAAAAATTTGCATTCCCTGATAGTATGTCAAATATTCATGTTATTACGGACAATATATTAAGTGGCAAAAAAATTGATTTGTACAAATTAATTGGAACGATGGATGCAATGTTGACCGACTATTCATCTGTTGCATTGGATTTTCTTCTGTTAAACCGACCAATTGGTTATATTATCGACGATTTTAATAGCTATAAAAAAGATAGAGGTTTCATTAGTGAAGATCCTAAAAAGATGTTTATCGGCACAAAAATAGTTTCGAAAAATAGTTTAATCAACTTTTTTCAAGATGTTGCTAACGATAAAGATAATTGGATAAAAGAACGTGTAGAGGCCAATAAAGTTTTTAATCAGTATGATAGTAAGGGGCATAATTCAGAAAAAATATTGGAAAGAGTAGGAATTAAATTTTGACAATACGAGTTTTACAAGTTTTAGGAAGAGAACCTGTGGGTGGTGTGGGCACGTTCATCAAAAACAATATTGATAATTCTACTAACATTGTTTTTGATGTAATTGATTCTCCAAGTAAAAAAAGTGGCTTTAATAAGTTTATTGAGGAAAAAGGAGGTAAGGTTTTTTCTTTTCCAGCTTTGAATGCACATGAAATGTTCTCCTACTGGAAACAAACTTATGATTTTTATAAAAAAAATGCTGAGTATTATGATATTGTTCATGTGCATAGTCCTGCAGTAGTACTTCCACATATGATTTTTGCAACTTTATTCGGTATAAAAATTAGAATATATCACGCACACAATGTACGTTATAGTGATTCTTTTGTTAAGGAAATTAGAAACGCTCTGCTTGTAAAGATTGCTCTTTTTTTTACGACAGATTTTTTGGCTTGCGGTGAATTAGCTGGACGAGTAAATTATGGGAAAAAGTTTTTCACGGTTATAAAAAATGGCATTGATGCTAATTATTTTAAATTTGAAATAAAAACCAGAGAAAGAATGAGAAAGAAGTATAACGTTGAAAAAAAGATTGTCGTGGGATACGTGGGAACTTTATCAAAAATTAAAAATGTAACTTATATATTACAAATTGCAGAGAACATGAGGGATACCAAAATACAGTTTATGATTGTGGGAGATGGAAATGAAAGGCAAAAGATAGTTAATTTAATAAAACAAAAAAACATTAAAAATGTACAATTAATTGGTAGAGTAGAAAATGTACAGAAATTTTATAACGCATTTGATGTTTTGATTTTACCTTCTTTAAGTGAGGGATTTCCTATGGTTGCAATTGAAGCACAAAGTAATGGACTTCCTCTAGTTGTTTCAAAAAGAATTGATTCGACCATTGATATTTCAGGAAAAGTTGTTTTTGAAGGAATTGCAAAAAAGAATTTATATCAATGGCAAAAAAACATTGAATATTGTATTAGTAAACCGAACAATAGAATAGAAGCATATTTAAAAATTAAGCAACATGGATATGATATTTCGCAAACAAAGTATGAATTGAGTAGCTACTACGCTGCAACTATGAAAAAGAGGTAATGTTATGATCTTTTATGTCGGAACATTTTTCTTGATATCTATATTAACTTTGATTGCGCAATATTTTTCTCCTGAAAACCTTAGACAAATTTTACTTTTTTTAGTTTTTTTAATTTTATTATTTATTTTAGGGTTTCGGAATTATACTGTTGGAAGCGATACTCCGACGTATGTAAATTTGTATAACTCTATTGGAACTTTTCCTATACATTGGAGTGATTTTTTTTCCAGTCGGTTTGAAATTGGTTTTTTAAAATATTTGTCATTCTTACATTTATTTTCTACAAATTACGTAATAATGCTTTTCACTTCAGCTTTTATATTTCTATTTTGTTGGTTTTGGTCAATAAAAAAGTTGTCAACAAACATTTTTCTAAGTTTTGCGATTTTTTTTGGATTGAGAATTTTTACGTTTGCGATGACTAATCTCCGTCAAACCCTAGCAATGGGATTGGTTCTTGTTAGCTATTTGTTGTTTGTTAAGGGAAAAAAATTTTTAGCAGTAATTATGGTTATTATTGCAACTACTTTTCATATATCTGCTATTGTTTTTTTGCTTTATTATTTGATTAGTTCCGTAAAATTGACTGTTAAAGTTGAAATTGCTTTAGCAGTAGTGACCGTTATTGCTCTGTCGTTGTTTCAAACCATAACTGAATCGTTTTCGCAAATTTTTAGCCGATTTGAATCATATACGGAAGCGGGAATGACGCAGGGAACTGATAAACTATCAATAGTGGTTAATATATGTATTTTAATTTTGATATTTATATTTATGCAAGTAATCAATTATTCTTATCAAAAAAATGATAAATCATTGCAAAATTTCGACTTTGAAAATTCTTATAATATGATTATTTTTATTGGCATACTTTTTAGTATTATTTCTTTAAAATTTGTAATGATTAGTCGATTAGTTTATTATTTTTCTATGTTTTCGGTTTTTTCTCTGCCTAATGCGTTGAAGAAAATTAAAGATAAGCTTTTACAAAGCACTTTGGTTATTATTCTTTTTTTGTTTTTTATGGCTTATGTGTTGATAATCATGTGGTTTCGCCCAGAATGGAATGTAATTATTCCGTATTCATCATCATTATTTTTGTAAGTGATTTCAAATAAATAAATTTGAGTGAGGTAAATTATGATTCCGAAAACGATTCATTTAATTTGGTTGGGGAAAAGTTCATGGAGAATAAGAAAACAAATAAATAATATAGCAAAAAGTTGCCCAGACTGTGAAATAAGAGTATGGACTTTGTCAAATTTTGATACAAGTAAGTTTGAATATACTTGTCAGGCTATGCAACAAAAACAATATGCTTTTGTAAGTGACTATATTAGATTGTGGGTACTATATAATTTTGGTGGCACATATCTTGACTTAGATGTTAATATTATTCAACCGATTAATCGAGATTTTTTTGAAAATGATAATTTTGTGGTTGGGTTTGAAAAAAATGATATTATTGGCAGTGCAGTTATATCTGCCGTAAAAGGATCTCAGGTAGTTAAGGAAATGTTAGATTATATGGACTCGTTAGTCAAAATAAATCCCGAGACAATTGGTAAAATTGCAAATGTAACTTGGATGAGTCAAATTATTCATAATCATGGAATTCTGCTTGATGGCAAGGAACATGTTAACTCTTATGGAATTCATGTTCTCGGTTTGGAAGCATATGGTTTTCCAAATGCGTGTTCTACAGTTGTTCATATTATGTCAGCATCTTGGGTTAGCAGGCGTCCTCTATCACAAAAAATTGGATCAATTTTGCGAAAACAAGTAACTAGCAAAAAAAGGGCAGTATTATATCATCGGGTAAGATCTTTAATTTGGAAGCGACAGGGAGAATAATTATAATTCATGAAAGTATATAAAAACTTGTTGTGGAATTTATCATTGCAATTTGTCACGTTGGGATTACCACTTATTACTATCCCGTATATTTCTAGGGTATTAGGACCAACTGGTGTGGGAATAAATGCATATACAAGTTCGTTTGCTCAATATTTTGTTTTAGTTGCGGGTCTTGGAATTGGATTGTATGGTACAAGACAGATTGCTGAAAGTCGTGACAATAAGATTGAATTGAGCAACCAATTTTGGAGATTAATAGTAATAAAAATTACTCTTGGACTGATCTTAACTGGAATTTATTTTTTGCTTGCGCTTCATAGTGAAAAATATCAAATGTTTTATGCTGGACAATCTTTGACGCTGTTTGCGACAATAGTCGATGTTACTTGGTTTTTTCAAGGAATTGAACTTTTTAGAACAACAGTTCTTAGAAATGTTTTCATGCGGTTAATCTCTACTATTTGCATTTTTTTGCTTGTAAAAACTCCTAGTGATACGCTAATTTATATTATTATTTCATCAGGATCTACACTTCTTGCAAATGTTATTTTGTGGTTTGGTATTAGACGACATGTTTCCTTTACTTTTCCTTTCAAATTACATGATATTTTTAATGATCTTAAAGGAGCAATTTCTTTATTCATTCCCCAAGTTGCCACTCAAATTTATTATCCAATTAGTAAGATGTTGATAGGACTACTGATAGGAGTACAGGCATCTGGTTTTTTTGAAAATTCTGACAAAATTATTAAAGTAATTGTTGGTATAATTACCTCTTTCAGTACAGTCTTTTTACCGCACATTACGCATTTTTTCGCAAATGGGGAAACAAAAAAAATTAAAGAATCGTTTTATAACTCGTTTCACATTATAGTGTTTGCTGGACTTGGATTAACGGGATTAATGATTGTTAATGCTCCTCAGTTTTGTATATGGTTTTTTGGAAATAAATTTGCAAACGTTGGAGAGTTGATGCAGACTGAGGCGGCAGTAATCTTTTTTATTGCTGTTAGTAACACTATTGGTTATCAATATTTAATTCCCACGGGTCAAGTACGTCAGTATAACATTGGAGTTATAATTGGATCCATGTTGAACATTATATTAGATATTCCACTTATTCTGTTATACGGGGTTTTAGGAGCAATGGTGGCAACTGTAATTTCAGAATTTGTTGTTGTAATTATTTTGGTAAGAATGTTACGTTCGGCATTTGAGTATAAAATGCTTTTTGTAGAGAATATAAAATATCTTATTGCATTTGCAGGATCAATCATATTTGCTCAATTTGCAGTTCAGGTTATGAAATCTTCTTCCATTTTTTTATCATTAATAAGTGTATCACTAGTATCACTTGTTAGTTATTCTATACTGATAATTGTGCTGAAACCAAAAATATTGGTAAAAGCAATTAAATATGTGCTGAAATTATAGTATTCTTAGAAAAAAATGAATTTAGTACGAAAAAATTGAGTTTAGAAACTTTCGTTGATTTCATGAATTGACGTAGGCTGGTTTACAGAAGAATCTAAGCATGAGACATGAACACAAAGGATCGTCCAGGTCACGATATGCGTTATGCCATTGATTCTACTAAGTTGCGCGTCCAGAACTGGGGTGGCAGCCTGAATTTATGGACTTTGCAAGAAGGCTTCAGACCACTATTGATTGGTATACGTAGCATGAAAATTGGTGGAAAGATAAAAGAAGGCTGTTGAGAGCAGATATACAGCAACTTGGCCGTTTTACAATTCAGGTGGCTGCGTTTTGCCACCTTATATAAGAAAAAAGTTAAGATTTCAAATATTTAATGAATTTAACAGGGTATAAGGATACGATGGCTATAGATATTCACAGGGACCAATGATGAGAAACGAACATACAAGGGCAAAGAAGCGTCACACGGTCAGGAACTTCATCTTGACGATCATTATAGTGCTGGTAGTTTCCGTTGGGGCGTATATATGCAGCTCATCTGAAACACGCAGCTGATAATACCTACCAAAGTGAGAAAATTAAAAAAATCGTAATGCTAGAGCGGTGCTTCAGCAAAAGAGTCCCATTTCAATTTTGTTGATGGGTACTAATACTGGCGCATTAGGGTGTTTATATAAAGGGCGAACCGACGCGATATGATGCTAATTACAATGAATCCCAAGACAGATCCAGTATTTCCCTTATACAGGCGTAACGATTTCTGGATACGAAAGTGAATCGCCCTCGACGATTAATGTGGTTTATGTGTTTGGTAGTTCAGGAACTGCGATTAAGTCAGTTCAAGAAACGCTGAATGTCCCAATTGTTTTTTATGCTGCGATAGACATGGGTGGCATGGAGAAAGTAGTTAACATAGTTAGCGGCGTGACGATGATGACTATTATAAGTTTTAAGTATGAGGGCTATATCTTTACAAAGGGTGAGTCTACACATATGAATAGTGGCTTATTCACGAATGAGCTACGATGATCCCCAAGGTGATTATGGATGTCAAATATGTCAGCGCGAAGTGATCATGGCAATTGTGAGTAAGGTTGGTTCAATATCATTCTTACAAAAATTTCTTAGATTCTATTTCGGCTCAAATGGAGACAGACTTGACATTTAGTGATTTGACCGCCATTGTACAAAAAACTATCGTGGTGCTAGAAAGACCGTTTTACAGTCACATTTACAAGGAACTGATGGTACTGTGAATGGTCGAAGAATGAAATTGATGGCTAATAGTAAATTACAACGGGTGACAAACTTAAAAAAGTAATCTTGATTTAAGCCACGCTAAAACTGGTAACATTGCATTGAGTATATCGGCTACTAAATCTAGTTCTGATAGTAGTGTGCAAAGTTATAATGTGGACGCAGGAAACTAAAATAAATGAAAAACGCGACATTCGGATTTTACTGATTCGAATGTTATTTTTTAGGATCACTTAATGCATAATTGATAACGTATTATTTAAGGAGGGGTAACTAAATGCGTAAAGACGAATCGTATCTAAATTTGTTTAAAAATCCTGAAAAATTAGAAATAGGTAACCAGTTAGTAATAAAATTTGTTTCACCAGAGTATGTTCAAGATGTATTAAATGGAAATGTATATATGCGACAATTGAAATTTTTTAAGCACTTGGAGGATGATCAGCGTGGAGATGAAAATGAAGGCACTTGGAGACAAAAATTTGTTAACGAAGATACTGAAGTGAGTTCAAAAGTTTCGTATAAATTTATTGATGAAATACAGATTGCCTGCTTTACCCTATTGGATAGAGATCGAGATTTTAATAAGATTGAAGATAATTGGTATAAGCTAAAAGCAGATGTAGCAAAAGACTTAGAAAAAATAAGATGAGGAAGAGATGCGGTCTTTTTGAATGCTAAGGATTTTAACCAATCTCTATATCAAACACATCAAAAAAGTCCAGATTTTACTTGGTCAATGATAGGATATACTGACTGCATGCAAGAGGATGTGAATAATGATTTTAGGGCGAAGTACATTGAAAGTCAGATTTTTATTAAAGATAATTTTTTTGCCAGTCAACGTGAATTGCGATTAGCAAAAATCGGACCAGATGCAGAAGATTCAATAATGGTGAAGTTAATAGGACAATTAAGAATGAGGCGGTTTAAAAGATCTACGTTGAATTTGAAAAAATTAAAGGTACAGAACAGGATTTTCATGTGAAAGAAAATGAATAAATTATAATAGTGGCTTTGTTGTAAAATTCTAGTTGGTGGAATGAAAAGACTTTATTTAGTGTTGTTATTTACTACGGGTTTTAAAAATGCAAATCTCTTCCTTGATGAACCTTTTTATGCATATTTGGATAAAAAAGATATTAATTACTGAAAAGCTATATTCATGTGATGTCAGTTATATTAATTAGCATAAGAAAAAGCTTGGGAGACTTATTGCAGTTTGAAGATGAAGATACAAAAAAGAGTAATTCAATGAATTTGATGAAAGATCGAATATTGAGGAACAAGGCGAATTTCGGAAGTCTCATTTTCAAGGGCAAAAGAAGTGAACAGTTTGCTAATCAAAAAGGGCTTTTAGAATTTTTTCTGAGGAATATTCTCGATTTATATAGGTGTTTACTGATGATACTTTTAGATAATCTTAAACCCGTACTGTATATTATTGATATGAGTTAAGAAATTTGTAATTATGAGAGGCTTAAATTGAGCACTAGAGAATTAGCGATTATAAGTTGGATATTTTTGATCGGAATCTTCTGTATATTGGATGGTAAATTAAGATCATCTGTATTTGGTATGTTTGAAACAGTAAAGGAATTACTAGCTCAACCAGTATTTAAGATAATTCTTTTTAATCAGATAATTATACTGATTTTTTTTAGTTGGAAAATCTTTCAATACAATTTGTCTTGGTGGATGTTAAAAGATTATTCAATAGATTTTTTTACAATTTTGACTTTTTTGGGAAGTTATCAGTTCATTAAATTTCGAAATGCCTTATTTGGAAGCCTAGGGTTGAGCTCCCTTTTTCAATACTTATTGGGAAATTTTACGTTTTCGTATTGTGTGGAGATGCTGCTAATCCCGGTACTTGTAGTCCTAAGTCTGATTGTGGTTGTTGCGGAGCAAAAGGGATTTACCAGTGTTTTTAAGTTCTTTAACGAAATTCTCAGTATCATTGGAATGTTTTTAATTGTTTATGTAATTTTTAGGGCAGTAATTAGCTGGCCACAAGAGCTTAGCGTTGCATATTGGTCAGGATTCTTCATTACAGCAATAGCTTGGATTGTTAACTTACCGCTTATGTTTCTTTCTATTCCAATGTTTCAGTATGATGTTATTGATAATTTTCGAAATGGGAAAAAAACTATTTTAGAGATTTTATGTCAATCTAATCTATTTTGGTTAAAAAGGTTTATTTACGGTTACCTATTTTTTCAGAAAGTTGATCAAAAGATTGTTTCAATTTCTCAAGGAGGGTTATTGAATAGGAGGTTAGTCATTATTTTAAAACGGGGAACTCTTCCGAAAGAGGCGAAAAAGGTCGAAATGTATTATAGATTACTTTTTGCTAAAAGTTCAAATTATAAACAAAACAAGAAAATTATTCCGATTAGAATTGAATGTAGAAATGATTTGGACAGAGCTTTGATAATTAAGCCCTATGAGATTTCAGATCTGCAGGAAATTTATAGAATTGATTAGTTATGCTCTCAAAGTATGAAATCTTTATTAGCATTCGTTATTTCCATTTTTTTGAAAAATGTTCTTGCAAGTTTAAAGTATGTGTCGATACGCAGACAATATCAGATCTATATCGAGCTAAAATGGCAAATAATTCTAACATTTTGTTACCTTGGAATTGTTTGCCATTATTTTTGTGCAGATTTTTCCAGATAACTAAGGGTATAAAAACGGAAGCAATCCCTGTAAAATGTTATTCACCAGTATGATTTTAATTACATCTTCAAAAATGTCTTTCAGAATCTTTTTTTCTCAACGATGTTACCAATAGCCTACTAGGTATAAATAAAATACATGTACTTTAATCTATGCAGTTATCAAAGATCGAGAGTGTCAAATTTTATGTGTAAATGAAAAAGCCTCTCACCTTTGGACTTCACATTGATTCTAATGTGTCTTGAACTAGGTTGAACCCTTTATGTGTTCGTTGGTCAATCAAGAATTACGGTCATTAAGGTTCTTTCCAAAGATTCTTCATTGGAAAATTGTTCACGTTTCATTGTTTGTCGCTTAAATTTTTTGTTAAAGGATTCGATAAGATTGGTACTATAAATACTAGAACGAATAGCCGGCGGGAAATTAAAACATACCAGTAATTTCTGGCTCTTTAATAATGCTTGTGTAACTTTGCACCAATGATCAATAAAATTGGCTAAGCTGTGCTCAGCCATTCGTTTATTGGCTGCTCGATGAATTAACTTAAAATCATTTAACACAGCCTTACGGTCATGAACTCGTATATGATGCGAAATATTACGACTTACATGAACTAGGCATTGTTGAATACCAGCGTCTGGATAGTATTTACCAACGGCAGTTTCTAGGCCAAACAAGTCATCGGCCACAAAAAGTAAGGTTTATTGCACGCCACGGTGCTTCAAATCAGCTAATACTTCAGACCACACAGAACTAGATTCTGTAGGAGCTATCTTGTAAGATAGCACTTCCTTATGACCATTAGGTTGAATGCCAATCGCAATATGAACTGCTTCTTTGGCAACCGTGTCACGCCGTAAGGAAGAAACGTGGCATCTAAATAAACGACGGTGTATCGTTCTGATAACGTTCGATTCTTGAAAGCCTCAACTTGTTCTTTAACTACCTTAGTTAAAGTGGAAACTGTCTGTGGCATGTAATAGGAACCATACATCTTTTCCATCAGACCTGCGATCTCATGAGTGGTAATTCCCTTTTCATAAAGTTGAATGACGTTTTGTTCTAACTGGTCTGTTCGTCGTTGATAAGCTGGTAATGTGTGGTTAACAAATTCTCTGTTTCGATCACGGGGAATCGTAAGATTCAATTCGCCATATTTTGTATTAAAGGTTCTCATGTAGTGTCCATTACGAGAATTCCCTGAATTGAAGCCATTCCTATCGTAGGACTCATAACCTAAAAATGCAGAAAGTTCGTTTTGTAATAGCTCATTAACGGGCGATTCTAGTTGTTTTTTGAAAATAACATCTAGATCCTGGTGCTGTGACGATTTCTTTGGTAAACCATGGGGAAGCCTCCTGTGATGTTTGTTTAGACGCTATAAGGGAGAGGCTTCCCCTTTTCAATAAATCATTTACACATAATTATTTAAACACTCATTTTCTAGAGTGGCATTATACTTCCATTGATGTTTCGGGTTATAATTATTTAGAGAAGAAAAAATAAATTTATTTTAATTCTGGAGGAAAAATGAAAGGTATAGTTTTAGCAGGTGGTTCGGGGACGCGTTTGTATCCTATAACTGAAGCAGTATCAAAACAATTAATTCCAATTTATGATAAACCAATGATCTACTATCCACTATCAACAATGATGTTAGCAGGAATCAAAGATATTTTATTGATTTCCACACCACGAGACACACCAAGATTCAAAGAATTATTTGGTGATGGTTCACAACTTGGTCTCAGTATTTCCTATAAAGTTCAGGAGAAGCCAAACGGCTTGGCTGAAGCCTTCGTACTAGGTGCTGATTTTATCGGTGACGATTCGGTTTGCTTAATTTTGGGGGATAATATTTATTATGGCAGTGGTTTATCTGAACTTGTACAGCGTTCAGCTAAGAAGAAGCAGGGAGCTACCGTCTTTGGTTATCAAGTAAATGATCCAGAACGTTTTGGCGTGGTTGAATTTGACAAAAATCATCATGTTAAATCGATTGAAGAAAAGCCAGCACATCCCGCCAGCAATTATGCAGTGACGGGCATGTATTTCTATGATAATCAGGTAGTTGAAATTGCTAAAAACTTGAAGCCGTCTCCTCGAGGTGAGTTAGAAATTACAGATATTAATAAAGCATATCTCAAATGCGGACAGCTTGATGTTGAATTATTAGGACGTGGCTACGCTTGGTTAGATACTGGAACGCATGAATCATTGCACGAAGCGTCTGGTTTCATTGAGACGGTTGAAAAACGGCAAAATTTGAAAGTTGCTTGTTTAGAGGAAGTCGCCTATCGCATGGGGTACATTGATAAGGATCAGGTCTACAAATTGGCACAACCGTTGAAGAAAAATGATTACGGGCAATATTTGTTACGATTAATTCAGGAGGATAACTAATGGGAAAGTTAAAAGTTAGCACAACCAATTTACAGGATGTCAAAATTATCGAACCAGCTATTTTTGGTGATCAACGAGGATTCTTTACAGAAACCTATTCTGATCGTGATTTTAAGGAAGCTGGAATCAACTTTGATTTTATTCAGGATAATCAATCTCTTTCAAGCCAAGCTGGCGTTTTGCGAGGCTTACATTTTCAGCGTGGCAAGGCTGCACAAACAAAATTAATCCGAGTAGTGACTGGTGCTGTTTTGGATTTAATCGTTGATGTTAGAAAGGGGTCTCCTACATATAAAAAATGGGAAGGCTACATCATTTCTGCAAGTAATCATAGACAGTTGCTTGTTCCTAAAGGGTTTGCCCATGGTTTTGTGACCTTAACCAATGATGTTAACTTCTTGTACAAGTGTGATAATTACTACAATGCAGAAGCTGATGGTGGCTTTTCATTCAAGACACCTGAACTAGGAATCAAATGGCCAATTGATTTTGACCAGGCGATCACATCTGAAAAGGATGCAAAGCAACCTACATTTACTGAATTTGAAAAGAACAATCCGTTCGTTTATGGCGAAATTTAGGAAGGACAGCTAACATGAAGAATATTATTGTAACTGGCGGGGCGGGTTTTATTGGCTCTAATTTTGTGCACTATGTGGTTAATAATCATCCTGATGTCAAAATCACAGTCTTGGATAAGCTCACCTATGCTGGTAATCGTGCAAATTTAGCAGGTCTTCCTGCAGATCGCGTAAAATTAGTTGTGGGTGATGTTGCGGATGCTGAATTAGTGGATAAGCTGGTTAAAAATACTGATGCAGTGGTACACTATGCGGCTGAAAGCCATAATGACAACTCATTAATTGATCCTAGCCCATTTATTCAAACTAATATTATCGGCACATATACGCTGATTGAAGCCTGTCGTAAATATGGTGTGCGTTACCATCACATTTCAACTGATGAAGTATTTGGAGATTTACCATTGCGTGAGGATTTGCCAGGCCATGGCGAGGGCGTGAGAGAAAAATTCACACCCGATTCACCATACAAGCCAAGTAGTCCTTATTCTTCATCAAAGGCAAGCTCAGATTTATTAGTTCGCGCTTGGGTGAGATCATTTGGATTAAAAGCCACGATCTCTAATTGTTCCAATAATTACGGTCCTTATCAACATATTGAAAAATTCATTCCTCGTCAGATCACTAATATTTTAAGTGGGATTCGTCCTAAATTGTATGGGTCAGGTAAAAATGTGCGTGACTGGATTCATACGAATGATCATTCCCGTGCGGTTTGGTTAATTCTTAATGAAGGTAAGCTTGGTGAAACCTATTTGATTGGCGCGGATGGTGAAAAAGATAATAAGACAGTTCTTGAGATGATCTTGAAGCAGATGGGACAACCAGCTGATGCTTATGATCATGTGAAGGATCGTCCAGGTCATGATATGCGTTATGCCATTGATTCTACTAAGTTGCGTACTGAACTGGGGTGGCAGCCTGAATTTACAGACTTTGCAAAAGGGCTTCAGGCCACTATTGATTGGTATACGGAGCATGAAGATTGGTGGAAAGATGAAAAGAAGGCTGTTGAGGCTAAGTACGCTAAAAATGGGCAGTAACAGCTAGCGGGGTAACACCCGTTTTTTTGATAGAAGGGAAACTATAATGAATCATATTTTAATAACAGGTGCTAATGGACAACTAGGTACAGAGCTACGTCACTTATTGGATGAAAAGGGCATTACATATGCTGCCACTGATACAAAGGAATTGGATATTACTAACCAACAAATGGTAAATGACTATTTTGCTAAAAACAAGCCGGAGTTAGTTTTCCATTGTGCGGCTTATACGGCAGTAGATGCTGCTGAAGAAGAGCCAGGAAAGTCAATTGATGAGAAGGTTAACGTACTTGGGACTCAAAATCTGGCAACCGCTGCAGAGTGTGTAGGTGCAACCTTAGTATATATTAGTACTGATTATGTGTTTGATGGTCAGAATACTGGTATGTATCAAGAAATGGATCCACAAAATCCTCAAAATGAGTATGGCCGTACCAAGAGTTTAGGTGAAAAAGCAGTTCGCGATACCATGAGTAAGTACTATATCATTCGGACATCATGGGTATTTGGTAAGTACGGTAAGAACTTTGTGTACACCATGTTGAATCTTGCTAAAACGCATGACGTCATCACAGTGGTGGACGATCAGGTGGGGCGACCAACTTGGACACGTACTTTAGCTGAATTCATGGTTTACGCCGTTGAGCATCAAGTTGCCTATGGCACATACAACTTGAGTAATGACAATCAGGCCAACTGGTTCCAGTTTGCCACTGAAATTTTGAGGGATACAAAAACAGAAGTCAAACCAGTTAGCTCAACAGAATATCCACAAAAAGCACATCGTCCAGAACATTCTGTTATGTCTTTGGAAAAGACGAAGGCCACTGGTTTTAAGATTCCAACTTGGCAAGAGGCTTTAAAGCAGATGATGGCAATTATTGATAAGTAGTAACCATTTTAAATTTTTTGTTTATGAATAAAGATAGCATTTGAGAAAATCTTATTTTCTAAATGCTTTTTTTGTGACATTTTTTTAAATTGAAATGTTGAAAAATCCTTAGTTATCGGCTTCAATTTGATTAAATATTAAGCATATGATAAGATTTACGAGGCGACTTTGCTGTATTCTAAAAGAAAACATATTTTATTATGAAGGCGAGTTTTCAAAATTATGAATAGAGAAGTAGTGCAAGGTAAAAGAAAGAGTTCAAAAAATAAAATGGGACCAAAATCGAATACGTACATAAAAAAACGACTTTTTAGTGTCACTAAAAGGTCAATCGACATATTATTGAGCTCTGTTGGGCTAATTATTTCATTACCTATACTACTGATAACTGGGGTGTGCATTGTAGTGGATGATCCTGGGCCAATTTTTTATTCACAACAACGAGTGGGAAAAAATGGAAAAGTTTTTCGGATGTATAAGTTACGATCGATGTATCAAAATGCAGATAAAATCAAAGATAAGCTATTAGATAAGAACGAGATTAATGGGCTGATGTTTAAAATGAAGGAAGATCCACGAATTACGCGGGTAGGGTCGTTCATTAGAAAACACAGCTTGGACGAATTACCGCAACTTTACAATGTGCTTATTGGCGATATGAGTGTTGTGGGACCACGGCCACCACTGCTTAATGAATATCAGTATTATACTGAAAAAGATAAGCAACGGTTAGTTGTTAAGCCAGGCTGTACGGGTTTATGGCAAGTAACAGGTCGGAATGCACTTGATTTTGACCAAATGGTGGCGCTTGATTTAAAGTACATCCGACATCAAAGTTTACTTTTAGATTTAAAAATTATGTTTCGCACTGTTAAGGTTATTATTTTTCCTAATGATGCCTATTAATTGTTAAATGAATGAAAAATGGAGTTGTATGATGAATAAAGAATTTTCGTTTTCGTACTTAATTAAATCCTTAATTAGAAGCTGGTATTGGATTGTTGGACTGGCAGTCGTATTTGGACTAGCCGCTTATATGATTCAAAAGTATACGTTCAAACCTACTTATACGGTTAGTACCAATGTTATTGTGAGACATATTGATGTGTCTGCAGGAAATAAATATGATCAATTTACTGAGGATGCCAATCAGATGAATACAAATGCCGTTCTCGCTGCAGATACGTCTAATTTGGAAAAGGTTCAAAAAAAGTTAAAAGATAATGACAGTATTTCGATGTCATTGAAACAACTTGAAAAGAAAATTAATGTTGTCCCACATCCAAGCAGTGTCATTTTAAATATTGCGGCTACAACTTCAAATGCCTACACAGCCACAAAAATTGTCAATTATTTAGCAGAAGCCTATACGCAAAAGTACAACTCTAAAAAAGATAATTATGAAGTGCGTCAAATATCTCGAGCAAAAGAGAGTACTGCACAAAAATCAACGTATGACCATTTTCAAGAGGCTAAAAAATATGGCATAATTGGCGCACTACTCGGTTGCATCATTGGTCTGTTTAGAGGAGTAGGGAAAAATCGTCGAAATCGAGGCACAGCGATCAGATGAAGATAAAAATATTAGTTGCCGCACATAAAAATTATGAGATGCCCAAAAATAGAGAACTGTATTTGCCCATCTTTGTGGGGAAAACACTACATCCTGATGTGAATGAAAGCTTTCAAGGAGATAACACAGGAGATAATATTTCCGAAAAAAATCCGAATTACAATGAGTTAACCGCTATTTATTGGGCTTGGAAAAATTTGGATGCTGATGCGGTGGGTTTAGTCCATTATCGTCGATATTTATCACTTAATAAGAAAAAAGACCTGAATGCCGTTCTTACAAAAGCAGATGTCGAAAAGCTGTTTCAAAAGGCTGACGTCATTTTGCCGCAAAAACGTCGTTATTATGTAGAAACCAATTATTCACATTATGTACATGCTCATCATGCTGAACCATTAAAAATCACACGGGATGTCATTGGTACAAAATTTGCGGTCTATCTTGATGAATATGATCGGGTCATGAACCGACGTTCGGCACACATGTTTAATATGTTCATTATGAAGCGCCCGCAATTTGATGAATATTGTGAGTGGTTATTTGATATTCTTGGTGAAGTAGAAAAAAGAGTAGATATCAGAGATTACAGTGATTACGAAAAGCGAGTCTTTGGATTTATCAGCGAGTTATTACTTGATGTGTGGCTAAATGTGAATCAGGTACGAACTACGGAAGTCAAGTATGTCTTTATGGAACGACAAAATTGGTTTGTTAAGGGCGGAAAGTTTTTACAAAGAAAGTTGACAGGATTTAAAGAATGAAGAAGATCTTGGTTGTTGGAGATTTTATGGTTAGAAGTGGGGTTACCCACTTCATTTTTAATTCTTTTGGAAATCTGGATCCCCACAAATATAAAATTGACGTTGTGAATGTTTCCGGGAAAAACGAATGTCAACAAAAGCTTGATGATTTGGGATGGCATCAATACATGATAAGGCCAGCCAATCAGAAGCTATTGATGCATTTAAAAGACTGGTTTTTATTTTTAAAGGCGAATGCCTCAAACTATGATGCGATCCATTTTAACTATTCAGCAATGTGGAATTTTTTACCAATTCTATTTGCTAAGCTTTTTGGCATTAAACAGATTGTGATTCATTCGCATAATACTTATTTTGGTACAGATGGCAGTGCAACCAAACTAAAAATTCTAACAAGATTACATAATTTAGGTAAAGCAATTATTTGTAACTGGGTGGCAACAGATTTTTTGGCAGTTTCTGAGCAAGCTGCTAAATGGTTATTTACTGCAAAGATTATTAACAAAAATGCATATCGTATTGTTAATAATGGGATCGATTTAGACAAATATAAATTTGATGTTCACGCGCGTCAACGAGTTAGGACACAATTGAATCTAAATTCCAAAAAAGTTTACGGACATGTGGGAGTCTTTGAAAAACGAAAAAATCATCGGTTCTTAATTGAGACTTTTAATCATATTCAGATTCAGGAACCAAATGCTGTTTTAATGCTGATTGGTGAAGGAGTTCTCCAAGATAAGATTAAGGCACAAGTACATAATTTGGGACTAGATGAAAAAGTTCTTTTCATGGGTCGTCGCAACGATTTGAATCGATTATACAGTGCCATGGATGCTTTGATTTTTCCGTCTCTTCATGAGGGTTTGAGCACAGTATTTGTTGAAGCACAGGATTCGGGTCTACCAATTTTTATTTCGGCTGAAATTCCGCTCGGAAATTATCTAAAGGATCTGGTCGTACCAATTTCACTCACAAAAAATGCTTCTCAGTGGGCGGCTTGCATCTTAAAACATCCGGGCAATCCCAATCGCCTTGAACAAACAAAGCAATTGAAAAAAAATGGGTATGGATTTGGCGCGGCAATTCGAGTTTTAGAAAAAGTGTATCAGGATTGAGGAATAGATATGGAAAATGTTGCAATACTTTTGTCGACTTATAATGGCGCCCAGTACTTAAAAGAACAATTGGACTCGATTAAAAATCAGACCTATACGGATTGGGTCCTTTATATTAGAGATGATGGATCTAGTGACGGCACGCAACAAATAATTCATCAATACTGTAAGACTGATACACGGATCAAGTTTATCAATCAAAAAAATCAAGTGAACTTAGGTGTGAAAGACTCTTTTTGGGACTTATTAAAAAATAGCGAAGCTGATATTTATTTGTTTTGTGATCAGGATGATTTCTGGAAGCCTAATAAGGTGGCATTGTCAGTTGAAAAAGTAACGAGATTAGGCTTTGAAACACCAGCGTTAGTATTTACAAACCTTACGGTGACTGACGAGAACCTTAAAGTCGTCTTAGATCGGCAATTACCGGCAAATATTCTGGATACTTTGAGTTTTGAAAAGATGATGACTGATAATCGTGTTACGGGCTGTACTGTTGCGATAAATCACGCATTAAAGAAAATCGCCCTTAACACGGATACAAATAAAATTGTGATGCATGATTGGTGGCTTGCATTATTGGCGAAGTGTTTTGGCACTATGGCATATATATCAGAGCCCACCATTCTGTATAGGCAGCATGGGACTAATCAAGTTGGCACGCATCAAAGCTTAAGTGCACGTCTTAAAAAGTCATTTGATTTAGAAAAACTGTATCAGCAATTTTGTTTAAGTGTGACACAGCTTGAATATCTCAGAAAGAACTATCTGACTGAGGATAGTCCGGATGCACAAGCTATTTCAAATTATTTAGCGGATGTTAAGCATTCACGTTCGTTTGAATCTTTTTTTAAAATTTTTCAGAGGAAGTATAAAAAACATACTTTGCTTGGGACCCTGTCGTTGAACTATTTTGTGTTTGGTAACTATCGAGATCACCAACGAGGGAGGAAATCAAAGTGACTCATAAAACTATTATAGAGCGACTTCGTGCAAGAAAAGACAATCATGTCTTTTTCGTATATGCTTTGTATGAAATCGAATATTTTTTGTTAGGTGCAAGTCAGTTATCAGCAAATCCAGCTTTGTCCAAGTATACAAGACTGTGGTCACTAGGAATCATCCTGTTATTAGGTCTTATAATAGTCTTCTTAAATAAGTTAAATACGTGGGATTGGCTCTTGGGAGGAGCAATCGCACTTCTTGGCGTCTACTCGTACTTTGCGGTCAAGAACAACAATCTCTTGTTGGGGGCACTCTTTATTTTAAGCGCAGCTAACATTGACTTCAAAAAATTTGTAAAAAGAGATTTGGTCTTAAGAACAATTCTATTTGTAACAGTCCTTTTTTTAAATCAGATTGGGGTCATTGCTAGTAACATAGCTGTTCGGCCAGATACGGGTGTGGTTAGAAACGCACTGGGATTCAAACAATTTAATGTTGCTGGAGCAATTGTGATGAGCATTTTGCTAGAGTACATTTTTTTACATTTTGATCATATTAATTGGTATGACGTATTAGGGGTTGCCATTTTTGAAGGGGTCATTTTTAAACTAACGGATTCAAAAGGTGGCCTAATTGCGGTCGGCTTATATTTAGTCATTGCCATTTTGAATACAGCACAAAAACAAATTCATCCTCTAGATTTTGCCTGGATAAAGGGCATTGTTAGTTGGGCATTTTTTGGCTTAAGTGCCATATCTTTCTACTTGGTTATGAATTTCAGATGGGGATCGTCATTTTGGATGAAAATAAATAGTTTATTATCAGACCGAATTAACATTTTATCCCAGTACTACCATCAATATGGAATTGGCCTGCTTCCAAAACAGGTCGGCGCCTATCGAGGTTCTGGAATAGTGATTATGGATAATACATATGTCACTTTAGGAATCCAATTCGGGTTAATTGTTCTTTTGGTTTATGGTTTGTTTTATAATCAATTGGCGATAAAGGCTTTTAATGCGAGTGATTGGGCATTGGCAAGCTTAATCCTGGTTATTAGTATTTTTGGACTTGTGGAATCATCACTTTACATTGTGGGAATTAATTTTACGTTAGTTGCGCTTTTATCCAAAAGTAGAGAGCAATCACGAAAAGAGAAACCTGTCGTTTTGATGAATAAGGAGTTTGTATGAAAATTGTTTTTGTGCTACCCGAAAAAATGAACGTACCTGTTGGTGGATATAAAATCATTTACGAATATGCGGATTTCTTGGCTGGTCAAGGATACGAGGTAGCCATTGATCATTTTTGGTTTTGGAAGCATGATCCTCGTTTTACATCTGCCAAAACTAAGACCAGGCTTTTTTTGAAAAAAATAGCTTATCTTTGTCACTTGAAGCGTGTTGATCCCAAAATTCCTTGGTACACTTTTAAACACAGAGTAAATTTGAATTTTAAATTGAATTTCAAGCCATCCCAAGTAACAAATGGCGATTGTGTCATTGCTACGGCCTGGTTCACGGCGCCATATGTGAATACATTATCCAAGTTTAAAAAAGCAAAATTTTATTTTGTTCAGCATTATGAAATCTGGGACGGCGCAAAGTCACTAGTAGATGCCACTTGGAAGTTACCCATGCACAAGATTGTTATTGCTTCTTGGTTGAAAGATATTGCGGCGCAGATGGGAGAGAAGGCGGAATTCATTCCCAATTTTGTGGATGATGATATCAGACTTACTAATCCGATTGAACAGCGTAAGCCAACTATTTCAATGCTGTACCATACAAATGAGTGGAAGGGAACTCAAGATGGCCTAAAAGCAATCACAAGCATCCATCGAAAAGATCCTAAAGTGAAAGTCAAGCTTTTTGGTGTGTATCCTCGACCGACCACACTGCCAGATTGGATTCAATATTATCAGAATCCAGCAAGAGAAGTTTTGCGAGATGAAATTTATAATCAATCTAGCATTTTCGTGTTTCCGAGTCGAACAGAAGGCTGGGGGTTGACGGCAACAGAGGCTATGGCATGTGGTGCCGCTCTGGTAGCCACTGATAATGGCGGTGTTCGCGATTTTGGAATTCATAATCAGACAGCACTAATTTCTCCGGTTCAGGATTCAAAACAACTTGCTGCGAACATTTTGAGATTATTGAATGATGAGCAATTAAGAGTAGAACTGGCTACTAACGGGATAAAGTTTGTGGCTAAATATAGAATCTCTAATTCAGGCAGCCAGTTGGCAAAGTTTCTTGAAGAACAGTCAAAAAATGAGTGAGGTATATGAAAAACAAAAAACACATTTTTATCTTTTTGCTTTTGATTTTATGCTTGCTTGGTGGCTTGTATGTGGTCAAAGCGCAATTGACAACTGCAAAAGAAAATGTAGTTTCTGCCAAAAATGAATTGAGGAAAAACAAGAGCATTTCTCAAAAAGTGGGCGTTTTTGTTTGGCCATATAAAAATTATCAGAAAGAGGAAAGAAATCATACTTATATCGATGCACAGTTGAAGATAGCAAAAAAGGATGGTTTCCGGTATGTTGTTATTCCCGTTGTTTTTTACCGATCACTTGTGCATGGAAAAAAATATGATGACCAAGTTTTTAAATACGCGATTACGCGTGCTAGAAACCTCGGGTTACATCCGATAGTACCTTTTTCGACAAGTAATTCTAGAGAAAACAGAGTTTATCAAACTGACCATAAACAGATTGTCAATAAATATAAATCGCTTGTTTCACAAGTGATCAGAACTTATGCTGGACAAGGAATTATTTGGGAAGGATGGAATGAACCTAATAGCCTATTTTGGTTTGATCAAAGTCAAGACGGACTAGATGATCATTTGGTCAAAGCATGGGTTGAATTAGACAATTACATTGGTAAAACAATCAAAGCGTACGATGCTCACAGTATTTATTTAACCGGCAATTTCTCCGGATTTTCACAAGATAATCAAAAAGTCCTTTCGCGCGCAACGTTGTACGGCCTTCTCAAATATGGGGATGCCATTGCGAATCATCCGTATCAATTTCAGACAACCAATAATGGCAATCCCGAAAACCTGTTTACTAATGATCAACAGGCCTTTGTGAATGATAGTGTGCAGGCGGCTAAAAGAAAGTCACTTCCGCTGGTTACAACTGAAATTGGCTATTCTACGACCCCATCATTTCAGGGGAAATGGTCACAAGATGAACAGGCTGCTTTTGAGGCACGGTCAGTTCTAGTTTTAGACATGATGAGGCAACCGATTATCGTTCTCTATAGTCTAGTTGATGATGGCAATGCGGGCGATTGGGGACTTTATTCCGGATCATCGCCGAATTTTAAAGAGAAAAAAAGTGCTGTGATCGTTCGTAAGATGTTAAAAGAGCTTGACGGTTATCATTTTGTAAAGCAGCATGTTTTACATGATAAAGATGATTTTATTGTGGTGTATAAGAAAAAAAATCGGTTGAAGTATGTTTACTGGACTTCAGGAACGTCAAAAACGGTGCTGTTTAAAGGAAAAAATTTAGTTTTAACTAAGACACCCAGTTATCTCAATCAATAAAATCCAAGGGGAGTAAAATATGGCACAAGGGAGAACTAAGCGATTAATTCAACGAATTAGTAATTTCTTTATTGAGCCAGTGGAAAAATCTCATAATGAGATTGACTATTCTGGTTTGAATCGACGGGCGTTTAAGAAGATTCATCAGTATAAACACAGCGAGAATATTAAATTTCGCGTGGGCACGATCATTTTAGTTGTTTTTTTATTTGTTTCCTTAGTTGTTGGTGGAAAAATCTTAAATCGAAAATTAGGGCATCGTCAAGTTTCACCGGTTGTATCTAAACAATTGAACATGATTTTTACGAGTAATGAGTATGATAATATTACAATAAATACATCTAAAAAAGATATTAATAGGTTAAAACAAACTTTAAAAGAGCATCCTGTTAAACGTGGAAATCAGATCGTTTCTAGAGCCCAACAAATGTTGAAATTTCGTGAAAACTATCAGACACTTTTCAATAAAAAAGGCCGGTTAAAGGCGACTATATATGAAAATAATATTTCTAAATTGCAGTTGCAGTTAGTTTCCAATAAGAAACTTAAAAGTTCAACCAGTTTTGCTACTAAATATCACAAATTGTTAAAAAATGATTTATTGGCTGTAAAACAAGGGGATCATCTGATTAAGCGTTCGGAAAAGCAACTCATGCTGATGCAAACGGAGCAAGTATATAATACGCAACAATTAAAGCATATGGTACATGAACTAGAAGCTTACAGTAAATCCCAAAGAGTAGTGAATGAGATTCAAAAATTAAAAGAGTTCTATTAAATCGAGAATGGAGTGATAGTTGTGTACGATTATTTGGTGGTTGGTGCTGGTTTGTTTGGAGCAACTTTTGCATATGAGGCAGCAAAACAAGGAAAAAAAGTTAAAGTAATTGAAAAAAGAGACCACATCGCAGGTAACATATATACCAAGGAAATTGATGGTATTCAGGTACATGAGTATGGGGCTCACATTTTCCATACCAGTAACGAAAAGATCTGGCAATACGTCAATCAATTTGCTAAATTCAATCGTTATACGAACAGTCCAGTCGCAAACTATCATGGCGAAATCTATAATATGCCTTTTAATATGAATACTTTTAATAAACTGTGGGGGGTTGTGACACCTGCACAAGCCAAGCAAAAAATTGCACAACAAGTTAAGGACAGCGGCATAGATACAAAATTAGCAAGGAATGTAGAAGAACAGGCTATTTCATTGGTGGGTCCTGATGTTTATAAGAAGTTGGTTAAGGGCTACACCGAAAAACAATGGGGGAAACCGGCAACTGAATTACCTGCTTTTATCATAAGAAGGTTACCAGTTCGTTTTACTTATGATAATAACTACTTTAACGATTTATATCAGGGAATTCCGATTGGTGGTTATACACAAATTATTGATAAAATGTTGGCCTCAGATTTGATTGATGTGAGTGTTAACACTGACTTTTTTGCCAAAAAAGACTATTATATCAACCACTTTGATCGCATTGTTTTTACCGGAATGATTGATCAATTTTTTGATTATCGTCTCGGTGAATTGGAGTACCGTAGCTTAGATTTTGAGACTGAAGAAGTAGATACGGGCAATTACCAGGGTGTTGCCGTTGTGAATTACACGGACGCAGAAACACCATATACACGAATCATTGAGCATAAACATTTTGAGTTTGGCAAGGGTAATAAACACAAAACAGTCATTACTCGTGAATATCCCAAAAGTTGGCATCGTGGTGATGAGCCATATTATCCTGTAAATAACGAGGCCAATAACCGTTTATATAAAAAATATCAAAAGCTTGCCGACCAGCAAGCCAATAACGTTATTTTTGGGGGACGTTTAGGACAGTATCGATATTATAATATGGACCAGGTTTTGATGGCGGCGTTACAAACTACCAACCGTGAATTAAAATAAACGATGATAAATAGAAAATCTAATAAAGCGATTGGAGAGTAAGGCCAATATGTTAGTGGTTAAAAATTATCTTTATAATGTTGGATATCAGTTATTAATTCTGATCGTTCCCTTACTCACTGTTCCGTATATTGGCCGTGTCTTAGGGCCAACTGGGGTGGGCATTAATGCCTTTACCAATTCGATCGTAACTTATTTTTTAATTGCCGGAACGGTTGGGATTACACTGTATGGTAATCGAGAAATCGCGTATGCGAGAGATGATATGGAACGTAGATCACGCACTTTTTGGGAAATTGAGTTATTGCAAGTGACCACTATTTCAATTGCCCTTTGTATTTTGGGAATTTACTTATTGTTTGTAGCAAAATATCGTACATACGTTATTTGTCAATCATTATTTGTTATTGCGGGTGCCTTTGATATCTCATGGTTGTTTATGGGATTAGAGGATTTTAAGAAGACAGTTTTAAGAAATACGATGGTCAAATTAGTTTCGCTGGTAGCTATTTTTACGCTGGTAAAAAGACCAAGTGATTTGGCAACCTATATCTTGATTTTGTCGGGTTCACAGTTACTAGGAAATTTAACGTTGTGGCCCTATCTAAAAAAGAATATTAAATTTGTTCCCATTGCCAATTTACATATTTGGCACCATTTTAAGCCAGCTTTTTTATTATTTGTCCCACAAGTAGCCGTGCAAATATATTTAGTAGTTAATAAAACAATGCTTGGTCAATTTGACTCCGTGCAAGCTGCCGGATATTTCGACTATTCGGATAAACTCGTTAAAATGGTGTTGGCCATTGTTACAGCTCCCGGTACGGTACTTTTACCACGAATTTCTAATTTAGTTGAAAAAAAAGATATGAAAAAGGTCAGGAATTTTTTATATCTGTCATTTGATTTTGTGACTTGTCTTGCTGTGCCTTTTATGTTTGGTGTAGCTGCAATTGCAACCTCACTAGCGCCATGGTATTTTGGCCCACATTTCACAGTAGTGGGGCGGCTCATGATGATTGAATCTCCAATTATCATTTTCATTGCCTGGAGCAATGTCATCGGTCAAGAATTTTTAATTCCAACGCGAAGAGTTAAACAATTCACAATCTCCGTGACGTTGGGCGCTGTAGTAAGTATTGTTTTAAATGTGCCATTTATTTTAATGCTGGGTGTGGTTGGTGCAACAATTACTACGGTACTATCAGAAGCTTCTGTGGCTTTATATCAAATGTATGTTGTGCGCCGAGATTTGAAAATGCACATACTATTAGAAAATTTTATTAAGTATTTAGTAGCGGGCGTGGTGATGTTTGCAGTGGTCTACTTCCTAAACCTAACAATGAAGATAACGGTTTTGAATTTGGGTATACAGATCGTTATTGGCGTGTTATTATATGCGACCGTTTTGCTTCTTTTGCGACCAACAATTCTAAAAAACTTTAAAATGCTTTTTCAAGACAAATGATCGCAATATCGCGAGTAATTTTAGCATATTTATTAAGATAGGGGTTTAAAGCGTTAAATTTTGAAATTTTAGTGAATTTTGAAAAACAAAAGCATACAATAATAATAGACATTTCAGGAGGGTATACCATGAGACATGAACATGTTAAAAAAAGACATACAGTTCGCAACATTATATTAACAGTGATTTTGGTCCTTTTAGTTTCCGTTGGGGCGTATGCAGCTCGCAAGTATTATAATTTAAAACACGCAGTCGATAATACTTACCAAAGTGCGGGAATTAAAAAAAATCGTAATGCTAGCACGGTGCTTCAGCAGAAGAGTCCCATTTCAATTTTGCTGATGGGTACTGATACTGGTGCATTAGGGCGTTCATACAAAGGGCGAACCGACACGATGATGTTGGTTACATTAAATCCGAAAACCAACAAAACAACGATTACAAGTATTCCACGGGATACGGGTGTGACGATTCCAGGCTATGAAAGCGAATCCCCTTCGAAGATTAATGCAGCATATGCATTTGGTAGCGCAGGAACCGCCATTAAAACGGTACAGGAAATGTTGAATGTGCCCATCGATTTTTATGCACTTATGAATATGAGTGGTATGGAAAAAGTGGTGAATGAAGTAGGTGGTGTGACTTTGGTACCATCTTTGAGCTTTAAGTATGAAGGTTATACTTTTACCAAAGGCAAATCTACACACATGAATGGTAAAAAAGCTTTAGCCTATTCACGGATGCGCTATGATGATCCTAACGGAGATTATGGACGTCAGACGCGCCAACGAGAAGTTATCTTGGGAATTATGAGTAAAGCTAGTTCAATTTCAACACTGTTAAATAAGGACTTTCTAGATTCAATTTCAGCACAAATGAAGACGGATTTAACGTTCGCAGATTTAACCGCCGTTGCACAGAATTATCGTGGCGCTAGACAGAATGTTTCTCAGACTCACTTACAAGGAACTGGTCAGTCTGTTAATGGTCAGAGTATGGAAATCATGGCTAAAAAAGAATTACAACGGGTGACAAACTTTAACAGAAGCAACCTCGGATTGGACCACGCGACTACTGGTAATATTGCATTGAACCTGTCTGCTAGTTCCGATTCTAATAGTAGTGTACAGAGTGATAATGTGAATGCGGGTAATTAAATAGTTAACGTAAAAAGACTTGATAAATGATAGTTTATTAAGAAAAAAGCCTCAGAATTTTCCATTCTGAAGGCTTTTTTCTTCGGATCGTATAAATAAATTGAAAGGTGTCATTAGGTAGAATCCAACGACCACACCTAATCCGTTGTGCAACACGTCCATGATGTCAACGGTTCGGTTGATATGAATGAGCTGATCCAAAACGAATTGACCGCCTTCATTAAACAATGCGATTCCTAAGGCAATGAACAGGACTTCAAACAAAATGGGGCGATGTTTAAAGGCAAAGATATATAGATAAACGCCAGCTGGAATGGTCATAATGACATTTAAAATCGCCTGCATGCTGTAATCACGATATGGCATCACAATTACTTTTGCGTAACCTATATGAATGGTTTGAAAGATGGCGTCCATACTAAACGAATAATTACCAGGCGTAAATATTAAGTAAAACACGCTGACAACATATATAATAAAGGTGGTTCTTACTAAGATCGAAAACGGTGATCGATTTTTCTTCAATTTTCGGATGTTATAGATGGTAACTAATAGAGAAATTGTTACAAAAGGTAAATATCGAAGTGCCGTCATTAAACCACCTCCTAAAATGATTAATGTTTCCATTGTAGCGCATATTGATTCAGAATAAAACCGTTTCGTACCGGGGTTTTACTTAACTTTTTCTAAACTTCTTTGCTGTTTCTTAAACTAATACAAAAAATGATTGCATTCGAATTCAAAATGCTATATGATGAACTTGTAAAGAAATTGTAATAGTTATGTAACATTTTTTGGAGGCGGTTTTGATGAAAAAAGTAATGCGATTTTTACTAATTGTTAGTTTAGCGATGGGTGTTTTCATGTTTGCAAATAGTACAGAGACTCAGGCCGCTTCCCGAACTTCTGTGCCGGCAGCAATGAGAGGTAACTGGTACTTAACGAAAAAGACTGGTTTAAACATTAAAAAAAATTCAATGGTTGGTTTGCATCATACCGTTATGGAGCGGACATACGGCAAATACATGGTATTCAAACCGTATTATAAGGGAAGTTATTCATTATCCGATAAACGTTGGGGATTTGGCTTTTTCTTTAAATTAGTGACAGTTAAGGGTAAGAATGGCCGTCAATACCAAGCACTTGCAATGTGGGGACAAGGGCCAGAAGCACAACTGTATTACAAGAAATTAAACCGTAATGAACGACACAGCTTGTCATGGCGAAAAACAATTAAACTGATGAATGGGCAACGTCGTTTTTAAAGTGAGAATTCTAAAATGTTAGGATCGCTAAATGGAGATCCTAACATTTTTTATAGTTTGAAAGCGTTCATTCCCAGCGTTTGACTTTACCAATTACCTGAAAGGCTTTATAATATCAAAAAGGGTGTTCTAGATCGCATCGCTTTTCGACAAATTTGAAAGGCAAGCTTCTAGAACACATTTACGCTATGACACAATAAGTGGCCCATTCACGAAAGGAAGTTACTCATGGAAAAAAATGAAGAAGAACCAGTCAAGAAACCTTTTGACATTGGCGATAAGGTTCATGTGAAAAAAACAGCCTTACTCCCAACCGGCTTTGATGGCGAAGTTGGTAAGGTTTATGAAAACTCAATCTTAATTGATATCGATCCTGAGACAGTTGCAAAAGCACGTAGCGAAGAACTACATGATCTGCATGGACGCGTGATTGTGCGCTTTGCAGAAGCCAAAAAAATTGAAGCTTAATCTGACTCTAAAAGACAAGAATGTTTAACACATTCTTGTCTTTTTTTAATTTCTCTCATTATATCCAACCAATTATGCCGCTATTTTAATTTTTATTTAATATTACTATTGACAAAGACGCTCTGCTAAGCTATGTTTGTTATTAAATTCTGATTAGATACTTTCTCATAATCAGATTAAAAATACTAGAGGAGTTGGCTGTATATGAAAATTAAAAAGGGATCGGTGACACTTTTAGTGGCGCTGCCGTTACTTTTATTAGCTGCTTGTGGCAATGGCAAATCTGCATCTTCAAGTGGTGGTGTCAATAAAAGTAATTTAGCTGCTAAACAAGTTGTCAACTGGACGGAAAAGTCAGAGTTACCTTCAATTGATCCATCGCTTGCTACAGATCAAATTAGTTTCGATGTCATGAACAATGTGGGTGAGGGATTGTATCGCCTAGGTAAGGATAATAAAGTCCTACCTGGAATTGCCACAAAGACCAAAGTTTCCAAAGATGGCAAGACGTATACCTTTACGTTACGTAAAAATGCCAAGTGGAGTAATGGAGACAAAGTGACTGCTAAAGACTTTGTGTATTCCTGGCAACGGATTAACAATCCTAAGACTGGTTCGCAGTATGCCTACTTATACAGTGGTATTAAAAATGCAGATAAGATTCAGGCTGGGAAGAAACCAGTTAGCAGCTTAGGGATCAAGGCAGATGGCGACTACAAGTTGACGGTATCCTTAGAAAAGGCTATCCCATACTTTAAGTTACTTATGGGCTTCCCTAGTTTCTTTCCACAAAATCAAAAGACCGTTGAAAAATATGGCGATAAATACGCGACTCAAAGTAAATACCAAGTTTATAACGGACCATTTACATTACAGGGATGGACGGGAACCAATAACAAATGGACTTTAGTGAAGAACAAAAACTACTGGGATAAAAAGCACGTTTATTTATCTAAGTTAGTGGATCAAGTCGTTAAAGATCCTCAGACTGGTTTGAACATGTTCCAAGGGAAGCAAGTAGATCAAACCGTTCTAGCCGGCACACAAGTTGCCAACATGAAGAGTAACAAGGCTTACTTCCTTGGTCGTGAAGCACGGAATTCATATCTGGAATATAACTACAAGAAAATCAAAGCTTTCCGTAATGTGAATATTAGAAAAGCAATGTCGCTTGCAATTAATCGTAAACAGTTAGTCACAAACGTCCTCTCTGATGGCTCTACAGTACCTAGGGGCTTTGTCACAGACGGTCTAGCTAAGAATCCTAAGACGGGTAAAGACTTTGCCAAAGACGCTTATAATGGCGAAGGTGTCGTCTACGATTTAGCCAAAGCTAAAAAAGCTTGGGCTAAAGGTCTGAAACAAGAAGGCAAGAAGCGTGTGACTTATACGTTGATGGCCGACGATACGGACGCAGGTAAGAAGACTGCTGAATTCTTGCAGTCACAACTTGAAAAATTACCTGGTTTGAAGATTGATGTCCAAACGATTCCTTATAAGACTCGTTTAACACGTTCAGCTAAAGGTCAATTCCAATTAGTTATCACTAACTGGGGGGCCGACTTCTCGGATCCAATTTCTGATTTAGGCTTATTTACTTCCGATAACAGCTTCAATAACGGAAAATGGGCTAATAAGGAATACGATCAGTTGATTGACAAGGCAAATAATGTCGATGCTAATAACCCAGAAAAACGTTGGGCCGACATGGTAAAGGCAGAAAAAGTCTTGATGAGTGACCAAGGTAATGCACCACTTTACAATGGTGTTGTGCCACAATTGATCAACACTAAAGTTAAAGGCTACGTTTACAACACGGCTGGTGTTCCTTGGAACTGGAAGGGCATTTACGTAGAAAAATAATAAAACATATAAAATTCAGAATTATCTGTTCGAACGATTAGACAGATGTTCTGAATTTTTTAATTTTGTGTGAAGATGTTCATAATTTTTGACTTTCAATGCGAGGCTTGTTACCCTCAGTAAAGGGTAGTTAATGATGTAAAGTTTTAGGTGGGTTTCGTTTCCACCTTGTGACAATTCAAATTCGCTTGTCACGGGGTGAAAAGGATAGTAAATCCTGTTAAATGGAGACTTTGAGCGATTCTTGAGCAACGATGTCGTCATGATTCTAGGCGTTGGCGTATAATTTGGGCACTTACTAATTTAGGAGTGAAAAAATTGACGAAGACTGCGATTGTGACTGACAGTACGGCGTACCTTCCCCAAAACATTTGCGAAAAACTGCATATTACGATAGCACCCATTTCGGTGGGGTTTGGCGCACAACAATATCGAGAACGAATAGATATTAGTGATGCTGAATTTTATCGGCGTTTGAAGACGGAAAAAAATTTTCCGACAACAGCGCCGCCTTCGATGGGGACCATGGCGACTATTTATCAACAATTGGCAAGTGCTGGTTATGATGAGGTGGTCAGTATTCATTTAGCAGGTGGTATTAGTGGCTTCGTGAATAATTTGAACCAATTTGTTCAGGATTTTTCTGAAATTAAGGTGCATGTGGTAGATTCACAGTTGTCCTTGCAACCAATGGGATACTTGGTGATTCAAGCCGCTAAAATGGCGCTAGCTCACTATTCAGTTGCCGACATTTTAGCGAAGATTGATGCTTTGAAGGCAACTTTTGGCGAGTATTTCATAGTCGATGACCTTCAAAATTTGGTTCACGGTGGGCGCTTGAGCAGTGGTTCAGCATTTGTGGGATCGCTTTTAAAAGTCAAACCCATTCTTTCGTTGAACAAAACGCATTTCAATATTGAGGCAGTGGATAAGGTCCGTTCCTTAAAACGAGCCAAAGCTACCATTGTTGAGCGTTTTATTAAGGAGACGCAAGACTTACCCTATTCAGTTCGCGTGTTTTTAGCAGGGACTGCAAATGAACCAGAGATTGAAAAATGGCAACATCACATTCAAGGAAAATTAACGAATGTGATTGCCATTGAGACCGGTCAGATTGGACCGGTAATTGGGGCACATGTGGGACCTGGGGCGTTTGCCATTTTGTGGGTGAAAGAAGCAGAAGAATTTTAATTAAAAGTGAGGGATAGCAAGTTATGAAAAAATTGAAGATTGATTTGAATGACGAAGATTATATGGGAAGCCATGAAGCTAGCACCATGTGGGGCAAGCAAAAAGATTACGTGCGTACCATTTATAACAAATATCCAAAACGATTCCCAGAAGGAACGATTCGTAAGTTTGGCAAACAATTAATTGTCACACGTGAAGGTATGGAGACGGTCACTGGCATTAAAAAAAGTCAGTTAGCTGAAATCAAACGTAACAAAGCAAAACACGCAGCTGAAAAATAAAGTTTGTGAATGTGAGTGAGGCATTGGAAAATGCTTGATTCACATTTTTTTATTGTCGAATTTATGAGCGAAATATGGGGAATGGTTTTCTTGTTAAGTTAAGCAGTGATGGCAAAACTTGGTCCGAAAAAGAGCCGAGGCCCTTTGTTAATACTTGCATAAATTAGTTAAAGGTGTAAACTATATATCGTGTTATTTTTTCAAATACGCTAACTTTCCTGAATCCCCTCCTGGAATTTAAGAAAGTTATAGCCTCACTACCCTGTAATTAGTGAGGCTTTTTTTGTGTCAAAAATTTGGTAAAATTATTGTCAAATTATGGTATATAACACATTTTTAATCTAGGTGGTTTGTCTAAATGGGTGCCAGTATATGTCCATTTAAAATTCAGCTGATTTTGTTTGTGCCGTTTTAGGTATAAAAAAAGCTATATCACCATCATTGTTAGAACGATGGTAATATAGCGGGGCCGAATTTCAGGTTAGAAAATGTCGCAAAATAATCATTTATGTCCCCGGTGAGACTTGAACTCACAACCTATCGCTTAGGAGGCGATTGCTCTATCCAGTTGAGCCACGAGGACCTGTTACCTTTCGTATTTTCCCATAAAATTAGTGGATAATCAAGGTGACCCAAATTGAAAAAGTGATTTTCTGAGCTTTTTTGAGTTTAATCGACAAAACTTGATCGCAATCAATTTCAAACTTGTCTTTTGCGGCTATATTAGACTTATCAAATAAAGGCAAGGGGATAAAAAGATCATGATGAAATTCGAACAGGTTGTTCAAAAAAATGTGAATGCTATTACGTGGACATCAGCTGCATTAATTGTAATCGGCTTTTTAGGGGAGACAATGGGGCTACAACTAGTTTATACAGTTGCATTTGTTCTAGCTTCCATCATAGCCGCAACGCCGATCATTATTCGCGCTGTGGAAGCTTTAAAGGTTCGTGTGATTGGCATTGAATTATTAGTCAGTATTGCAGTCGTAGGGGCTTTTGTCATTCAGGAATTCAATGAATCCGCCATTGTGACTTTCTTATTTTTGTTCGGCAGTTTCTTGGAAGCTAAGACATTGGCTAAAACGCGAGAATCAATCAAAACGTTGACCGAAATGGCACCGACCACGGCTGAGGTGGTTCAAGCAGATGGTTCAATTGAAGAAACGGATGTCGATGATGTCGATGAAGGCGATATTGTTTTAGTGAAAACAGGCGGTCAGGTCCCAATTGATGGCGATATTGTTGAAGGTTCGGGCTATTTAAACGAAGCAAGTGTCACCGGAGAATCCAAACTGGTTAGCAAGCAAGAATCTGACAGTGTTTATTCTGGAACTATTTTAGATAACGGAACCTTAAAAGTGAAAGCCACCAAAGTTGGCGATGATACCACGTTTGCCAAAATAGTGGAATTAGTCGAAGATGCTCAAGATACGAAATCTCATGCAGAGAAATTTATCGATCAATTTGCGAAGTACTATACGCCAGCCGTTTTGATTTTAGCTTTATTAGTGGGCTTCATTTCACGAGATTTTCGTTTAGCCATCACGGTTCTGGTACTTGGATGCCCTGGAGCCCTAGTCATTGGTGCGCCGGTATCCAACGTAGCCGGGATTGGAAATGGTGCTAAAAATGGGGTGCTTATTAAGGGTGGTGAGGTTGTAGACACCTTTGCCAAAATAGATACCTTAGTCTTTGATAAAACCGGAACTTTAACGAAAGGGCACACAGAGGTTTCGGATATGAAGAGCTATACGCCAGAACAATCCCAAGCGTTGGCTTATGCCGCAAAACTTGAAAGTCAATCGGATCATCCTTTAGGCAAGGCGATCACTACTTATGCCCAAAAGAATCAAATTGCGTTTCAAGATTTGCAAGTTACAGAAAATAATACAATCAAGGGTCAAGGAATTGAAGCCCAGATTGCAGGTCATCAGATTTTGGTGGGAAATCAGAAATTGTTAACCAGTCAGCAACTCGAATTAAGTGCGCAAGAAGTTAGTGACTTGCAGGCCTTACAAGCTACTGGAAGTTCTACGGTGATTGTGGCTGTAGACCATCAGGTGCAGTTAATCATTGGGGTTTCAGATGTGATTCGCGATAATGTTAAGGAAAACTTGGCCGCGCTAAAGCAACTTGGCATCAAGAAATTAGTAATGTTGACTGGCGATAACGAAATCACCGCAAAACACGTAGCCACTCAGTTAGGCATTGATGAAGTGCATGCTAACTTACTTCCTGAAAACAAGGTTACCTTTGTGAAACAACTCAAAGATGCGGGTCATAAAGTAGCATTTGTGGGTGACGGTATTAACGATAGTCCTTCAATTGCGACTGCAGATATTGGTATTGCGATGGGTGGTGGAACGGATGTCGCGATCGAAACCTCTGACATTGTTCTAATGCAGTCCAGTTTCCAAGAACTCGTCCATGCTTATGGGCTAGCTAAGAAGACAGTTGCCAATACACGTCAAAATATTACGATTGCGATTGGTACAGTTATCTTTTTGCTCATTGGTTTGATTTTCGGGTATATTTATATGGCAAGTGGGATGTTTGTGCATGAAGCCAGTATCTTAGTGGTTATTTTCAATGCGATGCGCCTCATTCGTTACCGTGCACTTACCGAAAAATAAATCAAAAAGAGTTATCAAAACTTGATCGGCATCAATTTTTAATTAACAAAGCCACGTTATACTTTAAGCATAGCAATTAGGAAAAAGCTTTTAGCTAAAAAAATCATAGGAGGTTTTTAAAATGACAAAAGCAGTTTTACAATTAGGTGCATTAACTTGCCCATCATGTATGCAAAAGATTCAGGGTGCGTTGGAAAAACAAGCTGGGGTTCAAAAGGTTAAGGTCCTGTTCAATGCCAGTAAGGTAAAACTCGAATTTGATGACAGTGCCAATACCGCTGATGCGTTAGCTGAAGTTGTTAAAAAACTTGGCTATGAGGTCAAAAGTGTTAAGGTTAAACAGCCAGCCGAATAAGAAACTAAAATAAGCTTCATCCTGCTAATTCAGAACTACAGGATGAAGCTTTTTGTAGCGTACTAGCATTAATTTTAGTGTGGATTATGCTAATCACAGATGAGTGATGTCACGCTGGCGCCTATTGAAAACGATCATTTTGCGTGGTATAGTACTTTAGTAATTAAAAACGAAATGCATATATAAACGCCATAATAAGGATGGCGAGTTTCTACCCAGAACCGTAAATTCTGGACTATACGCAATAAACTCATCAAACGATGTCTATTTGCGGACATCGTTTTTGTTTTACTGTGATATGGATATATGCCTAGGAGGCAATGAGTTGGTTTCAAAAGAAGAATGGGCACAAGAGCAGCTTGATTTCGACGCAGGAGAGGGTGTTCCACAGGAAAATTCAACGTCAACGGTGCATGCCGCAGTTTTAGGGTTGCAGCATTTATTGACGATGTACTCGGGAGATGTCATGGTGCCTCTCTTGATCGGGGCGATTGTACATTTTACAGCTACCCAGATGGCACTGTTGATTTCAATGGATTTATTCATGTGTGGGGTTGCCACGTTACTGCAAGTTCACCGAACACGCTTAGTTGGGATTGGGTTGCCTGTCGTTTTAGGATGCGCGGTTCAAGTGATTACCCCACTTGGGACAATCGGCAAAGATCTTGGTATCACAACGATGTATGGAGCTATTATTATTTCCGGATTATTTGTTTTATTGATGAGCGGAATTTTTTCGAAAATGCGCAAACTTTTTCCACCGGTTGTGACCGGGTCTTTAATTATTGTCATTGGTTTCACCTTGATGCCCGTCGCAATTACTGATTTAGGCGGAGGAACCGTTAGTGCCCATGACTTTGGGTCATTCAATAATTTATTGGTTGGCGGTTTTACTTTAGCGGTGATCATTGCGGTTAACGTTTGGGGAAGAGGATTTGTGCGGTCCATTGCCGTTTTAATTGGTTTAGTGGCCGGGACAGCCTTATCAGGTGCTTTAGGGATGATCAAGTTAAGCACTGTCTCCCAAAGTGGTTGGTTCCGTTTTCCAGAACCCTTCATGTTTGGAGTACCACACTTTGAGTGGTCTTCATCCGTTACCATGATCTTAATTGCTTTGACTACCATGATTGAGTCGACCGGTGTGTTCTTTGCCTTGGGTGATATGACGCATCGTAATTTAACGGGTGATGATCTTAAACGAGGCTACCGAGCAGAAGGAATTGCCCAGATCTTAGGCGGCATTTTCAATACCTTTCCTTACTCGACATTTTCAGAAAATGTGGGTGTGGTTCAATTTTCTGGGGTCAAAACACGAAAACCTATTTACTTTGCGGGCTTGTTTTTACTTATTTTAGGTTTATTGCCAAAAGTAGGGGCTTTGGCCACAGTTGTCCCAACGCCAGTTTTAGGCGGCGCAATGCTAGTCATGTTTGGTACGGTAGGCTTACAGGGGGTCCGAATTCTTAAGACGGTTAACTTTGATGATAGTCGCAACTTGATTGTGGCGGCTGTCTCCATTGGTGCCGGTTTGGGTGTTTCGAGTGTGCCTAGTATTTTCCAAGCTTTGCCTGCTGAACTTTATCTTATTTTAGGTAATGGGGTTGTGGTGACAAGTATTGTCGCAGTTGTCTTAAATCTAATCTTTAAATTTCAAAAACAAACAACAAATTAAAAAAATTCGCGAATTTCATTTTTTCAAAAAAGAAAATGATTTTCGCGAATTTTTTAGTTATAAGCTGTTTTAGTTTACCCAATTACCATCTCTAAAAATAGGAATCACGGTTCCATCAGCTTTAATGCCATCGATGTTCATTTGGTTGGAACCGACCATGAAATCGACGTGCACCTGGCTATTGTTGATGCCATGTGCTGCTAATTGTTCAGGCGTCATTTTGGTGCCATTTGCCAGATTGAAAGGATAGGCTTGTCCTAGTGCCATGTGATCAGAAGCATTTTCATCAAATAAAGTATTGAAAAAAACGATTCCTGACTGTGAAATTGGGGATTGATCAGGCACTAGAGATACTTCACCAAGGGAGCGTGAACCGGCATCCGTATCTAACAAATGATTCAAAACGTCTTCACCCTGGCCAGCTTGGGCGTTAATCACCTGACCAGCTTTAAACGTTAACTGAAGATCCTTTAAAATTGTGCCGCCGTAGCTTAACGGACGTGTCGAAACGACGATACCATCAATGCGACGATTATCAGGCGCTGTAAATACTTCTTCAGTAGGCATGTTAGGTACAAAGAAATTACCTTGTGCATCGTGACTCCCAGCCGCCTCCCAAATATGATTTTTAGGTAGGCCAACGCGAAGATTTGTTTTAGAGCTTTGATAGTGGAGTTCATCGAATTGTTGGGCGTTCAACCAATCAGCGTGTTGATTAAGTTCTGCAATTTTAGTTTGCCAAGCAGCTACAGGATCTGGTTGGTCTACCAGCGTGGTTTTGAAAATTTCTGTCCAAAGCCGATCAGCTGCAGCTTGACCATGAAGGTCAGAAAAGACTTTTTCGGCCCACGGGATGCCGGCAGCAGAAACCACGAGCCAACTAATGTCATTATTGGTCGTCACTTTCATAATTGGCGCACGAGCCTTACCGATGGCTTGATTATGCATGGCAATCCGCTGACTGTCGATGCCAGCAAGTGCGTTGGGATCAGCTGAAATTAAAGAAATGCGACTTACTCGTTTATCAGCTAATTGTTGGGCACGTTGCCCCACATAAGCCGGCTCTTCTTTTAAGCGACTTTCGGGAGCATGACGTAAGAATTGTCGATTAGTCTCTGTATCGGTCCAATCCACAATCACTTCTTGAGCACCTAAACGATAGGCAGAACTAGTAATCAGGTGAACAAGTTGGGCTTGGTCAATGCTTGCTGAGAGGACAACGGTTTGTCCGGGTTGGACATTGACCCCAACTTGGGTAATGAGATTGGCATACTTTTTTAAGTTTTGTTCAAAAGTAGTTTTATTCATAGAGAAAACCTCCTTATTAAGTGAATCTATCGTAGCACAGGCCTCTGCACAAATCATTAAAACTAGTTTGAGATTTTTAGGGCTTAAATATTCCCCTTCGGCGCGTTATACTAATTGGGAAGCTTAAAAGTGGGTGGCATCCCATTTTCCATAACTAATCAATAGGAGGCACATTTTGAAAAAATTACGTGTGATGACGATTTTTGGGACCCGCCCAGAAGCCATAAAAATGGCACCCATTATTTTAGAGATGCATAAGCGTCCGGCTGAATTTGAAGCCATTACTGTTGTGACAGCCCAGCATCGTGAAATGTTAGACCAAGTTTTAGAAATTTTTAAAATTAGCCCCGATTATGATTTGAATATTATGAAACCGAATCAAACTTTAAGCCAAATTACCAGTCGGGTTTTAAATAAACTGGATACCATCATTCAAGAAGTCCGGCCGGATGTGATTCTCGTTCATGGAGATACCACGACTACTTTTGCAGCTAGCATCAGCGCTTTTTACAATCAAATTCCCTTAGGGCACGTGGAAGCGGGATTACGAACGTGGGATAAGTATTCGCCATATCCGGAAGAAATGAACCGTCAATTAACGGATGTGCTGGCTGATTTTTATTTTGCGCCTACCACACTAAGCAAGGAAAATTTGTTAAAGGAACATCATCCGGAAACTAACATTGCCATTACGGGAAACACAGCTATTGATGCCTTACATGAAACGGTGAGTGAACATTACCATCATGCCGTTTTAGATTTAGTTGCTCCAAATCATCGATTAGTTCTGTTGACCATGCACCGGCGCGAAAATCAGGGCGAGCCGATGCGGCGCGTCTTTCGTACCATTAAACAGGTTGTCGATACGCACAAAGATGTCGAAGTAATTTATCCCGTTCATCTGAGTCCCAAGGTCCAACAAGCTGCCCGCGAAGAGCTGGGCGATGACAACCGTATTCATTTAATTGAGCCACTAGATGTGGTTGATTTTCATAACCTATCAGCGCGTAGCTATTTTATTATGACTGACTCTGGCGGCGTTCAAGAAGAAGCCCCATCCCTAGGCAAGCCGGTCTTAGTCTTGCGTGATGAAACCGAGCGCCCAGAAGGGGTAACCGCTGGGACGTTGAAGTTAGTGGGTACAGATCCTAAAATAGTGCAGCGAGCGATGGAAGACTTGCTAGACAAGCCGGAGATCTATACACAAATGGCCGATGCCAAGAATCCATACGGTGATGGGCATGCAGCCACATATATTCTTGATTTCCTTGAACAAAAATTTAAAGATAGTGGAGTTACGAATAAGTGAAAGCTTTAATTAAAAAAAATCAGGCCGTCATTCTTTATTTGGTGTTTGGCGCGTTGACGACAGCCGTTAATATTGGTACTTTTACGATCATTGAATTTACGACAGATTGGAATTATCAGATTGGCACCGCCATTGCGTGGGTTTTGTCAGTTTTAGTGGCCTTTTTTACAAATAAAGTTTGGGTATTTAGTTCACATTACACGACTTGGTATGCTTTTTGGCGAGAATTAGGTTCGTTTTTCTTTTTCCGACTCCTAAGCTACTTTATGGAAGTTGTGATTATGTGGGTGGGTGTTTCTTTGCTACACCAAAACGAAATTTTAACTAAATTAGTGGATAACATTGTGGTGGTAATTGTGAACTATGTTTTCAGTAAGTTGATTATATTTAAACAAACGCAAATAAAAAAAGATTGAAACGTTTAGGTTCCAATCTTTTTCTACTTTTGTGCAGCTTCATAACTATCGACGAGTTTTTTGGCGAAGGTATCCAGTTGCGCTAAGTCTTCTTCTGATTCGGGAGCTAAGTTGATTTTAACGGGTTCAGCACCTTGTGAGGCATGTGCTTTTTGAAAAGCCTTGCCGAATGCATCGACGGCCACACAATAGAACTCTTCGTAAAAAACGTCACCTGAACCAGCGACCCCAAAGATTTTGCCATTAAGGTCTAAATCGGGAAGCTCCTCATAGAAGTCTAGGCCTTCCTCAGGTAAGGCACCTTCATCATAAGTATAAGGGACAACGACGCAAATATCGTAGTCTTCAAATTCGGCGGCATCTGTTTGAGAGATTTCGGATTCATCAACCTGCACGCCCAAATCTTCAAGTGCTTCGGTGATGATGTCCGCACAATCTTCGTTATTTCCAGTAATCGTTGCAAAAACAACCTTTGCAGTTGGCATGTGAGTTCCTCTTTTCCATATAAGTCCTAAAGAATTATAGCAGACAAACCGCATTTAGTGAATTAATTCCGTCAGGAGGCAAGAATGACAGATAAACAAGTACTTCCAAAAGTAACCAAAATTACAGCTCAAAAAAGGCAGGGACGATACAACGTTTTTTTAGACGATCACTATGCGTTTCCTATTAGTGAAGACGTGATGATTAAATTTCGTATCTTTAAGGGAATGGAGATTGATGACCAGCTTCAAGCAAAAATTCTAGCAGCAGATGATGTTTCTAAAGCCTATACACGGGCGTTAGCATTTTTATCCGGCCATTTACGAACTGAAAAAGAAATTAAACAGAAACTGCAAGAAAATGAAATCCCGGAAACCACCATTGAAGCTACACTGAAAAAATTACGCGGCTTAAATTTAGTCAATGATTTACAGTATGCTGGCAGTTATGTGAGAACAATGGCCAGAACTTCTGATAAGGGACCGATTGTCATTCGGCGCAATTTACGTGCTAAGGGGGTCCTTGAAAACGATATTGATGAAGGCCTGCGTGAATATCCAGAAGAGCAGCAGGTTGAAAACGGAGTAGAGATTGCAGAAAAATTAAGTCATCGTTATCGACGAGATCCTGTTTCGAAAATGAAACAAAAGGTACGACAGGGATTGATGACGAAAGGTTTTTCTGGGGATGTCATTACACAAATTTTGGCTAAAACGCATTTTGAAATGAATCCAGAGTTAGAAGACGAAAAACTACAAAATGAATTTACCAAAGTTTGGCACCGGAATCGACGCTATCCGTTTATGCAAAGAAAATTACGTACCAAACGTACTTTATATAGTAAAGGTTTTCAATCAGATGATATTAATCGTTTGTTAGATCAGCAAGTTGATTCGCAGTAAGTTTTAAGTAACAGCATTTTATGGGGGCTAGTCACAATGAAAAAATATTTAGGAAGGCTTATTTTTGTGGGCTTTTTGGTAGCAGTCATTTTAGGTGCAATCGGATTTTCTTATCATAATTATCGGGTGATGCAGGTGAGTGATCCCACGTTTTTTAGTGAATCTACCAAGCACATTCCTGCCCGAAAATTAGTGCCAAAGACGTTTAAGCCGCAACGCCTGATTTTGAACCAACCACCTCTAACCCCACAAAAACGGCGTATCAAAAGAGCGTTAAATCCAGTGATTGGTGAAAACAAATTTGTGGGAACAATCTTGTTAGTGAGAAATGGTCAACAAATATATAATCAGGGCTATGGCTATGCCAATTTTCAGCGTCAGGGCTTGAATAATGCTCAGTCAGAATATCAGATTTTATCTATGCAAAAATCCTTAACGGCGACACTAGTGATGCAGCAAATTCAGGCTGGTAGAATAAAACTGACAGATCGACTAGCCAAATATTATCCAGAGGTACCGGGATCTGAACAAATTACGATTCGGATGATGTTAAATATGATGACTGGCTTACGGATCAGAAAGTATTCGACACGTTCACTTTCGGGACATGCAGTTGTAGATTATGCAATCCATCATGTCCGCTTTGTTTCAACGTTGAACCATCAATGGTCTTATCAACCGGTGAACTTCACACTTTTAGCGGGCGTTTTACAGCAGGTCACCCATAAATCTTATTACCAACTATTTCAAACACACCTTATAAAGCCTTTGCGACTTCATCATACGGGTTTTGTGATGCTAGCCAGTCGGGCCAAATGGTTGTCCACGCCGTATCACAACAAATCATTGCGCGAAACGACTGTGAATTATTTATATCCTTTTCATGAATCGCCAGCAAACCAGCATAATGAATTGGCAACGGGCAATGTTTATATGAACACTGCTGATTTCTACAAGGCAACCAAAAACATCCTTCAAGGTGGCTTAATTACGTGGCAAAGCGCACAGATTTTGCATGATGCTGCGGGAAATAAAAAGGGATATGCGGGTGGTTTATATCAGGCTTCGGCGAACAGCTATTGGAGTCATGGATTGGGTTATGGCGAAGAAAGCGGCATGATGATCAGTAAAAATGGGCAAAACGCAGTGATTATGCTGAGCAATTATCACCGTAAGACCCCAAATTTGGTGAAGCAATGCCACTTTATTTATCAACAACTAATGGCGGGGGCTTATTAGGTGTAAAGGATCAGGGGACATTCTTTCGTCTCTTGGCCTTTTTTGATATAATGACTAGTGGAATTCTAAGTTATTAAAACTTTCAGAATTGGAAAGCTGTGTCATAAATGAATCGCAAGTCGAAGAAACCCAGAGCTGGGGACTACATTGCGATCAAAAGTTATAAACACGATGGCAGCTTGCATCGTACGTGGCGCGATACAATGGTATTAAAGAATAGCGATGACGAGTTTATTGGGTGTAATGACCATACACTTGTGATTGAAGACGATGGGAGACGATGGGTAACTCGTGAGCCAGCGATAGTTTATTTTCATAAAGATTATTGGTTTAACGTGGTAACCATGATTCGCAAAGGTGGCGTATCAAATTATTGTAATATTGCTTCACCCTATGTATTGGATGAAGAGGCATTAAAATATATTGATTACGATTTAGATGTGAAAGTCTATCCAAATGGGGATCGGAAGTTACTGGATGTTGATGAGTATGAGCGTTTTAGTCATCGGTGGCATTATCCTAAAGATACGGATCAGATCGTGCGCGCAAGTGTACTAAATTTGATAGAGTGGATTGATGCGGGGATTGGACCGTTTTCTGATGAGTTTATTAACATCTGGTATCGTCGTTATCAAGAACTTGTTCAGCGCAATAACCAGCGTTGATTTTTGATCGTGGCAATAGTGGGATCGACTATGGCGACCCTAGTTCTGTAATAAAGACAACTGGCAACACCTGAGGACGTCTCAGATGTTGCCAGTTTGTGTTTATAAAGCTATTGAGGGGTGCCGGGCTTTAAGGGAAAGCAAATGAAAAATCATGTCCAGAAAACTTCATTTAATTATTGTAATTGAGAGAAATAAGTTATAATGAAAACATTATGAAAATGTGGCGTTAAGCTTAGGCTTAGCAGCTAAAGGGAGTTGTGCTATGTTTGACAAAATTAGGAGGTCGCCATTATTATTTTGGTCACTAGAGCTTTTAATTGTGGCGACTTTAATTTATGTCTGTACAAAGATTAATTTCTTGTTTGCACCAATTGGGACCTTTATTTCAACGGTGTTCGTGCCGATAATTTTATCAGGATTTTTATTTTACCTGTTGAATCCGTTGGTGAAATTAATTGAAAAAGTTAAGATCAAGAAATTTCATGTTAATCATACGTGGGCCGTGGTTATCGTATTTTTACTGCTCTTCGGTGTGATTGGCTATGCATTGGGATGGATGATTCCACGGCTAATAAACCAAATCGCACAATTGATTTCGAATTTGCCGGCGATTGCTAATAACCTACAAACGGAATCCCAGCATTTTGTTGAGCATTCAGACTGGATAAAAAATGTTGATTTGGATCCTTACATTAAAAAGATGAACGCCTCTGTGGGGACCTATGCGCAGTCTATTTTAAGTACGATGACTAGTAGTATTGGTACGCTTATCGCAACGATTACTAGTGTGACTGTGGTTATCATTACGGTTCCAGTGATGCTGTTTTACATGCTCAAGGACGGATGGAAGCTTATGCCAAGTATTAAACGAGCGTTACCACCAAAAAATGCAGATACAATTGTGGAGCTATTTAATAAAATGAGTGCGACGTTGTCTTCTTATATTAGTGGACAAGTACTCGAATGTTTGTTTGTGGGGACATTTACAGCCATTGGTTACATGATTATTGGGCAACCTTATGCCTTGTTGTTGGGCGTGATTGCCGGAATTTCTAATATTGTGCCTTACATTGGGCCGTATATTGGTATTTTCCCGGCGCTGTTGGTGTCTTTAACAGTCTCACCTATGCAGGTAATTTGGGTGATTGTGGTCGTGTTGATTGTGCAACAGGTGGATGGCAACTTGATCTATCCCAATATCATTGGTCGCAGCTTACAAGTGCATCCGTTAACGATCATTATTTTATTGTTGGCAGCAGGTAAGATTGCGGGAATTCCTGGTATGATTTTAGCTATTCCAGCCTATGCAGTTGTGAAAGTGATTGTCGAATTTATTTATCATATTTGGATTTTAAATAACGAGGAATAGTTTATTTTCATTTAAAGTTCGTGTGAAATGCTGAATATACTGGAATGAGTGGGCCTATATGTGGTAATATTGGGAAGTATTTTAATATAAAAGTCTTAGGAGAAAGAACATTGAAAAAGGTAATTACTTATGGCACTTTTGATTTATTGCATAAGGGACATATTCGCTTGCTTAAACGTGCCAGAGCATTGGGCGATCATTTGACAGTTTGTGTATCAACTGATGAGTTTAATGCCCTCAAAGGTAAAAAAGCTTATACAAGTTATGAAGATCGTAAATACATTTTGGAAGCTATCCGTTATGTAGATGAAGTGATTCCTGAAAAGGGTTGGGACCAAAAAATCAAAGATGTTCAAGAACGGCATATCGATACTTTTGTCATGGGTGATGATTGGAAAGGCAAATTTGATTTTCTGAAGGATTACTGTGAAGTCATTTACCTCCCAAGAACTGAAGGCATTTCAACAACCAAAATTAAACGTGACCTAGGTCTTGCAGGTGACGACGAAAAATAAGGATTTAATGGGAGCTGGGGGAGTGCATCCTCCAGTTTTTTGTATAACTGTAAATTAGAAGAGATGGGCGAATCCAATGTGAGCAGTGTGCTGTAAATAGACACAAATTATTTCAAATAACTGTAACTAAAAAAGATTAAAAGTAGGGAAGGTAGTTATGAACGAAACAAAATTAGATCAGGCAGTGGCCAAGCGGCGAACTTTTGCCATTATTTCTCATCCTGATGCGGGGAAAACCACCATCACTGAGCAACTTTTGCTTTTTGGAGGTGTGGTTCGCGAAGCTGGGACGGTTAAAGCACGTAAATCCGGTAATTATGCGAAGTCAGACTGGATGGAAATTGAAAAGAAACGTGGTATTTCTGTAACTAGTTCAGTCATGCAATTTGATTATCAAGGCAAGCGAATCAATATTCTAGATACCCCAGGACATGAGGATTTTTCTGAAGATACGTACCGGACTTTGATGGCTGTTGATTCTGCAGTCATGGTTATTGATTCTGCCAAAGGTATTGAACCGCAGACCAAAAAATTATTTCAAATTTGTAAAATGCGTGGGATTCCAATCTTTACGTTTATGAATAAATTAGATCGCGATGGTCGTGAACCGCTGGATCTTGTAAATGAATTGGAAGAAGTTTTGGGCATTGACGCATATCCAATGAACTGGCCTATTGGTATGGGGAAAGGATTACAAGGGTTATACGATCGCTACAACCACCGTGTGGTGTTATACCATAAGGATGCCCAAGGTAATCAGTATTTGCCATTAGATGAAAATGGCCAGTTATCTAGTGAATATCCGTTAACCGAAGATAGTACTTATCAAGATGCGCAAGGTGACATGGAATTGCTAGACGAGGCAGGAAATGATTTTGACGCACAAAAAGTGGCTTCCGGTGATCTGACTCCTGTGTTTTTCGGGTCGGCTTTAGCTAATTTCGGGGTTAAAACTTTCTTAGACACGTATTTGCAATATGCGCCATCACCAGCCGCACACATTGATGAAAATGAAGAAAAAATAGAACCAGATGCTGAACAATTTTCCGGTTTTATCTTCAAAATTCAGGCTAATATGAATCCTAATCATCGGGATCGAATTGCGTTTGTCCGTATTTGTTCGGGTGAATTTGATCGCGGGATGGATGTTACTTTGCACCGAACAGGTAAAGTGATTCGTCTATCGAATTCGACTCAGTTTATGGCTGATGCGCGCCATACGGTGGAAACAGCTGTGGCAGGGGACATTGTTGGTTTATATGACACAGGTAATTTTCAAATTGGGGATACCATTTATTCGGGAAAACACGATGTTCAATTTGAGAAACTGCCACAGTTTACGCCAGAACTATTTGTGCACGTGACAGCCAAAAATGTGATGAAACAAAAGTCATTCCATAAAGGTATCCAACAGTTGGTTCAAGAGGGTGCGGTTCAGTTGTACACGAACTTCAATACTGGTGACTACATTCTGGGAGCAGTTGGGCAACTACAATTTGAAGTTTTCCAGTTTAGAATGTTAAATGAGTACCATTCTGAAGTTGTAATGGAACCCATGGGCAAAAAAATTGCTCGCTGGATTAATCCAGAGCAGTTGGATGAAAGAATGTCATCTTCACGAAATCTGTTGGTTAAGGATCGAGCAGGTAACCCATTGTTCTTATTTGAGAATGAATTTGCTGAGCGCTGGTTCAAGGGTAAATACCCTAAGGTGGAATTAACAGCTAAGCTATAAAAAAATGGGGTAAATCCGAATTTTGAGCGGAATTACCCTCTTTTTGTGAATTATTTCTTTAATGGTGTTTAAAGTTATCTAAAATATGCATAAATGAAACGGAAAGCCCTATTAAAAATACTAATTTTCAGTTATACTTATTTAGTTTATGAACGGCATTTTTTGTTCAAATTTATCTGTTGATGTGTAATGGAGGTTCAACTATGAGTCAAGCGTGGCATAAGATCCGTCGAGGATTGAATACTCGGTTTGGATTTTTCTTGTTCGCCGTTGTTCTGTTTTGTATCAAATCTTACATGGCCTACCAAATGAAGTTTAGTTTAGGTGTGCAAGGACATATGCAGGAGCTAATTCTAGCCATCTCGCCGATTGCCACCGCGCTTTTTCTTTTTGGAATTGGGTTATATTTCCGAGGAAAGTGGGCCTATTGGTGGATGATCCTCATGGATGCAATCTTATCAACGTGGCTATTTGCGAATATCCTCTACTATCGAGAATTTTCGGATTTTATTACGTTTAATTTGATTAAGGGATCTGGCTCTACCTCAGATAATCTGGGGAAAAGTTTAATGGGAATCATGCGTGGGACCGATTTTTTAGTCTTCGTCGATGTTGCTGTAATCGTGCTCCTGTTAGCCATCAGATTCATTAAGATTGATAATACGCCTTTTAAAATTCGCTATGCGTTTGCGACCACTATTTTATCAGTCGGCGTTTTTGGCGTGAACTTGGGGATGGCTTATAGTAATCGTTCTGGTTTACTGACACGAACTTTTGATAATAACTATATCGTCAAGTACTTGGGACTACAAACGTATACAGCGTATGATGCAATTAAGACGTATCAAAATAGTGAACAGAAATCAAAAGCTTCTGATAATCAACTTAAACCGGTAGAGAAGTTTTTAAAAGAACATCACGTTTCTTCAGACATTCAGTACAAAGGAGTGGCAAAGGGAAAAAATGTTTTTGTCATCCATTTAGAGAGTTTGCAGCAGTTTGTCATTGATAAGAAATGGGACGGACAAGAAATTACACCTAATTTAAACAAGCTGTATCATCAAAAAGATACGTTGAGTTTTGATAATTTCTTTAACCAAGTGGGTCAAGGTAAAACGGCAGACGCGGAAATGATGTTAGAAAATTCCTTGTTTGGCTTAGCTGAAGGTTCAGCAATGGTTATGGATGGGACAAGCAATACTTTTCAAAGTGTGCCCGCCATTCTAGATCAGAGCGGCTATTCCACGGCGTCATTCCACGGGGATGTTCCTAGTTTCTGGAATCGGGACAATGCCTATAAATCATTTGGTTATCAATATTTCTTTAGTAAGGAATACTACAAAATCAAACCAGGTTATGTGAGTGGTTATGGCATGAAAGATAAGATCTTTTTGAAAGATGCCATGCAGTATGTGGAACAGCTTCCGCAACCATTCTATGCAAAACTAATTACAGTTTCTAATCATTATCCTTATTTGATTTCTAAGAAAGATGCTTCAATTAAGGCTTGGGATACTGGAGATCCAACAGTAGATCCGTACGTTCAAACTGCGCATTATTTAGATCAATCAATTGGGGAACTGTTGAGTTACCTTAAAAAATCGGGTCTAGAGAAGAACAGTATGTTAGTTCTATACGGGGATCACTATGGGATTTCTAATAATCATAAGGCGGCCATTGCTAAAATTCTTGGCCTGGATCAGATTGATAATTACAATTTAGCAATGTTCCAAAAGGTACCATTTATGATTCACATGCCTGGGCTAAAGGGTGGAGTGAACCACACGTATGGTGGAGAAATTGATGTGATGCCAACAATTATGAATTTACTTGGTGTCAATAACTCGGGTGCCATTCAATTTGGACAAGATTTGTTAGCCAAGAATCGTAACCAAATCGTGGCTTTTCGGGATGGTAACTTTGTCTCTGCTAAGTATACCAAGTATGGGAATGACTTGTACTTTACGAAAACAGGGCAACAAATTACTGAAAAAACGGCTACTGAGAAAAAAGAGGTGGCCGAAATTCAGGATTACGTGAACCAAGAACTTTCTTTGTCAGATTCTGTGATTAATGGGGACTTGCTGCGTTTCTCAAAGCATAGTTGGTTTAAAACCGTCGATAAATCAGATTATAACTACAAAAAATCGGCTGGCTTAAAACAATTAAGTGAGGCACAAGAAAAGGAACCTACAAGTCTGTTGAAGAAAAATAAAGGTAAATCGACCTTGGATCTTTATAAGACTGATGCTCCGGAGCTGAAAAATGAGTCTTCAAGTAGCAGTTCCTCATCCTCGTCATCGTCTGATAAATAAGAGACAGCATAAAAAATAGTCCAGTTGAATTCGTTGAAATTCAATTGGACTATTTTTATGACGTTTTTACTTTTTTTCTTCAGGTTGTTCGTCTGCTTTGTTTTCGACGGCTAAGGTGATATCGCCATCCGAAATTTTAGCGACTAATTTCTTTGCATCGGGATGATCTAGATAGTAATCAGCGATACGGTCTTCAATCTGTTCCTGAATGACACGACGTAAAGGACGCGCACCCATCTTAGGATTATAACCTAATGTGACCAATTTCTCTTCAACTGGTTCTGTCACATGAACATGGAGGCCTTGGACAGCCAACATCTTGTTTACATTGCCAATCATCAAGTCAACAATCTTCATTAAGTTTTCCTTAGTGAGCGAATTGAATTCCACAATATCATCGAAACGATTCAAAAATTCTGGTTTGAAGTAGTTACCCAATTTATCGAGAACAGAATGTGTCTTGCCTTCAGCAGCAGCACCAAAACCAACATCAGCTTCAACATCACCAGTGCCGGCATTTGAAGTCATGATAATGATGGTATCTTTAAAGCTAACGGTGCGACCTTGAGAATCTGTCAAACGCCCATCATCCAAAATTTGAAGGAACATGTGCATGACATCTGGATGAGCCTTTTCAATTTCATCTAGCAAAATGAGGCTGTAAGGGTGACGACGAACCTGTTCTGTGAGTTGACCAGCTTCTTCATAGCCAACATAGCCAGGAGGCGAACCAATCAATTTAGAAATTGAATGTGGCTCCATGTATTCACTCATATCAAATCGAATCATAGCATCTTCTGATCCAAAGAGTTCATTAGCCAGTTGTTTAGCTAGCTCAGTTTTCCCCACACCAGTAGGTCCCACAAAGAGGAAGGAACCAATTGGACGACCAGTGCCATTAAGACCGATTCTGTTACGACGAATGGCACGTGCAATTTTTTCAACTGCTTGATCCTGACCAATCACTCGCGAGCGAAGATCTTTACCGAGATTTTGAAGTTGTTCTTGTTCCCGTTTTTGAAGTTCGCCAACCGGAATATCAGTTTTTTCTTCAATAATCTTTTCCATATCTTTTTCAGTAACTGTTGGGACATCACCTTGGTTAGCTGCACCAGATTTGGTTTTTTCCAGCTTATTGACTTGATCACGATAATAAGCCGCTTTTTCATAATCTTCGGCTTTCAAAGCGTCTTGTTTGTATTTTTCAGCATTATCAATCTTTTGTTGAATTGTATTTGGATCAACAGTATTAATGGTCAAGTTCTTTTTGGAGCCTGCTTCATCAAGTAAGTCAATTGCTTTATCAGGTAAGAAACGATCCTGAATGTAGCGTTTTGATAATTCCGCAGCTGCTTTAATAGCATCGTCTGTGTAATGAACGTGATGATAATCTTCGTATTTCTTTTGAATACCTTGCAAAATTCGAATGGATTCTTTGACACTTGGCTCGTCAACCTGAACGGGTTGTAAACGTCGAGCAAGTGCCGCATCTTTTTCGATATCACGGTATTCGTTTAAAGTTGTTGCACCAACTAATTGGAAGTCGCCACGTGCTAGAGCTGGTTTTAAGACGTTGCCAGCATCCATACCGCCTTCCGCGTTACCAGCGCCAACAATTTCATGAATTTCATCAATAAAGACGATTAAATCTTTATTATTTTCAACTTCTTTCATGAGTTGTTGCATCCGTTGTTCAAATTGTCCCCGGATACCAGTTCCCTGAACTAAAGAGACCACATCCAAACGGATAATTTGCTTATTAATTAACTTTTGTGGGACATCGCCCGCAACGATTCTTTCAGCTAAGCCTTCAACAACCGCTGTTTTACCAACACCAGCTTCACCGATGAGTACCGGATTATTCTTAGTTCGCCGGTTGAGAATTTCAATGACCCTTGAAATTTCTGCGTCTCTTCCGATAACTGGATCAATTTTGCCCTTTTTAGCTAATTCCGTTAAATTAAGCCCATATTGTCCAAGCAAACCGCCTTGACCATTACGGCGATTGCCGCCGTTATTGCCAGTTGGGCCACTCGGTTGGGTAGGGGGAACTTGCTGATTGAATCCTTGAGGACTTTCTACATTTCCGTTTTGCATTGCACGGAAAATATCGTCTAGATTTCCAAATCCAAATGGGTCCTGTGCCATATTCATAGCACCTCCATTTCCAAAATTATTACCTTCTTGTTGTTTTAGAAGTTGATAGCAATTTTGACATAAATCAATCTGACGCCGCTGTCCATCGACATTAGTGTACAGATGAATGGTTGCCTCGTTTTTATGACAATTCTGACATAGCATCTTGCTGTCTCCTTTCAAAGTCAAGGTTAAAAGTTTGACCAACTTTGACCATGACCATATTATAACGCGCTAAATAAATTGTGCAAGTAATATGTTCAAAAACACAATTGAGATTGTGTCTACTCGCAAGCCACTTTATCAGCCTCAAAATTGATTCTAGCACTTTAGTATGTTGAGTGCCAACATTTGAACTTTTCGATCTTTTCAACTAAACTAAACATACTTTATCAGTAAAGTAGGTGAGTGAATGGCAAGAGATTTTTCAAGTTTGTTAGAACAACTGCGTCAGGGGAGTATTAAAGAATTAAAAGTTGAAGCTGACGAATTTAATGAATTTCAACCTATATATATGAAATACGACCAACGCAAGCGAGTGATTGGGGAAGCTCAACGTAACGGTACCGTGATTTACCGTTTTGAAAACAATGAAAACGGTCAGCAATAATTTCGTTTTTATTCGTGAAAGGGCTTGTAATAATTTCGAGAAATTGCTATCATCAATGGGAAAGGCTGTTTAATTGTTAGTAGAATGAATGGTTATTTATTTTACGATTCAAAAAGAAAGCCCTTACTAAACTTATATTATTTTAAAGGAGATCGATTTATAATGGAAACACGTGACTTTCATGTTATTGCAGAAACAGGTATTCATGCTCGTCCAGCTACTTTATTAGTACAGGCAGCAAGCAAATTTAATGCTGATGTTAAGTTAACTTACAAAGACAAATCAGTTAACTTGAAGTCTATCATGGGTGTAATGTCATTAGGCGTTGGTCAAAATGCTGATGTGACAATTTCTGCCGATGGTGACGATGAAAAAGAAGCTATTGAAGCACTTGCAGACACAATGAAAAAGGAAGGACTTTCTGACTAATGGCAAAAGAATTGAAGGGAATTGCTGCCAGTGATGGCGTTGCAATTGCGAAAGCATACATGCTTGTCGACCCTGATCTGTCATTTGATAAGAAAACCATTGATGATCCGGATGCTGAAATTAAACGTCTTCATGATGCTTTAGATGCGTCTAAATCAGAATTAGAGTTAATTAAGAGTAAGGCTTCAGAAAACCTTGGGGAAGAAGAAGCTGAGGTTTTTGAAGCTCACATTACGATTCTCTCAGATCCAGAATTAATTGGTAATATTGAAGACAAGATCAAAAATGATACTGTAAATGCTGAACAAGCCTTAAAAGATGTTACCGATGGTTTCATTGAAACGTTTGAAGCAATGACTGATAATCAGTACATGCAAGAACGTGCCGGCGATATTCGCGATGTCACAAAACGTGTGATGAGTCATTTGTTAGGAGTTAAACTACCTAACCCAGCACTCATTGATTCCGAAGTTGTTGTTGTGGCTCATGACTTGACACCCAGTGATACAGCTCAATTGGATCGTAAGTATGTTAAGGGATTTATTACAGATATTGGTGGCCGGACTTCACATTCCGCTATTATGTCACGGACTTTGGAAATTCCTGCAGTGGTTGGTAGTGAAAAAGCAACCACAGCAATTGAATCTGGAGACACAGTGATCATTGACGGAATGCACGGAATTGCCATCGTTGATCCGTCTGATGACCAGGTTGCTGAATATGAACAAATGGAAAAGGATTTCGTTGCTCAAAAAGCAGAATGGGAAAAATTACGCGACGAAAAGACTTTCTCGAAGGACAATGTTCATTTTGATTTAGCTGCTAATATTGGGACACCTGATGATATTAAAGGTGTGCTTGATAATGGCGCTGAAGCAGTTGGTTTATTCCGTTCTGAGTTCTTGTACATGGATGCAAGTGAACTTCCAAGCGAAGATGATCAATTTGAAGCTTACAAGAAGGTTGTTGAGGGCATGAACGGCAAACAAGTTGTTGTTCGTACCATGGATATTGGTGGTGACAAACAGTTACCATACCTACCACTACCTGAAGAAATGAACCCATTCTTGGGCTATCGTGCAATCCGAATTAGTTTGGATCGAACAGATCTCTTCCGGACTCAGTTACGAGCTTTATTGCGGGCATCTGCTTATGGTAAGTTAGCTATCATGTTCCCAATGATTGCAACTGTGGCTGAATTTAAGAAAGCTAAAGCTATTTTTGAAGATGAAAAACAAAAAATGGTTAAAGCTGGAACAAAGATCGGTGATGACATTCAAGTTGGTATGATGATGGAAATTCCTGCAGCTGCTATGATTGCAGATAAGTTAGCTAAGTACGTTGACTTCTTTAGTATTGGAACAAATGATTTGATTCAGTACTCATTTGCTGCTGATCGTGGTAATGAAAAGGTTTCTTACTTGTATCAACCATATAATCCATCCTTATTGCGTCTTATCAAGAAGACAATTGATGCTTCTCATGCAGAAGGCAAGTGGACTGGTATGTGTGGTGAAATGGCCGGCGACCAGACTGCTGTTCCAATTTTAATGGGACTCGGTTTGGACGAATTTTCAATGAGTGCTACTTCAATCTTGAAGACTCGTTCATTGATGAAACGCTTAGATACTAATGAAATGAAGAAATTAGCTGAAAAAGCGGTTACTGAAGCAGAAACGAACGAGGATGTCATCAAACTTGTTCACGATGCAATTAAGTAAAAAAGTTAGATTTGTTTAAAATCTCTAGGGATGTTTAAAAATCCTTAGAGATTTTTTGCTATACTGAAAGCAATTAGGCAAAGTGAGGCAAAATATGAATTTTCAAACAACAGATCATGTGCGACTAGATTATACGGATCAGGGGGAAGGACAACCCGTGATGCTGCTTACTGGCTTTGGAGGTGCAAAAGAAATCTGGCACCGACAAAAAGAAGCGTTGTTATCCCAACACTTTCGGGTAATTGCTTTGGATTTTCGTAATCAAGGTCGTTCACAACATGTCAGCTGGGGGTTACGTCTTTCTAGGTTGGCGACTGATGTTCATGAATTAGGTGAGGCATTGCATCTTAGAAATCAAGTGTTAATTGGAAATTCTATGGGAGCAGCAGTGATATGGGCTTACCTCTCACTTTTTGGAGATAGTGAAATTACTAGAATTGTGGTGGTTGATCAATCGCCTAAAATGATTAGCGATGAAACGTGGTCATTTGGGTTTAAAGGCTTAAATTGGCAAACTTTTGCGTCACGTTTGAAAAAGCCACTCGGAAGTTCGACTTTTAAACATATTGATGATGATACTTTTGCGTTAGTCAATCAAGTTCATACAGAGGCTCCGTTCGACGCTCAAATTGATTATCCTTTGTTACTGAACCATGCAACCCAAGATTGGCGAGATGTTATCGAACACCTGGAGATACCGATGCTTCTAGTGGCGGGAAAGCAAAGTCCTTACTTTGATTATCACTTTGCTTTTGCCGTACAGCAGATGAGTTCTCTTGTAAAAGTGGCGGTCGTGCCAGAGAGTGGGCACGTGGTGATGGCCGAACAATCACACTTATTTAATACGCTTATGCTTTGCTTTTTAGGAAACGGGATTAAATCTTAGTGTTGTTTGCATAACGCGTACGAAACCAATATAATTAAGCTGATTAAGTAGATCAATTTTTGAGGAGGATACTTGTGAATATTGGAATTTTTACGGATACATATTACCCACAGGTGAGTGGTGTTGCAACCTCAATTAAGACATTGCGTGAGCAACTAGAAAAGCAAGGACATCAAGTATATATTTTTACAACCACTGATCCTAAAGTGGATAAAAACGTGTATGAAAGAAATATCTTTCGCTTTACAAGTATACCTTTTGTCTCTTTTACTGACCGTAGAATTGCAGTAAGTGGGCTTTTTAAGGCCTATCAAGTCGCAAAAGAATTGAATTTGGATATTGTCCACACACAAACGGAGTTCTCGCTTGGTTGGATTGGCAAGTTTGTTGCTAAAAATCTCAAGATACCCTGTGTCCATACCTACCACACAATGTATGAAGATTATTTGCACTATGTGGCAAATGGTCATTTATTACGACCCTATCACGTTAAACAGGCTACCCGTGCTTTTTGTTATCATCTAACGGGCGTTGTGGCACCAAGTGAACGCGTGATTAAGAAATTAAATACGTATGGTGTGAAAGCACCGATTCGGGTGATTCCAACTGGGGTTAATGTTAACCATTATGCCCAACATGAAGAGATTGACTGGCGTAAAAAGTATGGTTTTTCAAAAGAAAAGAAAATTCTACTTTCTTTAAGTCGTTTGGCCTATGAAAAAAATATTCAAGAAGTCATTAAAGTATTCCCCAAGGTGCTAGCAAAAGCTCCAGACAGTTTGCTGTTAATTGTGGGGGATGGACCGGCTCGTCAAAGCTTAGAACAGCAGGTTCGTGATCTGAAAATTAGTGATTATGTCAAATTCGCTGGTGAAATTGATAACGACATTGTTTATCGTTTTTATCAGATGGCTGACTTGTTTGTGTCGGCTTCAGATTCTGAATCGCAAGGGCTCACTTATATTGAGGCGCTGGCCGCAGGGCTTAAAGTGGTCGTTAAATCTAGTCCGTATACGGATGACTTACTTGATGATCCTTCTTTAGGAGTCACTTTTCAAACTGAAAAGCAATTTGTGCATTTTATTGATAATTATTTAACACATCCTGCGAGCTTTGAAGATCCAGAACCAAGAGAACGCAAACTTTATGATATTTCTGCGGACCATTTTGGCAAACAGATTGTGTCGTTTTATAAAGATTCAATGGTTTTGTATGCAGATCATGAAGAGTCTTCGAGCTTTTCTGACTAAGGGGGGAAAGATTTGCGAATTAATATGTTTTCTTCGGCCTCGAAGGTTAAAGGTCAAGGTGTAGGAAGTGCGTATGAGGAACTAATTGCGTTGCTCAAAGCTCATTTTCCTGATGAATTTGACGTGAAAATTAATAACTATAGTCGTTCTGAAATTAGTCATTATCACACCATTGATCCCCAATTTTATCTGTCTACTTTTATGCCAGGACGGGGTAGGAAAATTGGTTATGTCCATTTTTTACCAGAAACGATTGAAGGGAGTTTGAAGATCCCACAACCGTTTCGGGCAATTTTTTATAAATATGTGATTGCGTTTTATAAACGAATGGATCACATTGTTGTAGTTAACCCGACTTTTATTCCGAAGTTAACTGCTTATGGCATTCCAGAAGATAAAATTAGTTATATTCCTAATTTTGTGCACAAAAGTGAGTTCTACGAAATGGGATCAAAACAAAAGCGTGAAGTCCGTGAATTATTGCAGATCGAACAGGACCGTTTTGTTATCTTGGGCATCGGGCAGGTGCAAGAACGTAAAGGTGTGAAGGACTTTATCCGGTTGGCTAAAGAAAACCCGCAGATTCAATTTATCTGGGCAGGAGGATTCTCATTCGGACGCATGACCGATGGCTATACTGAGCTTAAGAGGGTGGTTGATAATCCCCCAAAGAATCTGAAGTTTACGGGCATTGTGGATCGTAGCGAGTTAGTTAAGTATTACAATGCGGCCAATTTGTTCTTATTGCCTTCCTATAACGAATTATTTCCAATGTCAGTGCTAGAAGCTTTTAGTTGTGGCACACCAGTATTGTTGCGCGACTTAGACCTTTACCATGCAATTATTTCAGGCTTTTATGCGCCAGCAGCTAATGTGGCTGAAATGCAAACACAAATCACTAATTTGGTTCAAAATCCGCAAGCTTTGGCACAACTACACGAAAAAGCTAAGCAAGCTTCTGAGGAGTATTCGGAAGCACATTTGGCAAACATCTGGCATGGCTTTTATATGAGACAGGCGAGAGAAGGTTCGGTACATGTCAAAAAAGAATAAAATTGTTTTGACTGGCATGATCCTTTTAGGTGTTGCCATATTCGCGTTTTCATTACGAAATGTGAATTTAAATCGATTAGTCCATGATATGGTCCATATTCATTGGCAGTGGTTACTAGTGGCAGTGGGATGCATGTTACTGTATTTCGGGATTGAAGCATTGATTACACGAATGTTTGTGATTAGCAATGGTGATCGTTTTTCTTTTCGAGATGCGATTCGAATTCCTTTAATCGAACAATTGTTTAATGGTATCACGCCTTTTTCCTCAGGGGGGCAACCGGCTCAATTGGTGGCACTTATGCAAAGCGGGGTTGAAGGTGGTCGTGCTAGTTCAGTTCTGTTAATGAAATTTGTTGTCTTTCAAGCCATGATTGTCATTAATTTTATGTTTAGCTTATTGATTGGATTTAATTATATCGCTGAGAAGATGAGCTATTTATCTTTGTTCGTTGTGTTTGGCTTTGTCATTCATTTTGCGGTAATTGTGGGTCTATTATTAGTGATGTATTGGCACAGCTTCACCAAAAAATTGATTCGCTGGATTATGATTCCGGTGAAATGGTTTGTAAAAAAAGACCGTTATGAAGCTTGGAAAATTTCTTTAGATGAAAAAGTGGATACGTTTTATTCTGAAAGTGTACGTATTAAGTCTCAGTGGAAATTACTTTTGAAGGTTTTTGTCATGACTTTCTTCCAACTCTTATTTTACTATTTAGTCCCGTATTACATTATGTTGTCTTTAGGATATACTGGCATTAATGTGATCATGGTGACTTCTCTACATGTGTTAATTGTGATGGTCATTTCGATTTTCCCTATTCCGGGAGGATCCGGTGGCGCGGAGTACAGTTTTGATGTGCTTTTCTCTAGTTTCATTCACAGTAATAGCAAGTTAGTGCTGGCTATGCTTATCTGGCGATTGTTGACTTATTACTTTGGCATGTTTGGTGGCATGTTTGCTTTAGTTACGAAACCGGATAAATTAAATCGCACAATTGTAAAAAAAGTTAATCGGTAATTTGACAGTCGTATTTTTAAAGATGCGACTGTTTTTTTATTTGATCTCAAAAAAATGTTTTCTCTTTGATGCTTGATATATAAGGAACTGAGGCGTGACTGAAAATCTTTTTGTCTTTTTGCCCTTGACCGTTGCTAGAAATCTTGATATGATATTCAAGGTCGTTTTTGAGAGAAAAACTTCTTAGGAACGCTAAGCAAATGATTTGAAATAAGTTGAATTTAGTTGTTGACTTTTTCAAATCAAGATGATAA
>NZ_JQBR01000007.1 GCF_001438655.1 Pediococcus cellicola
CGCTCCCTGCGAGGGTAGGACGTTGCCATGCAATTTAAAAAGAGCTTCCTTTATTGGGAGCTCTTTTTTTGTCCCAATTTATCAATTGATGAACATAAATACTTATCAGTTAAAGTGTTTAACAAGGCATACGCACGTCGTTGCTGCGTTGTAAAAAGATATGGTATACTGGGTCAGGTAATTTTATGCCGCTTTAGCTCAGCTAGGTAGAGCACTTCCATGGTAAGGAAGAGGTCATCGGTCCGAATCCGATAAGTGGCTTAATCAAATTTGAAGGAAATCATTAGTGGTCATAACTGATGATTTCCTTTTTTATCCTATAATTTATCCGGTTTAATGTTAAATACAGGTCACCTATTCTTTCTTAGATTGATGGTGATGTTGAAAAAGTTCTCGATTTTTTCTATGAGAAGTGTATAATCAATAAAAATGTGTAAAAATTCTAAGGAGGAAATGATTAATGGAAACCAAAGATCGATACGCAGTTGATATTGTGCCAACACCGCACCGTCACATGTCTTATTGGGACATGTTTGCTACTTGGGTGGGTGCAAATGCTAATAATGGAACTTGGTTTGTCGGTGGAATTATTGCCGCATGCGGATTCTGGGGTGGTATTCGAGCACTAATTGTGGCATCAAGTATTTCATACATATTTTTATCTCTGATTGGTTACATGGGTTACAAAACAGGTGCGACAACGATGGCCATTTCTAGGGCTTCATTTGGCATTCGGGGCAGCATTGTTCCCTCATTAGTGAACTTAACTCAATTTGTAGGTTGGACAGCAGTTAACACATTTATCGCTGCCACCTCAATGTCTTATATTTTACATTCGTTGATTGGCTGGCCAATTTATGGGCAAGCTGGTGGCAATAAAGGTTTGATTTTGGGCATTGTCATCATGAGCGTTTTACACTTAATAAGTATTTCTGCCGGACAACGGTCGATTCAAATTATTGAACGAATAGGAATCATTTTGGTGATTATCTTCGTTTTATGGGAATCGATCGTTGTTTTTCGTGATGTTTCTTTTTCACAGATCGGCCACTGGCAAGTGCCCACTCATCAGAAAATGCCTTTTGGCGCTGCAATTGATACGTTAGCAGCTTTTAATTTAGCCTGGGTAACGGCAGGGGCGGACTTTACACGATTTACGAACAAAAAACATGTGGCCATTACAGCACCATTTATCGGCGCTGATATTGGGGTGTTTTGGTTTGCGTTCATTGGATTGGTAGCCACAATAAGTATTGCCATCACTTCCGGAATATATGATGCCAACAATTCCGACCCAAGCACAATTGCCAATCGCTTAGGACTAGGTATGATTGCCATGATTGTGATTGTGTTAACTAGTATGACGGCTAATGCTGTAAATTTACAGGCGGCCGGTTCCGCTGTAAATAATATGTTTCCCAGAATCAGCTTAAAAAAGTCACTTTGGATTGTGACCATTTTAGCCACTATTGTCACCTTTATTCCATTATTTATCGGAAGCTTCTTGGATGCCTTTACTGCGTTTTTAGATTATGTCGGAATGGTTTTAGGACCGATCATTAGCATTATGTGTGTCGACTTCTATTTAATCCATAAGCAGGAATACCACATTGCGTCACTTTCAAAACGAAACGGACGCTATTGGTATCGAGGGGGCGTGCATTGGCTGGCGTTTGGACTATGGCTTGCTGGAGTCATCGCTTACCTGTTACTACGTCAAGTTTCTTGGATTGAGGCGTATACGGGAGCTACGTTTATTGACATGATTCTGGTAGGAATTGTGTATTATGTTGTGATACGTGTCACTTTGAACAAGGAGGAAAACTAATGTTAGTTAAAGATGTTTACATTGAAAATAAGGAATCAAAACAGGATTTACGTATTGAAAAGGGAAAATTCGTTGAAATTGGGCAAAACTTACCGGTTCGACAAAACGAACAAATAATCGAAGCAAACGGAAAGTTACTTTTACCACCGTTTGTGGATTCACATGTACACCTGGATGCCACTTTAACGGCTGGCGATCCCGAATGGAATCAAAGTGGCACCTTATTTGATGGGATTCGTATTTGGTCAGAGCGTAAAAAAACACTGACTCACTTGGATGTCAAAACGCGTGCCAAAGCCACAATTCGCCAACAGGTGGCAAATGGTATTCAGTTTATTAGAAGCCACGTTGACACAACAGACCCTAAAATGACGGCCTTGCAGGCATTATTGGAAGTTAAAGAAGAAATGAAGGATGTTGTGGAAATTCAGTTGGTTGCATTTCCGCAAGAAGGTGTCTTGTCCTATCCCAAAGGAAAAGCATTGCTAGAAACCGCTGTAAAAGAGGGTGCCGATGTGGTTGGGGGTATTCCACATTATGAATTTAATCGAGATTACGGTGTCACTTCCTTGAAGTATATCGCGGAGTTGGCGCAAAAATATGATCGTTTAATTGATGTCCATTGTGATGAAATTGACGATCCTAACTCGCGAAATTTGGAAGTTTTGGCAACACTTGCGTACGAAACGGGATTGGCTGATCGGGTCACAGCGAGTCACACAACAGCAATGGGGTCCTACAACGATGCCTACTGTTATAAATTGTTTCGACTACTAAAGCTGGCAAAAATTAATATGGTTGCCAATCCACTGGTTAACATTCACTTGGGTGGACGGTTTGATACGTACCCTAAACGGCGTGGGATTACCCGTATTAAAGAACTTACCGAGGCGGGAATTAACGTGTCATTTGGAGAAGATGATGTGAAAGATCCGTGGTATCCGATGGGAAATGGAAACATGATGGATCCGGTACATATGGGAATTCATGTGGCGCAATTGATGGGGTATCAAAACATTCAAGATTCGTATAATTTTGTGACTAACAATGCGGCCAAAACACTTCACATTACGGATCATTATGGTATTCAAGTGGGAAAGCCCGCCAACTTTATTATTTTAAATCAGAATAATTTTTACAATGCGTTAAATGAACGATCCGAAGTATTGTATTCAGTGCGTAACGGCAAAATCTTGGTTCAGACTCAGCCTAAGCAAGTCAAACTAACTTTCTAAAAAAGACCACAAAATAAAGTCCAAACGGTAACCTCAAAAAATATTTGAAGCGTTATGGTGCGGACTTTATTTTTTTGTTCTCTGTAAACTTGAGTATATCGTATGGTTATTTTGAAATTCTGTGAGAGAATGGAAGCATAAAATTATTTGGAGGGTATTATGACGATTTTATGGAATACCTTTTTAGATCAAAGAGTAGAACTGTTAAAAGCGCTGTGGGAACATTTGCAGATTTCGTTAACGGCGCTTTTGATCGCAATTGTGATTGCCATCCCGTTAGCCATTTGGGCAACACATCACAAAAATATTGCGGAGTTTTTATTACAAATAACCAGTGTTTTACAAACAATCCCTTCACTGGCGTTGCTTGGACTTTTGATCCCGTTAGTTGGAATTGGTAGTGTCCCTGCAATTATCGCGTTGGTCATTTATGCGCTATTGCCAATTTTTCAAAATACATATGTCGGAATTGATGAAATTGATCCGTCCTTAGAGGAAGCTGCCGATGCATTTGGGATGTCGCGGTTGCGAAAGTTATTTAAAGTCGAAATTCCAATTGCATTGCCGGTCATTATTTCTGGCATTCGCACGGCGCTGGTCCTAATTATCGGAACGGCAACTTTAGCAGCGCTGATTGGTGCCGGGGGACTCGGAAACTTTATTTTGCTGGGAATTGATCAAAATGATACGTCGCTAATTCTGATTGGTGCAATCACCTCTGCGCTTTTGGCCATTATTTTAAGTGCCTTGATCAAATTTTTACAAACGGCACGTTTACGCACTGTCATTGCTACTGTGGGTGTAATTATTGTGGGATTTGCTGGAGCTAGTACGTATCAAGCAGTTTCACAGCCCAAAGAAAACATCGTAATTGCTGGTAAATTGGGATCAGAGCCAGATATTCTGATCCATATGTATAAGGATTTGATTGAAGATCAGGATAAAAGTGTCACCGTGACCTTGAAACCCAACTTTGGGACAACTAGTTTTCTTTTTAACGCCTTGAAGAGCAAAAGCATTGATATTTATCCGGAATTTTCCGGTACCGTTTTGGAAAGCTTGGTTAAAAAATCAGGTCAGACAACGAACTTAAGTGCCCATAAAACCTACGTAAAGGCGCGTGACGCCCTCAAAAATCAATTTAATATGGCCTACTTAAAACCGATGGCTTATCAAAATACGTTTGCGATTGTGGTGAAAAAATCATTTGCTAAAAAGTATGACTTGAAAACAATTGGTGATTTGGCAGCAATTGAAAATCAAATTAAGGCCGGTATGACACTAGAGTTTATCAATCGAACCGATGGACTTAAAGGAATCAATAAAAAGTATGGGCTTAATATTAATGCCCGTTCCATGCAGGCCAGCCTACGTTATGAAGCACTGAACCGAGGGAACATTAATGTGGGGGATGCTTATTCCACAGATAGCCAGCTGAAACAATTAAATTTAGTTATGCTAAAGGATACGAAGCATGTATTTCCACCATATCAAGGGGCGCCTATTATGTCTGAAAAATTGGCAGCAAGCCATCCCAAACTGGTCCAGGCACTAAACAAATTAGCAGGAAAAATTTCGGATGAAGACATGCAAAAAATGAATTATGAGGTTAATGTCAAAAAAGAATCCGCAGCTAAAGTTGCGAAAAAATATTTGATTTCTCATGGATTGTTGAGGGATGCCAAATGATGAATAAAAACCAACCTATTATTGAATTTAAGGATGTGCGCAAAGAATTTGGCGAAAATTTAGCAATTCACGACTTGAATCTAGCTATTCAACCAGGGGAATTGTTTGTATTAGTGGGAACATCTGGTAGTGGTAAGACGACGACTTTAAAGATGATTAACCAATTGATTACCCAAACAGATGGTGATATTTTATTTAATGGCAAAAAATTAAAAGAGTTTGATAAGCGTAGTTTACGTTTAGACATTGGCTATGTGCTGCAACAAATTGCCTTGTTTCCCACAATGACAGTTGCCCAGAATATTAGTGTGATTCCGGATATGAAGAAAATGCCGAAAAAACAGATCGCCGAAATTACTGATAATTTATTAGCACAAGTTGGCTTGAATCCTGATGAGTATCGCAATCGAATGCCAGATGAGTTGTCTGGTGGGGAACAACAGCGAATCGGAATTGTCCGGGCATTGGCCGCCAAACCGCCAATTGTTTTGTTTGACGAACCGTTCAGTGCCCTGGATCCAATTGTACGCACACAATTACAAGACTTAGTTTTAGACCTTCATCAGCGCATGCATAATACGATTGTATTTGTGACTCATGACATGGATGAAGCCCTCAAATTAGGAGACCGGATCGGTGTTATGAGCCATGGACAGCTGTTGCAGGTGGATACGCCCGATAATATTGCCCAACATCCTGTAAATGAATTTGTAGAAAACTTTTTTGCGGGAACGGTTGCTAAAAACATTTTTGATACGCAATTGGCCAAGTTGGTGCGTACGGGATATGTGACAAAAGCAAAATCGCCAACTGATGAAGCCACAATTTTGACGGATACGGCAACCTTAGACGATGCGTTCCAAGCTCTGAGTAAAAATACACAAATTGGAGTTAAGCATGATACGCAATTGGTCGGCTATTTGAATCGACAAGCAGTTATGCGGTACCTTAGTGAAGTTAAGCGTTAAAATTAAGTGAGTTACTTAAATAATGGAGGCATTCTTATGAATAAATTTGATGTTGTAATTTTAGGTGCTGGGCCGGGTGGCGGTGCCCTAGCTTATGCGTTGAAAGCCCAGGATTTAAAGGTAGCAGTTGTTGAAGAAAACTTATGGGGCGGAACTTGTCCTAATCGGGGATGTGATCCGAAAAAAGTTCTTTTAGCTGCAGTTGATGCACGGCGTCATTCCCAATATCTGGAAGGTAATGGATTGAAAAAAGCACCAGAAATTGATTGGCCAGCGCTCATTAAATTTGAAAAGACCTTTACTGATCCGGTTTCAGAAGGAACAAAAACTGGTTTAAAAAATGCTGGAATTACAGTAATTGATGGCTCAGTGAAGTTTGTGGATAAGCACACCATTTTTGCAAATGACCAAAAAGTCACGGCAGATAAATTTGTAATTGCCACTGGGGCGCGCCCGGGTTTGTTGGAAGTTGATGGTAAGCATCATTTTAAGACAAGTACGGATTTCTTACAAATGACGCAAATGCCTAAAACCGTCACGTTTGTGGGGGGTGGCTACATTGCCTTTGAATTTGCAGCTATAGCAAGTGCGGCCGGTGCTCAAGTACATATTGTGCACCATAATGATCGACCTTTAAAAGCTTTTCCGCAAGCCGATGTGCAGCGCTTAGTTCATCAACTCAAAGAAGTTGGTGTTCAATTCCATTTTGGTGTTGATATTAGTCGCATCGAAAAAAATGAGACCGGTTATGAATTGATTAGCGCGCAAGGCTTTAGTTTGCAAACAGATCAAGTTTTTTGCACGGCTGGTCGGATCCCAAATGATGATACGTTAGCTTTGGAAAAAGCTGGTGTGAAGTATTCTAAAAAAGGCATTGAAGTTGACGATCACTTGCGAACCACAGCAGAAAATATTTATGCATTGGGGGATGTGGTGGACAAGACACAGCCTAAATTAACGCCCGTTTCTGGTTTTGAAGCCCATTATTTGGCTGAATTATTTGGAGGTCACGACAAGTCGATCCGGTATCCTGCAATTCCAACGGTGATCTATGGTGATCCTCGCTTGGCAATGGTTGGCGTGAACGCGGATGAAGCCCAAAAACAAACGTCTATTTATAAAGTTTCTGATATGGATATCACTGGCTGGTTTACGTATCGTCGCTTGAACGAACCACTGGCACATGCTACAGTAATAACATCTAAGAAAACCGGTGCAGTGGTTGGAGCGAGCTTAATGAGTAGCGAAGCAGATGATTTAATCAATTATTTTGCCATGGCGATTAATCGTCAGTTAACTCCTGAAAGCTTAAAAGAAACTATTTTTGCCTATCCAACGGCTGCCAGCGATTTAACCTATTTTATGTAATTATTGGAGGCAGTTGTATGGAATTTATTGGGACGCTTTGTTTAGTATTATTTTTAACATTATTTGTTGGTCATTACTGTCAACGAATGGGTGTCCCAGGAGTGATTGGACAGCTTTTAGTCGGGGTCGTTGTGGGTCCGGCTATTTTAGATTGGATTCAGCTAAACAGCTTGATTCAGGTTTTTTCTGACTTAGGCGTTATTATTTTAATGTTTATTGCCGGGTTAGAAAGTAACATTCAGTTACTTAAGAAATATTTACGCCCCGCATTAATCGTTGCAATTATAGGTGTTATCTTCCCCCTAGTTTTGATGGGATTTTCCGGGTTGTTGTTTCATTTTAGCCGCCTGGAGTGTTTTTTATTGGGCGTCATTTTTTCTGCCACCTCAGTCAGCATTTCGGTAGAAGTTTTAAAAGAGTTTCATGCTCTGGATTCAAAAGAGGGAGCCACTATTCTTGGGGCAGCAGTGGCTGACGATATTATTGGCGTTATTCTATTAAGCATCATGGTCAGTATGATGGGTGATACAAGTGGCAATCAAAGTTTGTTTTTCGTTATCTTAAAACAAGTATTGTATTTTATTGGTGTCTACTTATTGTTCAAGTGGATTGCGCCGTATCTTATGCGCACGGCCGACCATTTGTTTATGACCGCTAGTCGCACGATTATGTCTATAATTATTTGTTTAGCAATGGCTTGGTTGGCGGAATTAGTTGGTTTGAGTGGTGCAGTGGGCGCTTTTTTTGCCGGCCTTTCTGTGGCGTTAACACCTGCACACAAAGAAATTAGTGCGAGTGTGGAACCCATTGGATATGCTATCTTTATTCCGATGTTTTTCGTAAGTGTAGGTCTAAACATGAGTTTCGCACATTTATGGCAGTCACTAGGCTTTGTCATACTTATGACCATTCTTGGTGTGGGAACGAAATTGGTTGGCTGTGGATTAGGTGCTAAATTATCAGGATTTGACTTAGCGAGTAATTATGTCATTGGAGCGGGGATGGTTTCCCGTGGAGAAATGGCGTTGATCACGGCACAGATTGGGTTTACAGCGCATTTAATGGATGCCACTCATTACTCAGATGTGATTTTGGTGATCATTGTAGTCACTATTATTGCGCCATTTATTTTGAAACATGCCATTACAAAACAGCGAAATTTACAGAAAGCTTGAAAGCGGTATAAATATGATGAAATTTGCGTTTTTATGTGTTCAAACTAAAAAAAATGTCGTATAATTATCTTAAGAGTTTCTTAAAAATAGGAAGTTTGGAGGTTATGATATATGCAGAGTCGGAATAAAAATACATTCGATGATTCTCAAAGTCATCAAGGCCATTTTAAAATGTATAAAGTTCATAAAAGTTGGCTGTTCGCAGGGCTTGTTCTGGTAAGCGTGAATGCAGCTGTGGCGTTTAATGAAGTCACACCTGTCTCGGCGGATACAACAAATACGGCACAAACTGGTAATGTTCAGACGAAGTCAAGCAGTTACGCCTACTCAAGTTCATATGCCACTAGTAATGGTTCTAATGCGCAAAGCAGTGCTAGCTCATATAGTAGTACTAGTTCGAGTGCGTCATCAGCAACTTCTTCGGCAGTAAGTTCCAGTTCAAGCAGTGTTGCAGTTAGTTCTGTAGCAAGTTCAAGCAGTCAGAAGCGTTCTTCTGTAGCAAGTTCAAGCAGTCAGAAGCGTTCTTCTGCAGCGAGTTCAGCCGTGTACTCTTCAGCTGTTTACTATGCATCAGTTGCGCAAGCAACACCGAGTTCCGAGGTGAACACTTGGACGCCAAGTTTAAGTACAAATCTTAGTTCCGCAGCTAAGACAAGTTCTACAGCTACAAGTAGTAGTTTCTCTAATGCAACGGCATTGAGCAGTGTGGCAAGTAGTGCAGTAGCATCTAATGGTTCTGAAGTGGGTAGTGTGGCTTCTTCTGCAGCAGATACTGCAAATTCCGGCTCCTCAGCAGATATCAAAACCGACCAAACAAGCAGTGAAGCCAGCTCTGTTTCAAAAGCTAGCTCAACAAGCAGTGAAGCAATTTCTTCGATTGCGAAGGTTTCAAGTGAAGCAACCAGTGCCGCAAGTTCGGCTTCTTCAGTAAGTCATGAGGCTAAAACTGAAGCCAAGGTGACAAGCTCAGCACCTGTCACCACCACAGCAACGACAACTAAGATTTCTAAGGTTGCTGAGGCTGCAGTCGTGACTGCTTCGATTTCAAAAGTCGTTCATGAAGCAACTCAAGCGTTACAGCAGACGACAACCACTCATCAGCGTGTGGATCGCTCACCGTACTTAACTAATTTAAGTAAGTTTGTTGGCACTAAAGCGGCAACTAAGGTGGAAGCGGGCGACTTAAATGATGCTTATCAACAGGCAGCCGTTCCGGTAACTCAATTCCAGAAAACTTCACGTGCTATCAGTAATGCACAGAGTGAAGCTACCCAGACAACAGAAAAAGCATCAGGAAATAGTGATCGTGATGACAATTCATCTTCCGAAATGACCGTACAAACGTCAGATTTTGCGTCAGGTGCCCAAAGTAGTTTAGAGGGAAGCACCTATGTGATGCACGGAAGTCAAAAACGTCGTTAAATTAATGTGATTATAAAAAGATAAGTTTCTCACTTGTTTTGCAAGTAAGGGACTTATCTTTTTTTGATTATTCAATTTGTACAAGATGTTCTTGATCGGCTAAAACAGAACTGACAAGAGGCGAGGCGGCACCAATGCTTAACAAGGTCAATTGATGCATGGCTCGGGATGCCATTGTGTATAGGATACCGGTTGAGCGCTGGTCCGGATAATTTGTTGCGGAAATATCATAAGCGATGACGGAATCAAATTCTAATCCCTTTGCTAAATATACGGGCATAATCAAAACACCCTTGGGCAATGCTAGATCGGCATCAGATAATAAATTTGCGTGGGTTGATCGATGAATCGCTTCGTATATTTGGCGACTTTCTTTCATATTTCTTGTTAAAATTGCCACGGTACCATAAGTTTGTAATTCTTTGTGACAAAGTGATACTAGTGTTTCTAGTCCTGTTTGTCGTGTGTCACGCACGATGACAGTTGGTAAGTCACCTTCCCGATTAAAGGCTTGAATTTGATCACCATCAGGAAGTAATTTTTTGGCAAAATTTGTGATTGGGTAAGTTGACCTATAACTACGATTTAAGGTAATAAGGTTAGCTCTTTTGACGTTAAACGCAGCTTTCAGATGGTTTAATAAACTCTGGGGTGCTTCAACGTCTTTAAAAAGGGCTTGTTCACTATCACCTAAAAGCGTGAACTTGGCATTGGGAAAGGCGTGCTTAAAGTAAATCATTTGAGCTAAAGAATAGTCCTGCATTTCATCAATAAAAATGTATTGAATTTGCCGATTACGTCCTTCGCCAGTCAGCAAATCACGTAAGAAAAGTAAAGGCGCCGCGTTCAAAAGATGTAATTTATGATATTCAATTCCCTTTTGAAAGGTAGATTGAAAGTTTTCCCAGTCAGTATTGGTTAAGCCGTCGGGTAGGGAAACTTGACGAAGAAAATCTGCGTACTGATTGTAAATATCAATAAAATAGTTATTGTATAGGGCATCATAAACGATACGAAAATGTTTTGCCGCGATTTTTCTTCCCAAATAATGAATTTCATCATCATAACTTTCAAAAGCGCGAAGCCTTTTTTTACCAATTAAATCGTTATAAGCTTCATTGTTGAGATGATCAATGGTTTCGTGAACCCAGTCGGCATCAGCTTCTTGATCAATTCTACGCTTCAGTCTTTTAATTAAAGTATTTTTCGTTTTTAAAAAGCGATCCGCAAGCGAAAGCGAGTTCGGTAAATCTGCATAAATTTTACGAATTTCAGCTGCTTTAAAAAATGGCTTTTCTTTAAACAATATGTCGGTAAATTGAATTTCTTGAGGCGTTAATTTCTGAGCATAATCCGAAACAGCAGTCATGAATGTGGGACTTTCGAGTAATTGGCTTAAAGCCTGTTGAACGGGAGAACTTAGAGATTCTTGTTCGTAGCGATCAAAAATGGATTGGACATTTAATCCCTGAAAACGTTGGGAGAGAAAATCAGCCAACGTGATCTGACGCATATTGCGCTCTCCTAAACTTGGAAGTACGTCTGAAATATAACGACTGTAGAGCCGATTAGGAGAAAATAAGACGATTTCATCCGCATTAAGGGATTTTCGGCTGTGGTATAACAAAAATGCAATTCGTTGCAAGATGGCAGAAGTTTTGCCACTACCCGCAACACCTTGAACAACCAGAAGATCACTGGTGGTGTCGCGAATAATGTCGTTTTGTTCTTTTTGGATGGTGGCAACGATATTAGCCATGTACGTATCATTTTGTTGGCCGAGAACTTCCTGCAAGATTTCGTCTCCCACAGTTTCATTAGTATCAAACATGTTGGTGATTTTACCAGATTGAATAGAGAATTGGCGCTTTTTGACTAATTCGGTGTCCATATCGCCGACAGGTGTTTGATAAGTCACTTTACCAAGGGTACCGTTATAGTAAATACTGGAAATCGGTGCACGCCAATCATAAATGAGAAAGTTTTCGTTCTCGTCGGCAAAAGAAGCTGTGCCAATGTAGAGAGGTTCGGCTTGAGTTTCGCCTGGATCTTTGATGTCAATACGCCCGAAGTAAGGAGATGCTTGGAGCCGTTTGTAGGTGGCAACTTGACGTTTAAGGATCGTTTCGTTTTCAACAGCGCGGGCAACAAGGCCCTTTTGCTGTTGCACTTCGGCATTGGTTTCGATGCGGTCGTCGGCTTCAAAGGTGTTAATTTTAGCGTTTTGAGAATAGTTACTTTCAACGGAGCGTGTTTCCGAGTGAGCCTGGTTATAAAGATTTTTAGTATGTTCGGTTTGGGTTTCAATTTTAGAAATGACATGGTCGACGCGGGCTTGCTCGCGCTTAAATTCATTTGAATCAAGGGTGCTCAATAGAATGACTCCTTAGTGTAAAAGCATTTTTAGTGTGATGATATTCTAGGTTGTTTGAGGGGGAAAGTCAAGGAAAGTGAACGAAGCAAGTCGGTAGGAATTGGCGCGAGAGCACAATCTTGCAGCGATTGTGCTTGCACACTAATCGCTAACTTGCAAAGCTGTCCTAAAGCCTAGTAGAAAATAGAAAATTTTTGGTAGCAAGACTGGCATGAAAATAACGATTTTGGGAAAAGGATTATCTTGCTTGTATCTATAAAGACAGGTACAATGATGGTGTTAAGTTCAATGAAGAAATGAAGTAGTTTTTCACTAACAGAGAGGAATGTGTGCTGAAAAATTCCAGAAAAACGAAGTGGGTTTTGGAGAACGTCAAACGGGGCACCGATAACTGCAATGAGTGGCAGAATACTTCTGCAATTTAGGTGGCACCACGGTGAAATCGTCCTATGACTAGTTTTTTTCTAGTGATAGGATTTTTTATTTACACCGAAAAATAAAAAGACGAGGAGTTTTTATAATGACAAAAAAACATGTAATTTTAACAGGTGATCGCCCAACTGGAAAGCTGCATATCGGGCATTATGTAGGATCCTTAAGAAATCGGGTGGCGCTTCAAAATACGGGTGATTATGATAGTTACATTATGATTGCTGATATGCAGGCACTTACAGATAATGCGCGAGATCCAGAAAAAATTAGAAATAGTTTAACTCAAGTTGCTTTAGATTATTTAGCGGTGGGGATCGATCCTAAAAAATCAACCATTTTAGTTCAGTCACAGATCCCGGCGTTAAGTGAACTGACGGAGACTTATTTAAATTTAGTAACGGTTTCTCGATTGGAGAGAAATCCCACGGTCAAAACTGAAATTAAACAAAAGAAGTTTGGCGAAAGTGTTCCGGCTGGATTCTTTATTTATCCGGTTAGTCAAGCAGCTGATATTACAGCATTTAAAGCAGATACGGTACCTGTTGGCGATGACCAAGAGCCAATGTTGGAACAAACTCGTGAAATTGTGCGAACATTCAATAATGTCTATGGTAAGCAAATCTTGGTTGAACCAGAAGGCTATTTTCCACCTAAGGGATTGGGAAGAATTCCTGGATTGGATGGGAATGCAAAGATGAGTAAATCTTTAAATAATGCCATTTATTTGGCAGATGATGCAGATACCATTCAAAAAAAAGTTATGTCAATGTACACGGATCCGCAACATATTAAGGTGTCAGATCCCGGTCACGTGGAAGGCAACACCGTATTTACTTATTTGGATATCTTCGACGAGGATAAGGCAAAGGTTGCTGACTTGAAGGCACAGTATCAAGCAGGCGGGTTAGGTGATGTAAAAATAAAACGTTATTTAAATGAAGTTTTGCAGGAAATTTTGAAGCCGATTCGAGAAAGAAGAGAGCAGTATGCGCAGGATATACCGGGCGTTTATGACATTTTGAAGGCAGGCAGCGAAAAGGCGAATGAGGTGGCAAACCAGACGTTAAAAGAAGTCAGGGATGCAATGGGAATTAATTACTTCAACTAGTGAACAAAGCAAGTCGGGTAGAAATTAGCATATAAGAATGATGAGGAAAGCGGGATCGCAATCCCACAGAAATCGTGCTGATATGCTAATTTCTGACTTGCGGAGTGGTCCACATGTAACATCAGTTAAAGAGGTTCGTTTCGGCAATTATGAGACGTGTCCTAATTTCAAGATATCGCATTTTTGTGTGAAAACATGGTAAAATGTAAACAATAAATTAACGGTATGAATTGAGGTGTGTGAAATGGAGAACTTGGTAATTGTGGATTTGGGGTCCAATTCAGTGCGAATGGCCATCAATGAAATTCATGATGACGGTAGCTTTCGAGAAGTGCGGCGAATTAAAGAAGATTCACGTATTTCTGAAGGTATGGGTAGTAATCACATTTTACAACCAATTGCGATGGAACGAACCATTGCTGCTTTAAAACGATTTAAGCACATTTATGATACGTATCCTAATCGGACTATCCGAGGAATTACTACTGCCGCAGTTCGAGTAGCGAGAAATCAAGCGGAATTTTTAGATCGCGTCCAGCAAGAAGTTGGAATTCAACTGGATGTGTTGTCTGGCAATGATGAAGCTTATTATGATTATTTAGGTGTCATGAACTCGTTAGAAATTAAGGACTGTTTGATTCTAGATACAGGTGGTGCAAGCTGTGAACTGATTCACGTGCAAAATGGTAAACCTCGTAATTTGATTAGTGTGCCATTTGGGGCTGTGAGTTTATCAGAACGTTTCCATCTTAACAATGTGGTGCGCGCGGATCGCTTATTCGCCGCCCAGAACTTTGTCAACAAGCAGTTCCGTGATATTTGGTGGATCATGGATGCGGTACAGTTGCCGATCATTTTGCTTGGTGGTGCTAACCGCTCCTTAGCACGAATGAATCGACAGCATCAAGGCTTATTGCGTGTGGATAATATTCACGGCTACCGTTTAAAGACAGAAGTTGTAAATAAAACATTTCGGGCATTACTCTCCCGTAATTTAGTCAACCGAAAAAAAATGCCGGGGTTGGAGTCACAACGGGCTGACATTATCATTGGTGGGATTTTACCGCTGGTTATGTTATTGCAAATGTTGGATGCGGACCGGGTTATCTTTTCTGAAAGTGGTGTACGGGAAGGCATTATTTCAGAATATGTCCAGCGTCATGAATAAGAATATGAGACAAAAGCTTGGCTAAGCACATTTATAAAATGAGTTTTACCAGCTTTTTTGGTTTTAGGAGTTCACTAAAATGAATTTAAAACAGTTTTATAAAAAGGATTACAGTACACGACTGAGCCTTTTAAGCACACAATTAAATTTAACTTCGGATGAACTGACACTGATTGCCAACCAGCGTTCTCAGCAAGGTGATGCCATTATTGAGAACTACTTAATGGACTATTCTGTTCCAGAAGGCATTGCCGTTAACTTTTTAATTAATGGACAGGAAAAAATCATGCCGATGGTGACTGAGGAACCTTCTGTGATTGCGGCTGCCAGTAATGGCGCCAAAATGATGCATATGGGCAAGGGAATTTTGGTACAGACAACGCCCCGTTTAATGATGGGGCAAGTGTTATTGGCCAATGTGAGCAATTCTTCTAAACTAAGCGCGCAATTAACTCAAAATGAAGCCCAAATTTTAAGAGTGGCAAATGAGGCGCATCCTTCGATTGTAAAGCGGGGTGGTGGAGCCAAAAAAATTCGTGTTCGTCAATTGGATAATCAGTTCGTTTCTCTAGATGTATACATTGATACAAAAGAAGCGATGGGCGCTAATATGATTAATACCATGCTTGAAGCGGTGGCCAATTATCTTCACATTGAACTTGGTCAATCAAGTTTGATGGCGATTTTAAGTAATTTAGCAGATGAATGTGTGGCAACGGCTACTTGCCGAATTCCCTTTGAACGGTTGACAAGCCGAACTTTAGACGGTAAACAGGTAGCCCAACAAATTGTGCTTGCTAGTCAAGCCGCACAAGTTGACCCTTATCGAGCAGCTACCCATAATAAAGGAATTATGAATGGGGTAGATGCTGTTGTGTTGGCATCCGGTAATGACTGGCGGAGCATTGAGAGCGCGGCGCATGCTTATGCCGTGAAAGACGGACAATATCGTGGGTTAAGCCAGTGGAAAATTCAAGAAAATGATCTTGTGGGATCTTTAACGTTGCCATTACCAGTAGGATTCGTGGGTGGCTCCATTAAAATTAATTCGCAGGCCCAACTAAACCATAAATTATTGCAGGTGGGATCGGCCGCGCAGTTGGAAGAAGCAATTGTGAGCGTGGGATTAGCTCAAAATTTGGCGGCACTAAAAGCCCTAGTAACGGAAGGCATTCAGCGTGGACATATGCATTTACAAGCCAAATCGCTACTGCTAGGGGTTGGCGCGACACAAGCAGAGTTAGAAAGTGCCCAAAAAGAATTAGAAATGGCGCCTCAAATGGACGAACAAACTGCGATACGGATTTTGAAGCGTATACGAACAAGGAGAAATTAATGAGCGAAATACAGTTAAGTGAAGAAGTTCAAAAATTATTGGCACAGGTAAAGGAAGCGACTAATGAAAAAATCGTTCTGGACTATGGTGACCAAAAGAGTGGTTTTGTGCGCTATGATCAGTCTTACCAGACACGACAGGACCAGCAACTTGTACTCCATATTCGGGATATCACCGCTCCTGATTATACGGTGTCGCATGAATTACTGCATGCCCTTATGGATCTCAAAAAATATCCTGCTATCCACTTTAATTTAACGAGTGGACATCAGGATTTTGATGAACAACTTATGATTATTACAACAACTTTATACGATACGGCTACTCATTTACAGATTTATCGTTGGCAAGAAGCGCATCACTTGTTGACCGAAGCGGTTCGTGACGCATACCTTAAAGGGGTTGTTCACACAATTAAGCCTGAAGAAGAGGGTAAGGTTGATGGGATGATGCACTTACGGTTAATGACCATTTTGGATGCACTCGTCTTTTATGGTGATCAATTTGAACAGGTGGCCTCTCAGTTTGAACATGATTATCCAATGGCACTTGAAGGCGCAAAAAATATTTATCAAATTTTGATGCAAAAACCGGTAGATTCACCATTCACCTTACGAAGAACGCTGGTTAAATTGTACGCGGCCTTTGATCAACAGCTAGAAAAATGGCATTTACCAGTCGTGGGCAGTAGTGAATTTGTGACGGTTGATAGTGTGTTGAGCAGACGTCAGCTACGTCTAGAAGTGCGCCAGCTTTTTCAAATTTCTCATTCAGAGCTACAGGAACAAGCAACTCAAAAACGTGCTTATATTGGATTAGGCATGACGGATCGACAAAATGCGTTTGTTTTGCCTGCCCCGCCTAAAAGCCAAAGTGAGGTTTTCTTTAAACAACTGTATGATATGTCTGTAGCAGAATTTTTTGAAAAATTCCATCTAACTTATACCATTCGGTAATTGCAGTTCAATCAGTTTACCTTATCTTATATCTGGCATAAAATAAAGATAACGTCATAGGCGGATAAGCGCAGATTTGAGAATGAAGGAGATTTGAGCGATGACACGTCAAGATGCTTTTCAGCAACTTGTTAAATTAAAAAATCGAATGCGGGGCTTGCTACGCCTGCAATTAGGGCTTGATTTGATCATGGTCTACGCCTTTTTAAGGACAGTTCTTAGTGGTGACATGGTCAATTTGTTTGGGACGCCATTAACGCAAGATAGTGCAATGATCGTCACTTTTTTAATTGCGATTATTGATTTGTGTTTTACCCAAATTCGTAAAAATTACCGCAAAATTGGGCGAACTTTAATTGGTCATCTGGGTGGTCAGCTCTCAGAAGATGAAATCTTAGTCATTAGACAATTTGAGAGATATTAAAAAACGCCACGTTTGCTTGCATGTTTGTGCAAGAAACGTGGCGTTTTTTTAATCTATTGCCAGACAAATATTAAGGACTTTATGTTGAATTGGTGACAGGATATGATTCGTTCGGTAAGCCACACTCATGTAAAAATTAGGTTGGGGGTCATCTAAAAGTTCTAGGGGCACCACATCAGCGTTGGTAACCGCTGATTCTGCAAGAAAACTAATCCCAATATTTTCAGCGATCATGCCTTGAATGACTTGTGGATCATCACTTTTATAAATGATTTGAGGGCGAAAGTGATTGGCGTGACTTAGTTGTTTTAGTGCCTCCGCGTGCACAAAACTACTATCAAAAGTAATGAAATTTTGATCTTTAAGTTCACGAAACCAAATTTTCTTCTTTTGAGCAAGTGAATTGTCTTTGCTGACGATGATGTTAAACTTAGTTTGCGCGAATGTCTGACTGAATAACTGCGCAGAGTCAAAAGGCTGTATGGAGCCAACAAGCGCCATATCCAGCGATCCGTTAAGTAACAATTTTAATAATTCGGCGGATCCATGTTCAACGGGAATAATCTGGCGTAACAATTTCTGTTTAGCTAGTTCAGCCGCAATTTTAGGAAAGTAAGACTGACTAATAACTGGTGGCAAACCTAAAACAACTTTTCCGGTATTGATATTTTGAATTTCATTTTCGGCAATGTGGACCTGATCTAAAATAATTGAAGTATGCTCTGCAAGCTGTTGTCCGCTCAAGGTTGTGGTGAGTTTATGTTGACTGGCATCACGAATAAAGAGTTGTGCTTGGAATTCCTCTTCTAGTCGTTTGATTGCCGTACTAATTGTGGGTTGACTGACGTTAAACTTTGCTGCGACTCGAGAAAAGTTATGTTCTTGAATCATCGCTTGAAAATATTCAAAATCTTTAATGTTCATAAAATACCTCGAGTTATTGAGTGAAATTCTTATGTAAGTTAGCCTGTGCGCCTAGGAAAGTTGGGGATGACGTCTCAATTGTCTCGGCGACACAAGCTACTTGTTCAATATGAATAGGATAGATTCGTGAGCAAGACGCTATCGGGGATTGCGATTATGGCTTTCAGCTTACTTAACAACTAAGAGCTGGACAGCTCATTTACTCGTTTTTTTCTGGCATCACCCATGCTGCTACTAGGTACAAAATAATACATGGAATAAATCCAGGAATTGAAATTGCCGCATAAATGACCCGTAACAAAGTCTTATCAATGCCCAAATATTCTGCAAAGCCACCGACGACACCTGAAATCATTTTGTCTGAAGATTTTGTAAGTTTTTTATTCATTGTGTATTTCCTCCCTTTGAAAACGATATCTTTCACTACTTTTATTATAACTTTTTGGACTATTAAATCCTATCCAAACGACCTGGAAAATTTCAAGTGACGAAAACCCTATAAGTGCAACGTTTTTGGATAGACCTATTAAAAATTTTAATACTTTCTTATAGATTTGACTATAGTTTTCATCACCATGTAAGCTAACCCTCGTAAATACAAAAAGTAAGTAAATTGGAGGTTTTTAATATGACAAAGAATCCAGTAGAGATTTTAAATAATCCTTTTTTAAATAAAGGCACAGCATTTACTGATGAAGAACGTCAATCACTTGGATTGGTGGGTTTGTTACCCCCATATGTCCAAACATTAGACGAACAAGTTACCCAAACGTATGCACAATTCCAAACTAAAACAAGTGATTTAGAAAAAAGAATTTTCTTAATGGAAATCTTTAACGAAAATCGTGTTTTATTCTATAAATTGTTTAGCCAACACGTGGTTGAATTTATGCCGATCGTCTACGATCCTACGATTGCAGATACCATTGAAAACTACAGCGAGTTGTTTATTCAATCACAGAACGCCGTTTTCTTGTCAATTGATGATCCTGATAGTATGGAAGCATCTTTAAAGAATGCAGCAGATGGTCGCGATATTCGATTGATTGTGGTTACAGATGCTGAAGGAATCCTTGGTATTGGTGACTGGGGAACTAACGGTGTTGATATTTCTGTGGGTAAATTAATGGTTTATACCGCTGCAGCTGGCATCGATCCAAGCCAAGTGATGCCTGTGGTGCTTGATGTGGGGACTAATAATCAAGATTTGTTAAAGGATCCATTATATCTCGGAAACCGTCACGAACGCGTGACCGGTGATCGTTACTACGATTTTGTGGATAAGTTCGTGCAAACCGCTGAAACACTTTTCCCAAAGTTATACCTTCATTTTGAAGATTTCGGCCGTAGTAATGCAGCAAACATTTTAAATAAGTACAAAGATCAAATCACCACATTTAATGATGATATTCAAGGAACTGGAATCATTGTGTTAGCAGGTATTTTAGGTGCTTTGAATATTTCTAAAGAAAAAATGACAGATCAAGTTTATATGTCATTTGGAGCAGGAACAGCCGGTGCGGGTATTACCAAGAGAATCTATGACGAATTTTTACAACAAGGTTTGTCTGCAGAAGAAGCTAAGAAACACTTCTATTTGGTTGATAAACAGGGATTGTTATTCGATGATGATCCAACTTTGACACCAGAACAGAAACCATTTGCACGTTCACGTTCTGAATTTGCCAATGCAAGTGAACTCACTAACTTGGAAGCAGCTGTAAAGGCCGTTCATCCTACGATTTTAGTGGGAACATCGACACAACCAGGGACATTCACTGAAGCAATTGTGAAGGAAATGGCGGCTCATACAGCGCGTCCAATCATCTTCCCACTATCTAATCCAACTAAACTTGCTGAAGCTAAAGCTGAAGATTTGATTAAATGGACTGATGGTAAGGCTTTAGTTGCGACTGGGATTCCTGCCGCAGATGTGACTTACAATGGTGTAAGTTATCAAATTGGTCAGGCCAACAATGCTTTGGTTTATCCTGGCTTAGGTTTAGGTGTGATTGCGTCAACTGCTAAGGTCTTAAATGATGAAATGATCTCTAAAGCAGCTCATTCATTGGGCGGCATTGTTGATGGCGACAAACCAGGAGCAGCTGTTTTACCTCCTGTTTCAAAGTTAGATCAATTCTCTTACACAGTGGCTAAGGCGGTAGCGCAAAGTGCTGTGGATCAAAAATTGAACAAAGAAACTATTGCTGATGTGGATCAAGCAATTAAAGCGACTAAATGGGAACCAAAATACTAAAATAAATGATTTAAAATAGGAAGAAGGTTTATCATGGCTTTTATTACTTCTGTTGAAAGTATCGTTACCATCTTGCTGATGATGGCGTTAGGCTATTTACTCCGTCGTATCGGCTGGTTTGACGATAACTTTAGTGGTAGCATCTCAAAATTGATTATGAACGTGGCCCTGCCAGCCTCAATCTTTGTGTCGGTTATGAAATATCTGACACTGCATAAATTAATTGGTCTTTCTAGCGGCTTAATTTATTCGTTTGGCGGCGTCATTATTGGATACATTATTGCATGGTTAGCTGTAAAGGTTTTGCGTGTCCGTCCGGGACGTCGAGGAATCTTTATGAATACGGTGGTTAATGCGAACACAATTTTCATTGGATTACCGTTAAACATTGCGTTGTTTGGTTCAGTGAGCTTACCATACTTCTTGGTTTATTATGTGACGAATACTGTTTCGACTTGGGCATTTGGTGTATTTTTGATTTCAAATGATGATCCTACGAAGAAAAAGGGCGAAAAGGGTTCTGGTAACTTTAACTGGAAGAAGCTTTTGCCACCGCCGTTGTTAGGTTTCTTAGTGGCATTGGTTTGGTTAGTGTTGAGTTTGCCGGTTCCAGAATGGGCTAATAATACCTTGTCGTACGTCGGGAATTTGGTAACGCCGTTGTCCTTGATTTATATTGGGATTGTGTTGGCGGATGCCGGATTGAAGAGTATTAAGTTTGATAGAGATACAATCTTTGCATTGATTGGCCGATTTGTGTTGTCTCCAATTGTGATTACGATGTTGATCATGTGGGGAGCAAGTTTGGGTCATGGGATTCCAACGATGGAGATGCAGACGTTGATTGTGCAGGCGGCGGCACCGGGGTTGGCGGTAATGCCAATTTTGGCGAACGAGTCGCATGGTGATGTCGAGTATGCAACAAACTTGGTGACGACAAGTACGATCCTCTTTATTGTGGTGGTACCGATTGTGATGAGTTTGATTCAGTTTGTATAAATTAGAGTGTAAAAAAAGGCGAATAGCCTTCGAGTATAGCATAGGGGCTTCAATGATTCGCTTTTGGAATCGTTGAAGTGCCGTAGCTAGACGGAGAAGGTTGCCTTTTTTTGCACGTTTCGGAAATAAAGCAGTGAAGTGCACAGGAAAGGGAATGATTCGGTTTAGGAATCGTTCCTTTTTCGTAGCTACTATTCCACATTTAGGGAAGATTATTAGCAAAGATCGTTAATAATCATAGATGTTCCATACGTTGTCCATTCTTGTGGCCACAACCCAGACCGCAAGAACTGGCACGCGGAGGAAGCTGCTCCTTTTAACACGTTTCGGCAATAAGGCAGTGAAAGTGCAGGGGCTTCAATGATTCACTTTTGGAATCGTTGAAGTGCCGTAGCTAGACGGAGAAGGCTGCCTTTTTTTGCACGTTTCGGCAATAAAGTTAAACTTAAGAAAAAACTTAGTAGTGAATGGCATTGCTAAGTTTGCACGTTAGGCTCGCAAATAGGTACTAAAACAGCAAAATAGTTTATCACGAGGCAATGTGTCGTGGTAAACTATTTTTTACATAAAAGAACTGTGATAGACTAGGCTTAAATATTGATAATTGGAGCAAAAAGAATTGATTACTATTGGATTAACGACCTGGACAGATCATCCGGCCCTCATCAATCATGAAAATCGAAAAGTAACGCTTACCGAATATGCCGGTCATTTTCCTGTGGTTGAAGTGGATACTTCCTTTTATGGCGTACCCCGAATTTCAACTGTGGAAAATTGGCAGAAGTCAGTGCCAGAAAAATTCCAGTTTATTCTTAAAGCAAATCAGCTAATGACGCTACACGATGGGGCAAGCGTGGATGATTACTTGTCAGATGAACATCGTCTGGTGTTTACCGATTTTAAGAAAATGGTTCGTCCACTTGTGAAGCAAGATCAGTTAAAAACCATCTTGTTTCAATTTCCGCCGTATTTTAATTGTGAAACAGCTAATATTCGTTATTTACGTGACGTGCGTGTTTTAATGGGGGATTTACCCATTGCTGTTGAATTTCGCAACGCAAGTTGGTACGATCCAGCGGTGCGTGACGAAACCATGTTATTTCTAAAAAAACTGGGCATGACCCATGTTTCAGTTGACGAACCCAGTGCCGTTTCTAATGGCGTCCCACTGGTGGATACCGTCACTAACCAAAATTTAGCGATGTTACGTTTACATGGGCAAAATGCAAAGGGCTGGGCAGAGCAAGGACCGAACTGGCGTAGCACGCGAACGTTGTACAAATATTCTGAGGCTGAATTACAAGATTTTGCCAAGCTTGTTCGAAAATTAGAATCGCAAGTGGAAGAGGTTTGCATCATCTTTAATAATAACAGTGGAAAAGATGCCGCTGGGAATGCGTTAAGATTGAAGGAAATCTTAGGCATTAATTTTGAAGGACTTGGACCGCTCCAATTAGGATTATTTTAGGGCTAAAAATAAATTTTATCGACTAGACATTAAACGGATGAAACAGGCTTTGCGTAGCGTTTCATTGTGATATACTTAAAGTTAAAACATCTCCTAATTAAGAATTTATATCAAATTAAAAATTAATGGAATTGGAAAGGAAATTTTCAATGGCAGATAAACCCACTTATTATATAACAACACCAATTTATTATCCGTCGGGTAAGTTACATATTGGTAACTCCTACACGACAATTGCATGTGACGCCGAGGCACGTTTCCAGCGTTTGGAAGGCAAAGATGTCTTCTTTTTGACCGGGACTGATGAACACGGCCTAAAAATTGAACAAAAAGCTGAAGCTCTGAACACCACACCTAAAGCTTATGTGGACGAGATGGCAGAGGGTATCAAAAAGTTGTGGAAATTACTAGATATTTCGAACACAAAGTTTATTCGAACAACTGATGATTATCATGAAAAAGCCGTTCAAGAAATTTTCCAAAAATTGGAAGACAACGGCGATATTTATTTAGGTGAATACGAAGGTTGGTATTCCGTTTCTGATGAGGAGTATTTCACTGAAACGCAATTAGCCGAAGTTTATCGAGATGAAAATGGAAAAGTGATCGGTGGCAAAGCGCCATCTGGTCATGAAGTTCAGAAAGTTAAAGAAGAGTCTTATTTCTTTAAAATGAGCAAATATGCAGATTGGTTGCTTCAGTATTACAAAGATCATCCTGATTTTATTCAGCCAGCAACACGAATGAACGAAATGATCAATAATTTCATCAAACCTGGTTTGGAAGATTTAGCCGTTTCACGGACAACCTTTAATTGGGGTGTTAAAGTGAAGGACAATCCTAAGCACGTTGTTTATGTCTGGATTGATGCTCTTTCAAACTATATTACGGCTCTAGGGTATGGTTCAGATGATCCAAGTAACTTTGAAAAGTATTGGCCAGCTAATGTTCAAATGGTCGGTAAAGAAATTGTGCGTTTTCATACGATTTATTGGCCAATTATGTTGCATGCCCTTGGCTTGCCGCTACCTAAGCACGTGGTGGGTCATGGTTGGCTATTGATGAAAGACGGTAAAATGTCCAAGTCGAAAGGAAACGTTATTTACCCAGAAACATTAGTGGAACGCTATGGATTAGATGCGTTACGTTACTATTTGCTAAAAGCAATGCCTTATGGAAATGACGGAGTTTTCACACCAGAAGACTTTATCGACAAAATTAATTATGATCTGGCTAATGATTTAGGTAACTTATTAAACCGGACAGTTGCCATGATCAATAAGTATGAAGGTGGTACAATTCCAACTTTCAAGGCTGGCGTTACCCAATTTGATCAAGATTTGGAAACTACGGCTCACTCTGTTATTACGAATTATCGCCAGTTAATGAATGACCTCCATTTTTCTGATGCACTTTCTGAGATTTGGAAGCTGGTCAGTCGCTCGAATAAATATATCGATGAAACGGAGCCATGGGTCTTAGCTAAACGAGACGATGCTGATGCTCAAGCTGAGTTGGCAAGTGTGATGAATCACTTGGCAGAGAGCTTACGAATTTTGGCTCATTTATTGCAACCGATCTTGACGCAAGCACCAACCAAAATCCTGAATCAGTTGGGTTTAAAAGCTCAGACAGTGGATTTGGCGGACTTACATTTTGGTACCATTCCTGCGGATACAAAGGTAGTCGCAAAGGGCACACCAATTTTTCCTCGTTTGGATGCTAAAGACGAAGTTGCTTTTATTAAGGCGCAAATGACCAAGACGGACAAGAAAAAGGGCCGCGCTGCAATGGAAGCTGCCAAAAAGGCTGCACAAACGACTGATGAAACTGAATTGAATTTAACTAAGAAGCCAATTCGAATTGAAGCTTTTGATAAAGTGGAAATTAAAGTGGCTGAAATTAAATCGGTTGATCATGTTGAGGGTGCGGATAAATTATTGAAATTCAAATTAGATGCAGGCGATAAAGGTGATCGCCAAATTCTTTCGGGAATTGCCGCATACTATCCTGACCCAAGTGTGCTAGTTGGCAAGAAGGTTTTAATTGTCGCTAACTTGAAGCCGCGTAAAATGCGTGGTGAAATTAGTCAGGGTATGCTATTATCAGCTGAGCATGACGGCCAGATTCAAGTGGTTGAAGTGCCTAACAACCTGGTGAATGGTTCAGGTGTCGAATAAATAGGAATTTATGAAGAACCAATCTGAGACAAAGTAAACCCGTTTATCTGTCTTGGATTGGTTTTTGGTAGTTGGAGGTTAACATGCAATTATTTGATTCGCATACTCATTTGAATGATCCGGCTTTTCAAGACCATGAGCAGGCCTATATTGACCATGCTCATAAATTGGGTGTGAAAAAAATGGCGATGGTCGGATCTAATGCCGAATTTAATGCCTCTGCAATTAAGCTGGCGCACACATACCCAAATATCTACGCGGTTGTGGGTTGGCATCCAGAGGACTCAAAATATTTTCACGAAACGCAGGCTGAAACCTTGCGTGCCCAATTGCAAGATTCCAAAGTGGTGGCGTTGGGTGAAATTGGGCTGGATTATTATGAAACAAAATCACCACGAAAAGTGCAACGACGTGTTTTTGAATCACAGTTGGAACTTGCCAGTGAGTTGAAGATCCCGGTTGCTATTCACAATCGTGATGCTTTTGAAGATACATATGCAATTTTAAAAAATGCGCATGTGGACACATTTGGCGGCGTCATGCATAGTTTTAATGGCGGACCAGAATGGCTTGATAAATTCTTGTCACTAGGGATGCACATCTCGTACAGTGGTGTGGCGAGCTTTAATTCCGCACATGATGTGCATCGATCAGTGCAAGCAACTCCCGCGGACCGCATCATGGCCGAAACCGATGCGCCGTACTTGGCACCGATTCCTTTTAGAGGCAAGCAAAATGAACCAGCCTATACGTTATACGTGGTTGAGGCACTGGCTCGTTTGCGTGATGAAGATCCGGACGTGACGGCCAAAGCCACATATGAAAATGCCAAAAAATTTTATAGGATAACTGATGATGAAAAAAATTAAAGAAGTAATAGTAGTTGAAGGAAAAGATGATACGGTGCGCATAAAAAAAGCTGTCGCAGCAGATACATTAGAGACGCGAGGTTCAGCGATTTCCGAAGAAACGATTGATCAGATTCGGCGTCTACAGGCTGAGCGTGGCGTAATCGTCTTCACAGATCCTGATTTTTCAGGTGAAAAAATTCGTAAAACCATTTCGGCTGAGGTGCCTGACGTGAAGCATGCGTTTCTGGCACGTCGCGATGCTGTGCCCAGCAAAAAGGGGAGCTTAGGTGTCGAACATGCGACCCCAGAAGCAATCCGTGAAGCATTAAGCAAGGTCTACACAGAGGCTAGTGATGCCCCAATTCAGATTACGCGTGCAGATTTGTTGGATGCAGACTTGATTTCAGGCGCACACGCTAAACAGCGACGCATGGAGTTATGTGAACTCTTGAATATTGGTTATGTGAATGGAAAGCAGCTTGTTAAACGCCTGCAATTATTTCAGGTAAGTCGAGAAGCTTTTAACGCTGCAGTCACAAAACTGGATGAGAAATAAGGAGAATAAATGACCCAAGAAATAGATATTGCCGATCCAATTCGTACCCGTGGTATTCTAGAACGCTATCATTTAAATGCTAAAAAGAGTCTTGGCCAAAATTTTTTAACGCAACCGCAAATTTTGAAGAATATTGTGAGTGCAGCTGACATTACTGAAGCTGATGATGTAATTGAAGTTGGTCCTGGAATAGGTGCTTTAACTGAGCAACTTGCACGGCATGCACATCACGTTTTGGCGTTTGAAATTGACGAAAATTTACTTGATGTCCTAGACGAAACTTTAGATCCATATGATAACATCACGGTTGTTAATGCCGACATTTTGCAGGTAGATTTACCCAAGGTGGTTGCTGAAAATTTGGATGGTAAACACACCCTTAAAGTGGTGGCAAACTTACCTTACTACATCACAACACCCATTTTGAAAGGCTTGCTGCAAAGTACTTTGCAACTGGATCAGATTGTAGTGATGATGCAAAAAGAAGTGGCAGACCGCTTGAATGCGCAACCTGGTGATAAGGAGTATGGTTCTTTAAGTGTGGCGATTCAGTTGGACATGAACGTTCACGTTGAATTTGAGGTGCCAAGAACGGCCTTTACACCACAACCCAATGTGGATTCGGCAATTGTTAAGCTCACGCAAAGGGAACCGTGGCCGGTACAGCCCAATGATAAGGATGCTTTTTTCAAAACAGTGCGGGGTTGTTTTGCCCATCGACGTAAGACGCTATGGAATAATTTGCTAGGTATTTATGGGAAAACACCCGAAATTAAGGCCCATCTGACTCAAGTGTTAGAAAGCTTGGCAATCAAGCCGGGTATTCGTCCGGAACGGTTAACGGTGGTGGATTTTATTAGATTAACCAATGCTTTACAAGAAAACTAAAAAGGAATCCTCAAAAATGACTTTTATTAGCGCCATTTTTGATGGATTCCTTTTTAAATTCTTATTTCAAAGCAAATTTAGTGATGGCATCTGCTAAGCCGTCTTCATCGTTGGTGCCAGTAACAAAGTTGGCGTGTGCTTTGGCCAATTCAGTCCCGTTTCCCATGGCAACGGCAGTCCCGGCAGCTTCAAACATGGCAATATCGTTTCCTTCATCACCCACAGCCATCACTTCGCTGGTGTCAAAGTGAAGGGCAGCACTAAGATCATGCAAGGCATTGCCTTTACTAACTACTGGATTCATTAACTCTAGAAAATTACGGGCGGCACGTACCACATAAAGATCGTTTTCAAAAGTTTTGGTGACAAGGGGTTCTACCGCATCCAACATTTTTTCTTCACCGACAAAAAGCCCCTTAGTGATTTGAAAATTAGGTGGCAATTCATCGGGTGTGCGGATTAAGATACCAGCCTTGTTTTCCCAAGCTTGAACGACCGTAATGGCGTTCACATCACGATCTGCAGTATAAATAGTACTATTTTCATCTAAAACATTAAATGGAATGTGGTGTCTTTGACCAAAAGCTGTTAAGCGCCGATAATAGCTATTATCAACAAGGTGTTTAGCGATAATTTTACCCGTGACGGACTCAATAACAGCACCATTATAAGTGATCACATACTGATCATCATTTGTGAGCCCTAATTGCTGGAGAAAAGGGGCTGCCCCAGCAAGAGGACGTCCGGTACATAAAACAACTTTCAGGCCTTGTGTCACGGCTTTTTGAACCGCTGTGATGGTACTTGGCAAAATTTCGCCTTTAGAGTTTAACAAAGTATCATCGATATCTAGTGCAATTAATTTGATTGCCATTTGTCGGACTCCTTTTGTTTGGTTTGCGTGCTGTGAGATGAAATTAGTTTATGCCACGTCGTTTTAAGTATTGGCTTTTTTCATTTTCCCAAAAAGCCTGATCAGCAGCGGTTATTTGACGAATGACATGTCCTGGATTACCAACCGCCACAGAGTTGTCTGGAATATCTTTGGTAACGATGGTGCCAGCTCCGATAACGACATTGTTGCCGATGGTGACACCTGGACAAATGACAGCATTACCCCCAATCCACACGTCATTACCAATTGTAATTGGATGACCATATTCTAAATCTTGATTACGGATATCCGGCACGATGGGATGGCCAGCCGTGTATAAAGAAACACGAGGCCCTAACATGACGTTATTGCCAATCACAATGGGAGCAATATCCAAAAAAATACTGTCGTAATTGGCATAAAATCTTTTTCCAATATGAACGTTATATCCATAATCCATGCGTGTGGGGACCTCAATAAAGGGGTCGGCACTAGGACAATCAAGAAGTTCATCAAGTAAATGTTGTCGGACATCTTGTTGCTCAGGGTGGGTTTGGTTGTATTGATAAATCTTTTGTTTAGCGGCTCTTCGCAGAGCAATTAATTCTGAGTCATTTGAGTTATAAAGTTGCCCCGCATTCATTAATTCACGATCAGTTTGCATGAAAATCCTCCGTTTCTGTCTTATAAGAAATATCATAGCATTTTTTGTTGCAGAAAAACTCAAAAAAGTGAAAACGGTTCCTAAATGTAAAGATTGTTAGATTTATAAATTGAAACTTGCGGTACATTGGGTGTTGTGGTATAATTTGCGTTTTTTGTGAAACTATGATACAATGTTTCACATGGGAAGGTGAAGCCAATGCCAAACACACTAGCCACAATTAAGTCAAAGCTAGACAACAAGGTTGGAGAAGAAATGATGGTGGTTGCCCAAGCTGGTCGTAAGAAAATTACGAAACGCCATGGAATTCTCCATAAGACGTATCCAGCAGTTTTCGTCGTTGATCTAGATCAGGATGAGAACTCATTTGAGCGGGTATCGTATAGTTATACCGATATTCTAACCAAGAACATCGAAATCGCATTTGAATAAAAATAACTGGGCCGTTAAGGTCTTTTTATTTTGCCTAAATTTAAGCATTTATCGTGATTTGACAAGAGCATATGACATGGTTTAAAAAAATTTTCTTACTGTAAACAGGATACTGTTAGTAACCTAGCGTGCAGCACTGGTACTTTGGTACGTTTTTAAGTATAATTGTGATAAAATACTGGATTAGCAAACTAGGTGATTGCATGGAGACAACAGAAAAGGCCCCAGCCAAACTGAACTTGTTCTTAGATACACCCTATAATCACGCAGATGGCCTTCAAGAGTGGAATATGGTGATGACATCGGTAGATCTTGCGGACTATGTCAAAATCGAAACACGGCCTGGAAAACGGGCAATTAGTGTGCATACTGACACAGGCTTTTTGCCTAATGACAGTCGCAATTTAGCCTATCAGGCTGCTAAATTATTACAGCAGGAATTTCACGTCCAAGCGGGTGCCAAAATTCGGATTCAGAAAAATATTCCGGTCGCCGCTGGTATGGGCGGTGGGTCTTCCGATGCCGCTGCAGTTCTACGAGGGTTAAATAATTTGTGGAATTTACAGATTCCCCAAGTAACGTTAGCTGAGTTGGGTCTACGCATTGACTCAGATGTGCCTTATTGCGTCTATAGTCAAACGGCGTATGTTTATGGAAAAGGCGAAAAAATTAGGCTGTTGCGCCAATTGCCGGCGATGTATTTTGTGATTGCCAAGCCCAAATTAAGCGTGTCAACGCCCAAAATATTGCGTCAGATCGATCACCAACAGTTGCATCATTTGGAAATTGATGGCATGCTTACGGCGATTCAAAAAAATGATTTTACAGCTATTTGTGAAAATGTTGGTAATGTTTTAGAACCCTTAACAGGGCAGATGCACCCTCAAATTTTGCAATTAAAGGAACGAATGCTACGGTATGGCGCAGATGCTGCGCAAATGAGTGGCACAGGGCCGACTGTTTTTGGCATTTGTCACAAAGAAAGTCGTGCACAGCATTTAGTGAATAGTCTGAAGGGGTTTTGTCACGAGGTTTATCTGGTGAGACCGTTAAATTAAAAAAAGTCGCCAATTGTGGCGACCTTTTTTATTAACTAATTTGTAATTATTCGTGGCGTTTAATTTATACAACTACATAACCCCTAGAAATTGAATAGTCATGATTCACTAGGAGACGGTTACACTCCAAAAAATAAAAACCCAATGCCCACTACAATAAACACAATCCCGAACCACACGCTAGTCCAAAGCGAAAGCGGCATCCAGCCAGTTGTGTGTTCGTTCATTGTAACCTTTAGTTTTTGCCACTGGTGATGGAAAACAAATAATTGTAAGATACCGGCCAAAATCGCAACAACACCAATTATGTGAATTAAGAGATTCGGATTCATCACGCTCGCCTGATTTCGTAATTTCTAATATCGGTCACAGTTTAGCATCAAAATAAAGCGTTTACAAGATGGAGAAGCTTAATTTAAATAGAAACGATGAAAAATGAGAAAAAGTAGGATCGACCCGAGTAGAATGACGAGCAACATCAAACCAAGATTGGTCCAAGAAAAATGGTGCGATAAGTACATAGAACCGCCTGCGAGACTCAAACTGACAACGATGACGATGAAGATTAAAGAAATCGGAAATCCATATTTATAAAGGAAGTACGCCATAACTACGTATCCGAGAAGATACTGAAACAATAAAAATTGATTATTCGGACGTTTCATAAGCCGCCTCCATTCAGTTGGGTTACTTTAAATATACAACAAAATGGAAAAATACATTAATGCGGCGCCCACTAAGACAAGCACATGCCACCAAACATGCACATACTTAACATGAGGAATGTTATAAATCACACCACCCAGTGAAAAGGCAATGCCCCCAGCGGCTAATAAGCTAATGCCAACTAGGCCTAAAGTTTCGTACAAGGGTTTGGCACCCACTAAGCAAAGCCAACCCATCAAGACATAAATTAATGTCTCGACTTTTTTAAATTTACCTACTGCAAAAAACTGAAAAATAATTCCGCCAATTGCTAACAACCAAATCACGATACAAAGCCCAATGCCAAGCGGCCCCCGAATTGCCAATAAACAATAGGGCGTATAAGTTCCTGCAATTAATAAATTAATGCTGTCATGGTCCAAGATCTGGAAGACGTGACTAGCTTTTGTGAAATATAAACTATGAAACATGGTCGAGGAGAAGAATAAGACAAGTAAACTGATGCTATAAATAGTGTAAGCCACTAAATCGAGTGGTTGTCCAAGCCTTACAGCCTTGATAATCAATAAAACAGTTCCAGCAATACTTAGAAAGAAGCCTAGGCCATGCGTGATGGCACTCCAAATTTCATTAAGAAGTTGAGAATGATGTAAAGAACGCAGCTTTTGAAGTTGAGTTGATGGTTTCATATTGTGTTCCTCCGTTTCAACTAGACATTATATACTAATCATCTAGTTATTGAAACTAGATAACATAAAAATCGATGAATTACGATTTTGGTAAAGAAAATGGTATGATATTAGAAAGAGAAAAGTGAAGAGGGAAATCATGGCAAAGCGTTCTAACACGAAACAAAAGATAGTGCTGGCCTTATTTGAATTAATGAAGACCCACTCAGTTGATGAAGTGACAGTTAGCGATATTTGTAAACAAGCATCAGTGTCACGGATGTCGTATTATCGAAGTTTTAAATCCAAACAACAAATTTTAGAATACCAATTTGATGTCGTGTTCCAAGAATTTTTTAGTTACTTACAAGTTATGAACAATCACGATATGACGGCTTTTTTGGATGCCTTTTTTACGGTAATTCGTCGGCATCGCATCACGGTTCATATTTTGATTAAAGCCGACTTAGTGGGAATCATATTGGATAAGTTACAGTTTTATATTACCGACCTGATCGACAAGGACGTGCTTAAAGTTCGTGATCGGGCATCCAAAATGTGGATTGCGTTTGTTGCAGGCGGTCTCACTACCATGATTGTGGAGTGGGATAAGGATGATATGATTGAATCCAATGCCGAAATGGTAATGATCGCACGTAAATTTTTGAAATAAGTTTTTAGGAATACTTTGAAAATTAGATGGCAAAGACCGTCAGGCACATACTGCGTATCGTTGATCGGAGACTAGGAAAAATTCCTAGTCTTTTTCTATCCCTGAACTTTAATAGCCGAGATTCGGGAGAAAAGATGAAAAGCAGTATTGTTTTTGGTTGTTGCTATGGCACTGCAAGCACCCGAACGTTTAGGATTTGAAGAACTGGCGGAAATAATGCAAAGACAGGTACAAAAAAAGCCCTTTCTTCATGAAAAGAGTTAGTTATTAAAGTGGCTAGTGTCAAATGTAGCGGGTGGCTTAACTAGATGATCGCACGCAAATTTTTGCGACAGTGGAAGAGTTGAAATTAACGTCAGATCAGCCGTTATGGTGAATGATGCAAAAGCAAAAATGAAAGAAAAATAAATAAAGCGTTTACATTTTTACTAAATTGGTCTACAATTATTTATGGATAAAGTTTTTGTGGATCGTTACTAATTCGATTAGGCGTGACCACAAGCAATGCAACTCATTGCTTGTGGTCATTTTTTTTCAAAAAAAGAGGATATGATGAAAATGTTGACCATCGTTCAGATTTTTAATAACAACGTGGCCTTGATCAAATTGAATGACAACCGACTAGCAATAGTAAAGGGAAAAGGCATCGTCTTCCAAAAAGAGAAGGGCCAACAAGTTGATGTGAACAAAGTGGAAAAAATATTTTATTTGGAGACTGCAGGCTCTAAAGAAAACTTATATTTTCTGCTAAAGGATATTCCCATTGATGTTGTGACTACGACCTACGAAATTGTGGATGTCGCACAAAAAGAATTTGGTTTTTCAGTTTTGGACTATGTGTATATTACATTGAGCGACCATATCTATGGGGTGTATAAGCGTATGCAAACCAATAGTTTTCATGAAAGCTTAGTTCCAGACATGCATACGGAATATCCAACTGAATACGCAATTGGAAAACGAGCAGTCGACATCATTTCCAATAACTTACATATTCAGTTACCGAAAAGTGAGGTCAAAAGTATTGCGTTACATTTTATCAATGCTCAAGGCACACCAGGAGCCGATAAGCTTGATGACTCACTAACCACTACCGTGAATAATATTGTCCAAGCTGTTTTGAGTCAAAATCATATTTTAAGGACCAAAGAAAACGGTAATTATTATGATCGGTTAATGGTCCATCTTCAGTATTTGGTTGATCGCTTGAATCAATCTGAAAATCATGGGTCTGCGTTTACAGAATCCTTAGAAAATAGTCTGGAAAAATCTTATCCAAGTTCCGCAAGAATTGCAAAAGAGATTTATAACAATCTACAAAAACAACTATCCGCAACTCTTGGTGATAACGAGAAATTATATTTTATTATTCATATTCAGCGGCTGATTAATGAGCAACCGCAAAATAAGAATGTTAATGGAGGTAAAAAAAATGGCAAGTAGAGAAGAAGTATCTATGGTAGGTTTTGCAATTGTCGCGTATGCCGGAGATGCAAAGACTGCCTTAATGAAGGCACTTGACGAAGCACGCGATGGTAATTTCACCAAGGCAAGGAGCTTGGTAGAGGAATCTACGCAATCAATCAATGATGCACATAATGAACAAACTAAGCTGCTTAGTAAAGAAGCGGGTGGCGATGATATGGATGTCACGTTTATTATGGTGCATGGTCAAGACACCTTGATGACGACTATGATGCTAAAAGACGAAGTTCAGTACTTTATTGATGAGTATGAACGCTTGGACAAGATTGAAAAAAAATTAGGAATTGAAAAAAATTGAAACTATAAATAGGAGGGTTCTCTCATGAATTGGATTGTGAAACAAATTGAGAAAGCACAACCATTTTTCCGAAAACTGTCTGCTAATATCTATCTTCAGGCGGTTCGTGATGGCTTTATTTCTTTGATGCCAATCATTATTTTCTCAAGTATCTTTATTCTTGTGGCCAACGTCCCTAATATTTGGGGATTTTACTGGCCAACCGCGGTTAGCGACAATTTGAATAGATTTTATAACTATTCAATGGGTGTTTTGTCCTTAATGGCGGCTGCCAATGTGGCTCGAGCATTAACACGTAACTTGAACGTACGACTACCAAAAATTGATCAGATTCCAGAAGCTGCTGTGATGTTTGGCGCGCAGATTAGTTTCTTGTTAGTAGCCGTTGACCCATTTACCAATAAGGCAAGCACTTTATTCTTTAACACCTCATTTATGGGAACCAAAGGATTAATTTGTGCGTTCTTAGTGGCCTTTATTGTACCTAACATTTATTATTTCTGTTTTAAGAATCACATTACTATTAAATTACCTGATGCAGTCCCACAAAATATTTCATCAGCGTTTACCAACATTATTCCATTTGCATTTGCCAGTTTCTTCTTCTGGATCTTTGATATGGTCTTCAGAGCGTTAACAAATGCAAACTTGGCAGCTTGGATCATTCAAGTGCTTTCGCCATTATTTACTGCTGCTGATGGATACTTTGGATTAGCAATTGTTTATGGGGCGATGGCCTTCTTCTGGTTTATCGGTATTCAAGGACCTTCCATTGTGGAACCTGCTGTGACGGCGATTTATTTAACCAATGTTGAAGCTAACTTGAAGGTTTTTGAAGCTGGTGGTCACGCAACTAACATTTTAGCGCAAGGCACACAATACTTTGTCGCAACTATTGGTGGTACAGGAGCTACTTTAGTAATTACGTATATGTTTGCGTTGTTCGCAAAATCAAAGGAATTGAAGGCAGTTGGTCGGGCTTCAGCAATTCCAGTGTCATTCGGTGTTAATGAACCTATTTTATTTGGAGCACCTTTAATTTTGAATCCAGTGTTCTTCTTACCGTTTATCTTGACACCAATTTTCAATGTTTGGTTATTCAAGATTTTCGTTGATTTCTTTGGGATGAATGGTTTTATTTATAACTTACCATGGACAACACCAGGGCCAATCGGATTGTTTATGGGAGTTGGATTCTCAATTCAAGCTTTAATTCTCATTGTCGCTATTTTGGCGATGGATGTGGTTTGCTACTACCCATTCTTCAAAGCTTATGATGCACAGAAGGTTTCTGAAGAAGCAGCTGCTGAGGCTGAAAATGCGGCTAAGGGTATTTCTCCAGAGGTTGCGAATGCTCCTGTTGAAGTTGACAGTGGTGAAATCCCAGTAAGTATGACAAAAGATAAAAAGAATTTGAACATTATGGTTATCTGTGCCGGTGGTGGTACTAGTGGTATTTTAGCCAATGCGCTAAATAAGATGGCTAAAGAAAAAGATTTGCCGGTCGAAGCTGCCGCAGCTGCATATGGGGCTCACGGAGACTTATTACCTGACATGGATGTTGTTGTTCTCGCCCCTCAAATGGATGCGATGCGAGATTCACTGAAGTTAGAAACAGATAAAGCAAACGTTAAGATGATCACAACCACTGGTAAACAGTACATTGATCTCACCAGACACGCAGATAAAGCTTTGCAATTTATCGTTGGAAAGTTGAAAGGTGAACCTGAAGACAATCAAGAAACGCATACACCGACGCCAACGCCAACTGCTTAATTAGGAGGTTACTATGTTAAATCGTGTAAAATCATTACCTAAAGATTTTGTTTGGGGTGGCGCAACTGCCGCTTATCAAGTTGAAGGAGCCACAAAAGTTGGTGGTAAGGGAAAAACCATGTGGGATGATTATTTAAAAGCCCAAGGTCGTTTCTCGCCAGATCCTGCTAGTGATTTTTATCACTGCTATCCGGAAGATGTGAAATTGGCACATCAGTATGGATTAAACGCCATTCGAGTATCGATTGCTTGGACGCGAATTTTTCCAAACGGTTATGGCGAACCCAATCAAGCAGGTGTGAAGTACTATCACGAACTTTTTAAGGCATGTCTTGACCAAGGCGTGACCCCATATGTTTCCTTACATCACTTTGATTCACCGAAGACGTTATTTGACCAAGGGGATTGGTTAAATCGTCAAAATATTGATTATTTTGTAAAATATGCCGAATTTTGTTTTAAAGAATTCACAGAAGTTAAAAATTGGTTTACGATTAACGAATTAATTTCACTTTCTTTATCCCAATATATCGCGGGGAATTTTCCACCTAATCATCACTTTGACGTGACAAGTGCGATTCAAGCCCAACATAATGAGTTATTGGCCCACGCACGTGTGGTAAATTTGTATAAATCCTTGCATCTTGATGGCCGAATTGGCTTAATTCATGTGTTACAACCCATTTACCCTATCACAGAGACACCTGAGAATAAACACGCGGCAGCCCTGTATGACGCCTTTATTAATCGGTTCTTGTTAGATGGGACATTCTTGGGTGAATACTCGGATGAAACCATGGCGTTAATCAACGAAATTTTGGAGAAAAACGGGGCTAAATTAGAGATTCAAGATGGCGATATGGCGATTTTGAAAGAAGCTTCCACACAAAATGATTTCTTTGGCTTGAATTATTATCAGTCCCAATTCATTCAAGCTTATGATGGCCCAAGTGGCAATAAATTTAATGGCACCGGTGATAAAGGTTCATCATCATTTAGTTTTCATGGTGTTGGCCAAATTGTGCAAAAGCCGGGTGTGCCAACCACAGATTGGGATTGGAACATTTATCCTGAAGGTTTGTATGACATTTTGAAACGAGTATCAAAAGAGTATCCTAATTCTAAGACAATCTACATCACAGAGAATGGGTTAGGGTACAAAGACAATTTCGTTTCTGAAGATCAGGTGATCGATGACGAACCAAGGATTGATTACATTGATCAGCATGTGGCGGCCCTACTAAAAGCGCGTAGTGAGGGTGTTAACGTGCAGGGCTACTTTGTTTGGTCACTTCAAGACCAGTTCTCGTGGGCCAACGGCTATAACAAGCGTTATGGACTATTCTATGTCGATTTTGATACTCAAAAACGTTATATTAAAAAGAGTGCTGAATGGTTTAAGGAATTAGCTGACACGATGCATTCGTAGGCTGTCAGGGATCTAACTCGGAGTCAATTTATGTGATTTAGACGATTTTTGAATATATTCCAACCACATGGGCCGTTACTTTTAAGAGCCATGACGATGCACATGCTTATTATGCAAAGTATACTGTTGAAGCTCAAGAAAATTTGAGAGCTCCTGTTAACAATGATACTTGGTACATCGGGACGTATTTAAGGATGCTGACTTTGAAAAGGGATTGGATGAAGTGATGGCAAAAATTGGATTGCATTCATTAGCCTACTCGATTGAAAAACCACAGGTTGGACAGAATTGGATTAAAGCTTAAAATGGTTTTGAGACAAAAATGATAAAAAGCGGCTGGAAATTAAATTCCAACCGCTTTTTTGAGTGCGTTTTAAGAAATAGAGTTAATCAGGAGCCTTAAATGTCACTTTTCGATTTCGTCCATTTTTTTATTGATTGCTGCTTGGCGATGCTGATTTAATTGGTTAACAATTGTGGCAACCACATAGGTTAATAGGAATGCGCTGAGAAAGGTAATAGCTAATACAGCCACAAAAATGCCAAGCCCATCCTTAAGATAAAAATTGTTATAGCGCGTATAATTTGTGAATCCATTGAGGATAGTCACAATTAAAGCCACTACAGTACTGACTAGTAAAGGCATATGTTGACCGTTAGTTGAGATATTTAGACCAACGATTAAATAGCGTACGATCAGATAGGTGCTCGTAATCAGAAATGTGGCCAATTCAATCCAGTATTCATGAAAAGGTCTGTTGAGTAGTGCAGATTGAATCAAAACAGCTACGCCAAGCAAAGTCATCAAAACAACTAAGGCCTCACTATTAATTTTGCGTTGTTGTGTCAGAATTCTTTCATCGATAACTGTGTGTTTTTTCATGATTAATCCTCCCAGAATAAATCGTTTAATGTTTTGTCTAAAGCTTTGCAAATGGCGATACACAATTTTAAAGTTGGGTTGTATTCTCCTGATTCAATCAAGCCAATTGTTTGGCGCGTGACGCCAACCTTTGAGGCCAGCTTGATTTGGTTGAGTCCTTTTTGAACCCGAGCGGCTTTCATTTTAGTGTTTTTCAAATTTAGTCATCCTTGTGTTGCAATTTATGTATTACACAATGCAAATTATATATTGCATTCGTTTAAAATGCAAGTTAAAAAGTGAAATCTCGAATTCAAATAAAGCGTTTACAAAACGATTTAATTATGCTAATATGAACTTGCTAAAAGGAAAACAGATATCAAAAGTGGATCGTAACTATTTAATTAGGCGTAACCACGAATTAACGATAAGGATTATTCTATATCGTTAATTCGTGGTTTTTCTTTTGTCTCGTTTTAAGCAATCATTTATTTACATATAGGAAGGAAGTTATATTATGAATTTTATCATCAGTAGGCTTGAAAAGCATCAAGGCTTTTTTGAAAAAATTTCAAAAAATATTTACTTGATGGCGATCAAAGACGGTTTCTTAGCCGCCATGCCAATCATTTTATTTTCAAGTGTCTTCATCCTTTTAGCAAACATTCCAACTTTGATTGGGTTGAAGGTACCAGTTGACCTAATTAATTGGTTCAACAAAATTTACAACTACACCATGGGCTTTGTAGGTTTTTATGTTTCTGGTACTACCGCCAAAGCTTTGACCGGTTCAATGAACCATAAGATGAAAGGTGGCAAATTTATTAATGCCACTTCAACCATGATGGCTTCTATGTGCGGGTTCATGTTACTAGCGATCGGAACAACGAAGAGTGGGGCTTATCTTGGAACCTACTTCGGAACAGAAGGTATTCTTTCTGCTTTTGTTTCCGCATTTTTAACGGTAAATGTCTATCGTTTCTGTGTGCAACGCGACATTACTATTAAGATGCCCAAAGAGGTACCAGGAACTATTTCACAAAACTTCCGTGATATTTTTCCTTTCGCGTTTGCCGTTTTGGGGTGTGCAGTTATTGATGTGATTGTCCGTGCCTCTTTACATGTGCCATTTTCAGCATTGATTGCCACTTTAATTCAGCCACTTTTCAAGGGTGCTGATAGTTATGCCGGTTTAGCCCTCATTGAATTTCTGATTCCAATGTTCTGGTTCTTAGGAATTCACGGACCATCCGTTGTTAAGCCTGCATTTGAAGCGGCTTTATACGGAAATACAACAGCTAATTTAGCCCTATTTAAAGGCGGTCATTTTCCAGTTCATGCTTTAACTGAAAACTTTTTAAACTTCGTTGGTGAATTGGGTGGTACTGGGGCAACATTTGTTGTACCAATCATATTTATTTTCCTAATGCGTTCTAAACAATTAAAGGCAATTGGGAAAGCATCTGTCATTCCAGTTATGTTTGCCGTTAATGAACCACTGCTTTTCGGAGCACCCATTATTTTAAATCCTTATTTCTTTATTCCATTTGTGTTAACACCAATGGTTAACGTACTTATTGGTAAGTTGTTTATTGACTTACTTCATATGAACGGGTTTATGTATATTCTTTCATGGGCCTTACCAGGACCGATTGGGGCCTTTATGGATACAAACTTCCAGCCAATCTCACTACTTTTAATGGTTATTTTATTAGTCCTTGATACTTTAATTTACTTGCCATTCTGTCGGGCCTTTGACGCAACATTAGTAGCTAAAGAAGCCGAAGTGGATGCTCAGGATGCTGCTAAAGTACAACCTGCAGTTGAAACAGTTGCCGTTGCTGACACTACTGAAGCACCTGTTGCTACTGAATCAAAACCAGCTGTTGATACAAATGTAACTGAATCAACCACGAAAAGACTAGCACGTGAAGTTAAAGTGCTTGTCTTATGTGCGGGTGGTGGGACTAGTGAACAATTAGCCAACGCACTTACTAAGGCTGCCAAACAATACGATGAACCAATTGTGGCTAGTGCTGGCGCATACGGATCACATCACGATATTTTGCCAAACTACGATATGGTCGTTTTAGCGCCCCAAGTACGCACTTATTACGATGATTTGAAGAGTGACACGGATCGATTAGGCATTAAGCTAGTGGCTACAAAAGGTCAACAGTATATTGCGTTAACCCGGGACCCTGAAAAAGCTATGAACTTTATTATCGAAAATTTACAGGGGACTGATTTTACGAAATAAATAAAAACTTTTTAACAGGAGGTGGGAAAATGCGACTGGTTATTCGTTCTGTATACAATAACAATAGTGTTTTAGTTGAGATCGGTGAAAAGAAACAAGCCATTATTTCTGGTAAAGGGATTGGCTTTCGTAAACGTCCCGGGGATACCATTTCAGCCACAAGCGCGAATAACATTTTGTATTTAGAAGATGACCGTATCAAGAAACATTTTGCCACATTACTCAAAGATGTGCCTATTGATATTGTTGTCACAGCTTTTAAGGCCATTGATATGGCTAAGCACACCTATCATTATTCGGTTTTGAACTATATTTACGTCACGTTAACGGATCATATTTTTCAGATGTACAAGCATTTGATGAATGGTAAGTATCAACCTAGTATGGTGCCTGATATTCATGAACGCTACCCCACTGAGTATGCGATTGGTAAAGCTGTTTTACGTATGATCAATCAAAATCTCAACGTACACTTTCCAGATGCAGAGATTAAAAATATTGCGCTGCATTTTATTAATGCAAAAGGGGTTGATCCAGAACAAGTCCCAACAGATAATCTCAGTAGTAGTGTGAACCGCATTGTAAAACAAGTGTTTGAAGCATATGATATCAAGCGTAATTTGACGAATCAGAATTATTTTGACAGATTGATGATTCATCTGCAGTATTTGGTAGAGCGGGTACAAACAAAATCGTTGGATGATCATACTTTAAATCGAAATATTGAACAAGATTTTCGGCGGCTTTATCCAAAGTCATATGAAATTTCCGGGAAAATCTGTGATCAACTTGAATCAAGCTTAAGAATCAGTTTAAATGAAAATGAAAGGGTTTACTTTATCATTCATATTCAGCGGTTGATTCAGGAAAATGAAAATACAAATGCATGACAATTAATTTTTAAGAGTGGAGGATTCATTTATGGCTACTAAAGAAGAAATTTCAATGACAGGTTTTTCTATCGTTGCATACGCAGGAGATGCGAAAACAGACCTTATTGAGGCCTTACAAGAAGCACGCAAAGGCAATTTTGATCACGCCAGAGCTTTAGTGAAAGAAGCAAACGAGTCCATTGTAGATGCTCATAATGAACAAACAAAGTTATTGAGCAAAGAAGCCGGTGGTAGTGACATGGACGTGACCTTTATCATGGTACATGGGCAAGACACGTTGATGACCACCATGATGCTCAAAGATGAAGTGACCTTTTTCATTGATGAGTATGAACGTATTCACAAAATTGAAAGTCAATTAGGCATTGATTCACCAAAATAACGGAGGAAACTAGCAATATGACATTATTAAAACGGGTTAAATCTTTACCAAAAGACTTTGTTTGGGGTGGGGCAACGGCTGCTTATCAGGTTGAAGGCGCGACTCAGGTGGATGGAAAAGGTAAAACAATGTGGGATGACTATTTAAAAGCCCAAGGTCGTTTCTCGCCCGATCCCGCCAGTGATTTTTACCACCTTTATCCAGAAGACATTGAATTGGCCAAATTGTATGGCCTGAATGCCATTCGGTTATCGATTTCTTGGACACGAATTTTTCCTGAGGGGTATGGCGAGCCCAATAAGTCAGGAGTGGCATATTATCATCGACTGTTTAAATGCTGTCTTGATAATGGCATCACACCATATGTATCGTTACATCATTTTGATTCACCCAAAACTCTATTTGACGATGGCGATTGGCTAAATCGAAAAACGATCGATTACTTTGTGACTTATGCGGACTTCTGTTTTCAAGAATTTACGGAAGTGAAAAACTGGTTTACCATTAATGAACTCATTTCGCTGGCTTTTTCACAGTATGTTCAAGGGAATTTCCCACCTAGTCATCATTTCGACGTTACCAGTGCGATTCAAGCAGAGCATAATGAACTAGTGGCACATGCACGAGTTGTCAATTTGTTTAAAGATAAAGGTTATGAAGGCAGAATCGGCTTGATTCACGTCCTGCAACCTGTATACCCGTATCCCAACACGCCAGAAAATGCGCATGCGGCGGAATGTGAGGATGCCTTTATGAACACCTTTTTACTGGATGGCACTTTTAAAGGCGAATATGAACCGGAAACGATGAAATTAGTCAATGAGGTTCTAAAGGCTAATGATGCGCATCTTAACATCGCACCTGGAGATATGGCCATTTTGAAAAAAGCGTCTACCCGAAATGATTATTTTGGTATGAATTATTACCAACCTTCATTTGTGGCGGCTTATCATGGCGAGAGTACCAACACGTTTAATGGCACAGGTGAAAAGGGGACCAGTTCATTTAAGTTTAAAGGTGTTGGACAACACGTTAAGAATCCAGAAATTCCTACAACTGATTGGGATTGGAATATTTATCCTAAGGGTCTGTATGATATGCTCAAGCGGGTTAGTGAAACCTATGAAAATTGTAAAACAATCTATATTACCGAAAACGGGCTTGGCTATAAAGACAACTATGCCGGGGTAGGCAAAGTGATTGATGATGAACCGCGAATTGATTTTATTGATCAACATATTGAAGCACTCCTTAAAGCACGCAATGAAGGCGTTGATGTTCAAGGGTACTTCGTGTGGTCCTTGCAAGATCAGTTCTCGTGGGCCAATGGTTATAACAAGCGTTATGGGCTGTTTTACGTAAACTTTGATACGCAAGCTCGTGAGATTAAAAAGAGCGCACAGTGGTTTAAAGAATTAGCTGACACGATGCCAGATTAAACTTGTCTAATTATTTTAAAGATTCCGGTGTTTTCCTTCACATTCTTGTAAAGGGACACTGGAATTTTTTGATGTTCATTAAGAGATGGGCTAAAATTCCTTGGAACGGCACAAATAAAGCCGATTTGATTTAATCTGAGCTAATTTTTTGTAAATGGTAGCGCTACAGCTAAATATTGACTATAATCAAGTTAAAAGACAGAAGTAAGAGGTAGACCCAATGCAATATAATAGAATTCTGGTTCCGGTGGATGGCTCAAAAAATGCTGAACTAGCCGTTACAAAGGCCGTTTTTACCGCCAAACGTAACTCGGCACATTTAGATATTATTTCTATCATTCAAACAAGCCGTTTCTTAGATGTTTATGGGCACATGGGATCCAACACAGACTATTTGGATATCACGTATAAAAGAACTAAAGAATACGTTGAAATGCTTAAAGAGCGGATTCACGAAAAATATCAATTTGACGATGTTTCGATTTCTGTAGAATCCGGTAACGCTGCTAAAATTATCGCCAAGATGGCTCCTGAAAGCTTTAACGATGACTTAATTATGATGGGGGCCACTGGTATGAGTGCGCTTCAGCGAACGATGATTGGCTCGGTAGCGGACTATGTGGTTCGAATGGCCAAATGCGATGTGCTCTTAGTGCGGACTGATTTGTCAAATAAATTACAGTGATTTGTGTGTTCAAGAAAAAGTACACAACGGTTTTCGACGTTCATTGGAAACGGCAACAAAAAGATGCCTTATTGGCTGTGATTACCGAGATCCAAGCGATGGTTAAATAAGTATCACTCAGTTTGAAAAGCTAAAAATCCCCCTAAGGTTGGAAAAACAATCTTAGGGGGATTTTATTATAGGAAGTTATTGCTTATTTAAGCTTTAACGAAATATGGGTGCTAGTCATTAAAAAAGGAAATTGAATGATTTGCCCGTTAAAACGTTACAGTTTTTAGCTAAGCGAAAAAATTACCTTTTTTCTGATTTTGACTATTAAAGTTCAAAAACAGGAAGAGACTGGTAGTTTTTCCCAGTCTCTAAGATTTGTAAGTTTAATCGTTTAATGTAAATTGTAATTTCATGCGTGGTTCACCCAAAGCTAACATTTGTCCAAGTAGTTTGTTGGCATTTTTCATAGCCACTGCCGCCATTTGGTCATTAATTGTTTCTAGGTAAAGTTGCACATCATTTTGCTGTAGATAAGTTTTATCAGCTTGGCTTTGCAAGTTTCGGCAAGCAGCAACTGTGTTTTTTTCAAAGAGATTTTCTTGATCTTCATATAATCCAAAGTCATGATCGCCCATTAACGCTAAGACGTTTGTGAGCCAGTACATAGTTGTTGGATCGCATTCTCCAGTAGTTTTTTGGTAGGCGGCTGGGGTGTGCGTGACATTCGCATAAAATGGTACAACGGCATTAAATGTATTTGGACCAAATGCCAGCCAATGAATGCCCGCAATTTCCGCTGGAACATCGGAACGAATTTGTAAGATGTGTAATTCTTGATTACGGTTAATACCAATTGGACGGAATTGTTTCTTTTCGGCCTCAGTACCGGTTCCATAAGGATCATAAGGTGTGTTTTGATAATGTGAGCTTAAAACAAACTTCATATCTTCAATGCTGATCTTTTTGTTTGTTCGACAAATGAAAGGTAAGTCTTGATCAATTGGTGTTGTCTTAAATTCAGGATTAAAGTATTTTTGACCATACCAAGCTCGTGGATTGTTATAACGGGTGTCTTTGATTGTGGCACTGCCAAAAATGTGACGTAAGTTTACTTGATCCCGATCTGGATTCAAATGATTCTTTTCAATTAATTCAGGTAAATCACTTGCAAACAGTGTGTCTTCCGAATCAAAATCGTATTGATCAATATTGAAACGATTAGGTGCGATCACGTAAGCATCATCTGGAATTCGAATTGCAGCCCAGTGATGTCCACCAATGGATTCAAAGTACCAAACCTCATCCTGATCGGAAAAGGCCATGGCGTTCATTTCATACGTACCATATTTTTCCAAGAGTGCCCCCAAACGTTGAACACCTTCACGAGCAGAGTGGATATACGGTAGTGTGATGGTGGTAATATCTTCTTCGCCAATACCGTTTTCAACTAACGGGTCTACACCTAAAATTCGAGAATTAGACGTGATGGTTTCCGTTGCAGTCATTGCAACGTTCTCACTGTTGATTCCAGCGCCTGCCCAGATGCCGTGATCATCGGTAGCATCAGGTGTTGAAGTGTAGCGCAAAGGATTATCAGGAAGTTCAATTTTAACGGGACTCAAGACTGCTTGATAGTGTCTTGGTTGATCTTCAGGCTTTACGACCACAAATTTTTGTGGGTTAAGTGGGCCAGCCCCGTCTTCGTTACGAGCAATCATGGTGGAACCATCAATGGAAGCTTTTTTACCGACTAGAATAGTCGTACAAGAGCCTTTAATACGTTTTGTCATTAAAATATCATCTCACTTATCTATTTAGTTTAATTGTAAGATACTTGTGTCAAAATTGCGAATGACAATAAAAAAGGGCTGGAAATTTTTCCCAGCCCTTTGTTTTTTGGTAAATGGTGTGAACAGTTTTAGTTATTGTCAGCAGCTTCTGCAGCCTCAACGGCTTGCTCTTTCTTAAGTAAGGTACGGTCATAATGACGAATGAATGGGTACCAAACAAGAAAGGCAACGAAGGCGCAGAAGATTGATAAAACGGCGCCTTGCCAACTGGCAGTGGCTAAGAAACCACTCAAGCCTACTGGGGTTGGCCAAGGTTGTTGAACAATAATTTTCTTGACGATTCCAGAAGTGACTGTGAAATAGCCAACGATTCCGGATACTAACGGTGCACAGATAAATGGCACTGCTAACTGGACGTTGTAGACAATTGGAAGTCCAAATAAAATTGGTTCGTTAATGTTAAAAATAGCTGGGACCAATTCAACCTTACCAATACTGCTAAGCTGCGCTGATTTAGCTCTAAAACTTAGCCAAATCGCCATACCTAAAGTGGCACCAGAACCACCAATGATAACGAAGGCATTCATGGGATCGCCGGCAAAAAAGTGATTAGCGCCATGAACATTAGCGGCCATATTAGCCAAAACAATTGGTGTATAGAAAGAACTCATAATGGTAGCACCATGAATTCCGAACCACCAGAGCAGGTGAATCAAAAAGATAATGACCAAGAATCCCCACCAAGTATCAGCAATGCTACTGATAAATGAAAATGGAATATAGAGTACTTTAAAAATATCAGTTCCAAATAAAACCAAAATTAAGTTAATGCCACCTACGACAACAGCAATACAAAAACCTGGTATTAAGGCACTGAAAGAATTAGAAACCCCTGCTGGTACAGAATCAGGCATTTTAATTTGCCAGTTATGTTTAATGGTGAAGCGGTAGATTTGAACCGTTATCCACCCCACAACTAAGCCAGTAAAAATTCCGACAGCAGCAATTCGTGTAACTCCACCTGTAGAAACGGCATAGCCACCTCCGATAATGTTAGCTTTATCTAATGATTGGACAAATTGGACACTGCCATTTTTCCAAACCAATTGAGGTACCGTGATGAACATAGACATTAAGAAAAGCATCAACCCATTTAGAGGATCAAGATTGAGTTTTTCCTCATCACGGTATATTTTTGTGTAAGTATAAGTGAATGTTCCTGAGAAAACGAGGGCTAAAATACCCATTGTAGAGTTATAAATAACTTGGAATAAATTAGTGAAACGTCCAATTGTGTCTGCGTACCAAGCGGCAAACCCAGGAATAGGAAAGGCCTGTGGTAGAACAGTTAAAATTAGAAACATAGCTCCCACAATAGAGAAGGTGATTACACTGTAACCAGCGGCCATGATTGCACGAACAAAACGAGAACCAGAAAATCTTCCAACAGCGTTGCTAAACTTATCTTTAAAAGTCATAGATTGATCTGCCATATTTTTAACCTCCAATTAGAGTCCGAAAAAGCGTGTAATAAATCATTGTGACGCTTTTTCTGTAATAGTTTTATGACGAAAAATACCATGTTGGTAACCGAGCCCCACATTCCTGACAATCGATTTAAAAATAAAAAATAAGAGCATGACACAAAAACAACCTTGAAAGTGAAGTAAACTTTGCTTAGGTTTACATGGTCAGGATGACTTATGTAGTTTCTCAGTTACTAAATAAAAATGTTTAATTCAAGTTTTCATTTGCATCATCTCCTTAATATTTTAGTTGATTACTATATTGGTTAGTATAAGACACTTGTCACTTTTTTTGCAAGCGTTTTCTGTATGCGCTTTCAAAATTGTTTGATATAGGAACGACAAAATGCCGTTGTAATGCGATTTCGACTTGAAATTGAATAAAATTGCTTTTCAAGCAAAGGGGGACAAATTTTTCCTTTAAGTGTAAAAATTTATATTGCTTTAATTGGTCTAGATCTTTTTTGTCGAAATAATCTTGTGGTTTTAAAATCATTTAATGTGAAAAGAATTTTTTCTGTACCGTCTGTTTTACATTGTGGCTTGATTCTGATTTAGGACTAGTATTTAAAAATAAGGACGTCAGTTACTCGGATAAAATAGTCAGAAACTTAAAAAGCACTTATAGAAGTTCAAATGGACTTTCATAAGTGCTTTTTTTAAAATGTAGGTAAATTAAGAGAAGATTCTTAAACTTCAGAAGCAATATGTTGCAAAATACCATTAGCCACACCATCTTGGCGATTGCTAGTGGAAATGAATTTGGCGTAGTTTTTGACCTTTTGGCTGGCATTCGCGACGGCGATTGGTAAACCAACTTTTTGAAACATTGGAATGTCATTTTCACCGTCGCCAAAAGCAGCAAGCTGATCCGTTTTTAAATGTTCAACGGTCTGAATATGACTGATGGCATTCGCCTTGGTGGCGTGAATATCTGTGATTTCGATGTAAGCATCTCCTGATGTCATCACGTTCACGTCAGGCAAGCTAAGTTGTTTGAGGTAGGTTTCAAGTTGTTGAAACAGGGCTGGATTAAAACTGATCAACATAAATTTATAAACGGCATCTGTTAAGTGCTCAGGCAGAGGACGAATAACTGGTTTTTCGTGGGTGATAGATGTTTCGAAGTCTGTTTCTGGACAGTTTTTATTCGTGTACCAGGCCAGTTCTGAGTACCAGTTCAAGGAAGCCTGCGCAAATTTCTGTGACACAATGGTCATGATTTTTTTGACGATTTGGGGCTCGATGGCCTTGGTGTAGAGACGTTGATTATTTTTTTCAGTTGGCTTGAAAATTAAGCCACCATTAAAAGCTACTTGCGTGGTGTGCAGCTGAAGATCGTGGATGGCAAAGGCCATTTCAAAAGGGGCACGTGCAGAGACTAGTGAAACCGGAATGGGACTGTTGCGAATCACGTTAATATTTTTAGGACTAATAGAGCCATCCGGACTCAGCAGAGTGTTGTCCATATCTAGAAAAATGTGTTGTATCATGATGAAACCTCATTTCTGACCATATTCAATAAAATAGGTGGCGCTTTCATAATTTTAGTGTAGCATGAAAGTTATTCTATAGAATGACTTTTTTTAAGAATCTCACGCAAATAGGCAAATGGTTCGCATTCTGAATTTGAGGCTCGTTATAATAAAGGTTGTAAACGCTGACAACTCAACCAAAAGTGAGGAGATTAATATGGCCTACAAATCAGTTAATCCTTATAATAACGAAATGTTCAATGAATACGAAAATGCAACTCCTAAAGAAATTGAAGCCGCACTACAGCAGGCAAGCGATTTGGCGCGCCGTTGGGAAGACGATGATTTAACGCAAAGAAGCCAAATGCTGCACAAAATTGCGAATCAGTTACGAAGTCAAAAAATGGCTATGGCCGAAATCATGACCCGCGAAATGGGAAAATTGATTGGTGAGTCTGAAGAAGAAGTGATGCTTTGTGCAAACATTGCCGATTACTTTGCAGATCACGCCGAAAAATTTTTGCAGCCTACCAAGCTTGAAACTACTGATGCTGAAGCCATAGTGTTAAAACAGCCTTTGGGTCCTATCATGGCCTGTGAGCCTTGGAATTACCCCCTATATCAGGTGATGCGAATTTTTGCGCCTAACTTTATGGTGGGTAATCCTGTTATTTTAAAACACGCTTCGATTGTGCCGGGATCGGCTCGAAAAATTGCCCAAATATTTGAAGATGCAGGTGCTCCGGAGGGCAGTTTATTGAACCTTTTCTTGGATTATGATCAAATCGCGGAGATAATTGCTGACTCCAGGGTGACGGCCGTGGCACTGACTGGATCTGACCGAGGTGGGAAAGAAGTAGCTAAAGTGGCTGGCGCACATTTAAAAAAATCGACCTTAGAATTGGGCGGTAACGATGCTTTTATTGTGTTAGATGATGTGGATAAAGAATTATTGTACCAAGTGGCACCAGGCGCGCGATTATCTAATTCTGGGCAGGCCTGTACAGCTTCAAAACGGTTCATTGTTCCGGATACGCTTTACGATGAGTTTTTAGAACAGATGATCAGCGCGTTTGAAGCAGTCAAAATGGGCGATCCGATGCAGGCAGAGACGACTTTGGCACCACTATCTTCAAAAAAAGCTAAAGAAAAACTACAAAAACAAGTTGATGAAGCCGTCGCGTCGGGGGCAACTGTGGCTTATGGAAATCAGCCAGTTGACTTACCAGGACAATTCTTTATGCCAACCATTTTGACGAATGTGACACCAGAAAATCCTGTGTTTGATCAAGAGTTGTTTGGACCAGTTGCGCAAATCTATCGGGTGCATTCGGAAGAAGAAGCCATTGAATTGGCTAATCATTCTCAATATGGGTTGGGTAGCGTGGTAATGTCCGGAGACCCTCACCATGCACAAAAAGTAGCCCGACAGATTAAAGCTGGAATGACATTTATTAATCATGAATGGACCAGTTTACCAGAATTGCCTTTTGGGGGGATTAAAAATTCTGGCTATGGACGTGAACTAAGTAAGTTAGGAATGTTGGCATTTGTCAATGAACATTTAATTTACACAGCAGAGACCAATTAATTAATGAAGTGAGATGCAGAACAGTGACAAAAGAAAACATTATTCGTGCGTATTTTAAGATGTGGCTCACAAAGGATTTCTCTAAAATACCCACATTGTTTGCGCCTGAGATCATTTATACAGAATGTTATGGCCCGCAATATGTAGGAATTACCGAAATGTTGGCCTGGATTCAGCATAAATCAGCAGAACAAACGGTTTTGGAGTGGCGCATTGGAGATATACTGAGCGTCGACAATCAAACGGTGGTAACGTGGTTTTTCAAAGCTCGTGAAGCCACTACCTATTCGTTTGATGGGGTTTCTATCATGACGTTTAATGCGGATAATCAGATTTGTCAGGTGAGTGAATATCAATCCAAAGCGAGTCATTCACGGCCGTACAAAGAGGTCTAAAGGAAGAACTTTGTTGACAGGGTCCGTACTGTCTGTATACACTTAGAAGGAAAGAAAACTGACTAAATATCGTAGAAAGATAATAAGAGGCGAAACCATGGCAAATAATGTAACGGTCGTTGGTAGCTTGAATATGGATGTTCATATCCCAGTAGCACATATTCCCTTACAAGGAGAAACCTTAAGTTTATTAAAACCTAGTAGCCACGCAGCTGGTGGCAAAGGAGCCAATCAAGCGGTAGCGGCCCAACGTCTGGGTGCTAATGTCCATTTCATTGGTTCCGTTGGACAGGATGATGCTGGTGCGGTGCTGCGGCTTAAATGCCAAAATGAAGGTATTGACACAAGCGCCATTCGAGTTTTGCAAAATGCCAATACTGGGCAAGCGTTTATTATGCTGGAACCAGATGGGCACAATACCATTATGGTGGAAGGCGGTGCCAACAAATTAGGTTCGGTAGACGCGGTGAAAGCCGATAAAGTTAGTATTCAGCAGTCTCAAATTACGATTGCACAATTGGAAACTAACTTGGAAACTGTTGTAGAAGCTTTTCGACTGGCCAAACAGGCTGATGCATTGACCATTTTGAATCCGGCTCCTGCGTTGCCTGAATTACCTGCAGAATTGATTCGGTTGACGGATGTGATTACACCTAACGAAACTGAGGCAGCAACCTTGACTGGTTTGAAAGTGGAAACGGCTGAAGATTGTCAGAAGGCAGCAAAAAAATTTCACGAAATGGGTATTAAAAACGTGGTAATTACTTTGGGATCTCGCGGAGTCTTTTATGATGTGAAAGGTAAGTCCAATTTGGTGCCAGCACATAAGGTGGAGCCGGTAGACACGACAGCTGCTGGAGACACATTTATCGGTGCGATTGCAGCTAAGGTGGTTCCAGATTTAAGTAATATTGAAGAAACGATTGCTTTTGCGAACTTAGCGTCATCGTTGACGGTACAAAAAGAAGGCGCAATGGATTCAATTCCGAAGTTAGAAGAAGTAAATGACGCTAGATAAGGGTATTTAGACGAGCTTAAATGCCGTTATAGAAAGGAATCAATGAAGTTAAAAAAGTGTAAACATTTCAAAGTGGCACTCACAAAAAAGCAGTTTAGTTGGCTAGAATTGTTTGTGTGGATTGGTTTGATTCTCTCTTTGCGTTGGTTAGCCAAAGACTAACTCATAAGGGGAGTGGAAAAAGGTGCTCTGACTGCGAGCATACGCCGTCGTTCAGACGATTAAAAGCGTTAAAGTAATAAGTTGCTATGGCAACCTAGGCAACCGAATGAGTCATTCTTTGAATCGTTTGGTTTTCGTAGCTAAGCGGAAAAGTTAGCTTTTTTCAATTTCGACTATTCAATTTTGGACTATTAAACTTTAAAGACAGGAAAAGGCTGGGAGTTTCTCCCGGTCTTTTTGTTAGGGCGTATAAGTCATGCTAATAAATGTCACAGGGATGCCAAAGGGCTGGGCATCACGTTCACTTGTTTTTTTAAAACCTAATTTTGTGTATAGCTGAATGGCGCGATGATTAAAGCTGGCGACCTCAAGCGTGACTTTGCTGAAATAGTGATAATGTTGCTGACCAAAAGCAAGGCACTGTTTGACAAAGGGGACACCATAACCTTTTCCGGTGTCTTCCGGTCGTATGCCTAAACCGATCTCCATGACACCATTGTGAAATTGGTATTCGTAAATTCCAAAAAGCTTGTCATTTTCGTCTAGTACCGAAAAGTAATCGCTGGTCCCGTTAAAAATTTCATTTAACAGGTCTGAACGATTAATTGAGGATGGAAAATTGTAAAAAGTATAGGGCTCGGTATATTTCCAATCAAGATAGGTATTGGCTTGAGAAGCCGTCATGTTCACAATTTTGGTCATGGAGACACTTCCTTTCTTACAGCTCCATCATACACTAAAATGGGTAACTTTATTAGGTGATTTTTAACTTCTATTTTTGCCAATAATTAGGGTCAGACCAATTAGCACGGCACCTAAAATTAGGCAGAGTGTATTAATTAGTGTGAGTGGGAATGGCTTTATAATGCCAATCACAAGAATGAGAACGGCAATGGCAAGCAACCGTTGATAAAATTTATTTGACATGAGTGGCTTCCTTAAAAAGTATTGTATGCTATTTTATATTCAACCATGTTTATTGAACTAACGCAATGGTATAGAGCAGATAGATAAAACTGACGATGATGTGCTATGATAAAAACATCATAGTGAGTCTATGCGAATTGAAAAATCGTCATTATTTTTATAGATGTTAATGGCTACTAGTGTAGCTAAATTTGAAGTAGTCCCCCGTTCTGGGGATTACTTTTTTGACGATTTTTTTCATCGTTCATAGTAATTATCTTTTGCAAACGATTGATTTTTAAAAACGATGGTGTATAATACGAGATATAGTGTAACAGGAAAGCGCTATCATACTTTTACACTAATTCTATAACGAAATGGAGGAAAAAACATGCCGGATAACTTTTTGGAATATGAAATGTGGGGGAAGAATGCTTTATACACGGAACCGCTTAGCCGTGGGTCTGAAAAAATGTCTTTTCCGATCCCAACATATCAGTCTTTGATCGGGACCTCTGAAAGTATATACTGGAAACCAACTTTTAGGTATATTATTGATGATTTGCGTGTTATAAATCCTATTAAAGTTGAGTCGAAATCGATGCGACCACTAGATAAAAGACTCGCGTTAAATCATAATACGTTAGCATTTTACACATATCTATCGAATGTCAGATATCAAGTGAGATGCCATATTGAATGGAATCTGCAAAGAGAAGACTTAGCTGCTGACCGAAATATGAAGAAGCACACTGCAATTTTTAAACGAGCATTGAAGGCTGGAGGCCGTAGAGATCTGTTTCTTGGCACGCGTGAGTGCCAAGGATACGTAAAGCCACAAGCTTTTGGTTCTGGTGATGGGTATTATGACAATGTGACGTCTCAATATTTTGGATTAATGTTTCATGGTTATAACTATCCCTCTGATACCGGTAATTCAATGCTTTCTGTGCGAATGGATGCACCGATAATGAAAAATGGTGTTGTGCATTTCAAGAGACCAGAAGAATGTAAAATTGTCCAACCAATACGAAAAATTAAAGATGTTGGTGGTCACAATCAAAAATTATTTGAATCGGTAGATGACCTTTATCAACAAATGATTAGAGGTGATGATAAATGACCGTGTTCCAGGACTTAGTTAAAGTTTATGATGCCAATCAAGACATGATTGGCAAATTTGAACAAGATCAATTTAAGAATGATTATACGCTATTGCCAGCTTCACATATTTCCGTGAGAGTTCAAATCGAGGTTACTGTGAATAAAGATGGGCAGTTTTATACTGCAAGACGATTAGACAAGCCGGGTGAAACGACGGTAATTCCAGCAACAATTCACTCCGCTAATCGGGCAAGCAATATAGCAGCACACCCGCTTCAAGATAAAATTAAATATGTTGCCGGCGATTATTCTGAATATGCAACCAATGACAAAAAGGCAAAGGCCTATCATGAGGCCTATCAAAATATTTTTGAACAGTGGGTGCAATCAAAGTTTTCAAACGTACGATTAAAAGCACTTGAAAAGTATCAAGAAAAGAACGCTTTGATAAAGGATCTTGTTTCGGCTGGAGTCGTTACTTTAGATTCTGGCCAGCTGTCCAGCAAGGACAAGGATGCTTATGTGCGTTTTGACGTATATGATGACAATCCAGAATCAATTTGGCGAGATACAGGAATGTATAAATCGTGGACTGATTTTTATAGCCAATTGTTAAAAGAAAAAACTCCTCTAAATGTTGATTACTTAACCGGTAAATTAGTTCCAACGACCAAATTGATTGAAAAAAATATTAATCCGGTTACAAGTGGCGCTAAATTAATTTCTGCTAATGATTCTAGCAACTTCACCTATCGGGGCATGTTTTTAGGAGATGACTTTTATAGTATTGGTTATTTAGAATCTCAAAAAATGACCCATGCACTAAAATGGTTAATCCAAAGGCAAGCTTTAAAGAGTGATAGCCGTGTGTATCTATTTTGGAGTGATGGTGACGGTAATGACTCTGTTGCTCAGGCCGCCAAATCTCTCACTAACGGTATACCAGATTGGCAGGCTCAAAAGCTTCAATTACTTTCACAGAGTGACGATCAGGGAGATACTGGGCAACAAATAGCATATGCCTATAATTCGCGATTATTGGGGCTCACTTCGGATATTGAGTATGGAAAATTAGTTCATATAATTTTTCTTGATGCTGCAACTACTGGAAGAATGGCAACTGTATACTATAATTTCATGGATACTAAAGCATTTAAAGAAAACATCGAAAATTGGGCTAAAAATTGTGGCGTGACTATCAACGACACCCATGGACAACATATTCATACGCCAACTATTAATCAGCTTATCAGCAGTGCTTATAAGGTAGGTCGAGGCGGCCAACGTTATGAAACTTTAAAAAAACATGCATTAGGGAAAATGATAATTGCCATCACAACTGGTCAATCAATATCTGACGATTTGTTGACGGCAATACAGCACCGACTAACTAAGCCACAAGGATATGATGCCTTACATCAATGGTATAACGATTTATATAATTTTACTGCGGCATTTAATTACAATCAAAAAGGAGGAAAAAAGAATATGGCTTTGAATTTAGAAAATCATGATCGATCATACTTATTTGGTCGTTTACTAGCACTTGCAAATGATATGGAAGAGCGTGTGTTGTATCAACGGCAATCCGCCAATCCTAATGTAAGCTCACGATTAACGACTGCTTTACGTTTTATGACTAACTTTGCTAATCAGCCAGCAACAACTTGGAAAAGAATTAATGAGAGTATTGTGCAGTCTTACCTGGGATCGCTGAGTGCTGGAAGTCAACATTACTATTTAAATCAGCTTACTGATATTTTAGATTTGTTAGAAGATCACGGGATGACAGATGAGCCCCTAAAACCGCAATATCTAACTGGTTTTGCATCACAATATGTTTATAATCATAAAAAACAAGATAAAAAGACAAGTCAACAAGCGGAGGCATAAAAATGAGTTCAAATATTTTGCAACATAAAATCGATTTTTCAGTTGTTATTGGTGTTAAAAATGCTAATCCTAACGGCGATCCACTGGATGGTAATCGCCCACGAGTGAATGCAGATGGTTTTGGAGAAATTACGGATGTTGCAATTAAGCGCAAAATTCGTAATCGTTGGCAAGACATGCATAAACCGGTTTTAGTGTTAATGGAAGAAAGAGTCAAAGATGGTGTGATGAACATTCGGGATCGTGTAAAGCAGAGCGAGGCGGTTAGAGATGCCATTGCTTTACAAAAAGATGATAAGAGTCATTGGCGCGATGCTTTTTATACTGCTTCTTGTGCAAGTTGGTTAGATGTACGTGCTTTTGGGCAGGTAATGCCATTTAGTGCAAGTAAAAAATTGAAAGATGGTCTAGATGGCGTATCGATTGGTATTCGTGGACCGGTTTCTATTCAATCTGCCTACAGTGTGAATCCAATTAATATCAAAGAAGAACAGATTACAAAATCTATCAATCTTGAGCCTGGAAGTGAAGGAAAAGCTAGCGACACGATGGGAACTAAGGCTTCCGTACCATTTGCGGCGTATAAATTCAATGGCAGCATTAATGTTGAACAGGCAGAAAAGACTGGCTTTACAGAAGATGATGCAGCAGATCTGAAGGAAGCCTTGAAAACACTATTTGTTAATGATAGTTCTGCAGCACGTCCAGAAGGTTCTATGGCAGTCTTGAAACTAGTTTGGTGGGAACATGATTCTAAGTTGGGGAAAGTTGCACCTTACATTTTACATGATTTGACAACAGTTGAGGTTCCAGAAAAAGCACAAAGTTTTAATGAAATCAAGATAACCGTTAATGAACCTACAGACATGACAGGAATTCATAAGGATGTTATTGCTGGTTATTAAACATTTTAATGGGAGCTGGCAAAATGTATATTGCACATATTAGTGAAGATGATGAACGTGTACAGTCGTTGAAAGACCATTTATTGAATGTGCGCACTCTATGTGAACAATGGGGAAGTAAGCTTGATCTTCAATATGTTTGTGGTTTAGCTGGCTGGCTTCACGATGCGGGTAAATATAGTCAAAAATTTCAAAAATATATTCGTGACCCGAATGGAAAACGAGGATCAGTCGACCATGCCACAGCGGGGGCCATTCTCTTGTACGATTTTGCTCGTGGTGGTCAGCATGATTTTAGCGGAGAATTTAGTCCTGAAAAAGATGGCTTCAAGACGCTACTAGAAGAATTATTAGGAAACGTCATTATGGCTCATCATAATGCTAAAGGTGCTCTTGATTTTATTGATCCGGTAAGTTTGAATGTACCTTTTACCCAACGTTTAAATAAGCAAGTCAAAGGCATTCATGGGTATGATGCCAGCTATCTGGAACAGTATCAACAAGTGAAGGCTAACTATTTTACCGAATTTGAGAAAAAAGAGTTCTCAAATTACTACTCAAAAGCACTATCTGAAGTAAAAAAAATAGGGGTGCAGGCATTTGTAGATGGTCAAAACTTTTATTTAAGATATGTGTTGAGTGTGCTAATTGACGCCGATCATACTGATACAGCAAATTTTGAAGGGCATACCAAATTTGGATATAAAAATAATCAACGTGATATTCTTAGTCGATACTTTGATGTGAATGAACAAGCAGTTCAAACGCAAATCCGTATGAACACGAAAGAAAAGAATGACAAAACGAAACGGCTTAATCAACTGCGCCAAGAAATGTCTGACGCTTGTTTTGCCGCGGCTAGTGATCAAACTGGAATTTATTCATTGTCTGTTCCTACAGGCGGAGGAAAAACACTTTCCAGTTTACGTTTTGCACTACGAAAGGCCCAATTACAGAATGTAGATAGAATTATCTATGTTGTGCCTTATACAACGATTATTGAACAAAACGCTAACGTAATTCGCAAACGCTTGACTAATAGTGAAGATAAGGACGACAACATCTTAGAATATCATTCGACGGTTACTCATGAACCACAGAAAGCTAGCTATTATTACTCTTGGGACAGTTGGGATTCACCAATTATTTTAACTTCTCAAGTGGCCTATCTGAATGCTTTGTTTGGAAAAGGAAGTAAAAACATCAGGCATATGCATCAATTGGTACATGCTGTTGTGATATTTGACGAAATTCAAACGTTGCCAATTAAGTGTATTGAGATGAACAACGCTGCTTTAAAATGGCTGAAACTGCAGGGAACAACTAGCTTATTGTGTACAGCAACTCAACCTGCGCTAGATAAAATCAGTAATGGTTTACCTATCAATAAAGAAATCGTGCCTGATTTAAAATTGGCACAACAAGCATTTAAGCGTGTTACTATTCAACCTGTCTTCAATGAGGATAAACAGTTAAAAACTTTTTCTCTTGAGAATTTGATAGAATTTATAGAGAATAAGTTGCAACAGGGTGTTCATAGCTTATTAGTGATTTTAAATACCAAGGCAGCAGTTCGAAAAGCATATGAGGCGTTAGATGAGCAAGAAGGATTACTTAAGTATCACTTATCAACGGCGATGTGCTCAAAGCACCGGCAGGTTGAATTTTCAGAAATCCGAGAACAACTGAAAAATCTCCAAACAAATACAAAGAAGATTGTCGTTTTTTCAACCAACCTAATTGAAGCTGGCGTGGATTTGAGTTTTGAATGCGTGATTCGTTCTTGCGCAGGACTTGATAGTATCGTGCAGGCTGCAGGACGTTGTAATCGTAACAATGAAGTGAAGATGGGTTATACTTATTTGATACAAATGGATAAAAGTGTGGAGAATGTAGGAGGGCCGCTAAAGTTCTTGGGAGAAGCAGCTGGCATTACAAAGGTTTTATTGGCTAATAACGTTAACCAAGATCTTTTATCAGATAAAATTGTGCGAGATTACTTTATACGTTTATACACCAAAAGAAGTTCTGATCTTCCTTATCCAAGTAAAAATGGTTTAAAGCTTTATCCGTTGATTGGCAGCAATGCGGGTGAAAGCCCAAATTTCGGTAGTGAAGTCAACTATTATCACAAAAACAAGACAGTACCGGCTACCTATTTGAGTGTGGCTCCAAATACAGTTGCTAACTTGTTTCAGGTAATCGATTCAGCAACAACTGATGTGATTGTTCAGTATGGTGAGGGCAAAAATATTGCAGCTCAACTCATTTCTGAAAAAAGTAAATTTGAAAACATTTCGGGACTTTTAAAGCAGGCTCAAAAATATTGTGTTTCTGTTTATGGAGATCCGGGGAAAAAGGGTAGTTATCTCGGTAAACTAGTTGCAGATGGTAGTGTGCGTTATTATCCAGAACAGGATATTTTCATTGCTGAAGAAGGCTCATATAGTGAAGAATTTGGTTTGGGAGAAGGCAGATTTGGCTCTTTAAATTACTAATGCAATTGGTAGTAAAGTGCGAGAGTGAAGTGCACACAGAATTACAAGGCGATTCGCACCAATATTTGCAGAAAATTGTTTATTTTTTGTTGTATTTATTCGTTAAAAGTTTTTAAATTATGTACAGCCGTCTAAATATAGGTACTCGATAATTGAGTACACTATATTTTGCGGTCACATCCTTTATGGATGTGTGAATTGAAATCGATTATTGCATTGTCACAACTTAATCGTGGCGGTCACATCCTTTATGGATGTGTGAATTGAAATCGAAAGCAGGCTACTATGCTCGTTTAGGAGCTGATGTCACATCCTTTATGGATGTGTGAATTGAAATACAACAGCAAAGCGAGTTATTAAAAACTCTGATTGTCACATCCTTTATGGATGTGTGAATTGAAATCTTTCATCCGTGGAAGAGGGCTAGAACAAGTACGTCACATCCTTTATGGATGTGTGAATTGAAATAACGTCAGTCGCTAGTACCGCACCAATTGGTAACCGTCACATCCTTTATGGATGTGTGAATTGAAATAAACAATCAGGAAAACTCATTCGAGGCAATTCCAAGTCACATCCTTTATGGATGTGTGAATTGAAATGCTACATGAAGCGTGCTTATGGGTCTGGTGCAAGGTCACATCCTTTATGGATGTGTGAATTGAAATTATGAACCCGAATGCTGACCAATTTGGTGGTAGGAGTCACATCCTTTATGGATGTGTGAATTGAAATAGTGGGTTACAGCTAGGTGGTATTGGAATTATTGCGTCACATCCTTTATGGATGTGTGAATTGAAATATGCGATTGGAACTATTCAGACTGGTAATATCGCGTCACATCCTTTATGGATGTGTGAATTGAAATCTTGAAGGTTCCATTACCTCCAAATCAATTGAAAGTCACATCCTTTATGGATGTGTGAATTGAAATAAGTGCAGCTGATAATGCTGACAGTGCAGCAGTTGTCACATCCTTTATGGATGTGTGAATTGAAATACCAGATTACGTGTTCAAAGGCAATTGGGCTAATGTCACATCCTTTATGGATGTGTGAATTGAAATAATCCAGCCCATGTTGGCCTGCTCAATTGCATTGGTCACATCCTTTATGGATGTGTGAATTGAAATAGTAATGCTTAAAATTACTGGATCATTGCAAGACCGTCACATCCTTTATGGATGTGTGAATTGAAATCCTGATACTTAGACCAGTCTGGCCCTTGATCACGGTCACATCCTTTATGGATGTGTGAATTGAAATTGAACAGCATGGTGAAATAACCATTGATACTGACACGTCACATCCTTTATGGATGTGTGAATTGAAATAATGGGTAATCCAAGCGGGTCAAGTGTGAAACGCTGGTCACATCCTTTATGGATGTGTGAATTGAAATAATGGAACTCCAATTTCTAGCAAGACTGCTCGTGGGTCACATCCTTTATGGATGTGTGAATTGAAATACAACGTGGCTGGCGGTTGGGTTGGTGACTATCGTGTCACATCCTTTATGGATGTGTGAATTGAAATAGAACGATTACATGGTGGAATGCACATGGAAAGTAGTCACATCCTTTATGGATGTGTGAATTGAAATTTTAGTGATCGCAACTAACACCGAAGAAGAGTATTGTCACATCCTTTATGGATGTGTGAATTGAAATATCAGTAGCTTTCTTTGTGCGTGGGTACGCAACAAGTCACATCCTTTATGGATGTGTGAATTGAAATAAAACTGCAAGTGGCGTTTACACTAGTTCCAACAAGTCACATCCTTTATGGATGTGTGAATTGAAATTAGGCATGCCATAGCTTCCGTATTTAATTATCCAGTCACATCCTTTATGGATGTGTGAATTGAAATATCAGTGATCGCAACTAACACCGAAGAAGAGTATTGTCACATCCTTTATGGATGTGTGAATTGAAATATCAGTAGCTTTCTTTGTGCGTGGGTACGCAACATGTCACATCCTTTATGGATGTGTGAATTGAAATATGAAATTCTTAATAAAATCAGGTGAAATTGGCTGTCACATCCTTTATGGATGTGTGAATTGAAATCCTAATAAGTCCAGTGACTTTAAAGAATAAGCTTGTCACATCCTTTATGGATGTGTGAATTGAAATATAATATCCGACCAAACACCTTTATACGTTTCAGATTGTCACATCCTTTATGGATGTGTGAATTGAAATGAATCCGTATTGAAATACATTAACTTGCGTGACCAGTCACATCCTTTATGGATGTGTGAATTGAAATATATCCTCCTTACAAAAATAGCGGCCAACCAACAGTCACATCCTTTATGGATGTGTGAATTGAAATGCACTTGAATCCGACAACGAGTAGGGTCGCTCCCAAGTCACATCCTTTATGGATGTGTGAATTGAAATAATTATTGTTCAACAACCACCGCGCACCGGCAAAACGTCACATCCTTTATGGATGTGTGAATTGAAATTTATAATCGTAATCGCCCACCAATTTTTTAACCCGTCACATCCTTTATGGATGTGTGAATTGAAATCTGTCCTAGGCCAGATAGCATGTGGAGACCCAATCGTCACATCCTTTATGGATGTGTGAATTGAAATTGAAAATGGACGTCAATTATATGTAGTTAAGAATTGTCACATCCTTTATGGATGTGTGAATTGAAATAGGTCTTGCTCGTAGTCGTCGCGAACCTGCAGAGTGTCACATCCTTTATGGATGTGTGAATTGAAATGACACATGAGAAGCTAGCATATCAGAAAGTTCGAGTCACATCCTTTATGGATGTGTGAATTGAAATTGGACTGGTAGCAGGAGTGATGATCGGAGACGCTGGTCACATCCTTTATGGATGTGTGAATTGAAATTTCAATGGTATCGCCCATACTTGCGTTTACATAAGGTCACATCCTTTATGGATGTGTGAATTGAAATAGAACAAGTAAATCAGCAAGTGGTTAAGACTGCGTCACATCCTTTATGGATGTGTGAATTGAAATAAAATGCACGTCATAATTTTCTAACAACCAATAATGTCACATCCTTTATGGATGTGTGAATTGAAATTTGTTTAGGCAAATTTACACCATTAAAATCGCAATGTCACATCCTTTATGGATGTGTGAATTGAAATACAATAAGAATAACATGGGGTGGTATGACTGCGCGTCACATCCTTTATGGATGTGTGAATTGAAATAGAAGGCTTATAGTGCTGACCAAGATAATTTTAGTCACATCCTTTATGGATGTGTGAATTGAAATCTTTATCTATTGGAGAAAGGGCGGCCCTAGATGATGTCACATCCTTTATGGATGTGTGAATTGAAATTACAAGTTGTAGGTTTGATCGCAATCGGCGCAGTGGTCACATCCTTTATGGATGTGTGAATTGAAATACGCAATCCATCCCGGTAAGGTTGTCGCTACCGGTCGCATCCTTTATGGATGTGTGAATTGAAATGTTCATCTTCGCATTCGCGCGGGTGTTATTTAAGTCGCATCCTTTATGGATGTGTGAATTGAAATATAGCATAGTTGTATACCTCTTCGCGGGTACTGGGTCGCATCCTTTATGGATGTGTGAATTGAAATCATATATCACGCCATTAAACTATCAAACCTTAGAGTCGCATCCTTTATGGATGTGTGAATTGAAATATCACAAAATCATATCCGAACATGTCCACCAAACCGTCGCATCCTTTATGGATGTGTGAATTGAAATTTTAACCGAGTAAGCAGTAATTGAGTTCCAGCCGTCGCATCCTTTATGGATGTGTGAATTGAAATGATTCTAAAGATAAAGCAAAATTTAACAAGCAATTGTCGCATCCTTTATGGATGTGTGAATTGAAATCGACACCAAGGCTGAACGGAATGCAACTATGTTTGGTCGCATCCTTTATGGATGTGTGAATTGAAATTCAAGTCATGATGGTGTTGACTTTTCTGGCGCTGTCGCATCCTTTATGGATGTGTGAATTGAAATTTAACAGGCGATGGTAATAACAAACCAATTGGTTTGTCGCATCCTTTATGGATGTGTGAATTGAAATATTTGAGTTTCTAAGTATTCCTTGGCCAATCCCGTCGCATCCTTTATGGATGTGTGAATTGAAATCATAAACAGTGCAAAATCATTGTTAGTTCGCAAATGTCGCATCCTTTATGGATGTGTGAATTGAAATAAAAATCTTAGGGTGCTTGCTAATGCTGTTAATGGTCGCATCCTTTATGGATGTGTGAATTGAAATAGAAATAGCGCCATAACGTTCAATTGTGAAAGTGTTACCGTCGCATCCTTTATGGATGTGTGAATTGAAATAACTTGACCCGCCACACTAAGCCCGTTAGCGTGTCAGTCGCATCCTTTATGGATGTGTGAATTGAAATTAAAAATACTAAACCTAAAACTAAACCAGCTAAGAAGTCGCATCCTTTATGGATGTGTGAATTGAAATACATCGTCTTGCATAATCTGTTTGATAGCTGCTACTGTCGCATCCTTTATGGATGTGTGAATTGAAATTTGATGATATTGCTCAGAACACTAAGGATACTTTTGTCGCATCCTTTATGGATGTGTGAATTGAAATAAAAAGCTTATAGTGCTGACCAAGATAATTTTATGTCGCATCCTTTATGGATGTGTGAATTGAAATTTTAACATCTGCCATAATATAGATCTCCTTTTAGTCGCATCCTTTATGGATGTGTGAATTGAAATATTTTCTTTAGAGCACTTGTATGATCTGATAAAAGTCGCATCCTTTATGGATGTGTGAATTGAAATCAGTCAATGCAGATGGAACTACTACAGCTTATGTAGTCGCATCCTTTATGGATGTGTGAATTAAAATAAGCATCGTTTCAGATACTAATGTTAGTTATTCATATTTTTCACAATATATGAAGTTTATAAATAAAGCGTTTACATTTCTAAAAACGATGATATTATGATGTTAGAGAATGATACTACGTTACAGTGGAGATGAAAAAAGTGGAATATTCTGAAGATGATTTTCTGATGATATCTGGAATACAGCATTTTCGTTTTTGTCAACGACAATGGTCGCTAATTCATGTTGAACAGGCGTGGCAAGATAATTTTTTAACATATGATGGACAAATTTTACATACAAAAGCAGATCAGCCTGAAATTCGGGAGAAAAGAAAAAATAAATTAATTGTACGCTCTCTACCAATCCATTCCCGTGAACTGGGGTTGACAGGCATTTGTGACGTTGTTGAATTTGAAGAGGACCCTAATGGTGTAACCGTTTTTGGCAGTGACAAAAAATATATACCTAAACCAGTTGAATATAAGCATGGACACAAAAAATATGATTTGTCTGATGCTTTACAGTTATTAGCGGAAGCAGTTTGTTTGGAAGAAATGCTTGGATGTACGATTCATTCAGGCAGTATTTTTTATCAACAGACTAGACGGCGCGAAGAAATTGAATTTACCGAATCTATGCGTGAACAATTACTTAATACGATAAACAAGATGCATCAATATTGGGAAAAACGATTTACGCCAAAGGTCAAAACTGGACCATGGTGCAAAAGTTGTTCACTAGCTAATATCTGTCTACCAGAATTATTATCTAAACAAACTGTTCATAGTTATCTAAAGCGGAGGTTGAACGATTGAGAAAGTTATTAAATACACTTTTTATAACGTCACCTGATGCTTATTTATCTTTGGATGGCGGTAATATTGAAATTCGTGTGAATAAGCAGGTCTTGGGCAAAGTTCCGCTGCTCAATTTGGAGGGAGTTGTGACGTTTGGGCGTGCAGGAGCTAGTCCTGCTTTAATGAATGAGTGCATGAAAAGTTTAATTCCTATAACTTTCTTGTCTCCCAGTGGTAGCTTGATGGGAAGGGTAATTGGAGTGACCAATGGAAATGTTGTGTTGCGAAAAAAGCAATATCAAGTTTCCGAAGATAATCAAAAAAGTGGTCTGATAGCACGAAACTTTATTATTGGGAAAATATATAACCAACGTTGGATGTTAGAACGAGCTACCAGAGATCATGCGTTGGTCATAAATACACAACAGTTTAAACTAGCATCAAGTCAATTACAAGAGGTTATCCAGCAACTTTTATCTGAGGAGGATATTGATACGATCCGAGGTATTGAAGGAAACGCGGCTACCTTGTATTACGGATTATTTGATCAATTGATTTTACAACAGAAAAAAGAATTTCAGTTTCATGGTCGCAATCGACGGCCACCCTTAGACAAGGTGAATGCATTGCTTTCCTTTGCCTATACATTGTTGGCACATGATGTTTCGGCTGCACTTGAAACAGTTGGCCTAGATTCTTACGTGGGATTCATGCATCAAGATAGACCTGGACGGATGTCTTTAGCCTTGGATTTAATGGAAGAGTTACGTGGCGTATATGCGGACAGATTTGTTATAAGATTAATTAATAAAAAAATTGTAAATGCGAAAGATTTTCAGAAAAAAGAAAATGGTGCTGTCCTACTACATGAGGATGGTAGAAAAAAGTTTATTGAAGAATGGCAACAGCGGAAACAAGACAAGATTGTTCATCCTTATTTAAATGAAAAAATTTCTTGGGGGTTAGTACCCTACACACAAGCAATGTTACTAGCACGTTTTTTGCGTGGAGACTTGGATGAATATCCACCATTTCTTTGGAAGTAGGTGAAATTATGTTAGTTGTAGCAGCGTATGATATTGCAATTACTTCGGATGGTGGAACACGTCGTTTAAACCGGGTGTCAAAAGCTTGTACAAGATATGGACAAAGGGTACAAAATTCAGTTTTTGAATGTTTAATTGATGATTTGGAATTTTTAAAAATGCGTCAAGAATTAACAAATATTATTGATCCAAGTCAAGACAGTCTGCGATTTTATGTTTTAGGAAATCACTATGAGCATAAAGTAATTCATGTTGGCACAAAAAATGTACAAGATCTGAATGGCCCGTTAATTATGTAGTTTTGTTTTAAATCTGAGTATCTACTAGGAAGCAAAAGCCTTATTAATCGACCAGTAAAAAGAAAACGCGTACAATTTAATTTGTGGGGCATTTCATGTCCCAATTAATTTTTAGAAATGAGGGCGAATTATGTCAGTTTTAACAGATACATTTGAATTAGCAAATGGTGTCAAAATCCCTAAAGTGGGCTTTGGAACCTGGCAAACACCAGCAGGGGATGTGGCTTATCAAGCTGTGCTTAATGCCTTGAAGGTGGGTTATCGTCACATTGATACAGCCAAAGCGTATGGCAACGAGGCAGATGTTGGACGTGCCGTGCGTGATTCGGGAATTCCACGTGATCAGATCTTTGTGACATCTAAATTGCCGGCGGAAAGTAAAACTTACGATGAAGCCATGGCTGATTTTGATAGTACATTTACCAAACTAAATATTGACTACGTAGACTTGTACTTAGTACATGCGCCATGGCCATGGGGACAAGCTGGACAAAATTATGATAAAGGTAATACTGAGGTTTGGCGCGCAATGCAAGATATTTATGCTAGCGGTCGTGCCAAGGCCATTGGGGTATCTAACTTTGCTGTTTCGGATCTTGAAAATGTTTTAGCTGATGCTAAAGTAAAACCAATGGTTAACCAAATTCAGTACTATGTCGGTTTTACGGAACCAAAAATTACGAGCTTTTCTAAAGCAAACGGAATTTTGGTTGAAGCTTACTCACCTTTGGCTACAGGTGGTTTGTTACAAAATGATGAAATGGAGACTCTGGCGGAAAAGTATCATGTCAGTGTGGCTCAATTAGCCCTACGTTTCTGTCTCCAAAATGGTGTCTTACCATTACCAAAAGCCGTGGGACAGTCTCATATTGAAGACAATGCAAAACTCGACTTTGAAATTAGTGAAGCTGATATGGCAACCTTGAATCATATGGCAGATGCAGCTCCAGCACATTCACATAATAAGACTCAGGGCTAAATTAAAATAAAATTAAAAAGTTATTGACTTTCTCATTTTGTGGTTGCATAATAACTATAATTTAGAGAGAAGGGGATTCATATGCAAAGCCAAAGTTTCGTTTTAAATCAGATTCAATTGATTAGCGTAATTAAGATGGCTGCCGGTGGATCTTCCTTCTTAATTTGCTAATTCGTTTGAGTTAGACAATTTTGGGATCATCGGTAGGAGTTTATCTTCTACCGATGATTTTTTTATTTCAAGGAGGCTAATAGGATGAAAAATGGGACACACATTGTGACATTGGAGAATGGGTATCATTTATTTACACGAACAGTTGGATCTGGCAAGATTAATTTATTGTGCTTGCATGGTGGACCGGGGGGCACACACGAAGAATTTGAACATTTTGATGAACATCTAGCGGATCTGGGTGTTCGCGTTTCCATGTATGATCAGTTGGGCTCATATTTTTCGGATCAACCAGATTTTTCTGATCCGGCCATTCGTGATAGCTATCTTACATTCGATTATTACATAGATGAAATTGAGGAAGTACGTCAAAAACTCGGCTTAGATCACTTTTATTTATTAGGACACTCATGGGGTGGCTTGATTGCGCAAGAATATGCGTTGAAATATGGACAGCATCTTAAGGGCTTAATTATTATGAGTATGATTGATAATATTGCAGAATATACACCCCATGTGAACCAGTTACGTCAAGAAACACTCACACCATTTCAAGTGTCATACATGGAAGAAATTGAAAAAGCGGAGAAGTTTGAGGATCCGGAATATCAACATTACGTGCATATTTTAGACAGCAATTTTTCGATGCGTAATCCGGAAGCTAGAAAAAAAGTGGCGGGTGGGTATTTAGCTACAGCCGTGTATAACTATTTTCAAGGAAACAATGAATTTGTAATGGTCGGTAAACTAAATGGCTGGGATGTGCGTGATCGGCTACATGAAATTAAAGTCCCGACGCTTTTAACGTTTGGGGATCATGATACGATGCCTTTGGCTGCGGGCAGACGTATGCAGCAGACATTGCCTCATGCTCGATTTGTATTGTCACCTAATAGTGGTCATTCTCATAGTCGAGATAATCCAGCAGCCTTTTTTCATAATTTAAAGACCTATTTGCGAGACGTAGAAGAAGGCACCTTCACAAGTTATTAGGAAACAAGATTGTTTATAGTTAATAAAAAGAGAGACCGCCAAAAACGTGATTGTCTAACTTAAAACACATGAAAAAATCGGAATTGAGGGACATCTTCTTTCAATTCCGATTTTATTTATAATTTGACAGCTAAAATTTTCACCTGATAGGTGGCATTCGGTGCTTGCACAGTCGCCACATCGGCAACCGTCTTACCCATCAATGCTGATCCCAATGGCGAGTCTAGCGAAATCTTGTTTACTTTAATATCAGCTTCTTGTTTGCCCACAATTTGATAAGTGACTTGATCGTGATCATCTGTAAATTCAATAGTGACGTACTTTCCAATTTCAACAATTTGATTATCAGTTGGGGTCACAACTTTTGAATATTGAAGTTGTTTTGTTAAAAAGTGAAGGCGGCTCTCCAGATGCCGTAGATCGCGCTTTGCTGACGTATACTCTGCATTCTCTGATCGGTCACCAAGTGCGCTCGCTTCCGCTAAAGCTTTAATTAGCGCAGGTCGTTTGGCTTTCCAAGCTGCAATTTCATTTTCGATCTGATGATAACCATTTGCAGTAATTTTATTAAAATAAGGTTCTGACATATGCTCCCTCTTTTACGGCTTGATGTTGCCTTTATTTTACACTGTTTACGAAGGAGTTGTCATTTTTAAACTTAAATTTTGATTACCGTGCGAACGCCACTTGGAACGGGTTACTTGGAAATGCGGGATGCCAATAAGTACTTGAGTAATGGCGGCCAGCCGCATTGGCTTTATCGAAGTTCTCAATTGGTGCGGCCAACACATCGATCAAGGTGTCAAACGTCTGATCCGGTTCGGGTTCTGAGGCGTTATTTGAAAATACAGGTGCCGTTTTAAAATTTTTAAGTAGTAATGCTTTCATAAATAATCATTCCTTTTGTTTTTTATATTACTAGTAATGCATTCAATATAACCGTAAAAATCCTTGCTGTCAACTATAAATTACTGGTAATATATAGTGGGAGGGTGAAACTATGAACGAAACGCAATTTAAAGAAATTAATGCATTACTTCATCAAATTGGGAATCGAGAAACCCATAATCAACATGAAAATTGGATGGTAAAACATGCGGCAATTGGCGATGATCCTAAAAAGAGTCGCCTGACACACAACGATTTGGACATTTTAGATGTTTTGTTGATTGGTGAAAAAACGGTGAGTGAAGTTGTAAATGCTATTCAGATTACACAAGGGGGGACGTCAAGACGGATCAATCATCTGGCACGGTTGGCGTTAGTGGAAAAATTCCATCACCCTCAAAATAAACGTACGGTGTATCTAAAGCTAACACCTAAAGGACAGAGATTAGCCAAGGCTTACATGGAGCTACATAAAAAGCTGCGAGAAGAGACGCTCGCAGCTGTGGCAGATTTTTCTGATGCTGAAATTCAAATTGTGAAAAAATTTCTTGAACGGATGATAAAAGCTCAGAAGAACTTTTAAAGTTAGGCTGATTTAAGCATTAGTTGCGACCAGCCAATCGGAATCAATTAACTGATGTAAGGTTTTATTGATTGGTAACCATAGTTTGGCCTTGATAATGTCTTTTAGCGATTGCCAGAAAAGAGGATCGTCTTTTTGCGTTTTAGTGGGATAAACGAAGAGACATTTTCCGGAGACGGTTTTAACTTCAATTTTAGTTTGATAAACGCCCAAAATTTGGACCTCTAAAAAAGATTGATTTTGATTATTTAATAACATACAAACCACTCCTTTGAATTTATATACTAAGTATGCAGGAGATAGATTAAATCGAATTTAAAAAGCTGTGAACGTTTTGTGGCTTTTTTGATAAGGAAAACATAAGATGTTAAGGGAAAACTACAGACTACTAAATGAAATTAAAAAGCAGGCGTAAATCGTTATTATACACGGTTTACGTCTGCTTTTAATGCTTACGCACGACTCGGAATGCTTAAGCGTTGTTTTTCTAAAATATGGCCTTTTGCAGCATGATAAAACTCATTTAACCAAAAGCCTTCTGGTAAATCAAGCTGAGTGTCTAATGCATAAATAGTCAACCAGTAGTCATGGGTTTTGTCTGGTGGTGTCGGACCAACATAGTGACGAGTAGTTAAAGGATCTTTTTGTCCAACTAGAGGTCCAGCTGTACTATTGTTACCTTGAATCATAGTAATACCACCTTTACGGCTGGCATCTTCTGGAATCGTCACCGAGGCAGCAGCAGGGATATTGATGGCTGTCCAGTGAATCCAAGCAAAGCCACAGACAGGCACGGAATCAAAGTCAACCAGGGTAAGCGCAAGTGTTTTCGCTTTTGCAGGAACCTCTTTAATTTCGATAGGGAATGAAACAGCCGGATTACCGTTATAAATTTCGTCTTTAGCGGCATATTTTCCGTATTTGTCTAACAACAAGCCGTTTGATGTGGGCACTGAAACTTTCATATTGAAAAACCTCCTTAAAATGAACTAACTTAACCATACCGCAAATTGAAATGGGTATAAATGGAAATACCTAGCTATTTCGCTTAAAAATTCGTTTCCAAATTTTTTTGTCAGAGTAATCCAAAACGTGTTTGGTATAAAGTCTGGTGGTAAACCAGGTCACAAGCACAATGGTGACCGCCAAAACCACTAAACTAATTACGGCATCCATGGTGGACGCATTGCCAATGGCATAGCGAACGGGCATGATGCTTTGTGAAACAAATGGTACAAAGGAACCTAATTTGATCAAGAAGGTGTTGGAATTCATTGCCACAAAAGAGGCACCATAAGCGACCAAGCCAATTATGGTGAGTGGCGAAACAGCTTGACTGACTTGGTCGGCGCGTGAAACTAAGGCGCCTAAGCCGGCAGCTAAGATGGTGTAAAGTGTGATTCCTAAAATGAAAAATAGGCCTAGTATGATCACAAAGTTTGGCTGAATTTGACTTAAATCTATATCTTTCAAAAACTGTATATTGCCACTCAAGTACTTCATGCCTAGTAGTCCGCAAATTGCCGTGATCACAACCTGTAGCAGAATAAGGGCAAACATCCCCGTAATTTTAGCAAAGAATTGAATCTGAGGAGCTACACTGCTCACCAAAATTTCCATGATACGAGAGCCTTTTTCCGTGGCAACTTCTTGCGCAATTAGACTTGCATAACTAACCATGAAAATATAAATCAGAATGGTGACTACCATTGCCAAAATACTATTAATGTCTTGTTGATTATTTTTTTGCGCTCTTTCTTTTCCATTCGTATAGGAAACAGATTGGGTCTTAAAGCTTGCTGGTGTAAACAATTGTGTAAGTTGTTTGGAAGTAAGCCCAAGCTGAGCAGCGGTTTGCTGCATTTTTAATGAATTTAGCGTGTTCTTCAAACTTGTTGTGTCCAAGCTATTGCCGTTAGTTCGTGATTTATAAACGGCTGACACCTGTTTTCCAGTTAGTGTGATCGTCAAATAACCATCGAGCTTTTCACGTGATAGGGCCTTTTCGGCTTTTTTTGAAGTATCAACGGCACGTTTGACGACGTAGTCTTTGGACTTGTTTTTTACCAAAGCAGTTCTAAATGGTGCGCTGTTACTGATAATAGCAATTTGCGGTGTTTCATTAGTGTGCGTTCGAATTGCCGCAAGCCCAAACATGAAGCCTAGCAGCAAAATGGGCATTAGCAGTAAAACAATGTAAGAGGGACTTTTGATATTTTTTCGAATCACTTGTTTACAAACAACCCAAAATTTATTCATGGGAGACACCTGCTTTCATGCGGAAGATCTCGTCTAGTGTCGGTGGTTGTTGGGAAAATTCACGAATATAACCATCTTTAGTTGCGGCTGCAAAAACAGCTTTACCAACTTCAGGGTTGGCTAGTTTCAACTCAAAGCCATTTTGATATTTTTTGACGCTAAGCACACCGTCAATTGCTAATAGTTCTTCTGCAGTCAGTGGGGACTGAATGAAGATTCGAGTGTCTCCAAAGCTTTCACGGATTTCGTTGGTGACGCCGTTTAAAACAGTTTCTCCCTGGCGAAGCATCAGTAACTTGTCACTAATTTTTTCAACATTACCCATATCATGTGAGGAAAAGATGATTGCTGATCCTTGTGATTTTAAACGTTCGATGCCGTCTTCCAAAAGACTGGCATTAACGGGATCTAGGCTGCTAAACGGTTCATCTAAAATAACCAATTTGGGTTCATGGATCAAAGTGGCGATCAATTGGACCTTTTGTTGATTTCCCTTAGAGAGGTCCTTAATTTTGTCTGTTCGTTTACCCTTAACCGCAAAACGTTGCATCCAATCATCTAATTTCTGCTTGGTAACAGCGGGTTTCTGGCCGCGCAGTTCGGCAAAATAAACGACTTGTTCTTCAACGGTCATTTTGAGGTAAAGCCCGCGTTCCTCCGGCAAAAATCCGACAATGTCTTGATCTTTACGAGTAAATGGATGTCCATTCCAGAATACGGAACCAGCGTCCGGCTTCAGTAGGCCTAAAATCATGCGAAAAGTAGTTGTTTTTCCTGCCCCATTTTGACCAATTAAGCCTAGAATCTCACCATCATTAACGGTAAAACTTTCGTTACTAACGGCCTGCATTTGTCCGAATGATTTATTCAGATTTTTCACTTGTAACATTTTACCAACTCCCAGTGGTTGTATTCGTTTACATGTATTATACAGGATAAGTAACAAAAAAAGAATGATTACCGAATCATGATAAAAAAGAGAATTAAGCAAAGCAACAAGTCTATGAAAGTACTTAACGCAAGGGCGTAATAGGCATACAAAGACTTATTTGTTAAGATTAATGATGCATAATTTAAAGCTACTTAAAATTAAGTGAGCATGGTAAAAGTTTCAAAAATTATATACTGCAATAATCTTCGAGGTTGTTAGGATCTATTATTCGAAAAGTGATTGCGTTATAAAAGAACAGTCACTCTTAGTTTTTTTTACTTCTTCACAAGCGGCAAAAACAGGTTAAACGTATCAGCGTCGTTAACAAAATTAGTACCAACCTCCAAGTTATGATTGCCACGAATTCTGTACGCATCAGATTGACCTAATTTACTATAGGTAGTTTGTAGTTAAAATGACGTTTTCAAATGAGATGAAAAATACTAGTATATCAGGAGTATACTGATAAAATCGGTGGGTTCTGTTTGCTGATGGTCATATTGCAGGATTTTATTAGAAATTTTAAACGTCGCTTGCAACAATTATTGTTACAATATGATAAATGAACTTAAATTGAAACAAAATTTGAAGTTCACGAGAACCTAATTAAGGTAGGTAAAAGTATGCAAATTCAGATAAAAACGTTTCAACAGTTAACGAATACAGAACTCTTTCAAATCTATAAATTGCGCACGCAAGTATTTGTGGTAGAACAAAATTGTGCCTATCAAGAAGTGGATGATGCTGATATAATTTCTCGACACCTGCAGATAAAAAATACAGATGGACAACTTGTGGGTTATTTACGTTTAATTCCGGAATCAGATCGGAAAAGCATCCGTATTGGCCGTGTTGTTGTTAATCCAAATTTTCGAAAACAAGGATTTGGTCGTCAGTTGGTCGCCAGTGGGATTGAAGCAGCTGGACAGGGAAGTCCACAAATCACAACGGTGAAAATTCAGGCGCAAGCTTACTTGCAAGAATTTTATACCTCTTTTGGATTTCAACCAGTAAGTGACGTCTATCTTGATACGGGAATTCCACATATAGATATGGTTTTAAAGCTTTCTAAATAATGCCACCCTTCAATAAAGCTGAGGGTGGTTTTTTTTATTCCAAAAAATAGGCTGAACGAGTGACAAAAAAATTCAAATTGCAGAATATGCAAAACAAGTTGACGTAAATCGAATGATTTTTTGATTCTTGAAAACAGTCTCCTCTTTCGTTAGCAAACCAAATGGGAGAAATTTGTAGTCTTTTTTGAATCGCAATTCAAATTGCATAGAAAAGGCTTACAATTTCAAAGACTGATGGGATACGGTTTGTTCGCAAAAAGCTAAAATAAAATAGTATTTTGTTAAGCATCATTTTTCTAGAAAAGTAAAATACTAACAATAATAATAAACACTATTGAAATTGTTCGGATTATAAGTTAAACTAAAATTGTCAAATACAAAAAAAGGGGAGACAATTTGATGCGAATTTTTAGGCGATTGGTTACAGTTATTGGGGCACTATCACTTGTATTTATTTTAGGAGCTTGTGGCAAGAGTACCAGTAGTTCAAGTAAGTCTTACGAACCTAAGAAGTTGACGGTGCAGTTTGTTCCGTCATCCAATGCCAACACGATTGAGGCTAAGGCTAAGCCTCTGGAAGGGTTGCTGAAAAAGCAACTTGGAATTCCGGTTAAAGTTTCGGTTTCAACTGATTACAACACCATTGTAGAGGCGATGGGATCCAAAAAAGTTGATGTCGGATTCTTACCACCAGATGCATATGTTTTAGCGCACAAACAAAATGGCGCCAAAGTTTTATTACAGGCGGAACGTTATGACTATAAAGAGCCGAATGACCAAGTTACAAATCAGTTGGTTAAGGATTATAAAGCACAAATTGTTGTTCGCAAAAATAGTGGGATCAAGTCGATCAAAGACTTAAAAGGTAAGAAAATTGCCGTTCAAGACACTACTTCATCTGCAGGATGGATTTATCCAGCTGTTGAGCTTTACCGTCACGGCGTTAATATTAATAAAAATAATATTAAAACTGTACAGGTAAAAGGACATGATCAAGGTGTTATGGCCGTTTACAACGGAGATGCTGATGCTGCTTTTGTTTTCCAAGGAGCACGATTACTTGTCCAAAAAGATGCCAAAGACGTTATGAAAAAAGTGGTTCCTATTTACACTACCAAAGGAATTCCGAACGACACCATTACTGTTCGAAAAGATATGAGTAGTAAGTGGGATAAGAAGATTGCTAAAGCCTTCAAAGCCATTGCTAAAACGAAAAAAGGACACGAAATTATTTCTTCCGTTTACTCACATGAAAATTATGTGGATGCCAAAGATAGTAACTTTGACGCTATTCGAGCATACGACAAGACGGCAAAAAAATTAAATCAATAGGCTTCATTGACAGTGTATTTCAAGAAAGGGGACGCCTAGCGCGGTCTCCTTTTCTTGCAACTAGGCCAACATGAAAGGAATTTTAACTATGCAAGAAAAACCACTGATTGAATTTCAACACGTTTCCAAAACTTATGACAATGGCACAATAGGCCTTAATGACATCAATCTTTCCATTCCACAAGGCGAGTTTTTAGTGATTGTGGGATTGTCAGGAGCAGGAAAAAGTACACTCATGCGAACAATTAATCGCATGCATGAAATTTCGTCCGGAGATTTAATTGTTGATGGGGAATCTGTTGTTCATCTTGAAGGCAAAGATTTACGGCGGCTCCGTCGCAGTATTGGGATGATTTTTCAAAACTTTAATTTGGTTAAACGAGCGAGTGTGCAACGTAACGTGTTATCAGGACGTGTGGGCTATTACGGCACTTGGAAGAGCACCTTGGGGTTATTTTCCAAAGCCGATAAACAAAAAGCCATCGAAGCATTGCAACGCGTGGGACTAGGTGAAAAGCTGTATAGTCGTGCTGATGAACTATCTGGAGGGCAGCAACAACGTGTGGCAATTGCTCGGGCTTTTATGCAAGATCCTAAAATTATTTTGGCCGATGAACCGATTGCTTCGTTGGATCCGCTGACGACAGAATCTGTTATGAATGATTTGAAGCGGTTGAACCAGGAATTTCATATTACGGTGATTGTCAATTTACATTCAGTCTCACTAGCAAGACGATTTGCCGATCGCATTATTGGACTGCGTGGTGGGGAACTCGTTTATGATGAGCCGATTGATAAGGTTACCGAAAAAGATCTAGATGCGATTTATCAGCCAGTTAGTCTTGTGAAGGAAAGCGAGGCACAAGCATGAATGTCGTACCCAAACGGACTTTTGCCCAAAAGTATCATTTGAAGACGGTCAGTTGGTTAGTTGTGTTCGTGGTTCTAATTATCGTGACTGCCGATTTGACTGAAGTGGATTTTGGCATGTTTTTTGCGAATTTCGGCCAATTCCTGGCACTTTTGCAACAAATGATGCACCCAGACTGGCAATTTACACACTTAGTCGTTGCTCCGATTTTAGAAACGATTCAAATGGCACTAATAGGGACTACCATTGGGACGCTGGTCGCCATTCCCTTTTCGGTCCTAGCTGCCCGTAATATTGTGAAAAACAAATTTTTCCGCGGACTCATCCGTTTCATTCTTAACTTGGTTCGAACGTTGCCAGACCTGATGTTGGCGGCACTCTTTGTAGCCATTGTGGGGATTGGCCCAGTAGCCGGAGTTTTTACGTTAGCAATTTTCTCGTTCGGAATGATTTCAAAACTATTTTATGAAGCCATTGAAACTATCGATGAGGGACCTTTGGAGGCGTTGGAAGCGGCGGGAGCCAATAAAGTTCAGCTGGTCGTTTTCGCTGTTATTCCACAAGTATTTAACTATTTCGTGAGTTACTTTTTATACACCTTTGAAATCAATGTACGGGCTTCTACTGTCTTAGGATACCTTGGCGCCGGCGGAATTGGGGTTTATCTCCAACGTTCCTTGGACCAATTTGCTTATGGTCAGACCGCAGTCATCATTTTGGGTATTCTAATTGTCGTGTTAGTCATTGATGGGTTAAGCAATACTTTGAGGGAGCGATTACTATGAGCGGACAGATCACGAGTCATACGGGGATGTCAGTCAAACGGTATAAATGGTTGTTTTGGCTAGTCATCGTCGTCATCATTTATATTTGGGGAATTACGGGAGTCCATTTCACCGGGATTAAAGATTCGGCTGGTGAAGTTTCCCAATCAATCATTTCTGGTATCTTCCATCCAGACTGGGCCTATGTCTACGATGGCAGTGGGGAAGATTTGATTAGTCTAATCTTTCAAACACTGGCCATGGCCTTCTTGGGAACGTTTATTTCGGCTATTTTGAGTGTGCCGTTTGCTTTTTGGGCAGCTCGTAACGGAAAAAAACGATGGCATGTCCGCTCTACTTCTGGAAAATTAGTGCTTACGCTCATTCGAACTTTTCCAGAAATTGTACTGGCAATTATGTTTATTAAAGCCGTCGGACCTGGTTCGTTTGCGGGGGTATTAGCCGTCAGCATTCACTCAATTGGGATGCTGGGTAAGCTGTTTAGTGAGTCCATTGAAAACATGGATCTTGGGCCGAGTGAAGCCATTATGAGTAGTGGCGGTAATCGGGCCCAAACGTTAGTCTTTGCAACGTTACCCACTGTTTTACCAGAATTTCTGTCCTACACTTTATACCGGTTTGAAATTGCGGTGCGTTCTGCTTCAATTTTGGGAATGGTTGGTGCTGGTGGGATTGGAACTCCGCTTTTATTTGCGATTCAGACCCGGACCTGGTCACGAGTGGGTATCATTTTATTGGGCATCATCATTACGGTTACCTTGATTGATTATGTCTCAGGAACTTTACGGAAACGGTTGGTGTAAGCATGAAGTTAACCATTTTATCTACAAGTGACGTGCATGGTTATTGGTATCCGACGAATTATAGTCGGCGTGATGATCACGAGGACTATGGGTTTCTAAAGGTTGCCACCAAAATCGATCAGTTGAAAAAACAAACTAAAGTCGATGATTGGGTGATCACTATCGAAAATGGCGATTTTATTCAAGGCTCTCCTTTAACCTACTTTACAGCCAAAAAACAGGCCCAGTGGCGCTTTGTTTACACCCAATTAACTAATGCGGTTGGGTATGATGCAGGAATCTTGGGTAATCACGAATTTAATTATGGCATGACTTATTTACAACAGTGTGAGGCCAATCGAAAGTATCCCATTTTGGCAGCAAATTTGAAACAGCCTACTAACGTTGAAGTCATTGATGCTCCGTACAAAATTTTGCAAAAAAATGGGTTGAAAGTCGGGATTCTAGGCTTGACCACGGCCTACATTCCACATTGGGAACAAAAACAGCATATTGCAGGTTGGCAGTTTGAATCAGCTTTAAAAGCGGCTAAAAAATGGGTTCCGGTATTACGCAAACAAGTAGATATTGTTGTTGTCGCATATCACGGTGGCTTTGAAAATGACTTAGAAACCGGTAAACCTAGTGAACGCATGACTGGTGAAAACGAAGGCTACCAACTCTTAAGTGAAGTGCCTGGGATTGATGCCTTAATTACGGGACATCAACATCGTGAAATTGCGACCATTTGTCAGGGCGTTCCCACAACGCAGCCGGGAGAAAAGGGAAAGTATATTGGCGCCATTGAGTTAAATATAGATGACAAGCATCAGGTTAAAACTCAAAAAGCCCAGCTGATCAGTGTTGCTGATGTGACCCCAACTGAAAAATTCAAAACTTTGACCCGTGATTTACAAGCAAAAGTTGAGGATTGGCTAGATGAACCGATGGGAAAAGTTTCAGGAAATATGAAAATCACGGATCCGATGGCGGCACGCCTACATGGGCATCCATACCTGACCTTTATTAATCAGGTACAAATGGCTGCCACCCAAACTGATCTTTCAGCGACCGCCTTATTCAATGATGAAGTTTTGGGCTACGATGAAACGGTTACGATGCGCAACATTGTGAATAGTTATGTTTATCCGAATACCCTAGTTGTTTCAGAAATTACGGGCGCTGATCTAAAAGCAGCTTTGTTGCGGTGTGCGAGCTTTTTCACACTGGATACGAGTGGACAAGTAACGGTGTCCAAAAAGTTCCAAGAACCTAAACGTCAATATTATAATTATGATATTTATAGTGGTATTAATTACGCGTTTGATTTGCATAAACCGGAAAGTGAACGTCTGATTGCCCTGAGTTATCATGGAAAACCAGTGCGGGATGATCAGAAGCTAGAGATTGCGTTGAATCAGTATCGTGGCATTGGTGGCGGCGATTATCCTATGTTTCAAGCCAATAAAATTGTACGGGAAGTTCAGATTGATATGACGGAATTGATTAGTGACTATTTCGTGACACACCCTGTAGTTCAAACGACGGATGAACAGAATTTTCGAATTAAAAAATAGTCAAAAAAAATCAGGTGAGGCTGGAAAAAATTTCCAGTCTTTTTCTGTCTCTAAACTTTGATCGTTGAAATTAAAATGACTTTTTCACCCCTTTTGTTTTTGGTGGCTAAAAAGCTTTCAAAAGTTGTGATCTGGAATTTCAGGGCTGATTTAAGATTCAGAGTGGTAATTTCTCAAGAGAACGGTAAACTGGAATCAAAAGAAGCAAGGGGATGTTATGAAATGGACGCAAAATTAGTGACTTATGTCGTTGAGAGTTTAATTGAAAAAAACATTTCTATTACAGCAGCGGAAAGCTTGACTGGCGGATTGTTTCAATCCGAAATTACTTCTGTGCCAGGAAGTTCTGGTATTTTCACCGGCGGGTTTGTCACCTATTCAGATGATGTCAAAACACAACTCCTGGGCGTGCCAGCACCACTTATCCAACAATATGGGGTTGTCAGTTATGAAGTTGCGGTAGCCATGGCACAAGGCGCACAAAAAACATTACATGCGGATTTAGCCGTTTCATTCACCGGCGCGGCAGGACCAGCTGGACTGGAAGGAGAGACAGCAGGAACAGCTTGGATTGGTATTAGTTTCCAAGGACAAACAGATGCGTATGAGCTATATCGCCCGGAACTGGCAAGAAATGATTTCCGGGAAGCCTGCTGTGAATTTGCATTTCAAAAAATTAGTGACGAACTTCTTTAAAGGCGTACGAGTTATCGGCAGGCGCCTTGTCAGGAGAAATGGCAGGGTCATTTTTAAAGAATAATTAATGTCTTAAAAAAATATTTTGGTCTGAATGTGGTTCATGCTAAACTAACACATGGTGAGTTATTTTCATGGAATGAAAAAAATTGGCATAAGTTGAAAAAGGGGGGAACATTCTTTGAGAAGACAAGTTTATCCGGTTTACCAGCAATTGTACTTTGGTGCTTTTTTAGCAGCAATTGCGGGTGGCTTGGATGCATACACATACTTAGAGCATGGCGGCGTGTTTGCCGGATTGCAAACAGGTAACTTGATTTTACTGGGTGTGAGTTTAAGCAAAGGACAGTTCGCCAAAGTTGGTTATTACTTAACGGCGTTGATTGCCTTTGGCCTGGGAACCATTTTTATTCGCCATGTGCAACATTATTTTAAACAAAATTATCTAAAACGTGCTTACTTTGTATTAGCCTATGAGTTCGCTTTAATGGTACTGGTAGCTATGATTAGCCACAATGCACCCGATGTGATCACCGTTATTTTGGTGGCCATCACGGCGGCAGCACAGCTACAAGAGTTTCGAAAATTGCAAGATGGACCGTTTACGTCCTTGATGATGACCGGCAATATTCGTACGGCGTCCGAAAATCTGTACACGGGATATGTGCACCACGATGTTGGCGCACAGCAAAAAGCAACTGACACAGGGATCGTGATTGGTAGCTTTGCTGGCGGTGCCCTGCTATCCGGAATTTTTGTGCCGTGGTTAAAAGATGCTGCGATTTTGGTACCGGCGGTCCTAGTTCTGGGCGCGATTTTCTATTTAGCTCAGCATGCCAAACAACGTCCTCAAGCAAAAGATGCTACTGAATCTGAGGAATCAGCTGTGCATTCGCGGACAGAACGACAAGCTCGCCATCAAGACGATAGTGCGTCTGATGACATCGAGGTAACCCACGAGACTCGAGCTGGCAGAAGACATAAATTATAAATAATTACAGTAAATCCCCCTTGATATTGAGTCAGTATCAAAAGGGGGATTTTTTATGGCTTTTTTAGGTAATTAATAAACTGTCTGCCGACTTGAGTAAGCGTGCCCTGGGGAAAAACGAGCTGAAGTTTGTCATAAATGGGAACCTCAAACGAACGACTCACGAAGTTCTTAGACATAAAGGGTTCGGCTGATTTTTCAAAGAGAAAAGTGAGGCGTTGTGAATTCTCAATAATGCCTAATAGCGTTTCGATGTGGGTGGTCGTAAATCGAATATTAGGTGTGAATCCGGCCTGCTGGTATAGTTTGCCGACCTGTTCATAAATCCCAGAACCGGGGCTGAGGGTGACAATATCGACATGATGTAAATCGTTCATACTAAGACTTTTCTTTTTTGCCAAACGGTGCTTGGCAGGCAGAATGATTTTCAATTCATCCTGATCAATGTCGATAAAATTAAATTGTGACTTGTTTAAAAGTTTGGTTTGCACATCACGTAAAATGCCGAGATCAAGTTGTTTAGCTTGAAGTTTTTCAACGAGCTCAATGCCTTCTAATTCTTCAAGTCGGATATTAATTTGCGGATAGTCAAGCATAAACTGACTCATTTTTTTCATTAATCCATATTGAGACATAACCGGGACGCTGCCAATGTGCAGAGTTCCTTTTTTTAATTCCCGGTATTCAGCAAGCTCTGATGTCAGCAAGTCGTATTGCGTTAAGATGGTTTCGGCATAACGAAAAAACACTTCACCGCTCTCAGTAATGACAAGGTGACGTTTGTTTTTAGTTGAGATGAGTTTGGTGGAAAGCTCGGCTTCCATAGCGTGAATCCGTTTAGACAGTGCGGATTGGGTCATAAGTAGTTCTACTGCGGCATCAGAAACATTGCGTGTCTGGTATAGCACCACAAAATTTTTAAAATCTTCGATAGTCATTTGTAAGCCTCACTTCTGTTATTCCATTTGAGAATAATGCTAGTCGAAACGCGATTTGTTCGCAAGAATTTGCACTTATATAATTGAAATTGTTAAAGGTTATTCCTTGAATAAAGAAATATTTTAGAAAAATGTAAATTTGGAGGTTATAGATATGGCAAAAAAAGATGTTTATGATTTGCGTAAGGTGCTTGAAGAACTAAAGCAAGAACCTGGGCAATATCATGAAACCAATGTGGAAGTTGATCCAGACGCTGAATTATCTGGCATTTACCGTTATATTGGTGCTGGTGGAACTGTGCAACGACCAACGCAAGAAGGTCCAGCCATGATGTTTAACAACGTCAAAGGTTTTCCAAACACTCGTGTTTTAATGGGATTGATGGCAAGCCGTAAACGGGTTGGTAAGATGTTTCATCATGATTACCACACCTTAGGCCAATTTTTAAATGATGCCGTTGAAAAACCCGTAAATCCAGTTACCGTTGATGAAGCAGATGCTCCAACTCATGAAGTGGTACATAAGTCTACGGACGCGGATTTCGATATTCGTAAGTTAGTTGCTGCACCCACGAACACACCACGAGATGCGGGCCCATACATTACGGTTGGGGTTGTCTACGGATCAAATCCAGACAAAACTATGAGTGATGTGACCATTCATCGCATGGTTCTTGAAGATAAAGATAAGTTAGGCATTTATATTATGCCTGGTGGCCGTCATATTGGCGCATTTGCTGAAGAATATGAAAAAATGAACAAACCCATGCCAATTACAATTAATATTGGTTTGGATCCGCAATCACCATTGGTGCCACCTTTGAGCCACCGACAACACCATTGGGTTACAACGAATTGGGTGTGGCTGGTGCGATTCGTCAAGAACCAGTTCAATTGGTTCAAGGCTTAACGGTTGATGAAAAAGCTTTGGCACGTGCAGAATACACGCTAGAAGGCTACATCATGCCTAATGAACGTATTCAAGAAGATATCAATACACATACAGGCAAAGCAATGCCAGAATTTCCCGGATATGATGGGGATGCTAATCCAGCACTACAAGTGATCAAGGTGACCGCGGTTACGCATCGTAAGGATCCCATTATGCAAAGCGTAATTGGCCCTTCAGAGGAACATGTCAGCATGGCAGGCATTCCAACTGAAGCAAGTATTTTGTCCTTAACTAATCGGGCAATTCCTGGCAAAGTTTTGAACGTATACAATCCGCCTGCAGGTGGTGGTAAGTTGATGACTATCATGCAGATTCACAAGGAAAACGAGGCGGATGAAGGGATTCAACGTCAGGCAGCATTACTTGCCTTTTCGTCATTTAAGGAACTTAAAACGGTCTTTCTTGTGGACGAAGATGTGGATATCTTTGATATGAATGACGTGGTTTGGACAATCAACACACGTTTCCAGGCTGACCAAGATATTATGGTATTGCCGGGGATGCGTAATCATCCGTTGGATCCATCGGAGCGACCTGAATATGATCCAAAATCGATTCGGACACGTGGTATGTCATCAAAATTAGTGATTGATGGAACAGTGCCATTTGATATGAAGGATCAATTCGAGCGGGCTCAATTTAAAGAAGTAAAAGATTGGAAGAAATATCTCGAATAGGAAATATTTAAGTTTTGAAAAATAATTAATTTTGAAAGTGAGAAGGTGCGAAAAATGAAAAAGATTATCGTCGGTGTGACGGGGGCATCAGGAACTATTTATGCCATTGACTTGTTGGAAAAATTACACAAGTTGCATGATGTGGAGGTTCATTTGGTGATGAGCCAGTGGGCAAAAAAGAATTTGGAGTTGGAAACTGACTATTCTTTGAAGCAGATAAATGCGTTGGCGGATGTGGTCTATCATATTAATGATCAGGGAGCGTCAATTGCGAGTGGGTCATTTTTGAATGATGGCATGGTAATTGTGCCGGCAAGTATGAAGACGGTGGCAACCATCGCGTACGGCATTGGCGATAATTTGATTGCACGTGCGGCAGACGTCACAATCAAGGAACAGCGAAAACTGGTGATTGTGCCAAGGGAGACGCCGTTGAGTGTGATTCATTTGGAGAACTTGACGAAGTTGGCGAAGATTGGGGCGCAGATTATTCCGCCGGTACCAGCGTTTTATAATCATCCGAAGACGATTGAGGATTTGGTGCAGCATCAGACAATGAAGATTTTGGATGCTTTCCATATTCCAAATGAGGTGGATGAGAGGTGGCAGTAAGTGCGTGAGCAGGAGTGTTAGCTTGGTAAATATAACCGTGACGTATGCGGGATGGCAATCTCGCTGGAGTCATGGTTATATTTACCAAGCTGCTCCTGCGAACGGTCCTAGAGCTCAGTGGGAAAAAGCAGGGGGATCGACGTATGTGGGATGGCAGTCCCGCTGGAGTCATGGTTATATTTATCAAGCTGCTCCTGCGAACGGTCCTAGAGCTCAGTGGGAAAAAGCAGGGAGATCGACGTATGCGGGATGGCAGTCCCGCTGGAGTCATGGTTATATTTATCAAGCTGCTCCTGCNGATCCCACTGGAGTCATGGTTATATTTACCAAGCTGCTCCTGCGAACGGTCCTAGAGCTCGGCGGGAAAAAGCAGGGAGATCGACGTATGCGGGATGGCAATCCCGCAAGGAGCATAGTTATTTTTGAAGAAATACACGCACACATGCTAGTAAGAAAGTGCCGCAGTCCGTTCAAGTTTCAAAAAATTAAGTCATAAGACGATTAAACATGTGATGCAGGTGAGATCACATGTTTTTTTGTTCAAAATTAAGGCATCCCTAAACAAAAAATAACCGTAATTTTACTTTTTTTTACCACCCGTTTATCTTTTGATAGAAATTTGTGTCTGTACGTGTTACTATCATTTAGGTGGTATGAATTCGACACTAAAACAGGGAGGGCAGTTATGCAAACTAATGAATTGAGTGAACCACTTGTTTTTCATCGGGTGTTGTTGACAATTGATGCTGATGACCCTAATTCATCATTACGTGCGTTTCGTTATGCGGCAACTATGGCGCATGATTATCAGATTCAATTGTGTATCGTATCGGTGTTAGAAGACGATGACGTCAATATCTTTGACGTGATGACACCTGGAAAGCTCGATCAAAAGGAAGATGATGTCCGCCATGTTGTTGAGGACTATATGACGATTGCCGAAAAATTAGGCGCACAACATGTGACGGGTTTAACGGTCGGAGCTGGTGATGTTGATGATGTCATTTTAGAAAAAGTTATTCCAAAGTTTAAGCCGGATTTGATTGTTTGTGGATCTGATACAGAGGATGCAAGCCATCGTGTACCTGGCGCGGTAGGATTAAGGATTGCAAAACGGGCACACGTTTCCGTAATCGTAGTTCGATAATTCAGAGATTGAATTTTGAGAATGATAGAAAAGAGGAAATGCAATGGCAAAAGATAATGATCAAGAGAAGATCAAAGAAGTGAAAATTCACGGGGATGGCAAGTCATCCAAATTTTCACGAAAAAATCATAAGGAACATCACATGATTTCATCGACGGGTGGCACAAATAAATCTTTAGATGAAATTAACGGTAGTGTGGAAGTTCCACAAAACGCGGGTCCATTAAAGACATTTTTAGCTTATCTTGGCCCCGGCGTATTAGTATCAGTAGGGTATATGGATCCAGGTAACTGGATTACTTCAATTTCTGGTGGAGCTCAGTTTAAATATCGATTAATCAGTGTCATTCTAATCTCAAGCTTGATTGCGATGCTTTTACAAGCGATGGCAGCACGGCTTGGTATTGTAACTGGACGGGATTTAGCCCAGTTGACGCGAGAAAAGACCTCTAAATTCGGTGGCATTGTCTTATTTATTATTACTGAATTAGCAATCATGGCCACTGATATCGCGGAAATCATCGGTTCAGGAATTGCGTTAGAGCTGTTGTTTGGTTTTCCACTGATTGTCGGTATTATTATTACGGCATTTGATGTTTTGCTTTTATTGCTGTTAATGAAACTAGGATTTCGAAAAATTGAAGCAATTGTGGCTACCCTGGTTGCTGTGATCCTATTCGTGTTCTTGTATGAAGTTATTTTGGCTCAACCCAATGTCCCTGAAATTTTACGCGGTTTTGTACCCGGCCGAGACATTGTTGAAAATAAATCAATGTTATACATTGGTTTAGGAATCGTGGGTGCCACGGTTATGCCGCATAACTTGTACTTAGGTTCTTCCATTTCACAAACACGTAACTTTGATCGTGACGATCGGAAGAGTGTGCGTAGTGCCATTCGGTATACGGTAGCTGATTCTAACATGCAATTGACGATGGCCTTTGTTGTGAACTGTTTACTTTTAATTTTAGGTGCGGCACTGTTCTTTGGTACCAATTCAGACCTAGGTCGATTCGTTGATTTGTATAATGCTTTAGGTGATTCAAAGATTGTCGGTGCGGTTGCGAGTCCGGTCTTAAGTATGCTGTTCGCGGTTGCCTTGCTGTCATCTGGTCAAAGTTCCACCATTACAGGAACGTTATCTGGTCAGATTATTATGGAAGGTTTCATTCGTTTAAGGATGCCATTATGGGCACAGCGGCTTTTGACACGTTTGTTAGCCATTATCCCTGTACTTGGGTTTGCCATCTACTATCATGGTAATGAATCACAAATCGAGAATCTATTGACCTTTTCACAGGTGTTCTTGAGTGTCGCTTTACCATTTGCGATGGTACCACTAATTATCTTTACAGGTAGTAAGAAAATTATGGGTGAATTTGCCAACCGCACTTGGGTAAACGTCTGTGCTTGGATTGCTGCGGTGGTTTTAATTATTTTGAACATCTGGTTAATTCTTCAAACGCTATAAATGATTTTAAAACATTGCTCACTAAAAATAGGCAATGTTTTTTAGTGTAAAAAAATGAGAGCGTTTTCTTTTACTTTTTGTGAGTAATCATGAGATACTATCCGCGTAGGCACGTTTTTTATTTTAATCATATTTGATTGAGGAAGAAGGATTCATTATGAGTAAAACAATTAATGCAGGAATCGCAATGATGAAGGTGCTCGAGGATTGGGATGTGGCGCAAGTTTATGGAATTCCCGGCGGCTCAATTAACAGCACTATGGAAGCTTTAAGGGTCGAAAAAGATAAAATTCGCTACGTTCAGGTTCGTCACGAAGAAATTGGAGCCTTCGCCGCAACTGCCCATGCCAAGTTGACGGGAAAAGTTGGTGTTTGTTTCGGTTCTGCTGGGCCTGGTGCCACCCACTTATTCAACGGGTTGTACGATGCTCAAATGGATCACGTGCCTGTATTAGCACTTATTGGCCAAGTTGGTTCCGCGGATATGAACTGGGATTCCTTTCAAGAAATGAACGAAAATCCCATGTTTGCTGATGTATCTGTTTATAACCGGACAGTCATGACCGCTGAAAGTTTACCGCACGTTGTGGACGAAGCCATTCGGCGAGCGTATAAAGAGAACGGGGTAGCGGTAGTTACCATTCCTAATGATTTAGGGACGAAAGACATTCCCGATGACTTCTGGGCATCAGGACATAGTCGTGTGAAACCACTTTTACCTGAACCAGATTTGCAATACGTGCAGAAGGCATTAGAGCTGATTGCGACTGCCAAACGACCAGTAATTTTCGCGGGAATTGGTGTAAAAGGAGCAACTGATGAATTAGTTGCCTTAGCAAAACATCTCAAACTACCAGTTGTGATGTCCGCCATTTCTAAAGGCATCATTCCTGATGATTTTGAAGGCAACATGGGATCTGCTTATCGGGTCTCAACCAAACCTGGTAACGAAACGTTAGCCCAAGCTGATCTTATCATGATGATCGGGGCCGATTTTCCGTTTGCAAGGACGAAAAAATTATTTAAACCAGATGCTAAATTTATTCAAATAGATATTGATTCCTCAAAAATTGGCAAACGACATGTCGTGGATGTGCCACTACTGAGTGATGCCAAAAAGGCTATGAAGGCATTGGTTGAAAACATCGATGAGGTGGCACAACGTCCATTCTATAATGCTTGTGTCGCTAACATGAAAAATTGGCGTGCTTATTTGCAACAACTAGCAGATAGTACTGCGGAACCACTGGAAGTAGGATCAGTTTTTAAACAAATTAATCGCGTTGCAACGGGCAATGATGTTTTCGCCGTTGACGTGGGCGATGTCACGATGAATAGTTTGCGGTTCTTAAACATGAATCCTAAACAACAGTTTACGACATCGGCGCTGTTTGCCACGATGGGATATGGAATTGGTGCAGCAATTGCCGGTAAATTAACTTATCCCGATCGTCAGGTCTTTAATTTAGCTGGTGATGGTGCGTTTGCGATGGTCATGCAGGATGTTTTAACCCAAGTTAAAGAAAAACTGCATATTATTAACGTTGTCTTTTCTAATGAGAGTTTTGACTTTATTAAAGATGAGCAAGAAGACGAGAAACAAACATTTTATGGTGTTGATTTACAGGGCGCAGACTTTGCGATGATTGCTAAGGGAATGGGAGCACTTGGAATCACAGTTAGGACGCATAAAGAGTTACAAGTGGCGTTTGACGAAGCTGTTAAGGCAAGCGGCCCAGTAGTTATTGATGTTAAAATTCGACCAAATCGTCCTTTACCTGCAGAAAAATTGCAATTGGATCCAGCAACGAACTCGGCCGAAGAGATTGCAGCATTCAAGCAACGATACAATGCCGGAGCGTTGGAACCATTTAGTGTTTATCTGAATGAATTCGAAGTTGAGTAGATAAAAAATGTCCAAATGATTTTTTTGGAATCATTTGGACATTTTGTTTAGCATGTTAAAAAAGCTAAGCGTATGCGCTGATTGTGAGTGTGGTAAGCAAAGCCTTATTGATGATCTACGCGATTAGTAAAATCTTTTGTATACAGATAAATTTGATTCGTGGCTTGTGGATTTTTGATAATATCTGTGTGCGCTTTTTTTCCATACCAAATATTTTCTCCATCGGATGAACCGACGTGTAAAGTGTAACCATCATTTTTATTTAATCCATATAGCTGGTTAACATAACCAGTGTGAACTTTAATGTGACCTTGATAGGAACCGCCCACCATCTTAAAAGCACCATCTTGTGTAAAGGTACTACCATTACTTAAGCGAACTTGATGAAGTGAAACTTGACCGGCAATGCTCATTACTTTACCAAGCGAGCTCTGGTAAGCCCAGTAATAGCCATTTGTCAGATTAAGCTTAGTCTTTTTAACATGGAGATTTTTTAAAACGAGATCATCATTTTTCAGTGTCCAGTCGAGGGATTTTAAAGATGTCGATGAAGGGACCGTAATGAATAATTCATTAGGAACGTCTTTTGCTGATACCATATTTTTGTAGTTCTTATTTTTCTGCGTGACGATTAATTGACCATCTTTGATTTTAAAATGTGGGGCAGATTGTGCTTGTCCGGTGTAACGAACAGTTGGTTTGTCACCGGATACAATATGCACATAATAGCCCGAAAGATTGCCTTTGATTGCCGTAAATGATTTTAAATCTGTCTTTTTATGGGTATATTTCACAATTTTCGGAACAAAATGTTTATCAATAGTCATCGATTGAATGCCGTTGTTTTTCCAACCCAAAAAACAGAAAACCAAACCAATAGCTATGCTCATGATACTAATTTTGAGAAACCTTTTCATGTTAGATGGCCTCCTTTACCGAGCTTTGATGATGAGAAAATTTTTGATAAATTTTGTGGACTGAATGAATGACAGAGGTTAATAATTTTTGCCAAACTCTAAGTGAAATATAGATGATAAGTAATGCAATTCCAGTGCTTGTAAGCCCCACACCTAAATAAAACAGACCGGTAAACGGCTGCAAAAATAAGAATACGATTCCTGAATATAAAGTTGAAACGCCTATAAGAAAACCACTTAGGATTAGAGCAAGCATAAATAATGTGAAAGCAGCTACGATAATAAGCACAATGGAAAATAAGATAATGGCTAAAATAGTTCCTGGGATGGTAACAGGTGTTGATAAAATACCCAAAAGTATCATCCAGATTAATTTAAGCTTAGATTTACTAGATGCGGGTTGTACCTGATCTTTATCATTTTCAATGGCTTGAATAGAATAGTCTGCTAGAATCTTATGTGCCAATTGCTTACTGGTTCCTAAATTGGTGACAATTTCAGATTCAGTTTTAAATTCCGCGTCTTCGATGTATTCGGTATAGAATTCGATAACGTCGTCTTGTTCAGCTTTCGTTAATTGCGTCAAATGTTTTTTAAGACTGGTCATGTAATCTGATTTAGTCATGTTGAGATCCCTTCTTTTCTCTGATGGGTGGAATTTCTACTTTTCTAAAAATTTGATTCAAATTTTTTTGGTAAACTTGCCAAGCAATGAGGATTTCCTTTAAGTGAGTAATGCCTTCATCGGTGATTCGGTAATAACGACGGTTGCGTCCTTGATAAGATTGATCATAAGTTGTTAACCATTTCTTGTTACGCAAACGTCTTAATACCGGATACATGGTGGATTCGGAAATCTTTATTGAGTGCTGAATTTCTTGGGTGATTGCGTAACCGTAATAATCTTGCTTGGTTAGGAGCGATAAAACTAAGCCATCTAGGATTTCGGAACTAGCTTGAATATTCATATTAGCCTCCTCTTACTATTTAACATCTTATATTATACGACGTATAGTATGAATGTCAATTTTTAGAAAAGCTAAAATCACTAATATCTTAGTATGGCGAAAGAAAAGTCCATATGAACTTAATAAATGCAAAATTTTGGGAGGAATACTTATGAAAGTGATTATTGTGGGCGCAACGCATGCCGGAACCTATGCGGCACAACAAATTTTGAAAACACATCCGGACTATCAGGTGACTGTTTATGAACACAATGACAATTTGTCATTTCTTTCCTGTGGCATTGCCTTATGGGTTGGAAATCATGTATCTGACCCCAATAAAATGTTTTATACATCACCAAAGGAGCTAGAACAATTAGGAGCGACGATGAAAATGCGTCACGATGTCTTAGAAATTGATACTGACAAAAAGAATGTTCAAGTGAAAGATTTAGCTTCTGGACAAACTTTTACAGATTCCTATGATAAATTGGTTATGACTACAGGTTCCAAACCAGTGTTGCCACCTATACCGGGCATTGATAATCCAAAGGTGAAGTTATGTAAGGACTGGCAAGACGCTAAAATCTTGCGTGAAGTCTCGCCTGATGCAAAATCAGTTGTGATTATTGGGGCAGGCTATATTGGCGCAGAGTTAGCGGAACAACTTTCACTGGCAGGCAAGAAAGTGACTTTAATTGACGGGCTACCGCATGTATTAGCCAAAAACTTTGATCCAGAAATTGCACTAAGAGTTGAAAAAGACTACCAGGATCATGGTGTGAATTTGGCCATGGATGAAATGGTGAAATCTTTTAGTGGCGATGATCAGGTGACCGTGGAGACCACACAAGGAACTTACACGGCTGATTTTGCAGTTTTGTGTGCCGGGTTTCGACCAGCAACTGACTTACTTAAAGGCAAAGTTAAGATGCTGCCAAATGGGGCCATTATAACTGATGCGTACATGCGCGCTTCGGATCCCGCAATTTTTGCTGCGGGCGATTCTGCCGTGGTCCATTATAATCCCACCGGAAAAGTGGACTATATTCCACTCGCCACAAATGCAATTCGTCAAGGTATTTTGGTTGGAGAAAATATTGAGACACCCACGACTCAATATTTGGGGACACAAGCCTCATCGGCAGTGGCCTTGTTTGGCAAAACTTTGGCCTCCTCAGGATTAACGGAAAGTGGCGCTAAGGCGCGTGGCGTTGAAGTAGCAAGCGTAACTTTAGAAGAAAATTATCGTCCCGAATTCATGTTAAGTACAACACCTATTTTGATGCGGTTAATTTGGGATCCCAAGACACATATTGTCCTGGGAGGGGCTTTTTATAGTGAATATGACTGTGCACAATCTGCCAATGTCATTTCCTTAGCCATTCAAACTAAAATGACGATTGAAGAGTTATCCATGGTGGATATGTTTTTCCAACCCAACTATGATAATCCGCTAAATTACGTGAATGCGGTAGCTATGGCAGCAGTTAAAAAAGCCACGCGACCGAATGAATAGCGCTGTTTGAAAAAAATGGATAACTCATTAATTCTTAAAAAAATTTAAATCCATTTGTAGCGCTTTCCATTTCAATCAATCTTTGTATTATAATGAAATAAGACGCTTGTTTGGGAAACTTTAGTAGGAGTGTAAAGCTTTTGATTCTTGGTAGGCGTCAAAATTGATTCTGAACACACTTGTGTATCAAGGAAAATTCAGCGTCATTTAAGTAACAAAAATATCAATGATGAAAGAGGAAAGATTATGGCAGACGTTTTAATCGTAGTTGACATGCAAAATGCCCTGAATAAAATGGCGAATTTTGATGAGATTGTTTCTGGAATTAACGATCGAATTGCCCTTTATCGACAAGCGAAGAAGTCAATTTTCTTCGTGCAAACAACCGATGAAGAGATCCCAAGTGATACAGAAGCATTTCAGTTAGCATCCAGCCTAGACTTTAAGCCACAAAAAGACGAGTTTATTGTCAAAACTAAGCCAGATGCTTTCTATCATACAAATTTAGAGGCCTATTTAAAAACATACAGTACCAACAGTGTTGAGATTTGCGGGGGACAAGCTGAATACTGTGTGGATACAACGATTCGTATCGCAAATCATTTGGGCTACCAAGTGGAAGTCAAGCGAAACTTAGTAACTACATTTGATTCGGATCTTTTGGATGCCCAGACAATCATTAAGCATCATGAAGCCGTTTGGGACGGCAGCTTTGCCAAACTGTTAGATTAATAAAAAATAAGACGTCATTGATTCTGGACAGAAGAACTTGTCCAAGTCATCTATGACGTCTTATTTTTTTATTTAATCTCGGAACCAATAACCGTTATAAATGGTTTGTAACATTTTGACTAGCTGCTTGGTTTCAGCAATATCATGGACTCGTAAAATGTTGCCTCCATGAATTGCCATGTAGGTCTCTGCGATCAAAGTAACGGGTAAGCGATCATCCTTTTTTAACCCAAATAGTTTGGCGCCAAATCCCTTCCGTGAAATGGCGATCATTGTGGGTCGATTGAAATCATTGAATTGATCAATATTACGCATCATCGCATAATCTTGATAGCCATCGGCCACTTTGGCATACCCAATGCCTGGATCTAAAGCAATTCTAGTGCGGTCAATGCCAGCCGCTGTGAGTTGAGCTAGATTCGTAGTGAAAAAAGTACGCATTTCTCGCGTCAGATTTTGGTATTCGGTATTGCGACTGCTGTGCATAGTTAACAACCCGATTTTGGTGGGAGCAAGCAGTTTTAACTTACGTGGGTCATTCGTGAAGGCTTGCACGTCGTTAATGATGTTCACATAGCCGGTGGCGACTAAACTTTTCATGACGTCATATTTATACGTATCCACCGCAAGCGTGATTTGTGGATAAGTTTGATGGAGATAGTCGATGTAAGGCATGATGCGCTTAAGTTCCTCAGACACCGAAACTTCTTTAAATCCAGGTCGCGTTGTTTGCCCACCAAGTTCAATGACGTCAACACCGGCTGCTACCATTTCAGCAATCTGGGCTTTGATATTTTCTGGTGTAAAAAAACGACCACCATCATAAAATGAGTCTGGGGTAATGTTCAAGATGCCGTAAATTAAAGGGGCTTCAATCAAATCACGATGGTGAGAACCATAGTCCCAATAGACGGTATGGTGCTCATAGATGGCCTTCAAAGCAGTTTGTGCGCTGGATTGGTCGGCAAAATGTTTCTTAAACTGAGTGATAAATAAGTTTAGTGCAACTAGAGGTATGACGGTTTGAATTTGCGTCTCTTCAGATTGGCTAACCACGTCAAAATTTGCTAAAAGCTTCTTTAACGTTGCTTGCTGTACAGCAGTTAAATCAGTAAACTGCAAAAATACTTGACGCTCCTGAACTAAAGTTCGGTGTGCAAGTTGTGCTGCAAAATTTTGAGGATTTTTGAAAGTATCAGTGCGATCAGAAATATTCATAGTCATTTTTAACCACCTTTTCAAGTAAATGATGGACAGCCTTGGTCCGATGTAAAAAGGGCAATTTTTGAGCAGTTGTTTTTTCGGCCAACGTTTGAGTGTCACCTAATGGGACTAAGATTTTATCGAAACCAAAGCCATTTTGACCGCGTTCTTCAGTGCTAAAAGTACCTTTAAAAATTCCCACGCTATGATATAAATGATGGTTGGGTGTGCATAAAACAAGTTCTGTCCGAAAAGTAACGAGGCGACTTTTTCCGGCAACAAGCTTAATGAGGTAAAGGTTTTTAGCTTCATCAGTGGGATAAGTCTTGAGTTGACAAGCAGTCTGAACGCCAAATTTGTCTGGATAAGCAGCTACCATCATACCTGTATCGTCCGCTAACACATAGTCATCTGGCAGCAAGTGTGCCATAAATAAGGCCTTTTGGCGGGCGTTTTCAAAGTAACTATGAGTGCCTTCTTTTGGAAATTGAACCCGTTTGTGGACGGCACGGTAGGATTCTGCTGGAATACGGGATGCTTTCAGGGACAAAACGAGTTCACCAGTTTTGTCCAGATTGTTAGAGGCAATTACAACAGGCCGTTTAAACATTTTTTTCACCTTCGAACTGTTTAATAAAATAAAAAGAACCGGTAATTATAATGACGTCATCACGGCTTGCTTGTTTCAAAGCCATTTGTAACCCTGATTTAGCAGATGGTGCCACCACCAGATGCTCTTTAGGAAAATGAAACTGGTGTGTCACAACACGTTGCAATTCGTATTTGTCTAAGGCACGCTCGTGTTGTCTAGGCGTATTGACATAGATCATTTTGGCCATCGGTAAGTAAATTTGTAACATTTCCACGTAATTTTTATCGGCTAAAAAGCCTAATAGGAAAATTACCTTTTGCTGTGGATAGAGACGTTTCAAGGTGGCTGCCAGTTGTTTGGCACTATCTGGGTTATGGGCGCCATCCAGAAAGACAGAAGGTTTTTGTCGTAAAAGTTGCATACGGCCGGAAACGTGAAGTTGGGCTAAAGCGGTGTGCACCTCGGTCGTAACTAGATGAACCTGATGGTGTTGTAACCAGGTTACGATACTTAAAACGGTCGCCAAATTGTCTAATTGAAAAGTACCGACCAGCCCCAAATGGATGGTTTGTGGTGCAATCAAGGGCCCACTGATTCGGACACTGGTGCTTTCATAAGCTGCGTTCAAGACTTTTAAATGAATGTCACGAACAAAGTGAATGGTGGCCTGATTCTGGGCAGCAGTAAGACGTAATACCTGACGGGTGAGTCTTTTTTGGTGAGGTGCCACAAAAATCGTGGTCCCAGGCTTGATAATCCCGGCTTTTTGCATCGCTATCTTACGAATGGTGTGGCCTAAAATTTGAGTGTGGTCGTAGTCAATATGTGTAAATACACTCAAAAACGGGGATGAAATGGCATTGGTTGCGTCATTTTTACCACCGAGGCCCACCTCAAGAATCACGAAATCCATATGGGTTTGTTGAAAAGCCACCAGAGCAATTAAGGTAAACCACTCAAAAATGGAGAGGTCGGTTGCCTTAATTGCTCTGGGTAACCGTTCTCGAATAAATTGATGTGCCGTTAAAAATTGTGCATAAGAAATGAGCTGTCCATTTAGGCGAATTTGTTCCCGTGTATCGACCATGGCAGGGCTAGAAAAATGGCCGACTTGATACCCATTTTTTTGTAAAATGGCAGCTAGCATTGCCCCAGTAGAGCCCTTGCCGTTAGTTCCGGCAATGTGAATAATTTTATAGGTGTGATCAGGATGATTTAAGGCGACTAAAACTTTTCTTAGAATCTCTACCCGGTCGTTTTCGGTCACGAGAACGTGCTGGTTCATTTGGGTAACCAGGTTTTGATAAGTTTGCTGTTCTTCACACATGGGTCATTACCTCTGATGGGTTTGTTGCAAAAACTCATTTTTTAGTTCTTGGTCGGTACTGAATTGACCCAAAAATTTATTGGTATACGTAAAGAGCCCAGATTTGTTGATACCGCGCATTTCCATACACATATGGCGGGCCGAAATGGAGACCGCAATTCCTTTGGGGTTCAGAATACGCTGCAACTCATTGGCAATTAAAACGGTGATGTTTTCTTGAACACTTGGACGGTGTGCGGCAAAATCCACTAAACGTGGAATCTTACTCAAACCGATAATCTTCCCATTTTGGGGAACGTAGGCAACATTGACAGTTCCAAAAAAAGGTAACAAATGATGTTCACACATTGAGTAAAAAGGGATGTCTTGAACTAAAACCATACCGGCGTTTTCAGCAACGTTAAAAATCTTGTAATCGTGAAAATGTTTTTTGCCGGTTTCAGAAAAGATTTCAGCATAGGCACTAGCTACCCGAGCCGGCGTTTCTTGAATGCTTTGACGATTGGGATCATCACCAATTGCCTCAATAATGTTATGAACGGCATTTTCAATTTTATCGCTATTTTCTTTATTCATTAGTTAATTTACCTCGTGTTAGTGTAAAATTTCCACCCAATTTTTGTCTGGCGTGGTCTGCAGGGCTTGATTGGTTTGGGTGATTAAAGCTGGGTCATCCAGCACGTCTAAAAGTGGGATGAGAACAAAACGGCGATTGCCAATTTCGGGATGGGGAATGGTCAAAGCTTGGTCATGATATGTTTCGTGATTGAAATATAAAATGTCCAAGTCAATGGTACGTGGCCCCCAATGGACCAACCGCTTTCGACGAAGATCCTGTTCAATTTTATGAATGGCGTCCAATAAGTCATGGGCCGAAAGGGAGGTTTGTAAACGGATAGCCAGATTTAAAAAGTTATCCTGAACGACACCACCAACGGGCTGCGTTTGGTAAATGGGAGAGACTTTTTCAACTTGGATAGCCGGATTTTGTTTTAATAGCTCAATGGCTTGGGTCAGATTGGCTTGTCGGTCACCAAGATTGGATCCCACACTTAAATAAACTTTATTTTTCATGACTACGGTCTCCAGAAACCTCAATTTCAATATTGTCAAAAATACCGGCAATTGGGACGCTGTATTTACGAACCTTTAGTTTAACGGCTTGGATCGTGGGATATTTAGCTAAGATCAGCTTGAGAAGGTGATTAGCCACGCTCTCAATTAGGTTATAGTTGTGATTTAATACGAAATCTTCAATGGTCTGATAGACATCTGCGTAACTGACCGTTTCCTTTAAATTATCGTGTTGCACTTTTTCTTCAATTGGGTAGGTGAGTTCCGCATCGATTTGTAAACGTTGCCCTAATTTTTTTTCTTCGGCAAACACGCCATTAAATGTGTGAAAGCTCATATTATTAATTCTAATTTTTCCCATGTTTATTTCCCCCAAACACTCCTGCAATTTGTTTCTCTTTAATAGTATCATGTTTAGCCCTAAGTGTCTTTTTTGAACGTTTTTAAATGACAAGTTGTCTTCAAAAAACAGCCCCAAAATTCTAAAAAAGAAGTTTGAGGCTGTTTTGAAAATTAGAAAATGTTATTCGGCATCTGACCAGACTTTTTTTGCTGTATCAATAACCAGCTGTAGCTTAGCCCATTGCTGGTCGGCAGTTAAGTTATTGCCTTCTTCAGTTGAGGCAAATCCACACTGGGTAGAGAGTGCGAGATTTGTAAGCGGCACTTCTTTGGTGGCTTCCTGAATGCGAGCAATGAGGTGTTGTTGATCTTCTAACTCTGCAAACTTAGAAGTGACCAAGCCTAACACAATGCGTTTATGAGCATCATGGTGCCAAATTTTTGCTAATGGTTTGAAATCGCCGGCCCGGTCATTATCGTACTCTAGGAAAAAGCCGTCATAGTTAAGTTGACCAAGATAATCAGCTACCACATCATAACCACCGGAAAAGAGAAAAGTTGAGCGGAAATTTCCACGACAGATGTGGGTTGTGACCGTTAAGTCTTCCGGAAGATTTTCAAGAAGATGATTAATCACGTATACAGAATCTTCGGCGATTTTGCGATAAGGTTGTTGTGCGTTGGGATCATCTTTGGTTTCATCAAGTTTACTGATTAAAAAAGCCCAGGTAGTGTCGTCCAATTGAATGTAACGGCAACCGAGATCATAAAAATGTTGAATGGTTTGATGATAAGCCTTGGCTAAGTCATCGAGGTAGTCTTGATGAGTTTCATAAAATTCTGACGCGTTGTCACTACGATTATCACGGAATAATAGACTAGGTGATGGGATGGTCTGCTTGGCGACAACACCCTCTGGAACAAGTGAGTTCAAGTATTGAAAGGCCTTGAAGAATGGGTGTTCCGGATTATAGCTTACTTTACTGGTCAAATAGGCATTATCAGTCCGGGTTTTTTGACCATGAAATTTATAACTTTTGTGATAATTATATTTACCAACACCGTTTAGGCCCCAAAGAAAATCAAGGTGCCACCAAGAACGGCTAAATTCGCCATCAGTTACAGCGTGAAGTCCGAGGCTGACCTGTTTTGCGACGATTTTTTTAATTTCTTGATTCTGAATAGTTTCTAATTGAGTTGCCGAAATTTTCTTATTTGCAAAATCTTTGTGTGCCGTTTTTAATTCTGAGGTTCGTAGCAAACTACCAACTTGATCGAAACGGTAAGGTGCGCGTAAGTCTGTTTGAGTTGTCATGAGGTAAAACTCCTTTAGTTTTAATTTTAGATATAAAAAAAGCCCGTCCCTAACGAAAACGTTAAGGGCGAGCGTTCCAATTCAGAAATGATCACGATACCACCTTAATTCGAAATAATCTCACAATTATTTCCTTAGAGAGCTTAATTGAGTTCTCACGCGATAATGTGCGCCACCACTACTGTCGCACTAGGCTTCCAGCAGTATATCTCCAAGACCATCTTCTGATCACTCATTTACCCGTTCGCAGCTATAGGGCTCTCTTGAAAATGGCGGGATCATACTCATCTCTTCATTGATTTTTTACAGATATCTAACTTGGCCTCAGTTTATCGCTGGTATTCGGGGATGTCAAGCTGTTTAAAAATAACAATTAGGCTGCTTAATTTGATTTGACAACCAATTTTTGACGGCCTATAATTAAAAACATTAAATATAAATGAGAAACACGTGGAGAAGTTTTTGCGGAGTATGAACTAGCGAATTTCTAGAAAGTGTTTGGGGCTGAAAAAACACATTTCCTAGTTTAGAAAGGTAACGACTAGCGGACTTATTGTTGAGATAAGTATGGTTGCACCCAATATTGTGCCAGTGTATTAAGTGAACAAAAACATGGCGTACATGGTGAGACAAGTTTTGTGAAAGACTTGTGAATTAAGGTGGTAACACGTGAAGACGTCCTTTGGATCTGATGATCCTGAGGGCGTTTTTTATTTTCTTCATATTTGAGACTAGAATATCACGAGAGGAAGTTTTTTAATGAATCAGGCACAGAAATTTACTTGGAAAGAGCTTGTTGTAGTCGCGTCAATGTTGTTTGGTATGTATTTTGGGGCCAGCAACTTAACGTTCCCAATTCAAATTGGGCAACAATCCGGAGCTGCTTTTTTAGGCTCAATTATTGGGTTCATCATAACGGGGACCGTTTTACCTTTATTAGGAGTAGCCGCAATTGCCATTACACGGACACATGGTGTTTATGAGTTAGCACAGCCGATTGGTAAAACGTACGCCCTAATTTTTACCATCATTTTGTATATTGCGATCGGACCAGCGTTTGCTACGCCAAGAACGGCAACGGTACCGTTTGAATTTGGCATTGCCACGCATGTGAGTGCAGCTAGTGCGCCAATTTGGTTGTTAATCTATTCGGCTTGTTTCTTCACCGTAGTTATTTTATTATCTCTCAATCGACATAAAATTGTGGATTATCTAGGCCGCTATTTGAATCCTACTTTTATTATCATGGTGGTTCTTTTAATTGCCATTGCAATTTTTAAACCAATGGGCACCACAGCTGGGCAAGCAGTGACGGGTGCTTGGAAGCATGGCGCGATGAGCAATGGTATTATTCAAGGCTATCAAACAATGGATGCATTGGCATCAGTTGAATTTGGCATTGTCGTGATCATGGCGATTAAAGCATTAGGCGTCACAAAAGAAGCTACTGTAGCAAAATTAACGGTTAAATCAGGTATCCTTGCAGCAAGCGCGATGGCCTTAATTTATGCAGGGCTAGCTTATGTCGGCGCAACCAGCCTGGGTCATTTAAAAATCGCCAGTGATGGCGGAATCGCTTTAGGTCAAATTACCCAGTACTTTTTTGGTAACGCGGGTGTTTACATTTCTGCTATTATGGCTACGATTACCTGTATGACGACCGCTGTGGGGGTAACGACTTCGTTTGCCACAGCTTTTAATGGCATGTTTCCCAAATGGAGTTATAAAACTTATGTGGTAATTGTTTCAGTGATTTCGTTTATCGTTTCTAATTTTGGATTTGAAACCATTATCAATGCGGCAAAACCGTTTCTGATGTTTATTTATCCATTGTGTATTACTTTAATTATTTTGTCGTTAGGATCGTCATTTTTCCCTCGCGCACGAGTTGTTTACATCTTGACCACAATTTTTACATTTATTCCGGCTCTGATAGACGGTTTAAATGCAACTCCAGCACTGATTTCAAAATCAGGATTTGTCCAAAGCTTGACCGGCTTTGAGAGCAAATATGTGCCCTTTTTTGAGCAAGGATTTGCGTGGGTGCTTCCGGCAACAATCGGGTTTGCGCTTGGAATTAGTGTCTATGTGGTACAACGACTTCGGGAAAATAGTCAAGCAGCCGTGAGTGAATCGGACTGGTCATAGCGGTTTTCAGCCTTTTCTGACATAAATATATAATGATTTTCCTTAAGGTCTTAGTATTTAAGGCTTATCCTGACTGACGCTAGTTTTTGTATATAAACGTAGAAACGCTGCAAGCAAAGAGACTGACAAAAAAATAAGAATTTGCCCAATTCCAACGAACAAAAGTGTTAACCCATCTATCAAGCATAAAATTTGGCACCCCCCATTTATTTAAGTCACTTTTTGTTTATAATAGTCAGATAAGAATTAAATAACTGATCAGTCTTTAATCGTTATGTTCCTAAGCGAAGAAAAGACAAGAGGTAATCCTATGAAAAATAAAACCTATTTGACGGCAATCGCTGAACAATCAGCAATCATGATCTTGTTAATAATTTTTTTTAATCTTAATAAAGATAATCACATTGAAATAAAATTAAGCTTTTTCAACATTTGGTTCATTGTTTCTTGGATAATGCAATTTAGCCTTTTAAAAAGGGGCATACCATCCCTAAAAAACATTTCTCTCTTACAACTTGGTGCAAAAATCACCCAGAAAGAGCATGAAAAGCATCACAAAAAGGATAAATGGGGTGATAATAGTTATGCGAATCTACAGCACAATCTAACGACCCAAAAGCTCGAACTCACCGACCGGAATTTTGATACCATGGCAACTTTTTTTGTACGACTGGCGTACATGTTGTTCGGTCCGATTATATTTTTGACTTATCTAGCCCACGATCAGGTAAAAAAATACGCAAACTCAAAACTCATTACGAAAAATAAAAAGTCACTATAGCTTGGCCATAAAATTTCGGTCCACTAACAGTTATACTTAATTAAAAAAATATATATGTATTTTAAAACGCAAAAAGGTTCCTGATGCTTAAATGCATCAGGAATTTTTTGATTTCGACTATTTAAGTTTAGAAATAGAAAAAGACCAGGCGCTTTTTTACACTCAAGAACTAAAGATCTTATATGTAAAAAACTGTGAATAGAGTACGAGGTGCTTCTTAATACTGGTCTATATCTACGTCATTACATGGGAACTACGAACAACTCAACTACCACTACTACATTTTGATAGGCGATGGGTCTGAGTTATCGTTGACTTGCCGCATGCATTTTGGTTGCTTACGAAAGGTACAACCCAAGATGGCTTTCATACAAAGACAGTTACTTTCTTTATTTAGCCCAATTGGATAACATTGGTCCTATCGATCATTCAAAAATTTTTCTAAAATTGTGGCGAAGATTTTTTTATAGAGCTTTTAGGCGTGATTGCGGTGTATTCTTGACATGCTAACGATCTCTTTTTGTGAATTAGTTTGCGGTGTGAAACTTTTCATGATAAATTGATGATAGGAATATTAAAATTTTTATATAGGGGGATCATTTAATGGCATACATACGGTTAATTGGTGTCTTAGTTATTATTTTGGGCTTTGCCTTTAAACTAGATACTGTCGCAGTAGTGCTGATTTCGGCACTGGCTACCGCATTAGCATCAGGAATTGACTTTACACAGTTTTTAAACATTTTAGGACAGGGATTCTTGGATAATCGCATGGTTTCGTTATTTTTCTTAACATTACCAATGATTGGTGTGATTGAACGTAACGGATTGAAAGCTTCAGCGGTGAATATGATTCATCGGCTTCAAAATTTGACGCCAGGACGAATTTTCGATATTTATCTCTTTATTCGTGAGTTAGCTTGCGTCTTTGGGATATCTTTACAAGGGCAGGTTCAGTTCATTCGCCCGTTAATTAATCCGATGGCGCAGGCGGCAGCTAGTGTAGAGGCTAAATTAGCTCCCAAAGATGTGGATCGCATTAAAGCAAGGTCGGCTGCTACTGAAAACTTTGGTAACTTTTTTGCACAGAATCTGTTTGTGGCTTCTGGTGGCGTGTTATTAATGGCCAGTACAATGAAGTCTTTAGGGTACTCAGTAAATCCTACTGGAATTGTGTTGTATTCAATTCCGGTCGCCTTGTTAACGTTAGTGCTCGTTTTCATTTATAATCACTTATTTGATCGCCAATTAGCGAAGAAAGGACGTGGGAATATTGACTAATCTCATTAATAATATTTTGACGTTTTTGTACGTGTTAATCGGAGCCGGTTTCTTGATCGCAGCCATCGAGTCATTCCGTGATCAAACAAATTCGGCACGGTTTGGTACGGGCTTGTTTTGGACGTTATTTGCGATTATCTTTGCGCTTGGACAATGGCTACCCAAAGCGGTTGTGGGAGCACTACTGCTGGTAATTGGTCTTTTATCTTTACTGAAACAAGTGAAAGTGGGTCACATTAAAGACATCGATGTCTCTCACGCAGAAAAAGTGGCTGAGCGACTAAAGGGATGGATTTTTCTACCGAGTGTTATTTTAGCAGTGGTAGCCATTCTGGTGGCCCAATTCACGCCATTTGGTGGCCAAGTCGGGATTGGGGCGGCGGCCATTCTCTCCTTGGTAGTGGCAGTTGTTTTAACCAAATCAACTGGGAAAGAAGTCTTTGATGACACGCAGCGAATGGTTCGTTCCGTTGGTTCTGCGGGTGTGTTACCGCAACTTTTGGCTACCTTAGGTGTGGTATTTACCGCGTCCGGGGTTGGCAAGGTGACTGCACAAGCCATTTCTAGTGTATTTCCGGCGGGAAATCATTTGTTAGGTGTGATTCTGTATTGTGTGGCGATGGCGGTGTTTACCATTATTATGGGAAATGCGTTTGCGGCATTTGCAGTTATTACAGCCGGAATTGGGATTCCATTTGTGGTTGCACAAGGTGGTTCGGCGGTAATTGTGGCTGCTCTGGGAATGACTTCAGGTTATTGTGGCACTTTGTTGACGCCGATGGCCGCTAATTTTAATACGTTACCGGTGGCTCTAATGGAAATGAAAGACCCGCTGGGCGTGATCAAACAACAAGCACCGATTGCTATTTCGATGTTGGTGATTCAAATTTTATTGATGTACTTATTGGCATTTTAACGAAGGAGGAATTTAAAAATGAAAATACTTGTAACTGGTTTTGATCCATTTGGTGAAGACAAAATTAATCCTGCAATTGAGGCGGTTAAACGTTTGCCGGATGAGATTGCGGGAGCCAAAATTGTGAAGGTTGAAATTCCGACGGTGTTTGGAAAATGCGCTGAAGTGACGCATGCGGCGATATTAAAAGAAAAACCGGATTATGTGTTGAGTATCGGTCAGGCAGGTGGTCGATTTGGCTTGACGCCAGAACGCGTGGCCATTAATTTTGATGATGGGCGGATCAAGGATAATGCGGGGTATCAGCCTTTGGGGACGCCGGTTCATGAAGATGGCCAAAATGCGTACTTTACGCAGTTGCCAGTCAAAGCGATGGCTAAGGCAATCAGAGCGGCGGGGCTGCCAAGTAGTGTTTCAACTACGGCGGGAACGTATGTCTGCAATCATATTATGTATCAGGTGCAGTATATGATTGATAAAGAATTTCATGAGTTGAAGGCGGGCTTTATGCATATCCCGTTTTTGCCGGAGCAGGTGACAAGCAGGCCGAATACACCGTCACTGAGTTTGGAAGATGATGTGAAGGGAATTAAGGCGGCGATTGAGGCAATTGTGAAGCAGGATGGAAAGTCTGATATAGCAACGGTGGAAGGACATGTCGCATAAAAAGTGAACGAAGAAAAGCGGTTAATAGGTGGCGCCTAAGTGTTGTGGAGGCGGGATCGCGATCCCGCAGGAGCAATGCTTAGGCACCACCTATTGCTTTTCGGAGTTGTCCTCAGATTCAGTGAAGAAACAAGGTTGTCTGTGTTGTGGAGGCGGGATCGCGATCCCGCAGGAGCAATGCTTAGGCGCCACCTATTGCTTTTCGGAGTTGTCCTCAGACTCAGTGAAAACAAGATTGTCTGTGTTGTGGAGGCGGGATCGCGATCCCGCAGGAGCAATACTTAGGCACCACCTATTGCTTTTCGGAGATAAAAACGCTATTTGCAATAACGGTTTTGATAAAACCGAAATTGACAAATAGCGTTTTTGATTGGTGTGTTAAGTTTAGTTATTTAGCTGCTTGTTCACTGTTAATACGATTAATTTCCAAAATAAGATCGACAGCCTTTTCCATTGTTTGGGTTGAAACAAATTCGTAACGACTGTGCATGTTTTCACCACCCGCAAAGAGGTTAGGGGTTGGAATTCCCATAAATGAAATCTTGGAACCATCAGTCCCACCTCGAACGGGATAAATATTTGGTTTTATATCTAGGTTTTCCATGGCGGATTTGGCTAATTCAACGGGTGTCATATCTTTTTCGAGAACTTCGCGCATATTATAGTATTGATCATGGGTCTCAACTTTTACGCGTTCTTCACCAAAGTCAGCATTTAGTTTGTCAGCGATGTTCTGTAATTCTTGCTTACGTTGCTCAAAAACCTTCCGATCGTGATCACGAATGATATAAACCAATTTAGCATGGTCAGGTGTCCCACTCATTTTAAAGAGATGGAAGAATCCTTGTCGACCATCTGTTAATTCAGGACGATCACCTTCTGGAACTAAATTATGATAGTCAATTCCCACCTTTAAAGCATTAACCATAACGCCTTTAGCAGTTGCTGTATGCACCTCGTTACCCTGAATTTCTACGTTCGTTTGCGCCGCATTAAAGGTTTCATACTCTAACTCACCTAATGGGCCACCATCTACGGTGTAAGCATATTTTGTGTTGAAATCCTTGGCATCGAAGTGGTCCGCACCAGTACCAGTTTCTTCATCTGGAGCAAACCCAACCCGAATTTCGCCGTGTTTAATTTCAGGATGGCTGAGATAGTATTCCATTGCAGTCATGATTTCGGCCGCTCCAGATTTGTCATCAGCACCTAATAAGGTTGTTCCATCTGTAGTGACTAAGGTTTGTCCTTTATAATCTCGTAAAGCTGGAAATTCAGAGACTTTTAATACCCATTTGCCATCTTGGCTTAATTGAATATCGGATTGCCCATCGTAATTCTCGTGGAGCTGGGGTTGAATATTTTCAGCGTTGAAGTCAGCCGTATCGATGTGTGCAATATATCCAAGGACGGGGGTATTCCCACCATCATTAGCAGGCAAGGTAGCGACCACGTAACCACTTTGCGGTTGTGTGTGGACGTCTTCAAGGCCTAGATCGTTAAGTTCTTGTGCCAAAGTTTTTAAGAAAGCAACTTCCTTAGGGTCAGTTGGGACTGTGGTGGATTCAGGATTGGATCGCGTATTGACTTTCACATACTTTAAAAAACGTGGTAATAAAGTTTCATATTTTGCCAAATGAATCACTCCTCAAATAATTTTATTGTTAAATGTATTTTAGCCTAATTAGCGACGAAGGGAAAGAAAACGATTTTACAAAAAACACAATCAGCACTTAAAAGGTGTCGACTGTGTTTTTAAGATTTACTATTTTTCATTCACAACTTTTTTAGCTAACATTAATGCACCCGTGATTCCCGCGTCATCTCCTAAAGCAACATGCTTAATGTAACCTGTAATTTCGGGAAAGTCGACGTAGTCTGCGAGTTGTTTGACAAATTCAGCCTGGATTTGTGGAAATAGCTGTGTTTGTTTCATCACACCACCACCAAAAATAATGATGTCCGGACGTAAAATGAGAGTTGCATTCACACAAGCCTGGGCGATATAGTTCGCTTCGATTTCCCAGAATGGATCACTTGGATCAATTTCGTAACCTTTTTTGCCGAATCGCTTTTCAATAGCTGGACCAGCTGCCAGGCCTTCAAAACAGTTACCATGGTATGGGCAGACACCTTCAAAGCCGTGATCACGTTCATCCGGACGTAATAAAATGTGGCCCATTTCGGGATGACTGTAGCCCTGTAGAAATTTGCCTTTTTGAATATAGCTAGCACCAACACCAGTACCAACTGTCCAGTATAAGATGTTCTTTTTTCCACGACCTGCACCGGCCTTGTATTCGCCGTAAGCTGCCACATTGACATCGGTCGTGAAGTAAAAGGGAATGTCAAAATGTGCTTTCATGGCACCCAAAAAATCATAATTTTTCCATGCTAATTTTGGCGTGTTAGTAATATAGCCAAAATTATCTGCGTCTTCGTTTAAAGAAACGGGACCAAATGACCCAATTCCAATGGCATCGACGGGATGCTCTTCAAAATATGTAAAAACCTGCGCCATCGTTTCTTCAGGGGTAGTTGTGGGAAATTGTTCACGATCCTCAACATTAATATTGTCATCACTGACGGCACATACAAATTTTGTGCCACCGGCTTCAATTGCACCTAATTTCATTAATAATTTCCTCCTATGCAAAAAATGATTACGGTTACTGTAATCGCTAACATGATTATAGCATAACCTTAACTTACGTTTTGAAGTTTGCAAAAAGATTTTCTAAAACTTGATTTTGGTCAAGTTAACTTCTTTTTGTTCTCGCTATAATACAGACATATTAAGAAATTAGGGGGAACCAAAAATGTCACAAACACCAGAAGAATTATTTGCAGCAGAACAGAAACAATCAGAAATCGATCATCATGTCCCAACGGCAGGGGCTATGGTTAATCATATTGTGTCAAATTTCACGGTATTAGATGCCAAATTACATCAAGTTTCATGGTATGTAAAAGGATTGAGTGCCCCGGCCTTGCGTCAAGTGTATGGAGATTTGATTCAGCAGAACCGGGCGCATTATGATGAGGTCGGCGAGTTGTTGTTGGATGAAGATGAAAAACCGGCATCAACGACGGATGAATATAGTGAGTATTCGATGATCGGTGAAAACGGCAAGAATAAGTATTTTAGTGCAAATGAGATGGTGAGTGAGACGGTGCAGGACTATGTGACACAGAATTTGTTTGTGGATCGAGCGATTAAGTTGGCGGAAAACGAGGATCGGCCGGCATTGAAGCAATATATGGAAAGGTTGCGGGGCGATGATAACCGGGCGATTAGGTTGTTGCAGGGCTTAATTGGTAAGGAAGCAGGGGAAGGTTTGGAGGAAGAAGAATAGAATTAGAGTGTTAAAAGGAGCGGTTAGCTTCTACGTCACACGGAGGATGATTATTAGCTAAATTCGCTAATAATCTATCATGTTCCGGACGATGGCCATTCTTGTGGCCGCAACCCAAACCGCAAGAACTGGCACTACGCCACACAGAAGGAAATTATTAGCCCAATTCGCTAATAATCTTTTATGTTCTGGACGATGACCATTCTTGTGGTCGCAACCCAAACCGCAAGAACTGGCGCTACGCCACACAAAGGATGATTATTAGCCCAATTCGCTAATAATCTTTTATGTTCTGGACGATGGCCATTCTTGTGGCCGCAACCCAAACCGCAAGAACTGGCATGCAAAAAAGCTGCTTCTTTTAACACGTTTCGTCAATAAAGCAGTGAAAGTGACGCGGCAACCGAAAAATTAAAAAGTACCCGCAAAGACTTGTTTTTAAGTCGCTGTGGGTACTTTTTATTAATCAATTAGGACAAGTGCATCCTTATCCAATAACTTAATTTGCTTTTGTGGCCCCTGTTCGATCCAACCTTTACGTTCGAACTCTGTTAATTTGCGACTTACCGTTTCTGGTGTAGTTCCCAAATAAATAGCTAAATCTTTCTTTTTAATAGGAAGTTTAAAGGAATCCTTATTCAAGCTTGCGCCAGTCTCTACAAGGTAATTCCCGATACGTGCTTCCACTGTTTCTGTAGAAGCTTCCGTGGTCCGCTTCTCTAATGAAGAAATCCGTTGTCCAAACTCATTAATTAAATTCATGCTGATACTTGGCGAAGTGGTTAATAATTTTTGGAAATTTTTTCGACTAATTTGACAAACGTTTGTAGGAATCAGGGCTACACCGGTTGAGCTACGTGTCATTTCTTGAAAAAGGGCGCCCTCACCATCAAAGTCACCAGATTGAAGAAGATAGAGGAGCTGCTCGCGACCGTTCGCGGCAATTTTAGAAACCTTTACCTGGCCATTGGCGACAATAATTAAAGTATCTAATTTTCCGCCATCAAGAAAAAGTGATTCGCCAGCCTCATAATGTTTGTGCGTCATGATGGTTTCAATTTTGTCCACATCACTATCGGGTAGGTGGTTAAAAAGCGGCACTAACTTAATACAATCATGTTCAGAGCGTTGCATGTATTCACCCTCACTAACTTTGCAATTTTTATTACTTAAAGAATAGCATTAAAACGTGTTTCCGAAAAGCAAACACGCCTTTATCGTTTTGGAGCCGTAAACATCAGATAATTGGGATAATTTTGAAGTGAATAGCTTGCGTTTACCTAGTTCCTTATGATACATTTGAAGAATTGTGAAGAGATTTTAACCCCGGTTTTACGGGATTTATCAAGATAAGTGAGGATAATAAATGATTACAGTTACCGATATGAGTATGCAATTTTCTGATCGCAAACTCTATGAAGATGTGAATTTAAAGTTTACGCCAGGAAATTGCTACGGAATTATTGGCGCTAATGGAGCTGGAAAATCTACATTTCTAAAAATTCTAGAAGGTAAATTACAGCCTACTAAAGGACACGTATCAATTTCACCAAATGAACGTATGTCCAGTTTGAATCAGGACCATTATGCTTTTGAGACAGAAACCGTTTTGGATACGGTCATTATGGGGCATAAGCGTCTTTATGAAATTATGCAAGAAAAGAATGCGTTGTACGCTAAAGAAGATTTCACCGATGCGGATGGTATAAAAGCGGCAGAACTTGAAGGTGAGTTTGCTGAAATGGACGGTTGGAATGCCGAATCTGACGCAGCACAGCTTTTACAGCAATTAGGTATTGATGAAACGATGCAAACACAAAAAATGAGCGAGTTAACTGAAAATCAGAAAGTGAAAGTGCTGTTAGGTCAAGCTCTTTTCGGCGATCCTGATATTTTAGTATTGGACGAACCTACTAATGGACTGGATGCCCAAACCATTTCATGGCTTGAAGATTTCTTAGGCAACTTCCGAAACACCGTCATTGTGGTTTCTCATGACCGTCATTTCTTGAATGCCGTTTGTACCATGATGTGTGACGTTGATTTTGGCAAGATCCAATTATACGTCGGGAATTATGACTTTTGGATGGAATCAAGTCAGTTGGCGGCTAAACTTAAAGAAAATGCGAATGCCAAAAAAGAAGAAAAGATCAAAGAGTTGCAAGAGTTTGTGGCTCGGTTTAGTGCGAATGCTTCTAAGTCAAAACAGGCGACATCACGTAAAAAACAACTAGAGAAAATTACGCTGGACGATATTCAACCATCCACACGAAAATATCCGTTCATCAGTTTCACGCCAGAACGTGAACTGGGCAATGATTTGTTACGAGTAGATAAACTTTCAAAAGCTATTGACGGTGTGCAAATTTTGGATAACGTGACCTTTACCGTTAAACCCGGTGAAAAGGCAGCCTTGTTAAGTCGAAATGACTTGGCAACAACGACTTTACTTCAGATTATTGCTGGTGAATTAGAGCCAGATTCTGGTACAGTTACTTGGGGACAGACCACCACACGCAGTTACTTACCTAAAGATATTAATGCGTACTTTACGGATGAAAATTTGGATATTTTGGAGTGGCTACGTCAATTTGCACCTAAAGAAGAGAGTGATAACACCTTTTTGCGGGGATTCTTAGGCAAAATGTTATTCTCAGGTGAAGATGTTAATAAGCCAATTACAAAGTTGTCTGGTGGCGAAAAAGTACGATGCATGTTATCCAAGATGATGCTAAGCAAGGCCAACGTTTTGTTATTAGATGATCCTACAAATCATTTGGATCTTGAATCGATTACATCTTTAAATGATGGCTTAATCAACTTTTCTGGATCACTTATCTTAACTTCTCATGACCGTCAATTCATTCAAACCATTGCGGATCATATTATCGAAGTATCATCCAATGGTGTGGTTGATCGAGCGGAAACCAGTTACGATGAATTTATGGATCATGCTGATATTCAACAAAAAGTGGCTGCCCTGTATGAAGACTAATCATATAGATGTTGAAAGCTGAAAAAAGTTAAGAATCCTGTTACGATAACTTATGGAGTATTTTTAATTTACTAGAGAAGGAAAGTTTTTAAATGGATGTCGAAATTAAACGGGATGGGTTAAAGTTGCATGGTGTTCTAGAAACACCGGCGACACCCAGTTATGATATTGTGATTTTGATGCACGGGTTTACTGGCGATTTAGGTTATCAGAAAACAGCCTTGCTGGCGCAAATTGCGCAAAGTCTCCACGAAGCGGGACTGGCAACAATTCGTTTTGATTTCAACGGTTGCGGTAAAAGTGAAGGGCAATTCTCAAAGATGACAATGCCAAACGAAATTGCGGATGGTCAGGCAATTTTGGCTTATACCAAATCTTTACCCAATATTCGACGAATTTATCTATTGGGGCATTCTCAAGGAGGCGTAGTGGCCAGCATGCTGGCCGGCTATTATCCAGAAGATATTGCCAAATTGGTACTGTTGGCTCCGGCAGCCACTCTTAAAGATGATGCGCAAAAGGGAAAGTTGATGGGCGTTAAGTATAATCCAGATGCCATTCCAGAAACGCTCACACTTGATGATGGGACTGTTGTTGGTGGATTTTACTTGCGAACCGCCCAAACTTTACCCATTTATGAGGTGGCACAGCATTATGCCGGTCCCGTGTGTTTAATGCATGGTGACCAGGATAAGGTAGTAGATATGGTGGCTTCTAAGCGCTATCACGCTATCTATCAACACAGTGAACTACACATTGTTGCAGGTGCGACTCACCAATTTAGGGAAGCCACACGATCCGAAACGTTAAAGTTAGTGACGCGTTTTTTGATAAATGGGTAACGTCACTAAGCGGAGAAGTCAGCTTTTTTTCTGATTTCGATTATTAAAGTTTAGAGAAATAAAAAGGCCGGGAATGCGTGCACTAGGCCCTGTCAAGTTGACAGTTGAAATAATAT
>NZ_JQBR01000008.1 GCF_001438655.1 Pediococcus cellicola
CCTGAAAAAGCTTTTCAGATTGAAGCAGCGCACGCTCGCATTGCTTAATCATTTATTCCAATCTTCAATAGATATTCTGACACGCCCCGCAACTTCGCCTGCGGGGTGGCTAACTTGTTCTTGCAATTTGTGACTATTTTATTTAAATTAAGTGACTTGATAAAAAGTAGACCAGCGAATAAAAGCTGGCTTTTTTATACTACGTTGGTTAAAAAATAAGTAAAAAACAAAAATTTTTCAGTTACATGTTAATAAAACAGAAGGCGTTGACCATAAGCGAACTAAACTGGTTCATAACTACATATGCATTCTGGAAAAATGATAAAAAAGTTTATAGAGCCTCTCGAAAATTAAAGCGCGCACAACAAATGATTTATTATGTTTCAGAAGAAAATTAAAGTGTTGTCAATTATCAGGAACGCTATGTTGTCAGGAACAAAGCTGCAAGTGTATTGCTTTTCCCTTGGGTGGAGGTCGAGTGCACTCATAGAATGTATTTCCAAACTGGCTGTTGTACTAACCTCTCATCACAAGGATGTGGTATTGACTTTTTTAATTTGAAAGTCCTGGATTAAAATAAAATGAAAATTATATTGACTTTTGATTAAATAAAACTATAATAAACGGCATAAAGAAAAGGAGTGAAGTCACATGACACAATTTGCACAAACTATTTTATCTATTTTAGTCATTATTAGTTTATTAATTAAAGTGCACAGTTCTGTGACTTCAATTTCTTAGCTAATAACTTTTTTAGCATCTTTACAAAAGAAAAATTGAGTTACCCACTGTGCTTAACAAAAGTACAGTGGGCTTTTTTATGCAAAAATAGGAGGAATGTTTATGGATAAGAAGTGGAAAGTCTCAACATTGTTCATCATGACCAGTATGGTATTGGCAGGATGTGGAAAAAGTGCCAGCGCGGGAACTCATGATTATGCAGCAAAGCAAAGCTATAATTTAATGGCAAACACTGAAGTGGAAACGATGGATCCGTCCCTAGCTGATGATTCAGCATCATTAACCCAGCTTAATAATACGAATGAAGGATTATATCATCCTAATCGCAATGGTAAATTAGTTGCTGAAGCTGCTACGAAAACAAAGATCAGCAAGGATGGCTTAACCTATACATTTACATTACATAAAGGGATGAAGTGGAGCAATGGAGATCCCGTCACAGCACAAAATTTTGTTTACGGATGGGAGCGCACGGTTAACCCAAAGACAAAAGCTCCAAATGCGTTTTTGTATGCACCTGTTAAGAATGCCAACGCCATTATGTCGGGTAAGAAGAATCCTAAAACTTTAGGTGTGAAAGCCATTAATAAAACAACTTTTGAAGTTGAATTATCGCAAGAAGCACCTTATTTGAAACAGTTAACTTCGATGCCTGCATTCTTTCCACAAAATCAAAAAGTAGTTGAAAAATATGGAAAATCCTATGGCACAAAGAGTGATAAGTCTGTGTACAATGGTCCATTTATTCAAACTGGATGGACGGGGTCAAATCTATCATGGAAACTTAAGAAAAATAGTCACTACTGGAATAGAAAAGTGGTTCGTTTAGCTACTGTTAATATGCAAGTTGTTCAGAATCCGAGCACGGCGTTAAACCTCTATCAGTCAAAAAAATTGGATGATATTTCGCTTGAGGGTGAACAGGCTACACAAGAGAAAAATAATAAGGATTTTTACTCATCCCTTGATAATCAGATGAGTTATGCTGTTTATAATTTCAAATACAAATCAATGCAAAATATTAATATTAGGCGGGCACTTTCATTGGTTGTAAATCGTAAACAATTGGCTAGCAAAGTGCTATCGGATGGTTCAATTGCACCTAAAGGCTTTGTTCCCGCAAAATTTACTACTAATCCTAATAATGGTACGGACTTTGCGACTGAGGCATCGGTCCCAAACACTGTTAATCGCAATGTGGCGTTGGCAAAAAAGTACTGGGCAAAGGGAATGAAGCAACTTGGTAAGTCTAAACTTACAATTCAGTTGATGTGCTGGGATGAGGGCTCAAATTCTAAAGTTGGTGAGTACATGCAGAGTCAAGTAAATCAATATCTTAAAGGCGCCAATATGAAAGTTAATGTCATGCCAAAGAAATCCGCAATTACGAAAATGTCAGCACACACTGGTTTTGACATGGCTTTGACTGGATGGAGTCCAGATTTTCATGACTTAATGGATGTTTTACAGCTTGAGCAGACTGGAAATCCTTATAATTTTGGCTCATTTAGTAATAAGAATTTTGACAATTATATGAAAGCAGCAATTGGTAAGGATGCAAATAACAATCAAGCACGTTATGAAGACTATGTGAAAGCCGAAAAGGTATTGATGAAACAACAGGCAGTTTCAATGGTTGATCAAGGCGCTGCAACTTATCTGCACAATCGAAAAGTAAAAAATGCTTCGACTACAACGGATGGTGGCACGTATTTAAAGCGAGCTTATGTTGTAAAATAACATGGTAAAAATGAACGGCCCAACTTTGACAATAGTCTTGGTTGGGCTGTTTGCGAGTGAAGTAACGGCATGACTTTTTAAAAATAGATTTTTTGCGATATACTACTTAATATGAGTGTATAAACGTTCGGAGGAAAAATATGGCACAAAAACAAGTCTCAATACGTGAAATAGCCGAGCTAAGTGGTGTGTCTGTGGCGACAGTGTCACGAGTAATCAATAATAATGGGCGCTTTTCCGAAACTACTCGACAAAAAGTGATGGCCGTTATCCGCGAGCAGGGATATGAAACTAATGCTATGGCAAAAGGTCTTCGTATGCGTAAATCAAACACAGTTGGCATCGTTGTACCTGACTTAAATAACAGTTTTTTTGCCGATTTGGTCGAAAAAATAGAGCAACAACTTTTTGAGACGGGTTATTCTACAATTATCTGTGACACGGCCAGGGATCCATATAAAGAAGCCGGATACTTGAAAATGCTGGAGGCTAAACTTGTGGATGGTTTGATTGTGATTTCAGGTCTGAAAGAATTCGATAGTCAACAACTTTCTCGCCATGTGCCAATTGTCTGCATTGATAGAAAGCCAAATACAAATAAAATTAAGTACATTGGTTCTGATCATTACAAAGGTGCGCAACTTGCTACTGAAAAGCTTATCAGTGCTAAAACGAACCCAGTATTACTTGCTGGTTCACGAGATTCACCTTCTTTAATTGACAGAATTAAAGGATATCAGGATACATTATCTAAAAATGAACTGCCAGCTGATAATACTTCGGTTATTCGTTTAACCGAAGAGGAAGAACAAACACCGGATACTAGGCGGAGTGCCCTACGAGAAATTTTAAGAAAACTGATGACAAAAAGCCAACCCCCAATTGGAATTTTTGCCGTTAGTGATACATTAGCAGCCGATGTGTTGATTGCAGCACACAGTATGTTTATTAGTGTTCCTAGCGATTTAAAAGTGATTGGATTTGATGATGCCCCAATTGCAAGATATTGTTATCCAGAACTCACAACTATTCGACAAAACACGGATGAAATTGCTGTCCGTGCAACGTCGTATCTTGTTTCAGCTATTCAAGGTAAAACAGAACAGAATAGCTCTATTAATAAACTAGTGGATGTGTCATTGGTGAACCGCTCAACAGTTTAAATGAATTGATGAAAAATTAATATATATAACGTAGTGGAAATGTCTTAATATTCTTTAGATGAAAAATCATTTTGGATATTAAGGCTCTTTTTTTGTTTCAAGAGAAAACGTTTACGTATTATTAATCGGATTTTGAATGATTAAAATGAAAAAACGTTAAAAGTTTGGCTTTGATTGGTTAGATCTTCTAAAAAATCGATTGACAATCAAAAAGTAAACGCTTAATATACGTTTGTGTGAGTAAACGTTTTCTCAAATTAAAAAGAATGGGTGGTTACATATGTCAGTATTAATTTGTCCCTCAATGATGTGCGCGGATTTTTCAAATGTTAAAACAGAGGTTAATCGTTTAGATAAGGCCGGAGTTGATATTTTTCATATGGATGTCATGGACGGTCATTATGTACCGAATGTTGGCCTGGGAGTAGAAGACTATAAAGCAATTCGAAAAAATACAAATACAACAATGGACATACATCTTATGGTGTCTAACCCTGATCAATATATCAACATTTTTTCAGACTTAGGTCCTAATATTATTTATGTTCATCCGGATACCACTCCCATGATTACAAGGACCCTTGAGCAAATAAAAGAGAAAGGAATTCATCCGGGAATCGCGATTAATCCAGCAATTTCTGTTTCCCAGATACAAGAGCTATTACCTTTAGTTGACTATGTTCTTGTTATGACGGTGAATCCTGGATTTGCTGGTCAGCCTTTTTTGGATTATGTGATCCCTAAAATTCAGACGTTAACCATTTTAAAAAAAGAAAGACAATTTAAATTAATGGTAGATGGCGCTATTTCGCCTGATAAAATCGGTCAATTATCTCAAATGGGTGTGGACGGTTTTATCGTTGGGACATCCGCCTTATTTGGAAAAAATAGACCTTATGATGAAATTGTTTCGGATCTAAGAAATAGAAATCATCTCGACAACTAAAAAGCTTTTACGTGATAGGAATCTTTATAAATAGATTCGTAAAGGTTTTAGCTCTTTTAGTTATAGATGCTCGTCGAAGAATGTAGAGCAAACATGACTAAAGGAGTTTTTTTGTGAAAATAAATGAATATATTTGAATATTTGTGGTTGCAAATGATTCTACGTGGTGCTAAACTGAGTTTGTTAAATAAATGGGAGGGCTTACAAATGAAATTAGCAACAAGAATTAATTCTTTTTTACCAGTTAGCAATAATGATTTGGGTGAGGTCTTTAAAAAGTTCAAATTGTTAGGTTTGAACTATGTGGACTTAAATTATCCAGAACATGTAACAGGAATCTCTTCGAAAAAAATGAAAACGCTTCTCGAAGAAAACGATCTGAAGTTAAATGGTGTGGCTTTACGTTTTAAAGAAGATTACATAAGCGGAGAAATTGGTAATCCAAATCAAGAGATTGCAGCAAAAGGATTACAACTTTGCAAAGATGCAGCAGATTATTGTCGCGCAGTTGGCGGACATGTCGTTACGGTTTGGTTAGCACATGATGGCTTCGATTATAACTTCCAAATTGACTATACAAATGTATGGAACCAATTAGTTAAGGCATTTCAAGCAATGGCGGATTATGCACCGGATTTACAATTTAGCATTGAATATAAGCCACTTCAGCCAAGGGCGTATGCCTTTATTGACAGCATGGGCGTCACTGGAATGATGTTAAGTGAAATTAATCGAAAAAATGTAGGGGTCACTTTGGACTACTGTCATATGTTAATGAAACATGAAAATCCAGCAATGGCTGCTGATATCTTTGGTGGACGTAAGCAATTATTTGGGATTCATTTGAATGATGGCTATGGAATGAATGACGATGGTCTGATGATTGGAACTGCTAGTCCTTTTAAGACGTTGGAGTTCTTGTACTATCTCAAGAAGCATTCATACGGGGGCATGATTTACTTTGATACTTTCCCTGTGATTGAGGGTGCGACAGATGAATGTGAACAGAATATTGAAATGATCAAGCATCTTAGTTCATTGATTGATCATGTTGGTTTAGACGAAATTCAAAAGGTTATTGACCAGAATGATGCTATTGCAGCGCATAAACTATTAATGAAATTTTTGAGTAACCCTGCGTAACTCATATGAGGAGTGAAGAACATGAGTATGAATTTTAAACAAGCGGCTAAAGATATTTTAGAAAATATCGGTGGCGCAGATAATGTTGGCAACATGAGTCATTGTGCGACCCGATTACGGTTGAATTTAGTTGATCGTTCGCTTGCAAACGATGCAAAAATCGAAGCAATTCCTGGAGTTTTAAATGTTGTTTATAAAGCAGGACAGTATCAGATATTGATTGGTACAGAAGTCCCAAAACTTTATGCAGAATTTGAAAAATTAGTTAATGTGGCACGCGGTGATGCACCTGCAGAACTAACCGAGGATCAGGAAAAAGCAGCAAAAGGCAGCATTGTTAGCCGAATGTTCTCTGCCATTTCTGCCATTTTTGCACCGTTACTCCCAGCCTTAGCCGGTTCGGGAATTTTACGTGGGCTTTTGATTTTAGCTGTACAAGTTAATTTTATTAAGACGGGTAGTGGTACCTATACCATTTTATATGCAGCTTCGATGAGTGTTTTTTACTTTTTGCCTGTGCTTTTGGCTTTTACTTCGGCTAAAAGGTTTGGAGCAAGTCCTTATTTATCTGCATTGATCGGTGCGGCTCTCCTGTATCCAGATCTGATTAGCTTGATGGGTAAAACAGGGAATGGTGCAATGACCAATTTCTTTGGTATTCCTACTGTTTTAATGAACTATAATTCTACCGTTGTTCCAATTATCTTGGCCATTTGGGCCTATTCATACTTGTATAAATGGTTAGATCGCCACATTATGGAAAATTTGAAGTTAGTAGTGCTTCCTTTAGTTTCTTTAGCTGTTATGTTGCCACTTACCATCATTGTGATTGGACCACTTGGTGTTTATAGTGGTGAAGGAATTGCTTGGTTTGTGAACTGGCTGATCGGACGAAGCAGTATTTTAGCTGGTGTTGTTGTTGGCGGTGGCTGGAGTGTCCTTGTAAGTATGGGTATTCATTGGGCAATTAATCCTATTATGATTAATAATATTGCAAATAATGGTTTTGATTATATTTGTCCTTGGACTTTTGCCTGCAACTTCGCCGTAATTGGTATGACAATCGGTGTGATCTTAAAAGCCCGTGACACTAAGCTTCGTAGTTTTGCAGCTACAGGATTCATTACGATCGTGCTTTCTGCAATTATTGAACCAACTTTGTTTGGATTGCTAGTTAAGAATCGTAAACTTTGGTTGGCACAGATAATCGGTGGTGCAGTTGGTGGTGCCTACTTAGGACTAACCAAAGTTGTCACTAATGCGTTTGTGTTTGGAAGTGTCACAACGTTCCCTGCATTTATTGAAAAGAATGGTAGCAATTTCTTGAATGCGCTGATTGGTTTAGGCATTTCCGCTGTCGTAGCTGCTGTATTAGCCTATATTTTCACTAATCGTGATGAGAAGTTAGCTTAATTTGTTTGTATCATTGAAAAATCCATCATTATTCGTTACTGTAAAAATAACAATTAAAATAAAACGGGATAAAGATGGAGGATTAAAATGATTCCATATGAGCGACAAACAAAGATACTGCATATATTGACAGACAAAGACCTGGTTAAAATTGATGAATTACATGCGGATTTGCCTGACATTTCAATGTCAACCTTACGACGAGACCTGAAAACTCTTGAAACTAGTGGTCGCATTGAATACTTAGTGGGTGGTGCCATAAAATCTACAAATACCACGGGTGAAATTCCAATGGTGGAAAAGGCCACGTTACACGAAAAGCAAAAAAAGTTGATTGCAAAACGGGCAGTTGATGAAATTAGTGATCATGAAAGTATTTATATAGATTCTGGTTCCAGTAATTCATTGTTATTAGATCAGTTATTGGATAGAAATATTACGATTTATACAACGAACACGACAATTTTTAATATAACTAGGGAAATAAAGGCAGCGGTCATATTACTGGGTGGCCTTTATAATCCAGCAATATCATCGCTAAGTGGGACGTTAACGGAAAATAATTTACGTGATCTTTATTTTGACCGTGCTTTTTTGGGCGTAAATGGTGTAGATGATGAAAAAGGAATCACAACGCCTAATATTGCAGAAGCAACCAAAAAAAGGTTGATCAAGGCCAATGCTAAACAAACTTATTTACTTTGCGACAGTAGTAAATTTCATCGTATTTCTTCTGTCCGGGCATTTGACCTAAAGGATGTCATTTTAATTTCCGATAAAAATGACGAAAAAATTAGGAAGCACGTCCCGATATTACTTCCCTAGTGAGGAAAGGAATGAAATTATATATGGGATTGTTGTTTAATAAAAAGCACCCGGTTGATTTATTTGCGCCAGTTACGGGTGTGCTTAAATCAATTGAAAAGGTTAGTGACGAAGTTTTTGCAAGTAAAGCAATGGGGGATGGTTTTGCTGTAGAACCTTCAAATGGTGAGATTTATGCGCCTGTAAATGGCACAGTAACTTCGGTATTTCCAACGAAACACGCCATTGGGTTGAAAACAAAAGACAAAAAAGACAAACTGGAAGTATTGGTACATTTGGGTATTGATACGGTCGAACTAAATGGTCAAGGATTCGAAGTTTTCGTTAAAGAAGGCGACGTGGTGTCACCCAAAACCAAATTGGCTAATGTGGATTTGAAATACTTGGCAAGTGAAAATAAGCCCGATGATATTATGGTGATTTTTACTAATTTGGAAAAACGGTCTTTGAATTATGACTCCGGTGAGGTTAGTCATGGTGATAAGGTCGGTACGGTTGAATAAGTTGAATGTATAGGAACATGTGTTGAGCATGTTGAAAAATTAAAAATAAGGTAGTCTTACAAGTACTTGAAATTGTAAGGCTACCTTATTTTTGTCTAAATATCAGTTTCAACAGACCGGTACTCAAAAACTTCCGGAATATGTTTATCAACTGAATACTCAAATGCAGTTCCGTCATCTAGGTAAACAGTTTGCATAATTTGCATGAGAAAATCCTTGTTTGTCAAATTAAGAAATTTTTTGTCATCTTCATTTGGTCGAACACCAGTTATTAAAAAGTCAGAGCTAGAAATTCTTTTATTTAAAGTGTGCCGTATATACTCATAAATTGAATTTTTTAACACTTTCTCTGTTAGTCCTGGAATTACATTAATTGGCATGTATACATACTCAATAATAATCGGCTTGTTTCTTAAAATACGAACCCGTTCAATGTTATAGACAAAATCTGTAGATGAGATTTGTAGCTTCTTTGCTGCTTCTTTGGAAGGGCGATCAACACTAAAGTGTATTATCTTAGTGTGCAAATCTTTTTTAGAAAAGCGTGAAGAGTTACCAGATAACGGAATACTTTTCTTTTTTCCTTGAGTATTCATTTTTACATAAATACCACTACCTTGGCGCCGCTCAATATATCCTCTACTTTGTGCAATATCAAGGCCTTTTTTTACTGTCATTGCGCTGACATTAAGTTTTTTTGCAAGTTCATTTATGGTGGGCATTTTAATTCCATAACTATATTTCCCAGTTTCTATTCCTTCTCTTATATGTTCTACAACAAGCATGTACTTCATAAACTTCACCTCGATATTTAATAAGGACTTAGAATTAATTGTTCTCATATGTTAATTATTATAGCATTCTAACCAATACATACCAACGCTTTTTAAAATTGTTACGTATTAATTATAAAAAAAGCTGTACAAATATAAAAATACATATATAATAGTCAATGAAAGCGCTGTTATAGAATCGGTAAATTGAAAGGAGAATAATAATGAAAAAGGAGTTAAAATCCAATTTTCTATGGGGTGGTGCCATAAGCAATGTACAAGCAGAAGGAGGCATCTTAGAGGGTAACAGAGGTGAAAATGTTTACGATCAATTACAAGTAGTGCCTGAATTTGGTCAAACTAGTCAAGGTAATACTAATATAGCGTCAAACCATTACTTTCAATTTAAAGAAGATATAGATCTGATGAAAAAAATGGGTTTTCGCGCGTATCGCTTATCAATTGAATGGTCAAGGATTCATCCAAAAGGTGATGAAGAAACACCGAACGAAGATGGATTGAAATATTACGACGAGATGATAAATTATCTGTTAAAAAACAACATTGAACCGATTGTTTCATTGGTCCATTTTGATATGCCGGCGTTTCTTTCAAAAAAATATAATGGTTTTTTGAATCCTAAGGTAATTTCATTCTATTTACGGCATGTGGAACAAGTGGTAACTCATTTTAAAAATCGTGTGACTTACTGGATTACGTATAACGAAATAAATACTGCACCTTTTGACAACATGTCATATCTTGTGGCTGGCAGCAAAAGACCCAGTGGAATGAGTAAAATGCAGTTTTTTCACGATATATTTTATAATACAGAACGAGCTTCATCATTAGCTATTAATCGTATCAGAGAGTTATCACCAAAAGCAAAAATTTCGGGAATGATAACAGTAAATGAAGTTCATGCAAAGCGTAATAATTCTTTAGATAGATTTGCTGCACATTTGAAAAATGAATTTAACGTAACACTTTTTGGAGATTTGATGTGCAAAGGATACTACTCAGCGTTTTATACTAAGTTTTTGGATCTCAATGGTATTGATTACTCAAATGATGATTTATCAGTAAATAAAATAGCAGCAGAAAATATGGATTTCTTGTCTGTAAGTTGTTATCAAACAAGAGTAATTGAAAGTAATGTTTCACCTACTGATATTAAACAAATTAATAAAATTATTTTTGAAGTGCCTGATGAACCTAATCCAGAATTAGGAGCTAGTCACTGGGGATGGACAATTGATCCAATTGGCTTTCGCGAAGAACTGAATCAGTTATACAACCAATATAAAAAACCGTTATTTGTTGTAGAAAATGGAATAGGTTTGCAAGAAGGGAAAACGACCGAGGAAACTATTAATGATTATCCACGAATTGAATATCATAAAAAGTATATTAAAAATATGATGGATGCCATTAATTTAGATGGGGTTGATGTGTTGGGCTACTTGATTTGGTCACCTATTGATATTCTGAGCAGTCATAAAGAAATGAAAAAAAGATACGGATTTATTTATATCTCGCCAATGCAGAATAAAAAAATGAAAAGAATACCAAAAAAGTCATTTTTCTGGTATCAAAAATTAATCAAAGAAAATGGAGCAATTGTTTATGAAAAATAATTTATTGTTTTTTAAAGTAGTTCCTCGGCAAGCAATTTGGGGCGGAAATAGAGTGAAAAAGTATTTCGGATATGATGTACCAGATACAACTGGACAAGTTTGGGCATTTTCTGCTCAGACAGATGGAGAAACAATTTGTCAGAACGGTTCTTTTAAAGGATTGGGGTTAAAGGAACTTTGGAAAGAATATCCGGAGTTGTTTCAAAGTAAAAACAAAAATTTTCCTTATATCATTTCTCTTGTAGCTCCGGTAGATAATTTAAGTGTTCAAGTTCACCCTACAGATACTGTAGCAAAGAAGTTGGGATACGAAAATGGCAAAAATGAGGCTTGGGTATTATTAAAGACGGAGTCCAAAACATCACTAATTTATGGTTCGAAAATTCCAATCCCAGATTTATTAAAAAAAATTAAAAATCAAGATTTTAATGACGTTTTTAATTCCCAAGATACTAAAAAAGGAGATTTCTTTTATATACCTGCAGGCACTATTCATGGTTTGGGTAAGGGAAATATTGCATATGAAATTCAACAGTCAACCGATTTAACTTTTCGTGTTTATGATTATGAACGACGAGAAAAAGATGGAAGAGCACGGCAACTAGATATTCCTGATGCGATTGAAAGTATTAAGAATAGCAATCCTCAAAATAACACTACCCTTAATTTTGTACATCCGAAAGCTAAGGATTTAATTAATAATGATAATGTTTCTGTGCATGAATATATAAATAATGAGTCATTTGTTATTACTAGCATTACAGTAAAAGGAAAAGTTGAATTAAGTAAACAAGGCTATTGGCTAACAACTGTCAGTGAGGGCAGCGGTAAATTAAATGGAACAAAAATTCAATTTGCTGATAATTTTATTGTTCCTGCTATAACTGACAAAGTAATATTGGAAGGTAATTTCACTTTAATGATTACGTCGGAAAAAAGAACAATCGTTGAAGGTTCATGAGGAGGCAAAGGGTTATGAATAATAGTAAAAGTACAAACAAATTACTAGATAAAATGATGTCAATGGCTGGAGTTGTTGGTAAACTATCTCATGTTTCGTGGATTGAAGCTATTCAAAATGGAATGATAGCCACTACTGCACCAATCTTAATCGGAAGTATATTTCTAATTCTATCAATTTTTGCACAACCAGATTTAGGTAATTCTAAGACAGCTTTATTACCATTTCTAGCACCATATGCAACCCAACTGAATATTGTTAATAGCATGACTTTAGGATTTGTTGGACTGTACGCAGCATATGGGATTGCAAAATCCTATGGCGAAATATTAAATGTTGACACAACACAATCTGGACTATTAGGATTAATTTCATTTTTCTTTATCACGTATAGTGGTCCAGATGCAAAAAGTATGTTTTCGGTAACGTTTTTTGGCACAACAGGATTATTTGCAGCAATGATTGTTAGTTTATTATCGGTAAAGCTGTATGCGGTTTTTCTGAAACATAATATAACTATTAAATTGCCAAGCAGTGTGCCACCCAAAGTTGGTAGTACTTTTGCATCGTTAATTCCTATGACAGTTGTTATTGTTGTATGTTGGTCAATTAGAACCTTGGCTAATTTTAATTTTACACAATGGCTAACTACCGCATTGGCACCGGTTTTGAATGGCTCAGATTCCTTATGGGGATATACATTAATCACTTTATTAGTAGTTTTGTTATGGTCAATCGGATTAAACGGGCCGGCCATGTTGGGGGCCATTATAACACCAATAACAACAGCAGATTTAGTTGCAAATGCCGCTGCAAAAGTTGCTGGGAATCCATTACCGCATATTTGGACAAATGCATTTCAATATAGTTTTATTTGGATTGGGGCAGTTTTTCCAGTTGTTATTTGGTATATACTATCTAAAAATAAAGGGAAAAGAGCACTCGGAGTTGCTGCAGCACCTGCTTTATTCTTTAACATTATTGAACCCACTATGTTTGGATCTCCAGTGGCCATGAATCCTGTGTTGATGATACCATTTATTTTCAATGGTGTTGTGGGATGCATGATAGGTTATATATCAGTGATGATTGGATTTGTTGCTCGACCATTTGCTGAAGTGCCATGGGCAACACCAGCGCCTTTTTCAGGAGTACTTATTACTGGTGATTGGAAAATTTTGATTGTTCAAGCTTTGGTACTTGCGGTTGGATTAGTTACCTATTATCCATTTATTCGTATGGATATTGAAAACTCAGAAAAAATTGCATTAAAACAGAATATGAAAAATTGATTTTTTGAAGAGGTATTGCTTTGATGAAGATTGTAAATTGGGGAATTGTCGGTCTCGGAAAAATGGCGAATTCCTTTGCAGATGATTTTCCAGAAATGCAAGAAATATATGGTTGTGCCTCGTATCTGGGTGGAAAGTCACATGCTAAAGAATTTGCAAAAAATCACGGAATAAAAAAGTTTTATGATAATTATGAGCAAATGTTAGCAGATGAAAACATTGATGTAATTTATGTTGCTACTGTTACAAGTGCCCACTACACGTGTATCAAAAAAGCTCTCTTAGCTAATAAACACGTAATGGCTGAAAAAGCAATTACGCTAAATTCTAGTGAATTAAGAGAATTGATGAATATCGCACAGAAGAAACATCTTATATTAATGGAAGCTCAAACAATATTTCATATGCCTCTATTTTCTTTAATATCACAAATTGCAAATGAAAAACAACTCGGTAGATTACGAACAATTCAAGTAACATGGGGATCATATATTCAGCATAAGCATGATCCAAGGCTTCTTGGACTAGATACTGGTGGTGGCGCATTATTGGATATAGGCGTTTATGCATTTAGTTTTGCTCGTTTGTTTATGTCTGAAACTCCAGAACTCATTGGGACTAAAATGGTTAAGTACAAAACTGGAGTGGATGATCAATCTAGTTTTTTACTTGATAATTGTAATAACGAACAAGTCACAATTGCTCTTAATTTAGCGGCAAGAATGCCTAGATTAGGATTAGTAGTTTTTGAAAATGGCTTTTTTACAGTTGAAAATTTTGCACGAGCTACCACCGCTACTTTTACAGATGCAGACTTACATTCGAAGATGATTTCTGCAGGTGATATGAGCAAGGCAATTACGTATGAAGTTGAGGATATGAAACGAGCAATTATAACTAAAAAAAATCCAACTCTGGAAATGACTAGAGATGTAATGACTGTAATGAGTAAGGCACGAAAAGAGTGGAAACTGCGTTTTGAGGGTGAGAAACAACCTATTAGTAGAAAGAACTAATTTAGTAATAAAAGATGTGAAATAAGTTATCAATATTGGTTATTAATGTTGATAACTTATTTTTTGTGTTGTCATACTTTTTGATCAAAAAATAACGATTTAGAAGATTTTATGTAAGATTTAGAACACAATATAATGCGTATAATTTTTCGATCTAATAGGGGACAAAATATGTCTCCCAAAGGTAAGCGCTTCCTATGTATACTAAGAATGTAATTTACTTGGCCAAGGAGATTATTAGATGAACAACGAAAGATTGAGTTTACTGTCCAATATGACACATATTTTTAATGAGAACCAAATTGGATCTGCTGATTACGAACTCGCAAAATTCTTTTTGAAAAATTATGCGAGCATTTCGAAAATGAACATTTATGATGTTGCTGATCAGAATCACGTGTCGCGTGCAACGGTTCGCAGATTCTGTGATCGCTTAGGTTACAACAACTTTAAGGAAATGAAGGCTCATTTCGGAGACTTCAATGAAGGAATTGAAAAATATCGGCACTTTTATAGCGGAAATAATTTTCGAACAAAGTTAGTGGCGCAGCTAAATTCTATGATGGCTGAACTAAACATTCGAATGAATACGCCTGAAAAAAATTCGATCATTAAATCTATGCTTGATGCCGATGATGTTTATATTTTTGCGTCAAGTCGGGTTGCGACGTCGGTGCTGGCCTTTCAGCAAGAATTAGTTAATTTTGGATTAACAATTCATATAGCAGATACACAGGAAGATATTCAGGCATTTAAACCATTTTTGTCTACTAAAAGTTTAATTATTGTTTTTTCAATTACCGGTGTTTTTGCAGATTCAATTTGGCAAACAATGGTAAGTGTTCCAGGGAGAAAAATATTATTCACCCTAAAACGGGATGTGACGTTTAATCGAACTTTTGACAAAATCTACCACTTTCGTGAACAAGGAAATTCTAAAATAAATGATCAACTTTATTATACCTATGGCATGAATTTTATTTTGGATATCTTATTTAAAGACTACTTAGATTATATATACAAGAAAGAAGAGAGATAAAAATGCATTACAAAAAGAATCCTATTTTCCCAGCACGCTTTATGTGGGGCGCTTCTAGTGCAGCATGGCAAGTAGAAGGTGCAGTAAATGAAGATGGTCGGACTCCCGCAATTATCGATTTAAACTCTAAAACGAAAACGGGATATGCAGATAATTCAATTGCATCAGATCATTATCATCACTATAAAGAAGATGTGGAACTCATGAAGAAGGCCGGGTTTACATCTTACCGTTTTTCAATTTCGTGGTCACGCATCTATCCTGATGACAGTGGTGTTCCCAATCAATTAGGAATTGATTTTTATAATAACTTAATTGATGAATTGGTTAAAAATGGCATCGAACCAATTGTGACTTTGTATCATTATGACATGCCGGTATGGGTAGATAAAAAGTATAACGGTTGGTATGGCCGTGGCATTATTGCAGCCTTTGATCAATACGTACGTACCTGCTTCAAGGAATTTGGGGATCGTGTTAAGTACTGGTTATCTATTAACGAACAAAACATGCAGATTTGTTATGGTAAATGGCTTGGTGTCTGCAAAAATGACGAAACCTGGTTTGAGGATCAGTGGAAAGTCAATAATATTATGAATGTCTGTCATGCAAAAGCTGTAATTGCTTGTCATGAGCTTGTTGAAGGCGGGAAAATCGGTCCAGTTCCGGGATATGTGCCAATTTACCCAGAAACATGTAACCCTAAGGACCAGATTGCTGCTCAAAATGCGGAAGAATTAACTGAAAAAGTGTGGAATGATTTTTACGCACACCAAAAATACAATGGCTTTATCAAGTCCTATTGGCGAGAAAACAATATTGATCCTGATATTCGTCCAGAAGACTTAGAAGATTTTTCTCAAGCCAAAATTGATTTCTTTGGTGTTAATTGTTATCGATCCAACACCGCCAAATATGCGGCTCCAGATGCCGAACCTAAAGATTATATTTTGAATAAATCAGGAGAAAAAGGTAACTTACAATTTCCTGTTGTGCCTGGGGTATACGCGCTAACTAATAATCCATTTGTTAAAACAACCGATTGGGACTGGGAGATTGATCCAGTCGCAATGCGATACAGTTTACGTTATATTTGGGATCATTATCAATTACCAATGGTTATTACTGAAAATGGCTATGGTGCACATGAAGAAGTTGCTGAAGACGGAAAAGTACATGATCCACAACGAATCCAATTTTTACGTGAACAAATTTATCAAGTTGGTCGTGCTATTCAGGACGGGTGTGAAGTTATTGGGTACAATCCTTGGTCATTTACAGATTTACTAAGTACTGGAAATGGTATGTCAAAACGCTATGGGTTAGTGTTTATCAACACAACAGATAGTGATGTTCGTGATTTACGTCGGATTCCTAAAGACTCGTATTATTGGTATTCAAACTTAATTAAGTCTAATGGACAAGACTGGGGTGTGGATGGCAATGCAAAATTATGACGAGTTAGTACGCTACATTGAAAAGTACATTGATGGCTTTGCTAATGTCAAAAGTGTGACACATTGTGCGACAAGGCTTCGAATTCAAATTAATAATCCTAGTAAAGTGAATATTGATAAATTGAAAGCACATCAATTAATTCTAGGGGCTGTCTTCCGCGGTAACGAATTGCAATTAGTAATTGGTCCTGACGTTCCCAAGGTATACGCCATTTTTAGTCAGGAGTTAGACAAAACAGAAAGTGACCCTTCCAAACGAGACACCTCAGAAGAAATTAAAGCTAAAAAATCTCTAAAAGATTATGGGGAAATCATTGTTGACTTTATTAGTGGCACTTTCGTACCTGTTCTACCAATTTTGGTGGCGGCGGGATTGGTTTCGGCCGTTCTTAATATTGCCGTGACTTTTGGTGGTTTACCTACCAAAAGTGGCACATATACGATTTTAAATGCCGTAAATAATGCGGGGTTTTACTTCTTGCCAATCTTCTTGGGCGGGAGTGCGGCTCGCAAATTAGGTATTGATTCTATGATGGGAATGTTTTTAGGAGCTATCCTAGTTAGCAAGTCGATTGATGGAATTGCTAATTTGTCTTTTTTAGGAATGTCAGTACCTCAGACTACTTATAATACAACAACAATTCCTGTCATTTTAGGTGTCTTGTTTATGGCCTTAATTGATAAGGGGGTCGATAAACATATCCCCAAAGAGGTTAAATTTTTTGTCAAACCACTACTCGTGATCCTGATTACCGTCCCAATTACCTTGATTTTCTTAGGGCCAATTGGTTCTGAACTTGGCAACTGGATCGCAGCAGGTCTTTCCTTTATGTATGAACATCTTGGCTGGATATCAGTTGGGATTATGGGAGCTGTCACACCATTACTGGTTATGACTGGGACAAATCAGGCGCTATTCCCTTTGGTGTTTGCTATGATGGCTAAATTTAATTATGATTCCTTTGTCTTACCAGGGATGCTAGCTGCCAACACGGCGATCGGGGCAGCCGCATTGGCTATCTTTATTCAAGAAAAAGATGCCAATAAGAAAGCTTTAGCACTGTCATCTGGAATCACTGGGGTAATGGGAATTACAGAGCCTTCAATCTTTGGGGTCTTGATTAATTATCGAAGTGCCTTTCTAGGAGCCATGGCCGGTGGAGGTATTGCAGGAGTATTTGCTGGTCTTGTCCAGTTAAAACAATATGCAGTTGTTTCACCTGGAATTGCAGCCATTCCTACTTTTATTCCAACAGACGGCTCTGGATTAAATAGTAATTTCTGGTTCTCCATTTTAACTATTTTGATTGCAGTGATTGGCTCGTTTACATTTACAACTGTCTTAGCGCGACGTAAAGTTCGGAAAGATAAAGTAGCAAAAGCAAATGCATCTATGAAAATTTTTGCGCCACTTTCTGGTAAAGTAATTCCGCTACAGAGCGTTAAAGATGAAATGTTTTCCCAAAAAATGATGGGAGATGGACTTGCTGTTGAACCAATAACAGATACAGTCTGTGCGCCATCGGATGCGGTTATTATTATGACTACGAAAACGAATCATGCAATTGGATTAAGAACTGACAACGGCGTTGAGTTATTGATCCATGTTGGGATTGATACGGTACAGCTAAATGGACAAAATATGCAAACCATGGTTAAAGAGGGGGAACATGTTAAGAAAGGAACAGTTCTCTTAAAATTTGATTCTGAAGCCATCCGTAAAGCAGGCTATGAATTAACCACACCAGTTATTGTCACCAATATGAATGATGGACATAACGTCTTTTCACAAACGGTACAAGATGAAGTTTCCTGCGGTGATTATTTATATTCAACAAATTAAAATGAGTAAAGCAAATTTTTTTAATAGATAGGTTATCTTAGCCAACGTGTTCAGCGTTGGCTTTTTTGTATTGACTGGTTAGATAGGCAAGCACTCGATATTGAGTTGACTAGTAAAGTATACTTTTAGTTAGAAGAAAAATATTTAAAAATATTATTTGAAAGCGTTGACAATTTTAAAGGACGGGTGTTTAATATGATTGTAGTTGTTATAACAACAATACAAGTTGGTGATCAAGATGGACAAAAATAATAATTATCCACTTTATCAAACCATGCTTGATGATTTGATACGGCAAATAGAGTCGGGTGAGCTTAAGGAAGATGAAAAACTTCCTTCAGAACAACAACTCGGTAAAGACTATCAAGTCAGTCGCATTACTGTCAGACGCGCACTGGCAGAGTTGGAGCAAAGACAATACATTTATAAGAAACAGGGACAAGGCTCGTTTGTTTTAAAGAAGGATAAACAAGATTTAGGGATTAGATTTGTGGATACTGAACGTGCCATCAAAAATATGGGAATGGATCCTAAAATAGTTTTGAAAAATTTTCAGATTATTGTTGATGGTTCAGAAAAAAAGATTCGCGATCTCATGTCATTAACCAATGACGATTATATTTATAAAATTGAGCAATTATATTATGCAGATGCATCTCCTGTGTATTTCGAGCGAACGTACTTAAAATATAGTCGTTTTCCAGGAATAAAGTTGAGTGAGATTACAAATAATGAATTGATTCCTTTTTTAATAAAAAAGTATCAGTTAAAGCAAATCCAATTTATGAAGCGATCTAGTGCCACATTAGTGACTGCCAGCACCAGAAAATTATTTGATGCTAACGTAGGCGATCCACTCATCAAAATTGTTGATCAAGGAGTGGATCATCAAAATCTTGTTTATTATTCAGAAGCCGCTACGGTAGGTGCCTTGCCAATGTTCCTTATTGATGAATGAAAATTAAAGGGAGATTTATTATGGCAACACATATCGTACTTACACGTATTGACAACCGGCTGGTACATGGACAAGTTGGGGTCGTCTGGACTTCATCAATCGGTGCAAATCTTTTACTGGTTGCAAATGATAATACAGCTAATGATAAGTTACAACAGGAATTAATGTCTGCCACTGCAGAATCATCCGGTGTGGGAATTCGTTTTTGGACGATTCAAAAAACGATCGATAATATTCACCGTGCCAGTGATCGACAAAAGATTTTCTTGGTTGTTCGAAATCCACAGGATGCGCTCAAGTTAGTTAAGGGTGGCGTACCAATCACGCAGCTAAATATTGGCAACATGCATTTTTCAGAAGGTAAGGAACAAATTACTAAAAAAGTATACATGGATCAAGCCGATAAAGATGCCTTAACCGAAATTGCAAATTCGGGTGTTGACGTATTCGTTCAAGATGTACCAGAAGATCGTAAGCAATCATTGAAAGAAGTGATCTAGATGACAGTTACTTTAGGAGAGGGTCTGTTAGTTTCACTTTTTGCATTAATTTCAGGAATCGATTTCTGGCTTGAAGGTTTTTATATTTTTCGTCCTATGATTGTTTGTACTGTCACAGGGTTAATGCTAGGTGACCTGAGATTAGGTATCATTGCTGGTGGGCTGACAGAGCTTGCATTTGCTGGATTAACCCCTGTTGGTGGCACTCAGCCACCTAACCCTGTGATGGCAGGTATTATGACAGTTGTGATTGCTCATACAACCGGTCATTCACCTGCTACCGCAATTGGCTTGGCATTACCATTTAGTATTTTAATGCAATATATTATTTTGTTTTACTATTCAGCATTTTCAGTTTTCACAAAAAAACTTGATGATTATGCTAAAGAAGCAAATACCAAAAAATTTGCGCGACTAGCCCTTATGCCCACAGTAGTTGTGGGTGTCACATATGCAATTATTGCTTTCTTGTGTGTCTATGGCGCTCAGGCACCAATGCGTGAGCTCGTCAATGCCATGCCTGGTTGGCTAAGTCATGGTTTTCAAATTGCCGGTGGTATTCTTCCTGCCGTCGGTTTCGGAGTTCTTTTGAAGAGTATGCTAAAAATGCAATATGTTCCTTATTTGTTAATTGGATTCACAGCAGCTTGCTTCATTAAATTCGGAAACTTGATGCCTGTTGCAGTTATTGGCGCGGCACTAGCCTTTATTGAATATTCACATGCGCGTCGTAACAGTGTAGTTGATAAGAAATTAAAAGAAATTCAAGATAATGCGAATAATGGAGGTGAAGACGATGGCATCTAACAGTACGGTGACTCCCAAAAGAGGAAAATTATCTGGTAAAGATATTACCAAATTAGGTGTTCGGTCTATTTATAACCAGTCCGCTATGAACTATGAGCGAATGCAGTCTGATGGCTGGACGCTGGCGATGACACCAATGCTGAAGAAGGTCTATGGTGAGGATACTGATGGTTTAGCGGCTGCTATGAGTGCCAATTTGCAGTTCATTAATACTAATAACTATGCAGCACCGTTACTAATGGGGTTATTGGCTTCTCTTGAAGAAAACGGGGAGCAAAGATCAACGATTGATGGTTTACGAATTGCTTTATTCGGTCCTTTGGCTGGAATTGGTGATGCGATTACATGGTTTACCATTTTACCAATCGTTGCGGGGATTACGGCATCGTTTGCAAAACAAGGAAGTATTTTAGGTCCGTTGGTCTTCTTCTTGGTTTACGTGGCGCTATTCTTTGCCAGAATACCAATCGCACATTTAGGCTATTCAGCGGGAACAAAAGCGATTGAATCAATTCGTGAAAATTCAGCAATTGTTTCACATGCAGCTTCAGTTCTGGGATGTACCGTTATTGGCGGCTTGATAGCTAGTTATGTTCAAATCAAAGTATTAACTAAAATTCCAGTTGCTGCTGGTCATACGATTTCGATTCAGACGCAGTTCTTTGATCGAATTTTTCCTAATATTTTGCCATTAGGTTATACTTTCTTACTCTATTATTTGTTGAAGAAAAAGAATACTAGTCCAGTGCTTTTGATTTTACTAACTTTTGTATTGGCAATTCTGCTTTCTTGGATGGGAGTGCTTTAAAATGCAAATAATTGTTACAGGACACGGGAATTTTGCTTCCGGTATTGAATCAACAATAAAGTTGCTTGCCGGATCAATTAACGGTGTTAAATATATTGATTTCACGGGAGATATGAACGAGAAAGATCTTGCCGAAAAGTACCAAAAATTGCTCTCAACCGAAGAAAAAACGTTATTCTTTTGTGATTTAGTCGGAGGAACCCCGTATAAACAAGCAGTAGTTGCTAGTGCCGATAAAGAGCGTACTGTTGCTGTAGTTGCGGGTTGTAACGTGGGTTCACTGCTTGAATTAGGATTGAATAGTAGTGCGTTACAAGCAAAATCAATTTCAGAAGTTGCAACTACTTTTGTAGAGACAAGTAAGAACAACACGAAAGTATTTAAACATGTTGTTCAAAATGAGCAAGTGGATGAAGATGGAATTTAAATTTGAAATTCTGTCTGCAAAAAAGTGAATATTTAAAAAGGATCAATTACAATGTTGTTTTGTAAATGATCCTTTTTTGTTTGGATTTGACTATCTCAATAGAGATTTTTGACTAATGCCATATTTGTAACGGTCGCTTCTAATTTGTTGATTGGAAAGGTGGAGAGGCTTTTGGTGTTCGTCATAGACAGAATCCTCCACTAGCATCAACGCAGTATTAGGCTTTACGTCTAATAGAAATGCAGCATTGGGACTGGCGTAGGTAATTGCGAAGGTTTTTCTTCCTGCAGACGGAGTTACCTTGTACTTATCTCGTAAAAGTGCATACAGTGAACCAGTTAAATCTTGATAAAGAAGTGATTTGTAGGTTGTTGTAAACCAAGACGTGTCAATACAAAATGGTTGATCATCTAGATAACGAAGGCGTTCTATTTCAACTAATTGTTCAGTTGGGGAAATATTAAAAAAAGCACACTGTGCTTCAGTTGGTGTGACCAATTGATAATTTACTACTTTACTATGAACAGCCTTGCCCATTTCAGCTAAATTTTCAGTTAAACTTGTGAAATGAGCAATATCATTATCAGTTTTTTTCGTTCCAGACACAAAAGTTCCTTTACCGTGTATTTTAACGACCAGATTAGCCTTGACCAATAATTCTAGTGCTTTACGTACTGTACTGCGGCTCATTCCTGTACTTAAATGCAGTTCCTTTTCAGTTGGAAGCTTGGTACCTATAGGGTAATTATTATTTCGGATATCCTTATACAAGCTATCTGCCAGTTGTTCGTAAAGTGGCTTCAGCATTGATGAGTCACCAAATGGTTTTCTATTCATATTATTTTCCTCTTTAAGTTATTAGCTCAATTATATACTGTTCATTTATTTTTAGAAACATTTTGAAAGCGCTGTACTTTTTTTGATAACGTGGTAAGATGTGAATGTAATTTAGATGTATGGTGTTGTATGCTTAAAAGGAGGAAAAATAATGAATATACAGGAACAAGTAGCAGACATCACGAAACAAGCTGCTCAAAAATTAAGACAAAATGGGAAATTAGAAAATGTGGTGTGGGTTGCCGCCGGCGGATCGTTTGGCGGATTTTATCCGGCTCAATATTTTATGGATCATGAGTCAGTTAAGGTAACTTCTGAATCATTTACTAGTAATGAATTTGCTTTGAATATTCCTAAATATGTAGGAAACAATACGTTAGCAATTTTTTGTTCGATGCGTGGCACAAAGGAAACTTGTGTTGCCGCAAAAAAGGCAAAGGCGGCTGGCGCTACAGTTATTGCGCTGTATGTACTTGAATCTGATTTAACTAAAATTAGTGATTTTAATATTAAATATGAAAGCATTGCGGAAGATACAAGCCGTACAGAACATGTGAATTCAAGTATAGGTTTAATGCTTGCAATGAATATTGTTAACGAAACTGAAGGTTATCCTAACTATAAAGAAGCCATGCATGGATTTGAAATTGTAGATGCAATTTATCGCCGTGCGGTTAAAGTGACAAAGCCGCTTGCACAAAAATGGGCTCAGCAAAATGCGGATCGTAATCCAATCTACGTTATGGGGAGCGGACCTACATATGGTGCAGCTTATATCTTTTCAATTTGCAACATAGAAGAAATGCTTCAAATTGCATCTCCTACTATAAATAGTTGTGAGTTCTTTCACGGCCCATTTGAAGTGTTGGATAAAAACACTTCAGTCTTCCAATTGATTTCTGTTGGAAGATTAAGAGCCGCGGATGAGCGAGCCGTGAGATTCTTAAAACAGTATGGAGGAGACAAAGTTTATCTGTTAGACGGTAAAGAAATTGGACTTAATGATCTAGATGATAGTATTTCCGAATACTTTAATCATATTTTGTTTGCTCCTATTTTAAATAATGTGTATATGCGCGCACTCTCCAAAGTTACTTCAAAAGACTATAACACTCGTCGCTATATGTGGAAAGTAGCATATTAATTTAGAAACATTTTGGAAATAGTTAAAAACTAGGTGGCCGATGCAAATTTTATTAATCTGCGGTTACCTAGTTTTCTTATATGATTGGTCAAGATTGGAGGGCAATTAATGTCACTAGAAATCAAAAAACGAATCTACAGCAAATTACAAGAACTTTGCCAAAATAGTAAGTTAGTAACCACAAATATTACAGCAGATTCTTTTACACAAGAATTTGATATTGCACGCAATACTGCAAGTCACTACTTAAATCAACTAGTAAAAGAAGGAAAGGTAGTTAAGGTTAATACTAGACCTGTTCGATTTTATGATAAAAAAACGGTTGAAACTTATCTTGGAGCAAGTTGTAATTTTGAATATAACGGTGTAGCTGATTTGTTCACAACTTCTAAAGTAAATAAAGATATTTTTGACCAAGTAATAGGTGCTCACGAATCTTTATTCATTCAAATTAAGCAGTTAAAGGCGGCTGCTCGTTATCCAGGAAACGGATTACCGATTTTATTGACAGGTCCCACTGGATCTGGAAAGTCATATCTTGCGAAAGTTTATTATGATTACAACGTAGCTATGAAATATCTAAAACCAGAAAGCAAGTTTGTGCACCTGAACTGTGCAGAATACGCAGATAATCCAGAGCTTTTAGCGAGTTTATTATTTGGGTACAAATCTGGAGCGTTTACGGGCGCAACTGAAAATAAGACTGGGCTATTTGATGAGGCTGATAACGGAATGTTGTTCCTGGATGAAGTTCATCGATTGGGAGCTAAAGGACAAGAAAAACTTTTCGAATATCTGGATAATGGGACTATTTCTCCTCTTGGGTCAACCAAAAACGGGCATAAAGTTAATGTTCGGTTAGTATTTGCGACTACTGAGGATATTGGGAGTACATTTTTACAGACCTTTATTCGGAGAGTTCCTGTGCAGGTGAAAATTCCGAGCTTAAATTTACGCACGCCATTTGAGAGAGAAAGTTTGGCAAAACTATTTTTTTTGCGACAAGCTAAACAAATAAACAAAAAAATAGTTTTGACGAATCAAGTATTAGCGGCAATTACAGGTCAACGGTATGAAAGTAATGTTGGGCAATTGAAAAATGATATTACATTGACTGTTGCTAATGCGTTAGGTAAAACAATGCGTGATAATTATGATCAACAAATCACAATTTATGTGAGTGACCTACCAAATCACGTTTGGCAAAATGGTGGTGAGGGGCAACGTATACGCCTAACAGGCGACAGGACGACGATAACGATTTCTGAAAATATGGAAATTAAACAATTGCTGACAGATGAAACATCTTTAAATAATCCAATTATGCAGGCTTTTAAGCGAATTATTAAACTTTTTCAAACATATGGCATGTGTGAGACGTTTGTTGAAAATGCAACAACCGTCATTACTACTTTATGTGATGAGTTAGTTTATAGCAAAATGATTACACGCGGTGAGGTTCCCTTAAAACTTTTTCAAAGACTTTTTCAAGTCAAGATTAACAATATTGAAGCAGACGATGATGTTGAATTTTCTGGTAACACAGTTATTGTTTTGGCATATTTTTCTTATTATCGTCAGTTCGCATATTGGGTATTAGATTCTAAAAGTCATGAAGTGCTTACTACGATTTCAAACCGATTGGTTACCAGTTCTCCCAAAATATCTGGATTTACTAATGAAATTCTAGAATTAATCCAAGATAGTTTAAATTTAAAAAATGATGTGGTTGACCGCTTATTTTTACAGTTATATTTAAATAGTGTTGTAAAAGTTGTTCATCCTAATCAAATCCGCTGTATTATTCTCGCACATGGCTACTCAACTGCTAGCAGTATTGCGACGGTAGTGAATAAAATGTTGGGGAATAGAAGCATTGTAGATTTCGTTGATATGCCATTAACTAATGGACCCGAGGAGATTGGCCAAGAAGTTACAAATTATATTAATAGGAATGCGATTTCAACAGGATTAATTTTAATGGTTGATATGGGATCGTTGAATGATATTTATCGATATTTGCATACTAGCATTGATTTTCCGATTGGTGTCATTTCAAATGTATCTACACAATCGGCATTGATGGTGGGAGAAAGAATTTTAAAACATGATGAGTTACAAAATATTGTGAACGATGTTCAAAAAAAGATAAGAATAGACGGCAAAATAATTTACCCTGAAAAAAACAAGAAAAATCTTGTCATTACTTGTTGTAATACTGGGATCGGGACTGCACGACAAATTAAAAATTTGTTAGATAATAGCATTCCAGAAAAATTAAACATTGTAGTTAATGCATATGATTATGCGTTATTACAGTCTTCGGAACAGATAAAAACATTGGCACATACTTTTAATATTTTAACGATCGTAGGAACCGTTGATCCTCAAATTGATGATGTGTCCTTTATTCCACTTGAAAAATTGATTTTAGGCGAAGATACACAGCGATTTGCAGAGGCCCTAGCGCCAATTGCAACGACCGAAGAGGTACAAAAGCTGATAGATACAATTTTGCATAATTTTACAATTGAAAGAGTCATTAACTCATTAACTATTCTTGATGCACATGCAGTAATGAAAAGTATTGATGTTGCCTTAAATCGATACAGTGAAGTTTCCGGAAAGCAACTAAATAATCGAACAAGGATGGCATTGTATGTTCATGTAAGTTGTTTGATCGAGAGATTAATTCGTAACGAGCCAATTACCACGTACGATTGGGAACCAAATTATGACACTAAGCTAGTGGACGATCTAAAACAAGCCTTTAGTGTCATAGAAGCCCAATATAGTGTCCAAATCCCAAAAGCTGAACTGGGATACATTTATGATATTGTACACGGAAATCTGTGAACTTAAAGCATTTTAAAGAAAAAACAAAAGGCGTGCCAGAAAGTTGGCACGCCTTTTGCATTATATAAAGGTGTAAAGAGAATTTTGGAAGCGAGGTGTAATTTATGAAAGTTATTTTGGCAAGCCATGGGCGACTGGCACTAGGGATGCAAGATACGTTAAGAATCATTATTGGCGAAACTCCTAATCTGACTGCATATGCAGCGTATTTAAATGGCGATGAAACGGCTTATGTTGATAATATCAAAAAGAAAATTGAAAAAGATCCAAATGAACAGTTTATTGTAGTAACTGATGTTTTAGGAGGATCAGTTAATACAAATTTAATACAGTTGCTCCGTGATCATAAGAATGTTCAGTTGATTGCCGGGATGAACTTGCCATTAGTGATGGAATTGGTAACCAAAAAACAGGCACTGGATGCTGATGCCATTCAACAAATTATCGACAATGCTCGCTCTGCAATTGTTGATATCAATACATTACTTACAAAGCAAGTTGGAGAGGAGGATTTGTAATGATTAAGTTAATTCGAATTGATCATCGTTTGATGCATGGACAGGTCGTCTTTGCGTGGACTAAGTCTCAAGGAATTGAACGAATCGTTATTATTGATAATGCTACTGCAAAGGATGATTTTAAAAAAATGTCGTTGAAATTATCTAAACCAGCAGATGTTAAATTGAGTCTTTTCAGTGTTGCCCAAGCTATTGAACGAATTCCCAAAATTAAGGCGTTAAAAGACAATACCATGATTATTTTTAGCAACGTTAAAGAAACGCATGATTTTATTAAAGCATTTGGCTCGGTTCCTGAAATTAATTACGGAGGTATTCAGGATAGAGAAGGGGCTTCAAGGTTTAGTAATGCAATTTTCTTAACACCTGAAGAGGTTCAATGGAGTAAGGAATTGAAAGACATGGGAATTACCTTATATATGCAACAGATTCCAACGGCAAAAAGAGAGAGCCTGAACGCTAAAATTTAGTTTGTTTTCATAAATGTAAAAGGGGTGAATCAATATGTTTATAAAAGCTCTAATCATTGGGTTAATTAGTGTATTTGCCATGTTGGATTCACGGTTACTGGGGCGATCAAACTTTGAACGACCATTAATCGTGAGTACATTGGTTGGTGTTGCATTGGGAGATATTACCAAAGGCTTGATGGTAGGCGCAACTCTTGAATTGATGTCCATGGGATTAGTTAATATCGGAGCAGCCGTTGCGACTGATATGGTGTTGGGATCTGTTATTGCAACAGCGTTTGCTATTTTATCTAACACAACTGCACAGGCGGCATTAACAATTGCATTGCCAATTGCAGTTCTAGGTCAGTTAATTGGAATTGTGCTACGGATGGTTTTGTCTTCTCTATCACATGCAGCAGAACATGCTATAGACAATGGAAAGTTTAAAACAGCATTGCACTATCATATCTTTTGGGGGACATTGCTTTATTCATTAATGTATTTTATTCCTACTTTCATAGCCATTTATTTCGGAACAGGCGTCGTATCTGATTTAGTAAAGCAAATTCCTACGTGGTTAACAGATGGCCTAACCTTAGCAAGTAAAATTTTACCTGCCTTTGGATTTGCACTGCTGATGTCCACAATGTTATCAAAGAAGACAGTTATTTATCTGTTGTTAGGATTTTTTATCACAGCATACGGTGGCCTCTCAGTCACAGGAGTTGCCATTTTTGCGGTAATTCTTGCCTTTGTTTTGAATGAAGTGTTACCGAAATCCCACGGAAATGACAATTCTGGGAATACTCATGAAGATGATTCTGGTAATTCTGATGATGACTTAGAAGAATTATAGCTAATCGTACACAAAGGAGGTAATTAATATGTCAGATGTACCACAACAAAGCAAAAAAGTACTTCATCATCGCGTATCACAGTTCTTCTGGCGTTCATGGGCAATTCAGGCATCATGGAATTATGAGCGGCAAATGAACATGGGCTTTTTATATGGCATTGCCCCAACAATCGACCGATTATATGATAATTCACCAGGTGGACTTGAGAAGAAAAAGGAAGCTTATCAGAGGCATATGGCGTTTTATAACTGTACACCGCAAACAAGTTCATTTGTGCTAGGACTTTCGGCTTCAATGGAAGAGGAATATGCCAAAAATCCGGATTCATTTGATCCAGATTCCATTAATGCAGTTAAGTCATCGTTGATGGGGCCCTTATCCGGAATTGGAGATTCTTTATTTCAAGGTACTTTTAGAGTATTGGCATTTGGGCTTGGTATTAGCTTGGCTCGTCAAGGCAGTGTGGCTGGGCCAATTATGGCAATGGTAATCTCGTTAATTCCATCCATTGGTTTTACTTGGTACGGCGGTCAACTTGGTTACGTGGCAGGGCAAAAATATCTAAAAAAATTAACGGCTTCTGGCATGATGGACCGTATCATGTATTTGGTTACAATTGTGGGACTAATGGTAATTGGTTCCATGATCGCAAGTATGATTGGTATTACGACACCATTAGCCATGGGAAAAGCTTTTAAGCTACAAAAAACTTTAGATACTATCTTTCCGCAAATGATTCCCTTGGCTGTGACTTTCTTTATGTATTGGTTATTAAGAAAGAAAGTTAGCACAACCTGGATTCTTGTTATTAGCATTGTTGGCGGAATTGTTCTAAGTGTGCTTGGTATTTTCGCTTAAATAACTTAGGTAATAATTTTTAAAAATTTTAGGAGGATATTTATTATGAGTAGTAATACAGCAGAGTCAATTATTAAGGCAATCAAAAAGGATCACAAAGCAATTAAGCAAGTACTATTTGTTGGTTGTGGTGCGTCAATGGCAGACCTTTATCCTGCATATTATTTCACACTTCGCGAAAGCAAATCGTTACAAACAGCGATCATGACAGGAAATGAATTTAATTTCGATGCACCAAAGAACGTAGGGCAAGATACTATTGTTATTTCAGCGTCACTAGGTGGAACAACTCCAGAGTCAGTTGAAGCAACAAAGCATGCCCGTGAACTGGGAGCCACTACCATTGCTTTGTCTCATAATGAAGGGTCACCAATCGTACAGGCAGCAGAATACACAATTGTACATGGTTTTGACAAAAATTATGCAGAAAAAGTTGAAAAAATGACTCTGGCTTTGAAGTTAGCTGTTGAAATTGTCAACCAATATGAAGGTTATGATTACTACGAAGAAGCACAAACCGCTTTTGACGGTATTTACGATCTAATTGAAGACCAAATTAAGTATGTAGGACCAAGTGCAAAGAAATTTGCTGAACAATATAAAGATGAGAAGACCATTTATGTGATGGCTAGTGGCGCCACACAAGATGTTGCATATTCTACGGCTAACTTCTTGTTTATGGAAATGCAATGGATTGCAGCGCCAAATTATAATTCTGGCGAGTACTTCCATGGCCCATTTGAATTGACGGTTAAAGATGCGCCATTCTTACTTTATGCTAACGATGGTAAAACTCGGAAGATGGATATGCGTGCCCTGACTTTTTTACAGCGTTTTGATGCTAAATATACTTTGATTGACGCAAAAGACTTTGGTTTATCATCAATTGCTGGACCAAATGTGATTGACTACTTTAACCCTATGCTGTTAACTGGTGTGTTCCGGAAATATGCTGAAGAATTAGCTGCTGCACGGAATCATCCTTTAAGTAAACGTCGTTATATGTGGAAGTTGGAATACTAATTTAATTAAAAGGGCAAATCGCCCTTTTTTATTTTATAGAAAAATGGGGAAGTGATTTTTATGAAGCAAGCTGTGATATTCGATATGGATGGTGTGCTGGTAAATAGCGAGCGTGCTTATTTGGAACGTCGACTTAACTTTTTTTCGGAGAAAGGTATTCAACCAGGTAGTGATAATCTTAAAGATTACTTAGGGGTGTCAAATCAGCGAGTGTGGGAGTTACTTGTGCCACAGAATATTAAATATAGACAGGAGTTAAGAAAAGACTATTTAAAGTATCAGGAAACACATCCGCTTGATTATCGTAAAATACTGAACAAAGGAGTACGTGGATTACTTTGCTACTTACAACAAATGGACTTTGCAATTGCACTCGCTTCAGCGGGGGAATTGCATGAAGTAAAGCGCATGTTAAAAGAGTGTCACTTGGAATATTATTTTGATCTGGTGATGAGCGGAGAAATGGTTGATCGTAACAAGCCAGATCCAATGATTTATCATGCTACGGTGGAAAAGCTTGGACTACCAGCTTCAGAATGTATTGTAATTGAAGACAGTGTAACAGGAATTACAGCTGCGAAACGAGCAGGATTGGAAACCTGGGCACTAAAACCGAAAGATTATGAGATCGATCAAAGTTCGGCAGATAAAATTGTGAATAATTTCGAGGAAATTCTTAAAAAGTTTCAAAAAATATCAGAAAAATACAACAGTTAATTCTTAGTAAAGACCGGTATAAAATATATCGATCTTTTTTTTAGGTTTTAGCAAAGATATTAGGTTTTTTACAACAGAAATCACCATACGGGAATTTGTGACGATCCTATCAATTACAGATTAATGTGTATTTTATAGGTATTTCCATCATTCTCTTTCTATGAGATACTAATGCACGCATCAAGTACACTAATGTAAGTGTACTTTGTTGAATATTTCAAAAAGAAATGGCGTGTTATATTGAAAACGTATTCAGGAGGTGAATGAAATGCATGAATCAATTGAAAATTTATCAGATCAAGAAGTGCAAATTATCAAATTGATTCTTAATTCCGGAGTTGTTCATTATTCTGATATTTCCAAGCGGATTGGGAGATCAAGGAAGACTATTTCGAAATATTTAGACAATATAGGAACTTTATTAAGCGATTATCAAGTCAAGCTGGTTCGTAAACGAAATGTTGGTATTTATTTCGAAGGAGACCCAAGTGATCTTCAAATTACGCTACAAAAAAGAGTTTATCCAGATACACCCAACACAAAAAGTGAACGTGTTATTGCAATACTTTCGAAACTTTTACTTTCTAATAAACCGTTAACTATTCAAGATTTAGCTGATAGCACCTTTGTTAGTCGCAGCACTCTTGAAAGTGACTTTAAAGAAGTTAAACGGATCCTTGCAAAAAATAATGCTTTTGTTGAAACAAATCATGAAGGTATGCAAGTTATGGCTTCGGAATCAGCCAAAAGAAAACTCATATCGGAGTTGCTCACGATGTATTGGGGAGACACGATGTATTTGGAAAATAAGAAAGGAGAGATGCACCGAGAATTAAAAATACCACTTGAAATGCGATCTTTTTTTAGTAAAGATACCTTCCAAAAGGTTTTAACGTCACTCGATCGCTTTGAAAAGAAAAGCCTACTCCATTTTACTGATTATGAATTTCAATCCTTGGCAGTTCATTTAATTATTTCAATGGAAAGAATTATTAAGGAAAAAACACTTGCCCAAAGCACACATCCAGTAACTTTAGAGCCAAATACTATACAGTTAATTAAAATTTTAGAAGATGTATTTGGTGTCACAATTCCACAATATGAACGTCAGTATATTAATATTCATATTTTGGCAGCTGAGGGGCAACCTGTTGGAAAAGACAATTTAGAAAAAATGGCTTCACCGATCGAAAAAAATGTTATTCATAAATTTTTAGCAACTAATATCCGTAGTTCTGATGACACCTTGCTAAGAGGGCTTACTGTTCATTTAACCTCGGCTTTAAAACGGCTTTCTTTAGGACTAAATTTGCATAATCCATACACCGAAGACATCAAAAAATATTTTCCTTTGGCATTTAATAATGCAATTGACCTTAGCGCCAAAATTGAAAAGCAATTTGAAATTACATTGAACGAAAATGAGGTGGCATTCATTGCTTTACATATTGAAGCGTATATAGAACGTCAAAGAAGTATGATCAATGCAGTTATTGTTTGTAGCACTGGGCTAGGAACTGCTCGCTTACTTGAACAACGAGTTAAAAAATATTTTTCAAATAGTATTCAGATCAACAGAGTGACATCAATTCAGGATTTGAAAGACCATCCGCTTGTTGAAGATCTCGTAATTAGTACGATCAATATAGAAATTCCTAATACACCAGTTGTGGTCGTTCCACCATTCTTAGATAATGCTTCGGCTAAGCAAATCCACAATGTAGTAGACCAAGTTTTGGAAGAACGTCAAAATTCAAGTAGTTTTGGAAGTCTTCTAAATTCACAATTGATATTTTTTGCTAAAAAAACAGAAACCCGAGCGGCAGTGATCAAAAATATAGGGAAACAGCTACAAAAATTAGGTTATGGAAAGAACGGCATTATTGAAGCTGCATTAAATCGTGAAAAATTAGCCAGTACAGCAATTGATAACATTGCCATGCCACACGCACCAATTGAATTTGTATTAAAACCATGTATTGCAATTTATATTAATCCCCAAGGAATTATGTGGGAAGGAAACAAAGTCAATATTGTCTTTTTTCTGGCGATGAATCGAGAGGTACAGAACAAGATTGAACAAATCTATAAACGTTTTAATGATATTTTAGAGAATAAGAAATTATTGAAAGAACTTGTGGGATGCACAAATGCGCAAGTAGTTTTGAAAAAGTTAGGAAGTGAATTGATTGAGTAATAAATTAAGTGATTTTATCTCTGAAAATAATGTTGTGATGAATCTGCATGCTAAGGATCAAAAAGATGCAATTCATCAACTAGCGTTAATTTTACAAGAAAATGGAAGCGTTTCCGATGCTGAAGCTTTTTATCAAGATGTTTTGCATCGTGAATCATTAACGACTACCGGAATTGGTAATAACATTGCCATTCCACATGGAAAAAGTGCTTCGGTTATCCAATCTACGATGTTATTTGCCAAAAATACAGAACCATTAGAATGGCATTCACTGGATGGAAGCAAAGTCAATATCATTTTTCTCATGGCAGTTTCACCAAAAGCGAAGGGTGATGATCACTTACGAATGCTGGCCAAATTATCAGGGAAACTGATGGATGACGAATTTGTAGATTCAATAAAGAGTGCGGAAACAACTACAGAAGTATTAAGAATACTTAAAAACTAATTTTTATTTGGAGGAATGAAACATGTCAAAAAAAATTGTAGCAGTAACAGCTTGTATTGCAGGGATTGCACATACCTATATGGCCGCTGAAAATTTGAAAAAATTTGCGAAAAAGGAAGGGTATGATATCAAAGTTGAAACTCAAGGAGCAATGGGCGTTGAAAATCGTCTTTCGCAGTCTGAGATTGATGCCGCTGATGTCGTTATTTTTGCAGTAGATACTAATGTACAAGAACCTGACCGTTTCGAAGGAAAGAAGACTTTAAAAGTTGGCACATCAGAGGTCGTCAAAGACGGAAAATCAGCTATTGATCAGGCAATTGAACTGACAAACTAAGGGGAAGTGAATAGAATGAATTGGAAAAAATTTGGTAAAGAATTAGCCAATCATTTTCAAACTGGCGTTTCGTATATGATTCCGCTGGTTACTGCAGCCGGACTGTTAACATCAATTGCGGTAATTTTTGGAGGACAAAACGTTTGGAATCAAACAAGTAATATCTGGGGTAATCTGAGGCTTCTGGGCCAAACTGGTTTGGGATTTATTCCCGTTATTATTGCAGCGTACATTTCATTTTCAATCGCGGATCGACCTGGACTTGCACCAGCATTTATTGTTGGGTTGGTTGCATCTTCAATGGGAACTGGATTTTTAGGTGGTATGTTAGTCGGCCTGTTAGTTGGATATTTAGTTCGATGGCTTAAAAAAATTCCAATGCCAGCAAATTTAACTGCTGTTAAGTCACTAATCGTAATTCCATTCTTGGCAACGTTAGTAGTCGGATTGTTCTTGATTTATGTTGTTGGTGATCCTATTAAAGCAATGACGGTTGCATTGACAGCTTGGCTCAAAGGAATGAGCGGTGCCAACGCAGTTCTTTTGGCAGCCCTTCTAGGAGGAATGATGGCTGTTGATATGGGAGGCCCAGTTAATAAAATTGCCTACGCATTCGGAATGGCAGCATTTACTTCTGGCGGTTATCAAGCAAGTACTGCAATGCTGATGGCGATTGGTATTCCACCATTAGGGATGTTTGTAGCAACTTTAATTGGTGGTAAGAAATTATATAGTGACGCCGAAATTGAGAGTGGGCGTTCAGCATTAGTAATGGGAATTGTTGGAATCACAGAAGGAACTATCCCATTTGCAGTAGCTGATCCAGTTCGAGTCATTCCAAGTATTATAGTTGGAACGGCGGCAGGATGTGCAACTAATGCCTTATTTGGCACATATCAAAAGACAGCTCTCTCAACGGTGATGGCGATCCCATTTTCATCTAACATAATTTTGTATACAATCGCAATTTTGGTTGGTGTAATTGTTACAGCATTATTGGTAAATTTCTTAAAGAGATTTACTCGACATAATTCAGAAGTGAAAGAGGGATAAATTATGACGCAGACGAATCTCGTTAACCACACGCATTGGGACCGAGAGTGGTATTTCACAACTATGGATGCATTGGTATTAAGTGACCAGTTGTTTACTGAGGTTCTCGATGAGTTAGAATCGCATCAGGATGCTAATTTTTGTTTAGATGGACAAACTTCGATTGTGGACGAATATGTGGATATTCATCCTGAAGCAAAAGAAAGAATTCAAAAATTAGTTAAGGAGGGTCGATTGTTTATTGGTCCTTGGTACACGCAAACAGATGCATTAATTCCAGATTCAGAGTCTATTTTACGAAATTTGATAATTGGTATTAAAGATACCCAGGCTAAGTATGGTAATCCAATGATGGTTGGTTATCTCCCTGACACTTTTGGATTCAACGCACAGATGCCAACATTACTTCAGCAGGTTGGTATTGATAATTTTGTTTTTTGGAGAGGTACCAATTTTAAGAGACAAATGAATTCAGTTTATTTTAAGTGGCGAGGACTTTCTGGAAAAGAAGTTTACGCGGCCAACTTTCCGTTTGGCTACTTTACTGCACAAATTGATGTGGAATCAAAACGTAAACTGGGCGAGTTTGTCGAGAAACGTTTCGATCCGGCTGCCAAATTTGAAATGACACATTTTAAAAATGATGAAGTACTTATGCCCTCTGGAATCGATCAGATGAATATCGTTAAGAACATTGGTCAGACAGTGGCGAAGCTCAATAAATTAAGTGAAAATCACACTGTTATTAGTTCTTATCCAGAATATATTGCTAAATTACGAAATCGTAATGATTTACCCGAATATCAAGGAGAGTTGAGATTACCAACTTATGCTCGTGTACATCGCACAATTGGGTCTGTAAGACATCAGATTAAAACATCTAATTTTTATCTAGAACAAAAAATTCTACGCAGAGTAGAACCTTTGATGGTTATTGCACGTAAAAATGGAATCAAAATTGGTAATGGCTTACTTATAAAGTTATGGAAAAAGCTACTGGAATGCCAAGCACATGATACCTTAGGTGGCAGTGTCTCGGACAACGTTGCAATTGACATTCAGCACCGCTTTAAAGAGGCTAATGAAATCGCCGACGGAATCGAAAATATGATCAAGAAGAAAATTGCAGAATTTTTGAAACTAGGCGATCATGACGTTTTGATCTTTAATACAGATACAACCCGCTATGTAGGTAGCAAGCAAATTAGTGTGGTTGCAAGTACTAAGAACATTAAATTCGATGGCTTGGAACAAGCTGTCATCGTAAAAAGCAAGCATTTCCCTGTTCGTCACCATATTTTAATGATGACACCAAGAGGTCAAGAATATACTGATGAACCGGAATATTTTCAGATGACTTTTGAAGGGAAAATTGATCTACCGCCATTGGGATACAAAGTTATTCATTTTGCAGAAACAAATGAGGCAGTTAATGAGTTCGTTACTGTTGAAAGTGGATCAAATTATATTCAATCAGGTAATCAGCGAGTAAGTTTCGAAAATGGTCAAATAAATTATACGAATGGTATTCATAAAATTACCAATTTCATACAATTGGTAGATTCGGGAAATGCCGGCGATACGTATGATTATTCACCTTTAAAAGGTGATAAAGAACGGCTGCTTAAGTTCCAAAATGCACACACTAAGGTGGTTGGAAATAAGGCAAAGATATTAGTTATAGACGGTTCCAGTAAGTTGCCACTTCATCTAGAAGACAGGGTGGCAACCGAACCTATTGAGAAAACTGTAAAATATCAAATTAATCTAAGTATTGATGATCAAGGATTATTAAATGGCCAATTAAGTTTTGATAATCAAATTTATTCTCATAGGTTACGGTTAAAGTTAAATCCTCAGATTGATAATCAAAAAATATTTGCGCACATTCAAGATGGATTTGTCCAAACGACTAATCAAAAGATCAGTGCTGATTGGCAAAAGGAATTTGTAGAAAAGCCAGTAAATATTTTTAACTTTGATAAAGCTGTGACGATAGCTAATGCTTCACAACAAATGACTTTCTTCGGAAAAGGTATGAAAGAGTACGAAGAACGTAAACAGAGTGTATACATTACGTTAATGGCAACAACAGGACAATTAGGAAAACCTAATTTGGCTTGGCGGCCAGGACGTGCGTCTGGTGATACGACTAATCAGGGTCATGTAATGATGGAAACACCTTTAGCTGAGGAGATTGGAGAAAATAAATTTGTATTTGCATTAGCATTTAAAGAAGATGCCTTTTCAGAGCAGCAGGTAAGCCAGCAGATTCACCGATGGTTATCGCCATCTGTTTCTTATCAGTTGCAAAAGTTGAATTTATTTATTAATCGATTAGATAACAAGATTTGGGAGGCGGAATATAAGCCTACACTTCCTGCAACATGTTCGGTAATTGATATCGGTAGTCTTCTTGTTTCTGCTGTTTATCCAGCCTATTCAGACGATGACAAGTTTGTTGTCAGAATTCAGAATCCAACCGATGAAGAAATAAAGATTCCAAAAACGTTATTGAAACGCGGTGTAGCTGTGAATGCTTTAGAAGAACCTGTTGAATTTGACGGAACGATTGGTAAATATAATATGTTAACTTTGAAGTTGACGTACTAGTAGACAAGGTACGATGAATCCCTGGAAGCTTGAAAGCTTTCAGGGATTTTTAATTGAAGAATAAAAAACGGAAAATCTAAATAAGACAGCAATTGCAAAAACGTTTCAAGATACTTTAAATTAGTAACTAGATTAAGCAGGAAACCTTGATTTAATAGGAAATTATTTTTGAAAAATATTTCAGAAAATGAAACGAAACTGCAAATACGAAACGGATTCCTAAATGTCTGAAACGCCTTGATTAGCAACGTTTGCGATGTGATAATGTCCTTGTAATCAAATGAAAGCGTTTTAAAAAACGCAAAATTGAATGGAGGAGTTTCACATGGTTGCACAAAAAGATGATCGAAAATTTTCTGTTTTAATTGCAGGAGGTGGTAGTACTTATACACCTGGAATTGTTTTAACGTTATTAAATGGCTTAGATAAATTTCCACTTCGCAAGCTGAAATTTTATGACAATGATGGCGAACGCCAAAAGAAGATTGCAGATGCTACTGCAATCCTAATTAAGGAACGAGCACCTGAAATTGAGTTTGAAGCAACTACGGATCCTAAAGAAGCTTTTACCGACGTTGATTTTGTTATGGCCCAGATTCGAGTTGGTAAGTATGCAATGCGTAGTAAAGATGAAAAGATTCCGTTGAAACATGGTGTTGTAGGACAAGAAACAACGGGCCCTGGCGGTATTGCTTATGGATTACGTTCAATTCCTGGAGTGATTCAATTAGTGGATTATATGGAAAAATACTCGCCCAATGCCTGGATGTTGAACTATTCAAATCCTGCTGCAATCGTTGCGGAAGCAACTCGACGTGAACGTCCAAATTCAAAGATTATTAACATCTGTGATATGCCGATTGACATTATGGATCGTATGGCAGCAATTCTTGGTTTTAAAGATCGTAACGATTTGGACTTCAGATATTATGGCTTAAACCACTTTGGCTGGTGGACAGAAGTTACTGATAAAAAAGGTAACGATATGATGCCAAAATTGAAGGAATATGTTTCTAAAAACGGCTACTGGGTTGGCGGTGATTATGATGCCCATACTGAAAAAAGCTGGGAAGAAACATTTAAGAAAGCAGCAGATGTTTACAAGCTGGATCCTACAACATTACCAAATACTTACTTGAAGTATTACATGTATCCGTCATGGGTTGTGAAACATTCGAATCCAAATTATACACGTACTGATGAAGTTGAAGCACATCGTCAAAAGATGGTATTTGGAGAATGTAAGCGCATTGTGGATGCAGGGACTGCAAAAGATACAGAGTTTAAACCAGACGAACACTCCACGTACATTGTAGATCTATGTACCGCTATCGCTTATAACACGCATCAGCGTATGTTAGCAATTATTCCAAACGAAGGAGCTATTTCAAACATTGATCCGACGGCTACTGTTGAAGTTCCATGCTTATTTGGCGCAAACGGTCCGGAAAGATTATCAATGGGGAAAGCAGCAACTTATCAACAAGGAATGATTACTGAACAAAATAGTGTAGAGAAATTAGCTGTTGACGCTTGGCAAGAACATTCTTATACAAAGCTATGGGAAGCATTTAGTCTTTGTAAGATTGTTCCTGACGCAGGTGTTGCTAAGGACATTCTTGATGATATGATCGTTGCCAATAAGGATTACTGGCCAGAACTTAAGTAATTGAAAACTTAATGACAACAAGAGAGGGAAAGTTTATCAATAGTAGTAAATATTGGAGCTTTTCCTCTTATTTTTGAAAATTATTAAATTTAAGAAATCGAGATGAACTCTTATGATGCAAAAATTACAAAAATTCGGAGCAGCCATGTTTGTTCCGGTACTGTTGTTTTCGTTTGCTGGTTTAGTTGTTGCATTTGGTTCCTTGTTTACCAATCCTGAGATTTTTAAAACTTTAGCTCAACCAGGAACTGGTTGGTATGGAGTTTGGTATGTTATTGAAGAAGGGGGTTGGACTATATTTAGGCAAATTCCTTTACTATTTGTAGTTGGATTGCCAATTGGTTTAGCAAAAAAATCCCAAGGACGCGCAGCACTAGAGTCCTTAGTTACTTATTTAACTTTTAATTATTTCGTTGGTGCAATTTTAAGTCAATGGGGACCGTTCTTCGGTGTTAATAACTACGCAAAAGATATTGTGGCTAATTCAACTAATGGTGGCTTAACAATGATTGCAGGTATCAAGACACTGGATACTAGTATTGTTGGTGCATTGATCGTGGCTGGAATTGTTGTGTGGTTACATAATCGATACTTTGATACAAAGTTACCTGATTGGCTCGGAACATTTCAAGGTTCAGCATTTGTTGTAATTCTTGGTTACGTTAGCATGATTTTATTAGCGATTGTAACGTGTTTTGTATGGCCAAAAGTCCAGTTGGGCATTGCTAGTTTACAAGGATTTATGCGTACTTCTGGAGTTGTTGGTGTTTGGGTATATTGTTTCTTACAACGTGTGCTCATTCCAACCGGTCTCCATCACTTCATCTATATTCCATTCCAATATGGTCCTGCAGCAGTCGCTGGTGGTTTACAACCATGGTGGTTGAAACACTTAACAGAATTTGCTGCAAGTACTCAACCATTAAAGACGTTGGCGCCTTCAATGGGATTTGAGTTATTTGGAAATGAAAAAGTGTTTGGTATTCCGGCAATTTGTTTGGCTTTCTACGCCACCGCAAGAAAAAATCGAAAAAAGCAAACTGCAGCTTTACTTATCCCGGCTGGATTAACTTCGTTTTTTGCCGGAATCACTGAGCCAGTTGAATTTACATTCTTGTTTGCCGCACCTGTACTTTGGTTCGTTCATTCATTTTTAGCCGCGACACTTGATGCAGTTATGTATGCGTTTGGAGTTGTTGGACAATTTGATGGTGGCTTTATTGCCTTTGCCAGTGAGAACTGGATTCCATTGTGGGCAAATCATTGGCAAACCTGGGTCACACAAATAGTGATTGGGTTAATTTTCTCAGTTATTTATTTCTTCGTTTTCAAAATCATGATTGAACGTTTCAACTTTGTAACACCTGGTCGTGAAGCCGATGGTGAAGATACTAAGTTGATTAATAAAAAAGAATATAAAGCCAAAAAATCAACCGGAGCTTCAAACAATCCGTATATCGATCGTGCATCAGCTTATCTTGAAGGTTTGGGTGGCAGCGGAAATATTGAAGAAATGACAAGTTGTGCCACTCGTCTACGTGTTACTGTTAAGGATCCAGACAAGCTTTCGCCCGATTCGGTGTTTAAGGCCAATAAAGCAGTTGGGGTTGTGCACCACGGAAAAGCTGTTCAAGTCATCGTTGGCTTAGATGTTGCGCAAGTACTTGAAAATATGCAGGATTTATCTAGTGGTCCAGTCGGTGTAACCACACATGATGATGTAACAGATGAAGCACCTGTTCAGGCAACAACACCAATGCAACAAAATGCAAGCCTAATTCTCGACTCTGTTGGCACAATCAATAACGTTGAAAAAGTAGAGGATAGCGAGAATGGTGTTGTTGTATCTGTAGTTGATCCAGCGCAGGTCGATACTAAGGAAGTATTTTTAGGCCTTGATTTAGGAATCACGGATGTCGAGATGAATGGTAACCAAATTACTATTCAGATTAAGGATCATGATGTTTATGCACACACAATGGCTGCACAATTATGACGGGTTGTGACTTGATATACTGTGTTTGCGGGAGCAAATAGAGAAATAGAGTGGGTGCGTATTAATGAAGTTTGAAGAGTATGTAAATAATCAGTTTGATGTTTTAAATGATACTGAAAAGTCTATTGTTGATTTTATTCTTGACAATAAAATGGATGTAGCACGAATGAGCATTTCAGAGTTGGCCAATAAATGTTTAGTCTCACGTTCGTCTGTTTTCCGATTTGCCAAAAAAATCGGATTAGATGGATTCAATCAGCTCAAATTCATTTTACGTGAAGAAATGAACGAAACCCCAGTAGAACCAGAAACAAATTATATGGAGGCAACAATACAAGCGGTCACAAATGCAACACAACAGTTCCAATCGCTTAAAATGAATGAGATATATGCTAGCTTGGACGAAGCAGAAGATATTTATATCTATTCCACAGGGTGGGAACAAGAAATCATTTCCGAGCAGTTACAGAGAAATTTCTTTTTAGCAGGTAAAAAGGTTTTTGCGTTGCCGGCTGCCGTGGATGAACTTGAAATGGCGCTACAACGAATGAAGTCAAATGATTTATTGATGGTAATTTCATACAGTGGAAATAATAAACAGTTGCTGAAAAGTTTGAAACTTGCGGTAATCAGAAATATTACTACACTTTCGTTTACGCCTTTCAAACAGAATTCATTGGCAGAAATGTGCAAATTTAACTTGTATTATAGTGTCGTCGAAAAGAAAGTTTCGAATTTGAAGAATGTCGAAATTTTCTTTACAGGATTGTATGTACTAAACGATTTGTTGGTGATGGGATATTCAGATTGGCTAAAGAATAAGTAGATAAGGAGCTATTGAGATGACAACATATAAAAATAATATTTTTTTGAAAATTGGAAAGAAAATTATTCGTGCTCTAAACTATAATGCAAAAAAGTCACTAAATATTTACATTGGTGCTCTAGCATTATTTGCACTTGTGAATGTATTTTACGTGAGCTTTTTAGCTAATATAACCCAAGTCACATTTAGAACGTTTCTGGATAAAAATCCAATTAACACAGTTATGATTATCATTTCAACGATGGACGTCATCTTTGCCTACATTCTCTGGATGGAAAGGGACACTTTATTACATGATCGAAAAAAATTTCAAGGAATAATTGGTTATTTAAGCATTCTTCAACTATTAGTTGGAAACATACTATGTTTGGTATTAGGTGTGGTTACTTTGTTTACAAGTAAAGAAATATCAACTAAAAGCAGAGTATTTATTAATTCAAAACAACTATTTCCATTGATTATGGGTGCCGTGATTTATATATTTTGTTCATTTTTATTATTGAAAATATCCCTTTAAGATAAGTAGATTTTTGGCTTTTAAGATGAGGAGGTTTTTAAATGTTTGGATTTGGCAAGAAAAAAACGCAGCTTGTAGTAGCTGCAGTAGATGGAGAGTTGGAGCCTATTACAGAAGTTACAGATGATGTTTTTTCTCAGAAGATGATGGGTGATGGTTATGCAATTGAGCCGACTACGAATGAAGTTTACTCACCCGTTAGCGGAGTAGTGTCTACGATTTTTCCTACAAAACATGCAATTGGAATTACAACAGACAAAGGTTTAGAAGTACTGGTTCATATGGGATTGGATACGGTTGATCTTAAAGGAAAACCATTTGAGAGTTATGTCAAACAAGGACAGAAAATATCCGAAAACACATTACTTTCAAAAATGGATATTGAAGCTGTCAAAGCTTCTGGACGAGAAGCAACTGTCGTAGTTGTTTATACCAATATGGATTTAATTAATGAAGTTCCAGAAGTTATTAAAAGTAGTGTGCAACATGGAGATAATGTGGGAGACATTAAATATAAATAATGCAAGGTCGGGGATAAGATGTCAGAGGTCGTAAATTCTAATAAGCTTAATTTAGAGGATTATGGGATAAGTGAATTGCTGAACAAAGATGCCATGTATGTCTCTTGGCTTGAAGTTGAAAAGGCAATCGCAAAAGCGCAAGGTGAATTGAATATTATTCCTAATGATGTCGCAAAAGCAATTGAAAAAAAGGCGCAGTATCAAAATATTAATTGGGAAAAAATCAATGCACTTTTTCTCCAACAGGGATATGATTTTTATCCGTTTGTTGAGGAGCTTAGCTTGGCTTGTGGAGAGGCAGGCAAATATGTACATTTTGGCGTTACAACTCAAAATGTGCGACAGACAGGAGAATTATTAATTGCTAAAGAAATCAATCGTCGCTTCTTAATTATTATTTCTAATATTCTTGAAAATTTAGCCATGTTAGCAGAAAAGTATAGTGAAACCGTAATGCCCGGGAGAACTTATGACAGACATGCAGTTCCAATAACATTTGGTTTCAAAGTAGCTACGTGGATTTCCGACATTCTTGGTGCTACACAACGATTGAAGAATTTTCACAATAATGGATTTACTTCAATGTGTGGCGGTACGGTTGGTGCATACAATGCGCTAGGTGAAAAAGGGCCTGAATTGAATAATCGTGTGGGAAGTATTTTAGGACTGACACCTATGGATGTTCCTGCACGTAATATCCATGCTAATATTCTGGAATATATTAATGAAGTTGCCATGTTAGTTAATCCTCTGAATCGAATTGCCGAGGAAGTTTATTTAACTTCAATTGAAGAATTTGACGAACTTTCCGAATTGGGGATGTGCCAACAGATCGGCAATAATATGGTTGAAAATGTGAAGAGTCCCAAATTTTCAAGAAACATTATTGCAAATTCCGAAAAGCTTTATGCCATTGTGGGACCTCTTTATTATGCTTCTGCAAAACCGTTTGAGGCGGATAGTTCGACTAACATGTTTTTGGATGGTCAGTTACACGAAGCATTAAGTCTAGTAAGTAAAATTTTATCACAAGCTGAGGAGTTAACTCGAACGTTACAAATAAATGTAGATCAGATGTGGAAGAACGCAAATAAAACGCATGGCTTGGATAATATAGAGAATGTTATGATCAATTTGACACGTGTCGCCGGTCGAAGTAAGGCACATAAGATTGTGTGTGAATTAGTTAAAAATGCAAAAGAAAAAAATTTAAAATTTCAAGATCTTGCTTTATCTGATTTAGAACTATTAAAGTATTTTTCTGATGAAGAAATACGGAATATGTTAGATCCTCAAAACTACATTGGCTTATCGGCTGAAATTGCCGTCGGGCAAGCAAAAAAGGCAAGAGAACAATCGTTTATTCTAAAACAACTATATTTAGATTAGGAGGAGTCGTAAATCATGCAAAGACATTGGTGGCAAGAGGCAGTAGTTTATCAAGTGTATCCACGCAGCTTTCAAGATTCTAATGGCGATGGTATTGGAGATTTGCAAGGAATTATCCAACATTTGGACTATATTAAAAATTTAGGTGCTACTGTTATTTGGTTGAATCCGATATATGCTTCTCCTAACGATGATAATGGATATGACATTTCTGACTATCGAAAAATTATGACTGATTTTGGGACTATGGAAGATTTTGATCAGCTTTTGACTTTAGCTCATGAAAAAGGCCTCAAGATAATGATGGATTTGGTGGTAAATCACACTTCTGATGAACACCACTGGTTTATGGAGAGTCGAAAAAGTAAGAAGAATAAGTACCGAGATTATTATTTTTGGCGAGATTCTAAAAATGGTAATCCACCTAATAACTGGAAGAGCAACTTCAGTGGATCTGCTTGGCAATTTGATGAAACGACTGGGCAATATTACCTTCATCTCTTTTCAAAAAAGCAACCAGATTTAAACTGGGATAATAGTTTAGTTCGTCAAGAAGTATTCGATCTCATGAAGTTTTGGTTAGACAAAGGCGTTGACGGCTTTCGCATGGATGTTATTAATCTAATTTCAAAAAAGCAGGGGCTTCCAGATGATCCTAATGCTTCTAAAACAGCTGTTGAAGACGCCATGAGTTGGGTAGCTAATGGCCCGAAAGTCCATGACTATTTGCAGGAAATGAACCAGAAGGTCTTGTCTAAATATAATGTCATTACAGTGGGAGAAACGCCCTCTGCTTCAACGCAGGATGCGATTAAATATACAGGATTTGATCGCCACGAACTAGAGATGGTCTTCCAATTTGAACATATGGGATTAGATTGGAGTCAAAGTGGTCTAGGAAAATGGAGCACTAACAAGGTTTCATTGATTGAGTTAAAAGGGGTAATGTCACGTTGGCAAACTGCTTTAAATGGAAAAGCATGGAATTCGTTATATTGGAATAATCATGACCAACCGCGTATTGTTTCCCGATTCGGAAATGACTCCAGCAAATATCGTGTGCTATCTGCAAAAATGTTAGGGTTGCTCTTACATTTTATGCAAGGGACTCCTTATATTTATCAAGGCGAAGAAATTGGCATGACGAACGTTCATTTTGATAATATAGCTGATTACAAAGATTTAGAGACACTAAATGCATATCATGAAATTGTTGAAGATAAAAAACAAATTTCTGCACAACAAATGATGGCTTATATTCACCATTCCTCCCGTGACAATGCACGGACGCCAATGCAATGGGATGCAACTAAAAATGCCGGTTTTACAGATGGAAATCCTTGGATTAAAGTTAATCCTGCTTATAAACAAATTAACGTTTCGGAAGCTTTGAATGATCCAAATTCAATTTATTATTTTTATAAAAAGATGAATGAATTACGCTCCCAATATGATGTTATTGTTTATGGAAACTACTCGCTATTAGATCCAAAGGATAATGAGGCCTTTGCATATGAACGACAACTAGATCAGCAGCATTTATTTATAGTTACCAATTTTACGAGTCATGTGATTAAAAGAAATTATAAGGTTTATAATGATCAAAAAAGTAGGTTGTTATTAAGCAACTACGATGATGACTTAAAAAGAGACTTGAGACCGTATGAAGCAAAAGTATATTATTACGAAGAATGATATGATTTCTCAATAGCTTTTAAATATTCTAAGATTTTGATATGCAAAATACTTAGTTTGCCGGCAAGCAATGAATTTATTAAAATAGTTGCCAATGCCAGATATAACGGGATGGTACCTGTCGAAAATACATTTACATTAAGTGGCAATTTGAAGGCAATACCATCCCGTCAGTCGAATGGAAAGCTTAATTAATAGATAAAAACATTTCTATAAAAAGGTCCGTTAGAAAATTATTAATTTCTAACGGATCTTTTTTTGAATTTATGGATTTTTTAAATCTGTAACCCATTACTACTCAACGTATTGTTGACTACAATTACACCGCCTTTATCATAACGATGGCGTGTTTGCGAATATTCGAAAGGTCGGCCGTCCGATAAATGAACCGTTTGAGAAACTTGGAGAATTGGTTCGTTGTGTGTGCATTTTAGATAGTCCTGATCATTTTTTCTGGGAACATCTGCTGTGATTTTTCGAATGGAACTACCGATTTTTAAGCCCAAAGTTGATTCGATAAATGTGTAAATTGAACCACTAGCAATTTTCTCGGTTAGGTTTTGGATAACGGATAACGGCATGATCGAATGATCTAATTCATAGGGTTCGTTGTCAATATTTCGTAACCGAAGAATATCGTAAACAGGGGTGGAATCAGAAATTGATAACCGCTTTTGTTCATGGACAGACGGCAATCGTATTTCAAATTTAAGCACCTTTGTGGTTACTTTTCCACGACCCTCAAATAATTTGGTGGTTCCTTCATATTGACTAGATAGAATATCAAGCGTTGAGCGTGAATTGGGAGCAACGGTTGTGCCGCTTCCTTGCCGACGCAAAATTAAATTGGCATTTGATAATTCATCAAGTGCCTTTTGAATGGTGACACGTGAGGTATGAAATTCATCAGCCAATTCTTTTTGACTGGGAAGATGTTGACCCGCTACGTAATCACCATTTTTTATGCGTTCTTTTAGCGTATTTGCAATTTGATTATATTGACTGATAAGGCACACCCTCTTCCTAATGATAATTTTAGCATATTAATTTATTTATCCAAATGAATTATTTGAGTTATCAATATAAATATTTGACTTTACAAATTTAAAATATGAGTTAAAATGATAATCATAAAGGAGGCAGGCAATGAAAAATTCAAAGTTTTTGTGGGGGAATTCGGTTTCGAGTATGCAAACCGAAGGAGCCTGGGATAAAGATGGCAAAGGGCTATCCGTGTATGATGTGAAAGAAGCCACAGCAACTTCTTCTGACTGGAAAGTTGCCATTGATGAATATCATCGCTATGAAGAAGATTTTGATTTAATGAAAAATGCTGGCATGAATTGTTACCGCTTCCAGATTTCATGGTCGCGAGTAATTCCAACTGGTGACGGTGAGGTGAATCAAGCAGGACTTGATTATTATATTCAGTTCGTGGAGGCACTTTTAAAACGGAATTTGGTACCGGTAGTATGTTTATATCATTTTGACATGCCCTTGGCGCTTGCCAAAAAAGAAAATGGGTTTGTTAGCGATTATGTGCGCGATGCGTTTGTCAGATTTTCTAAAATAGTTATTAAAGCGCTGGCAAGTAAGGTACAGTACTGGATTCCTTTTAATGAACAGAATTGCACGATGTTTGAAGAAGGTTTTCAAAATAGTGGCTATTTAAAGGGACCAAAAAGTGTGGCAGATCAATACAAAATCGCAACTAATAGTCTAATTGCTTATGCTGAAATTGCAGACTATGTACATACTTTTGATGGGTTACAGGTAGGCGGCATGGTTGCTTATCAAGAAATGTATCCCAACACACCCAAACCACAAGATGTAATGGTTACACGTAAAGCCAATGAGTTTATTAACGAAGATTTTCTTTCCTTTTTCGCGACTGGCAAACGATCTGGTGAAGTGATTCAATTTATGAAAACCAATGGATTAACAGATCTGGTCAATCAACTTGAAGATAAGGTACACCAATTAAACCATGTTAAAAGTGATTTCTTAGCATTTAGTTATTACTATAGCTTAGTAATTGATGCCACAAAGATCGCACCCAATGTGGCGCCCAATTATTATATGAGTCAAGGAAAAGTCTTGAATCCCAATTTGGCAACATCAGAATATGGCTGGCAGATTGACGCCCAAGGTTTTCGTAATTGTATTGCCAAAATGGCTGATCGTTATCGACTTCCAATTTTTCCAGTAGAAAATGGGATTGGTGCGCAAGAGGTCTGGGATGGTGAACATGAAATTCAAGATGATTATCGTATTCAATATCATCAAGAACATATCAAGGCTATGAAAGATGCCATGCAAATCGATGGCGCTGATGTGATTGGTTATCTTGGTTGGGGATTGATTGATATTCCAAGTTCGACTGGGAATATGGAGAAACGCTACGGACTAGTATATGTCAATCGGGGCAATCATGATCTTCGTGATTTAAGCAGAACACCTAAAAAAAGTTATTACTGGTTTAAGAAAATGATTGCAGAAGAAAAAGAATTAAGGTGAGGTGCAAATATGAAAAGTAATGGGATTGGTAAGAAATTTATCGATAATTTTACCAAGGTATCTATAAAAATTGGCAATCAAATTCATTTGCGTTCTTTACGAGATGCATTTGCGATGATTATGCCGTTATTTATTTTAGCTGGAATAGGGGTTCTTATTAATAATGTGATTTTTACATTGTTTTTCAAAGGAACGACATTAGCTAATTTTCAAACATTTGGTAATTTGCTGGTTAATGGCACGCTAAATATTGCGGGATTGTTGATTGCCCCGGTAGTTGGGTATTGTTTAGCGAAAAATCGTGGTTTCAATAACGTTTTAGGGTCAGCGATTATTTCACTAGCAGGGTTGGTTGTCATGATGCCGGTTACACTGCAAGCCGTTCCGACTGGAAAAACAGCGTCAGTTAATATTACGGGATTTTTATCATTTTCAAATGTTGGTGTTACGGGTATGTTTGCCGGTATTATTATTGGTTTAGTGGCAACGGAATTATTCATCAGGTTATCCCGTGTAAAGAAATTCCGGATTAACCTTGGTGAGAATGTGCCACCAGCTGTTAGCGATTCATTCATGACGTTAATTCCAACAATTGTGGTTTTAAGTTTACTAGCTATTATTGCAGCATTATTAACTGTGTTGGCACATACAGACATGATTAAGTTGATTACCATGGTTATTCAAGAACCATTACGACGTGTAAACACCAGTTTACCGGGCTTCTTGTTGATCTATAGTGTCGGTAACCTATTGTTTGGTTTTGGTATTCATCAAGCTGTCATTAATGGGACATTGCTTGACCCAGTCCTTTTGATTAATACCAATAAGAATATGCAGGCATTCGCTGCCGGTCATCACGTGCCTTACATCATTACAAGTGTTTTTCGTGATACATTTGGAATGTTTGGCGGAACGGGAAGTACGATTTGTTTACTAATTGCGACAATCATTTTTTCAAGAATGAAATCAAGTCGTCAAATTACCGGATTATCATTTGTCCCGGGATTATTCAATATTAATGAACCGGTTATTTATGGTTATCCCATTGTGTTTAATTTGCCATTGTTAATTCCATTTGTTTTAACACCGGTAATTGCCTTATTGTTTGCTTATTTCTGTACAGCAGTTGGTTTTATGAACCGAACTGTGGTGATGGTTCCTTGGACAACGCCACCTTTGATTAACGGATTTTTGGCAACTGGTGGTGATTGGCGCGCCGTTGTGGTTCAATTAATTTCCATTCTTTTCGGGATTTTCTTCTATTTACCATTTATGAAGATTTCTGAACGGGTCATGATGCGTCAGGCAGAAGAAGAGAATTAGTTAAAGTTAGTAACGTGAGAGAAAAAATAATTAAGAGAATTGAGCAAGACCATGTCATCACGATATGGTCTTGTTTTTATGAAAAAAAGCAGGCCTTTCAGGGTGTTTAGTTAATGACGAGAATAATGGTTTCTTGTTGTTAATCCAATTACGGCGTTTATTTTCTTAACTGATGTGTGGCATGTGATATGTCAGCTTCGGCTAAGGGGTTATCATTGCAAACAAAAACCACACCAATGTGCTCAGATTGGTGTGGTTCTTTAGAAAACCTATTCTTTCATAAAGCCAACTTGGTCGGGTAAATCAGGGGTACCATACATTCTAGGACTTACAGGCTTGAGTTTAGGTGCCTTAGCTTCAGGTTTAGGCGTTTTTACCCATTTGTATTCACCCTGACCATCTAATGCTTCACCCTTTGCCCAAGCGCCATCCTTGCTTGCCTCTCCATCAGAGAAATTGTAAAGATCATAGGCGATATCCAACCGTTCTTTATCGCGAGGAAAAGTGGTTGGAACCAAAATACTACCTTCTTTTTCTTCAAGTTCTTTAATGGCAGCCATCCACAAGTTTTGGTGGTAACTATCACGCGCTAATAATACGGATAGCAAGTCCCGGACGCCTTGGTCTTCAATCATTTCATAGATGCGAGCAACCTGCAGGCGGCCTTGAGATTCGGCATTTAAATTAGCACGAAAATCAGCTAATAGATTACCGCTTGCAATGATATAAGCGCCGCTCCAAGGATTACCTACACTGTCAGCAGGACGAGGACCTAAACCAGCGACAATTGCGTGTTGGGGATTCATCCCAGACAGAATTGCTTGTACCATCGGATCCTGCTTCATCACTTCTTCTTGCTGAACAACGGGGGCATCCTCCAATAAGCGCGCAACCATGGTGGCCAACATTTCGACGTGACCTAATTCTTCGGTAGCCACGTCCATGATCATGTCACGATATTTTTCTTCTCCACGACAACTCCAGCCTTGAAAGAGATACTGCATGGCTACTGACATTTCGCCATATTGGCCACCGATGAGTTCTTGAATGTAGTTGGCATAGAGTGGGTTAGGTGCATCTGGTTTTGCTTCAAATTGTAATTTTTTCTTGTGATAAAACATTAAATCGCCTCCTTAATATTAATATCTAATAATAACGATTAGAAATCAAACTAAATGAACGGAAAATTGACGATGAGAAGTGAAAGAAATTAATGTCAGTTTTTTGTAAAAGAGAAAAGATGTCAGAGGTCGATTAACATTAAAAAAACGTCATACTGATTTTTCTTTCAATTCATATGACGCTTTTTAATTTAAATCACGGTTTCTAATTTAGTGTACCATTTTTTGCTGACATACGCGGTCCAGAGCAATAACGCCGGCACGGTACCAAATAAGAGTAGTCCCGGAAATTTATAGGTGATCAGCATGATGGCAACAAACCCTGCTAACAACTTGAGGACTTCTAAAAAATTATTAAAGAATTGAATGAACGAAAGTTTTAGCGTGGTGGCCAACGCAATCTTGTAGCGGGCCTGAAGCCAAATGCCAAAGTGAAACATACTTACCAGAATTAAAAGGGCAAAGATCAAAATGAAATCGGTGATGATAAATATCAAGCCCTGAGTCTGGACAGATAAAAAGAGGTTATAAGCTAAAATAATCGTGATACCGGCAAATAGATAAAAATATAAGTTACCTAGTTTGAAATGAGATTTAAATAATTGCCAGCCCTCAGCTAAAGTGATTTTATCGTAGTGCCAGTGATGGCGGTGATACAGCTCAGCGACTGTAAGCAAAGCTGGGCCAATCCCGAACAACAACAGGCCACTAAAAGCATACAGCCAAAATAAGAGACTCAGTTTTATGCCAACGTAACTACGAATTAAAAGTTTTTGTAAGCCAAGGCTAATCATGGTTATTTTCCTCCATTTATAGATTATGTATCTGCCAAAATCCTTTAAGATTTTTGGCAGTAAAAACGACTTATTTTGATTGACGAAACTTATCGTATTGCTTTTGTAACTCTGCGCGAACCTCGTCGTAACCAGCGGTCTTCAAAGCTTTATTCATCTTCTTAATGGTTGGCTTTGGATCGGCGGTTCCAGTATTCAACTGATCACCATATTGATTCATCACGTTTTGAATATTGGTAATCTGAGTTTTGATCTTGGAGGTGTCTGGATTGAAACCTAAAATTGGTGAAGTTTTTGCCGACGCAATGGAATCTTTACGTTCTTTGATCATTTTGTCGGTCACATCAGTTGTGGTGTACAAAATAGAGTTGTCACCAGTCATCCAAGCGCCCATACTGCGATCAGCAGCATATCCTTTAAGTAATTTAATCTTGTCTTTTTGATCGGTCTTTTCCCAAGCATCGCCTTCTTCGCCCCAAACCAGGCCATTTAATAATTCGGGATCACTATTCATAATGCCCAAAACTTTTACAGCTAATTCCTTATTTTGAGAACTGTTACTGACGACCCAGTTGAACATTTGCGCTTGGCCAGTTGTTTTCAGCGGCGTTGAAATCTTTTTGGTTACAATGCCATTCTTTTCACCTGAAGCAGTACTTAAGGCTTGGTTACCGTAGTCATACGGGCCCACTAATTCTTGGCGGGCAAACCAAGTTTTGCTACTTAACCCATATTCTTTACTGTTGGTTGCGGCATCTTGAGGGATGTAACCTTTTTGATAAAATTTGTGTAAATACGCTAAGTTGGTTTGTGTACGAGCTGAGTCGTAAGGGTTCACGATTTTATTTGCATTGCCGCCATCCGTGATATCTACAGCAAATGGCATTTTGTCTGTGAGTGGGTAATCAAAGCCGGATTCTGCTACAAATCCTTTGGTGGCTTTAAAAGCGACCACATTTGGTTCCACCGCATGAATTTTCTTTAAAACAGGTTCTAAAGTTTTATATGAATTTACTTTACTAATATCAATGTTATATTTTTTTAGATAACTGTTATTAAACGCAATGGTTTGTGTCCGGTAGACATTGGCGTTAATTGGCATCGCATATAGTTTGCCATTCACTTTGTTGCCTTGAATGTAAGCTGGATCTAGGGATTTATAAGCTTTTGAAGCATATTTAGGAAGTAACTTGGTTAAATCTGCATATGCTCCTTTTTGGGCATTCACCACGTAATTATCAGCTTTAGCGATGTCATAACTTTCTCCAGATGACACAATAACAGACATTTTTTTTGCGTAGTCTCCAAAACCAATGTAGTTAATTTTTAACTTGGCATTGGCTTTCTTTTTCAGGATTTTATTGGTTTTTGCCATGAGGGCGTCATAGTTCTTAGGCTTGTCGCCAATCTGATACATCGTTAATGTTTTTGTGTCGCTACTGTCAGCGGCCTTTTTTGAGGAACAGCCCGCAATCGTCAGTCCAACACCGAGGACGGCTGCTGTTGCAAGTAACCCTTTAACCCATCTTTTCATAGTTTGAACGCTCCTTTATAAATCATGATTTGTGGACAATTATTCTTTGACACCGCCGATGGTTAAGCCCTTCACAAAGTATTTTTGGAAGAAGGGGTAACTGATCGCAATTGGGAGCACCGAAATGACCACCATGGCCATGCGTGTCGCCTCTTGGGGAATATTAGCCATCCCACCGGCATACTGTGCACCCTGTGCGGCATTTTGCGTCAACATTTCAATGTTAGATTGAATCTTCATCAATAAGTATTGAAGGGGGACTAAGTGTGAATCTTGGATATATAGCAATGCATTGAACCAATCGTTCCAGTAGCCTAAAGCAGCAAACAAGCTAATGGTTGCAATTCCGGGAACGGCTAGCGGTAGGACGATTTTTAAGAAGATCCGCATTTCTCCGGCGCCATCAATTCGGGCAGCTTCAATAATGGATTCATTTACCTGGCGCTTGAAGAAGGTCCGCATCACAATGATATTAAACGGGCTCACTGCCAAAGGTAAAATGAGGGCCCAAATCGTGTCTTTTAATTGTAAGAGATTAGTCATTACAATATAGTTTGCCACCATACCTGGTGTGAACAACATTGTGATCAAACAAAAAACGGTAAAAAATTTGCGATACTTAAAGCTAGACCGTGAAATGGAGTAGGCGTAAGTTGAAGTAAACGTGGCATTGACTAAGGTGCCAAACACGGTTACTAACACAGTGATGCCCAGTGCGTTGAGTAACTGACCGCCCATGGTAGCGAGATATTCATAACCAGCCAAACTCCAGTGTTTCGGAAAGAATTGGTAGCCATCTGCTAACAGTGATTGTTCACTGGTTAAGGAAATAATGATGATAAAAATAAGGGGTAACAAGCACGAAAAAGCGAAGATGGCTAACAAAATGTTAAAGAACAAATTTGATTTGTGGCCGAACGAGCGAACTTCAACGGATGAAATCTGCTTTTTTGGTTGTCGCATAACCGTATCCTCCTTTCTAGAACAGAGCTGAGTCTGGATCAATCTTGCGCACGACCGCGTTACTAATCATAAGAAGGACAAAACCCACAAACGACTGGTATAAGGCGGCAGCACTCGACATGCCAATGTCTCCCGTAGAAGTTAAGCCGTTAAAGATATAAGTATCTAAGACCGATGTGACATTGTAGAGGCTCCCCGAATTTTGGGGAACTTGGTAGAACAGACCAAAATCGGCACGAAAAATATTTCCGATGGCTAAAATGGTCATAAGTGTCATTAAAGGAACTAATGCCGGAATAGTGACGTGCTTGATTTGTTGCCACTTATTTGCACCATCTATTTCAGCTGCTTCGTATAGCGTGGGGTCTACGCCCATGGCACTGGCAAAGTACAAAATACTGTTGTACCCGATACTCTTCCATGTACCGATGAACAGCAAGATGAACGGCCAGTATTGTGGGGCGTTGTACCAACTGATGGCTTTGCCACCGCTACCTGTAAGGAGCGAATTAATTAGGCCTTGATTGGGACTGATAAACGCATACACGAAGTAACTAATGACTACCCAAGATAAGAAGTACGGAAGTAACATCGAAGTCTGATAAACCTTAATTAATCGTTTATTACGTAATTGACTCATTACAATCGCAAAAAACACCGAAATGATAAGGTTTAAAACAATAAATCCCAGGTTATAAAGCAACGTATTCCTGGTAATCACCCAGGCGGCATTGGAGGAGAACAAAAATTCAAAGTTTTTGAACCCGACCCAAGAGCTGGTTCGTAAACTTTCAAGGAACCCGCCTGCCGAGAAATGGAAATCCTGGAAGGCTACCACGTTAGCAAATATTGGGATGTAGAAGAAAAAGATCATCCAAATGGCACCTGGAATGACGAATAGAAGCAACGGTAGGTTACTTTTAAAGCGTGAGGCAAAACTGGGATGCCGTTTTTTATATTTGACCTTTGCTTTGACGGTTGAATTCACACCTTGCATAGGAATCTCCCTTCTTTGATAATCCAATGGGGAACCGTACATAAATTACGCGATTGTAACTTGTGATTGGGAATCAAAAAAGTGGGCTCGATTCATATCAAAAGCTAGTGTAATGATTTCATCAGGGCGATGCGTATTTTGTGCATTTACCTTTGCCACAAATTCTTGATACCCGTTAGTCACATACAACATGGTTTCTACCCCTAGTAGTTCAGCAACATCGACTTTGGCCTGCACTTTTGCATCTGCCATTTTTTCGAGAAGGTCCGGACCAGTATGGATGTCTTCGGCTCGAATGCCCATGGTTACTTTTTGGTTGGCATAGCCTGCATCACGAAGTTTTTGTAATTTTTGGTCCGTAACCGTAACGGTGAGTTGCTGGTCAAGGGTAGTGAACCGATTTTCGTGTAACTCACCTTCAAAAAAGTTCATGGATGGTGAGCCCATAAACCCTGCTACAAATTGATTGACGGGCTGGTTATATAACTGAGAAGGCGTACCAACCTGTTGAATTTCGCCTTGTTTAGTAAGCACAATCCGGTCTGCCATAGTCATGGCCTCCACCTGATCATGGGTCACATAAATCATGTTAGTTTTGAGGCGTTGATGAAGCTGCGCAATTTGGGCACGCATCGACACGCGTAATTTAGCATCCAGATTAGACAAGGGCTCATCTAAAAGAAAAAGTTTGGCTTCACGAACGATGGCGCGGCCTAATGCAACACGTTGACGCTGGCCACCAGAAAGCGCAGCTGGTTTTCGATCTAAAAACGCTTCTAAGCCCAAAATTTCGGCAGCGTTAGCGACACGCTTTTTGATTTCTGCTTTGTTGACATGTTGAATTTTTAAACTAAAAGCCATGTTGTCGTAGACGGTCATGTTGGGATACAATGCATAGTTTTGGAAGACCATCGCAATGTCACGGTCTTTAGGCGCAATCTCGTTCATGACTTTGCCATCCATTTTAAGCTCGCCATCTGTGATGTCCTCTAGGCCAGCAATCATGCGAATAGTTGTTGATTTACCGCAACCAGAAGGGCCAACGAAAACAATGAACTCATGATCTTTAATATGTAAATTAAAGTCGGTAACTGAGTAATTATCGTTGCCAGCATATTTTTTATAAATATGATCCAATTTAATTTCGACCATGTGCAAACCTCCTACTCATAAGAATTAACTAATCTATATTAGAAGAATATCAAGCGAAAACGATTTCGGCAAATGATTTGACTATCAAATAATAAATTATTTTTATATGCCGTAAACAAAGTTTGAAGAATTTAGGTTTCTATCAGATACCGAAAGCTTGGGGCTTTAAGCAAGTAAATCAAAAGAAAGAATGCTGGCTATAACAATTATTGAAAGCGCCGTTGCAAAATTATGGTTCTTGAAACTTAAAGTATAAGGAGATTTCTTCGTTGCTTATCAGCACTAATTTAGCCTAAAAATATTACGGTGAAAGTTATACATAATGTTCAAAATGGCAGGGAAAAGTCGTTTTTAATTAAGTCATATTCTGTTATCAAGATATGATATGATTAACGTGTGGAAAATTTGAAAGGGGTTTATTAAAGTGAAACAATTTGAAATTAAGTTATCGTACGAAAATGGACGTGTGATCACCTTTTATCGCGAATTTACCGATCTTGAGGCTGCTGAAGAGGATGTTTTGGCACATATTTCTTCAGGTTCAACCATTAAATTCGAGGAATCTGACGCAGTTGGTATGTTGTCATTTAAAGGTGCCATCAGCTACTTGATTACACAAAAGCAACGTCCTCTTCATACTGAAGCGATTACCTGGGAATAACCGTCTAGGTTACTCAAACACACGAAAAGGAGTGGTCGAAATGAGCCAGACAATTACTGTCGAAACTTTAGAAAACGGTTTCAAAAGTGCTTTTGATTTACCTGCAAGTCATTATTATTTTGCACCAGGCCGCATTAATTTGATTGGCGAGCACACAGATTATAATGGTGGCCGTGTCTTTCCATGTGCCATCAGCTTAGGAACTTATGCGGCAGTATCACCAAGAGATGATCAAGAATTTCATTTGTTTTCACAAAATTTTGCCGATCAAGGGGTTCAAGTTTCAACGCTGAACACACCAGAAATTCAACAAAAAGTGGGAAATCAGTGGACAAACTACCCCAAAGGCATGCTCCGGTATCTCACTGAGGCTGGTGCTCAAATCACACACGGGCTGAATGTCTATATTGTAGGAAATCTACCAGACGGGGCCGGACTATCATCTTCGGCTTCGTTAGAAATGCTGTTTGGTAAAATTTTCCAAGACGAATTTCAGTTAAAAGTCACACCGTTAGACATGGTTAAAACGGGTGTGAAGGTAGAAAATCAGTTCATTGGCCTGAATTCTGGCATTATGGATCAGTTTGCCGTGGAGATGGGCAAAAAAGACAATGCAGTATTACTGGATACCAACACCTTAAAATATGAGCATGTGCCCTTGAAACTTGGCGATCATGTGATCATTATCATGAATACTAACAAACGGCGCGAATTGGCGGATTCCAAGTACAATGAGCATCGTCGTGAGTGTGAAGAGGCCCTAGCCCAGTTGCAGACCGGAGTTAAGACGCCCACACTAGGAGCTTTAGATAAAGAAACATTTGACGAATACAGTTACTTGATTCAAAGCGAACCTTTATTAAAACGGGCTCGTCACGCTGTTTTTGAAAATCAACGGGTTGGCGAGGCCATCAAGGCACTTAAAAACCAGGATCTTGAGAAGTTTGGTCGTTTAGTGAACGCCTCACATATGTCTTTACAATATGATTTTGAAGTGACTGGTAAAGAACTAGATACGTTAGCCCATACGGCTTGGCAACAGCCAGGCGTTTTGGGTGCCCGAATGATTGGTGGCGGTTATGGTGGCTGTGCGATTGCTCTCGTTCAAAAAGATCAGGTCCCAAACTTTGAAGCAGCAGTCGGAAAGGTTTATCAAGAAAAGATTGGTTACAAAGCTGATTTCTACGTGGCAGAAATTGCGGATGGGCCAAGTCAGTTACAAAAGAGGTAATCATAAGTGGAAGATGAACAATCGACGGGGTTAGTGTCCCAATTTGTGACCGAAATTATCAAACATGGGACTTATCATGAACTAGATCGCCGCTATTTAATAAATCGTATCTTTGCTTTAGTCGGAGAACAGCCATTAGCTGAACAACCGGCAAAACAGAATTTGTTGCAGATACATGATTTACTAATCGAAATGGCGATCCAGAATCACAAAATTCAGGATAACCCAACGGAACGTGAAATTTTGGGCGCTGATTTGATGGATTTCCTGACACCGACGCCCTATGCTGTGAATGCTAAGTTTTGGGACTTATATCAACATAGCGCACAAAAAGCGACAAATTATTTTTATGAATTGAGTCGAGAAAATGACTATATTAAAACACGTGCTATTGCGAAAAATATCGAATTTCCGGTTACCACAGATTACGGTGATTTAGAGATTACCATTAACCTTTCTAAACCAGAAAAGGATCCACGTGCCATTGCGTTAGCACAAACAACGGCTTCTACCACCTATCCTAAGTGCCAATTATGTTTAGAGAATGAAGGATATGAAGGCCGCGTGGGTTACCCAGCACGTGGCAATCATCGTTTGATCAGATTGCAGCTTGATGGTGAAACGTGGGGATTTCAGTATTCGCCATACGCTTATTTTTCCGAACACTGTATTTTTATTTCGGACCAGCACCGACCGATGCACATTGATCGCGCTACCTTTCAAAATCTAGTGGCCATAACGAAGCTGTTTCCAGATTATTTTGTGGGAAGTAATGCGGATTTACCCATTGTAGGCGGCTCTATGCTTAGCCACGATCACTATCAAGGTGGTAAGCACGATTTTCCAATGGCCAAGGCACCTATTGAACGACCATTTGAGCTAATCGGTTTTGCTAATGTTCAAGCAGGAATCGTGAAATGGCCGATGTCTGTCATTCGATTGACAAGTGATTCGGAAACGGATTTGATTGATGCAGCTACCCATATTTTGCAAGTTTGGCAACATTATGACGATGTGAAACGCGATATTCGTCACGCTACTGATGGTCAGTTGCACCACACAATTACGCCCATTGTTCGCCAACGTCAAGGCCAGTTAGAAATGGATTTGGTTTTACGTGATAATCAGACCACTAAAAAGTATCCAGATGGTATTTTTCATCCACATAAGGATGTACAACACATTAAAAAAGAAAATATCGGGTTGATTGAAGTAATGGGCCGTGCCATTCTCCCCGCGCGTTTGAAAACGGAGTTACAGGAAGTGGCGCGTTATTTGTTAGGCCAGCCCAATGCCATGAAAGCCTATCACCAGACTTGGGCCGATCAGTTAAAACAACAGGAGATCACACCTGAAAATGTGCATGAGGTAATCAGTCAGGCAGTTGGACACGTTTTTTTGCGTGTTTTGGAAGATGCAGGGGTGTTTAAACGCACTGAGGATGGTCGTACTGGATTTCAGGCGTTTATTCAGACTGTGAACCAACAATAACTTTTAGTTAGAGAAAAAACGCAGGGATCGGCAATATCTTGGGAGAAATTTTGTGAGCCCTTTACTCGTGACCGGTGAGAAAAGATGTTAAAATTAGGATATTAAAATAATTAGCGATTGGGGGAATTTAAGATGAGCGAAAGCCGCTTAGATCCGAAACGATTTTCAAAAATATTGGTTGGGGTTGACGATTCCCCGGACGCGCAGTTAGCGTTTCGGTTTGCCATGAACCGGGCCAAACAAGACAACGCTGAGCTCGATATTGTGTCAATTTTAGAGCAGGATGATATTAATATTTACCAAGCGTTGAATAAAGATTATATCCAGCAAAAGCGCAGCGACTTGGAAAAGCATTTGCAAGGTTATCGTAAAATTGCGGAAGAATTTGGAATTCGCAAGGTGCAAACCTACACTGCTGAGGGAGACGCAGGGGAAACAATTGTTAAAGATGTGATTCCACACGTCCAACCTGATTTATTAGTTATTGGGTCCTCTTCTCGTTCAGGTGTGGCACGTTACTTTGGTAGTCAAGCTTCTTACATGGCTAAATATTCGCCAGTTTCAGTTTTAGTTATTCGTTAAAATGAAACCGGTTGAATTAGATGGATGAGAAAGTTAGAATGATTATTAGAAACAAATAATTCTAAAAGAAGGCATGAACATTATGGCAAAGCAAGTTTATAACGATTATTTTTTTGATGAGCCAGCATGGAATACGCATGACGGTGGCTATGTGCCGTTGGAAGAACCTACAACGCCACAACAAAAGCTGCACGTTCCAGCCGTATTGCAGCCCGATAAGGAAACGGCTACGGATATGTATTATACGGTAACCGCTCAAGAAGGTGAAAGCCAGTTGCTCCCAGGACCTAAAACAAAGACTTGGGGATACAATGGCAGTTTATTAGGCAAAACGATTATTTTTAAACGCGGTAAAAAAATTCATATCACCCTAAAAAATGACTTACATGAACTCACAACTTTCCATTGGCATGGCCTCAATGTGCCGGGACCGTACATTGATGGTGGCTGTCATGCGCCTGTTTATCCAGGAGAATCCAGTGACATTGAATTTGTTTGCAATCAACCGGCAGCAACGCTTTGGCTACATGCACATCCATGTCCATCAACTGCCCAGCAAGTTTGGCATGGTCTAGCGACACCAGTTGTAGTTCAAGATGAAGACGAAGCTAAACTGCCATTGCCACGTAATTATGGCGTAGATGATTTTCCGCTTGTTTTGCAAGACCGTAACTTCCACGAAGACAATCAGTGGGATTATCAGGCTGATTACGATCCTGACGGTGTCCAAGGTAAAACACCAATGATTAATGGCACGATTAATCCGTATGTAGATGTGACGACGCAACGGGTTCGTTTACGTGTGTTGGATGGTGCCAATCGCCGCGAGTTCCGTTTACACTTTAGTGATGGTCTGGAATTTGCCCAGATCGCTTCTGATGGTGGTATCTTACCAGAACCGGTCTACTTCACAAAAGTGATGATGACTTGCGCAGAGCGGGATGAATTTATCGTGGACTTTGGAAAGTATCATGATGGGGATGAAGTGGCGCTGATGTCTGACGATGTGGCGTTAGTTCATTTCCGAATTCATGCCTTTGCAAAAGACGATACAAAGTTGCCAGATCACTTAGTAGACATTCCAGAATTACCGGTTACACCTGGGTCCGAAACTCGTCATGTGATTATGTCCGGGATGGATGAGGAAGTAGCCATTGATGGCAAGAAATTCAATATGCAACGCATTGATGCACGTCAAAAAGTAGGCGATGTTGTGCTATGGGATATTACGAACACCAATGATATGGTTGGCGGTATGATTCACCCGTTCCACATTCATGGCACTCAATTTTTGGTTGTTTCGCGTAACAGGCATGCCCCATATCCAAATGAGCGTGGCTGGAAGGATACGGTGAGTGTCAATCCTGATGAACATGTGCAAATTAAAGTTCGTTTTGAGTATACAGGCGTTTACATGTATCACTGTCATATTATTGAACATGAGGATGGCGGTATGATGGCCCAGATTGAGTCTTACGATCCAGAGCATCCAAAGACCTATAAATTGATGGATATGGATACCTTGATGAATGCCTTTGCTAAGGAAAATCATGTGGATCCTAAAGATCTCTGGCTCGGTGGCATGGGCTCTTATGAAAAAATGGGTATGAAGATGTAGTGAACCTATATAAAGTCCTAATCTCGTTGGTTTCTGTTTGTGAAACTCACGAGATTTTTTTGTGGCATATTTGATCTTAGTTGCAGTGGTCATCTTTTTGTTGTCCTGAAAGTGGTATCTGTGTTTAATGGGCAAACCGCGGATATCATGTTCTGTTCTCGATTCGGATATTTTCTGTTGCATTTGACTGAGGTGACTTGTTTCGATAAACCAAAAAGGACGGAGCGGCTGAAAAATTTCATCCGTTGTAATGGTTCATTTTTTAGTTTGATCTGAGCTTGTAGTTAGCAAGGGAAAACGGCGTAAATAAGACTAAAAATAAGGTTACAATGCATTAATTTAATTTGAAAAATGAGGCCGAGAAAAATTTGCATTTTCTCGACCTCATTTTAGTTTGGCTTAAATTTCGAAATATTTATATAAATCATCAATCGTCAATTGTTGTTTTTCTTCACCAGTAACATCAATCTTGATTTGACCTTTGTCTAATACGATCAGTCGGTTCCCATACTTTAAGGCATCTTCCAAATGATGGGTAATCATTAAGCAGGTAAGCTTGTCTTCTTTAATACGCTCGTCAGTAGCATGCAGTAACTCCTGACTAGTTTTAGGATCTAAAGCTGCCGTGTGTTCATCTAAAAGTAAAATGTCAGGACGCTTAATTGTAGCCATCAAGAAACTTAAGGCTTGGCGTTGACCACCTGAAAGCTCACCAGCTGGCGTATTAAGGCGTTCACTCAAACCATTTGCCATGGTACTGGTTATTTTACGGAAGTGGGCAACGTGTTTCTTTAACCCACGGAAGATCAGGCCACGATGAGCACCTCTCTTTTCAGCTAATAACAAGTTTTCAGAAACGGTCATACGAGGTGCCGTGCCTAACTTAGGGTCCTGGAAAACACGACTGAGAAAACGGGTCCGTTTTTCCTCAGAGAGATGGGTGATGTCCTTAGCTTTCACAAGAATTTGGCCTTCATCAACGGCTAAATTGCCACCGATGGTATTGAACAGCGTGGATTTACCAGCGCCATTTGAACCGAGGACCGTAATAAAATCACCGGGATAAACCTTCAGATTGATGCCGCGAAGGATCTTTTGTTCATCAGGTGTATGCCGATTGACAAAAGTAGTGACATTTTTGAGTTCTAAAATTGGATTAGTCATGGTTACGCACCTTCTTATCTGGCAGTGGGGTTTTTACACTGTTTTTAATAAATTTATCTAAATGGAGTGCTTTACGGAATGTCGGTAACATAAGGCAAAGGGCCAAAACGATCGAAGAAATTAGGTTCAAATCGTTGGTACTGAACCCAAGCTGCAGCACGATTAGCAAGACAAAGCGGTATAAAATGCTGCCACAAGTCACGGCAATGAGGCGTTGGTTCATAGATAGATTACCGAAGACGACTTCACCGATAATGATGGAAGCAAGGCCAATTACGATGATACCAATGCCCATGTTAACATCCGCGTAGCCATCGCTTTGGGCAACTAAGGCGCCAGATAAAGCGATTAAACCATTTGAGACCATCAAACCCATGATTTTCATACTATCAATGTGAATGCCAAGTGATTTGGCCATTGTTTCGTTGTCCCCAGTTGCGATGAAAGCCTGTCCTAGGTTGGTTTGTAGGAACATAGCTAAAATAAGGGTGACAATAATGACGATTAGGAGTCCGAGCGTCACACTGTCAAAGTATTTCGGCAAGGATTCCAGAAAATGGTTGGTAAACAGACTTTGTTTTCCTAAAAGGGAAATATTGGATGTGCCCATAATCCGTAAATTAATGGAGTAACATGCTGTCATGACCAGGATCCCAGCCAATAAAATAGGAATGCGGCCTTTAGTATAAAGCAGGCCAGTCACTAAACCAGCCACCATACCGATCACGATTGCTAAAAGGGTAGCTAAAATTGGCGAGACACCATGGCTGATAGCCGCCACACAAACTGCCGCGCCCATAGGGAAGGTCCCTTCAACGGTCATATCTGGGAAATCAAGAATTCGGAAAGTTAAAAACAGGCCGATTCCTAAAATACCCCATAAAAAACCTTGTCCAATTGCAGATGTAATTAAGTTCATTTGAATAACTCCCCTTTCTTTTGGGCCTTTTGAATTAGGGACTCAGGAATGTGAATGCCTAATTTTTTGGCTTGTTTAAGGTTAATGGTCAGGTCACCATGTTTTACATATTCAACTGGTGTATCCTTCACTTTTTGACCTTTCAGTAATCTACCAGCCATTTTCCCGGTCATAACGCCAAGTTTGTACTGGTTAACGCTGTACGTTGCGACCCCGCCTTGTTTTACCATGGAGTCAACGGCTGGAAAGACTGGAACGTTGGAGTTGTTGGCATTTTTAACTAGTGTTTGCATTGCGCCCGCAATGGTATTGTCAGTAGGGACGTATGCGGCATCCACCTTTTGGAGCATGGTCTGAGAAACTTGATTCAAGTCATTTGAATTAGAAATGGAGTAAGCCTTCAAAGTGACATTTTCTTGTTGGCACAGCTTTTTAAAGAGCTTGTACTGAGTCACAGCCGAATTATCGCTCGAAGTATAGATGATACCTAGTGTTTTTAAGTTAGGCATTAATTTTAAGATTAAGTCGAGTTGCTCTTTTAAAGGTGCTTGGTCAGAGACACCTGTGATATTAGCTTCCGGTTGCTGCTCATTTTTGACGAGTCGAGCTCCTTTAGGATCGGTTACCGCTCCTAAAACAATGGGTGTCTTTTGAGTCACATCGGCCAGTGCTTGGGAGGAAGGGGTGGTAATGCCAATCATGAGGTCGGCGTTTTCGTTTGCAAAACGTTCACTCATAGTCTTTAAATTACTTTGATTGCCTTGGGCGTTTTGATAGTCAATTTTGACCGTTTTACCTTTGACATAACCTTCTCGCTTGAGCCCTGAAATAACACCTTTTTGGATTTGTTCCAAAGCGGGTTGGTTCATCAATTGCAGAATACCCACCGTTGGTATTTTAGCTTTGGTTGTTTTTTCAGAATTTCCTTGAAAAAACGCGAAACCAAGAAAAAGAATAATTGCTGTTACAAATGTGATTAAACGCTTCATTTCCGTCACTCCTTATCTATAATTGCGCTTGAGATTGATTTTTTTGAAAGAAAAAAGAACAATCCCAATTGCAGGATTGTTCTTAATAAATCGAAACAAAACCCGCATGAATATTTGCTATCCATGTGGGCTTTTTCTACGTCAAAATTAGCCGGCACAGATACGATCTGTATGCATCCAGGTCGTATCTTGCCAAAAGACAAACACAACCTAATTACCGGCTTTGCCAACGATTATTCAGTTGTGAATTTGTCTTTGTCATGTGCGTGACCAACTTTCTTTATTAATTAGCTATGAGTATAGATAAATTTTCAGCGGGTGTCAAGCGGAATATAAAAATTTGATGTGAAAAAATTGTTTTTATAAATTTTTGACGCAGCGTTGGCTGAAGGCTCAAGTCTTGAATCTGTTTACTAAAGGCATTGACTTGCTTTTTAAAGTCCTCAAAAAAGTTGAGCAGTGGCACGTTGTATTTTTAATTTGAGTTTAAGTGGTTAAATATTGTGGCTAATGTTCCTTAATATCACCATATGGCCATGAATTTGTAAATGATATTGCGTAATTTTTTGGCTGAATTTGGTTGGCTTGCATGTAGTCGTTGATAGACTGAGTGATTACATCGTGCGACACCCTGGAAGCTAGTACCCATCTATGATTTTTTTGGATAATTCGCCAATTACCCAAAGTACTTAATGTGGTATCGTCATATGGCTTTAGTTGTGCCGGGTTCTTTTTGAGTTCTAGATAAACAGAGATGGTTCCAAAATTCATACGTAATAAACTTTTTGCATATTTTGATACAGGATTTTTCATGATTTATTTACCTCCGATGACAGTTTATTAAAATGCATGACATTATAATTAAATGTGATGGAAGTGATATCAGATGAAAGCGGTTTCCTTAAACAAGGTATACTTCATATTCCTTGCTATATCAATCATAAATGAGAGTGACCGTATTTTTTATAGACGAAATTCTTAAGGCGTGCTATACTTTAGAAAAATTATAAAAGTGAGGGATCTGCCGTTGAGAAATTAAGTTAATTCTGTTGAATCTGTTTGTACTCCTGTCATAGGGAGGACTATGCAGTTTTTCAGGATTGGCTAATCTTTCTCGATGGGCAGGTCCTTTTTGTGTGCTCATTTTTAGCTTGTTCTGAAAAAGGTGAAGAAATGAGGTTATAAATGTCGAAAATTGAAATTAAAAATTTAACGTTTGGATATGACACACAAGGAGAGTTGTTATTTGATCGCGTGAATTTAAACCTGGATAGTAATTGGAAGTTAGGGTTAATTGGACGCAATGGTCGTGGCAAAACAACCTTTTTGAAATTATTGCAACACAAGCTCGCATACCAAGGCAAAATTTTAGCGAATCTAGCCTTTGATTACTTTCCACAAACGATTAAGAATCCTCACCAGCTGACAGCTTATGTATTGGATGACTTGGGAGTAGACGAAGCGTGGCAAGTCGAACGTGAATTAAATCTGTTGGGGACGGATCCCGATATTTTGTGGCGTGAATTTGCCAGTTTGTCAGGTGGCGAGCAGACCAAAGTCTTATTGGCTAGTCTATTTACGCAGGGTATGAATTTTCCACTAATTGATGAGCCTACGAACCATTTGGATATCAAGGCGCGGCAACAAGTGGCGGCGTATTTGAATCACAAGAAACAAGGCTTTATTGTAATTAGCCATGACCGTAAGTTTGTGGATGATGTGGCAGATCACATTTTATCGATTGAAAAATCTAATATCTTGATGTATCAGGGCAATTTTGCGACCTATGAAGAACAGAAAAAATTAAGTGATGTTCATGAAGAAATGGAAAATAGCAAACTCAAGAAAGACATTTCACGATTAAAGCAAACGGCTGCCGAAAAGGCGGAGTGGTCGCGATCTAAAGAGGGCGAGAAGTATGGTAATTCTCACGTGAAAGGTAGCGGCGCCATTTTTGATACGGGCGCTATTGGGGCACGGGCCGCTCGTACCATGAAGCGGTCGCTGACTTTGCAGAAGCACATGCAAAAAGAGATTGATGAAAAACAAAAGCTACTGAAAAATATTGAGTATGTGGACCCTTTGTCAATGAATTTTCAGCATGGTCATCATGAACGCCTATTGACGGTCAATAAACTAACGTTGAGTTATCCAGATGCTAAGCGACCATTGTTTGATCCGATTTCGTTTGAAATTAAACAAGGTAAACGCGTGGGAATTATAGGCCCTAATGGAGCTGGTAAATCCACTTTGATTCATGCGATTTTAGGAGATTTTGCGGGTGAAATTACTGGTGAGGTGATTCAACCAAAAAATCTAAAAGTGAGCTATGTACGCCAAGCTTATGAGGATAATCGTGGAACTTTGCAGGATTTTGCAGAAGCGCAACATTTGGATTATCAGGAATTCTTGAACAATTTGCACAAATTAGGATTAGAGCGCAATGTGTTTACCACGCGAATTGAGCATATGAGTATGGGACAACGTAAGAAGGTCGAACTAGCCAAGTCTTTATCGGTCCCAGCAGAACTTTATTTATGGGATGAACCCCTGAATTACCTGGATATTTTTAATCAGGAGCAGCTGGAAACTCTGATTAAGTCTGTAAAGCCATCTATGTTGATTGTGGAACATGACCAAGCCTTTATTGAGCATGTGACGAATAAGGTTGTGCGTTTAGCGAAAGCAAAATAAACACAGTCTAAAAAACTTGATAGGCGCAATCGGAGCCCTGTAGCTACAAAAATAAACAAGTCAAAGAACGAATTTATCGGTCCTCTAAGCTGTCCTAACAACTGATTGCTTTAGCTATTTTAAGTGCAGGGATAACGGCGTATGCGTGGAATCAAACACTTGTTTCTCGAGCTTAATTTTTGCTATAGAATATTAGAATTTTTCTTTTTATATATGGCATACAAGTATTAACTAATATGCTAAAATGAACTAAACAAGTATACTTTAAATTTTACAAGTATATACAAATTTAAAGGGGATTCTAAGAATGGTTCATTTAATTTATACAGGTGTTTTAACAATAATAGGGTTGCTTTGTATTTTCATCCCGTTGTGGCTCTTAATGCGAGCTAACAAGTCAATTTCAATGAAAATTCTTCCCACAGAAGATAACACGAAGATTTTTTATACGTACGTTTGGTTTTACGAGACTGGTAAATTGGAAGTGTTGAATGGAGAGGCTTATCAAGTTGGTAAACAAATCCAGGCCACAAATGCGGGTAAGTATGTGATCAAAAAGGTGAAAAAAGAGTCCCTATTTATGGGAATGCAGCGTAAATATGAATTCGTTTTAAACTAAAAAGGCGACCCGCAATTAAGCGGATCGTCTTTTTTATCATTTCGATTTCTCTTCTTTAAGCTTCCAAGCTTTGTAAAGATCATAGCTGAACAGAATAAAGATGGCAATTGTGCTCACAGTGGTGATTGTAAGTCCAAATGAGACGAAATCAACGATGGATAGTAGTAGCATAAATATTGCGCCGATAAAGCTAAAAATGATTTTTCTGTTCATAGTTATTCACGACCTAAGCATTTTGTTCTTCAGCTTGTACTTTGGCAACACGTTCACTAATCTTCATAAATGGAAGATAGAGAACCACACCAAGTGCAATGATAATGAGCTGTACAATAGGTGCACGCCAATCACCAGCAGTTGCTAGGTAAGGGCCAATTAGAGGTGGCGTTGTCCAAGGTACCAACACGACAGTTCGTCTTACTAAGCCAACCAGTGTCGCGTAATATCCAATAATACTACCAATAGTTGGGAACAGAACGAATGGAATCATCATTGGTAAGTTGAATACAATTGGATAACCGAAAATCATGGGTTCATTAATGTTGAAAAGTCCAGGTGCCAATGATAAATTAGCAACTTGACGTGAAGATTTTACTTTACTGAAAATTAAAATAGCAATAATCAAAGAAATTGTACTTCCAGAACCACCAATTAAAGTGTAGCTGCTTACAAATGAAGTAGTAATGATGTTTGGAATATGTGCAAATGAATGTGAACTTGCATATGCAGTCATGTTGGCATTCATATTGATCAAAACTAGGGGATCCATCAAAGTACCAGAAATAACGGTTTGGTGAATACCTAATGTGAATAGGAAGTTGGCAACTGTATAAATGACACAGAATCCAACAATATTGGTATTAAATCCACGCAAAGGTTCCTGAACCCAAGTCTTAATTAAGTTGATCAAATCTGCGTTGAAAAAGCCTGCAAGTAAAGCAGCGATTAGTGCAAATAAGGACATTAAGATTAAAGCGGGAAGTAACACACTAAATGATGAAGAAACTGCAGGTGGCACATTGTCGCCTAAATGGATCTGTAAACTCTTGTAACTGGATAATTTAATGAAAATACCAGTTGCAAGTAGACCAACAATAATACCTCCGAACATCCCTTGTGTACCAGTGTTTAGATAGCTAAGTCCACCAGTAACGGTTGACATCTTAGCACCAGCAGATGCGACAGTTCCTAACGAAACAGTTTGAGGCATCATAATCATTAAACAAGCTAATGACATAGCAGATGCGGCAATTGGGTTAGAAAAGCCTTTGTTTTTAGCTAATGCATATCCAATCATGGGGGCAACTAGTAAACCGGCGACTTGTAACGTCCCATTATTAATGGCGTTACCAAAAACTTGTACTTTTGCTAAAGTTTCACCATGGAATATCCAAGTAAACACGGTGTTATTGAGTAATACCCCAAGTCCAGCAATGATGAATACAGGTAAAATAACTGCGAATGCATCACGTAAAGACCGAAGATAAACCCAATTACCAACTTTTACAGATATTTCAGTGAATTTTGCAATAAAACCCGAGTTTTCAAGTTTTTCACTTGAACTTTGGTTCTTATCTTCACTCATGAGTTTTCCTCCTTTTATTTAAAACAACTTATGCTAAGTCGTTACCGTTTGAAGCAATGACTTTTTTAAACCAGCCATAACTCTTCTTTGGAATACGTTTCATATTACGCAAATCGTGGTTTCCGCGATTCACATAGACCATGCCGTATCGTTTTTCCATATTTCCCGAAGAACTTGGAATATCAATTAATCCCCAACCAAGATAACCAATCACTGCCACACCATCTTCGAACATGGCATCTTTCATGGCTTGGATATGAGCACGATGGTAATTGATACGATAATCATCCTGAATTTCATGACCATCGTACTTTTCACGAACGCCAATCCCATTTTCGATGGGGAACATGGGTAACCCATAACTGTTGTATGTCTTAGTGAGAATATCTCGAAATCCTAGTGGATCAATCGACCAGCCCCATTCACTAACCTTTAAGAATGGATTTTCTTTTCCGCCAACTTCTAGATAGTAATTTGGGAGGGTACCATCTGGAATGATGGAACTGCTGACAGTGACACTTTGATAATAGCTAAATGCAATAAAATCACTAGATAATTGATTAAATATTTCTTGATCAGCATCTGTAAAATCCATGTTAATGTTGTGATTCTTGACGAAAGTAAGAACCTCGTTAGAATAGTGGCCATGCACAAAAACGTCTAACAAGTTTCGGTTAGAAAATTCGTCAATTTGGCGAGCGTATTGAACATCTTTAGGTAATGCAGAGGCAGGATAGACTTCGCTGTAAGCTAGCATGCCACCAATTAAGTCGTCAGTTTGCTTATGTAAGTAGTTAGCTACACCTGCATGCGCCAGCATGACGTGATGGGTAATTTGGTAAAGTTCGTCGTCTGTCTTTGCACCCTTAAGATAGCCGGAAATTCGAAATGCTTCTGGGGATGAATACAGGTTTTGTTCATTAAAAGTAATCCAGTACTTTACCCGATCGCCAAAACAATCGACCATTTTCTCACCATATTTGATAAATGCTTCAACGACATGACGATCCAAAAAACCGTTATATTTTTCCGCCAAATGAAGGGGTATGTCAAAATGATAAAGACAAATCATTGGTTCAATATGTCGTGCCAATAATTCGTTGATTAAGTTGTCGTAAAACTTAATACCTTCTTCATTAAACTCGCCATCACCTTCAGGATTAACGCGGCTCCACGAAATCTGGAATCGATAACAGTTCATGCCTTGGTTTGCCATCAAGTCAAGATCTTCTGGGTAATTGTGATAGTCATCAATAGCAACCTTCCAATCAGAAGAGTTTTCTGTGGCGGGATACGTATCATAGACGGATTTGCCTTTTCCGCCCTCGTTGTAACCTCCTTCCGTTTGCATACTTGATACAGAATTCCCCCAAAGAAATCCTTTGGGCATCTCTTGTGTCATAAATCAATCTCCACCTTTCTTGAATCCGTTTACATTATATAACCATATCTATAACTAAGTAAAGACTTTTTAAAAATAAGTATATACTTATTTTTAAAAATCCCATTAGTCTGTGCTTTTTACGGTATGATATGGTGTTAAATAGGCTCTTAAAAAGGTAAACTGTAGATATAAATATATAAAAAAGATGAAGTAGAGGAAGAAAATGTACAAATATCAGGAAATTTCTGAAAATATTAGAAAGAAAATTGTTCAAGGAAATTTCAAGGCAGGTGAGGTTTTGCCTGATCAAAATCAGCTTGCTGAGGAATTTAATACGACGCGAATTACGATTAGAAAAGCCATTCAAGCTTTAATCATTGAAGGAATTGTCTACACTAAACGTGGGGCAGGCACCTTTGTGCGTAAAGATTACTTGCAAAATTTAGATGACATGGGTAACTCTTTTGATAAACCGCTGGGAACGACACATACCCATCCAAACAAGAAGATTGAAAGTAAGGTTTTAAAATTAGATGCACGATTACCTAATCCAGAAGAGCAACAGAGACTCATGATAACGGCGACAGAGCCTGTGTATGTGATTGAGCGGGTGCGTTATATAGACGGAAAAGTTTATAGTTTCGAGCACACAATTATGCCGACTGCAATTGCGGAAATCACTGAAACTGTCCTGAAGCATTCGGTTTATCATTATCTAACTAAGGAATGTGGCGTCACAATATCAGGATCTCATCGAATAGTTAGGGCTGACAAAGCGACTTCAAAGGATGTGCAAGCTTTGGGTGTAAAAAAAGATGACCCCGTTTTGGTGATTAAACAGGTTAGCTATTTAGAAGACGGGAAGCCTTTTGAGTTTTCTGAATCGAGATTTCCTTATCAAACTAGCCAAGTAGTGGCTGACGTAGATTTAAATAACTAAAAAATAAACCTCCACCAAGAATTATGGTGAAGGTTTATTTTTTAGTTTGGATGCCTAATTACCGGACTGATTTGCGGCATGAAAATAGAAACTAAGGTTTGGATAGACGTAGATAGTTTGTGAAAAATTAAATAGGACGTCATTTTTATAAAAGTTAGACTGTTGCAAAGTCATACAAGCCGTTTTAGGTTTTAATCCTAATAAGCTAGCAGCTTCACTGGTCAAACGGTCTTGGGATAAGTATTGGTCAGAGTTATTAATCCGAATATTGTATTTGTCGCGGATATAATCAAAGATAGAGTGATTAATACTTGCCAAACTAAGTGAAGGAACTTCGCTTTTGACGTAGTACGCATATTCTAAACTGTATAATTGTTTTTCCACATACCGTAAGCGAATGACACGTAATAAGGCAGCACCGTTGCGCACCCCATACTGTTGTGACAAAGCTTCGTCAGCGTGAATTTCATCAAAAGTTACAATTTTTGAAGTCATTTCTTTATGATAGCGTGTGCGGCTTAATCCCATTGTAAGATTGACGACGGTTTTTTCGGCCTGACTAATATCATTAACAAAGTAGCCGCTTCCTTGCACACGGCGGACGAGTCCTTTTTGCGCAACAATATCGATGGCTTTTCGGATGGTATTGCGGCTCACATTGTACCGTTCCATGAGTTGATGCTCAGTGGGAAGTTTTTCTTTAAAGAGTTTATTTTCAATCGAATGAATCAAATCATCCGCAATGTCGTGATACATGTATTTTGCCTCCAATCCCCAGTTTGGCTCATTTAAAATTTGTACCCACCATTCATCTACTCATTGTAATGTAACCGTTTTAATAGTCAACTCTAAAATGAAAAAAGAACATGTTTTTTCATCTAAAAACATGTTTTAGAGCTAAAAACGACTTAATTCATGAGCACCAATTTTGTGAATAAAGTACAAATTTTATTCATTAAAAAAACTTAAAAACTAGTGATCCGCGGCACCAAGCAGGATGACGGCGCCTTTATAAAAAAAGTTGATGCTCGGACTTGTAAAATTTGTACCTACGAGTTACAATTCAATTGTAATGAAAGCGGTTTAAAAATAAATCGCCCACTAACAAAAATACAATTATTATTAGGAGTGAGCATTATGGCAGAAAAAACAATTATGTTAGTTTGTGCAGCAGGTATGTCAACAAGTCTTTTGGTATCTAAGATGCAAAAGGCCGCAGCAGCAGAAGGCGTTGATGCAGAGATCTTTGCAACCGCAGCTTCCGATGCAAATAACAAATTGGAAGAAAAACATCCAGATATCTTAATGCTTGGACCGCAAGTTCGTTATATGGAAAATAACTTCAAGAGTAAATTGGATATTCCTGTTGAAGTTATTAACATGCAAGACTACGGTATGATGAATGGTGAAAAAGTCTTGAAAGAAGCATTCAAGACTTTAGGCGTTAGCAAATAAGCCTTAAATTTAAAGACTTAACATTAATTGATTTTGTAAGCGGAAACAGCAATTGCTTCCGCTTTTACATAACTATTGAAGGAGAAGGATCAGGTAATGGCTGAAGAAGAACAAGAACAAAATTTAGAAGCAATCATGGGCTTAATTATGAATGGTGGGAATGCTAAAAGTTCCTCATTTGAAGCAATTCACGCTGCCAAAAAGGGCGACTTTGAAACAGCGGATGCCAAATTGAAGGAAGCTGACCATTTCTTAACAGAAGCGCATAACTCTCAAACTGGAATGTTGACAGATGAAGCCAACGGCAAGCATGCCAAAGTTACTTTGTTAACAGTTCATTCTCAAGATCATATTATGAATGCCATTACTTTCCGTGATTTGGCAGGAGAAATTGTGGATCTTTATAAACGTCTTGATGGCGTTAAAGTTGAAGATGACGATTAATGACTGAGGCGGCTTAGTCTGTCTGATTGTTAACTTGAATAATAATATTCCTAAATGGAAGACTTAGGCTAGGGAAAATTGTTATTTTCTCAGCCTTTTTTAAATAAAACGAGGTGCAACTATGAGTGAACAAAAAATGCAAATGCCAGATGGCTTTTTATGGGGCGGTGCAGTAGCGGCCCATCAATTAGAAGGTGGTTGGCAAGAAGGTGGCAAAGGAGTTAGCATTGCTGATGTGATGACAGCAGGCGACAAAGACCATCCACGTCGAGTAACTGATGGCGTTAAAGATGGCGAGGTTTATCCTAACCACTGGGGCATTGATTTTTATCATCGCTATCCAGAAGATATTAAATTATTTGCAGAAATGGGCTTTAAATGTTTCCGAACGTCCATCGCATGGACACGAATTTTTCCTAAGGGTGATGAAACAGAACCCAATGAAGAAGGTTTACAGTTTTATGATGATTTATTTGACGAATTGTTGAAATACAACATTCAACCCGTCATTACATTATCGCATTTTGAAATTCCTTATCATTTAGTCAAAGCATACGGTGGCTGGTCCAATCGAAAGATGATTGATTTCTTCTTGAACTATGCGGAAGCAGTCTTCAAACGCTATCGTAACAAAGTTAAGTACTGGATGACCTTCAATGAGATCAATAATCAGACCACATGGGATGATCCACATCCTATGCTACAGAATTCTGGCTTACAATTAGGCAAAGATGACAATTGGGAAGAGGCTATGTACCAGGCTGCACATTATGAAATGGTGGCTAGTGCCAAAGCGGTCAAGTTGGGTCATGAAATTAATCCAGATTTTCAAATTGGCGATATGATTGCTATGTGTCCTATTTATCCACTGACAGCAGATCCAAAGGATATTATGATGGCAGAACGTGCTATGCAGACGCGTTACTACTACGGCGATGTCCAGGCAAACGGTTTTTATCCAAACTGGGTTCCTAAGTATTGGGCACGTAAAGGCTTTAAAATTGATCGTACTGAGCAAGATGCCAAAGATTTACGTGAAGGGACAGCGGATTACGTTGGCTTTAGTTACTACATGTCGTTTGTGACGAAGTATCGTGCCGATAATCCTGATTATGTTTACACAGAATCTAAAGACTTAGTTGATAATCCATATACAGAAAAATCTGATTGGGGCTGGCAAATTGATCCTGTTGGTTTGCGTTACGCCATGAACTGGATGCAAGATCGTTGGCACAAACCAATGTTTATCGTGGAAAATGGGTTTGGTGCCTATGATAAGAAAGAAGCTGATGGCAGTGTCCATGATGATTACCGCATTAGTTATTTCCATGATCATATTAAGGAAATGGAAAAAGCGGTCGTCGAAGATGGTGTGGACTTAATGGGTTACACACCATGGGGATGCATTGACCTTATCTCAGCCAGCACGGGTGAAATGAAGAAACGTTATGGCTTTATCTATGTTGATCAAGATGATGAAGGCCATGGTTCTCTAGAACGTTCTAAGAAGGATTCCTTTGACTGGTTCAAGAAAGTCATTGCCACGAATGGAGAAGACATTTCAGAATCTTAATTTCAAAATTTTAAAGCAGTCAACCAAAGTATGGCTGGCTGTTTTTTTCTTTTGAAACATGTTCCAAGAACCTGTGAAAGTGTTATGGTAAAGGTATCCTCAAAAAGAAGGTGCAAAGGATGTTTCCGTATGAAAGAGTTAAATTATTAAATCAGTTGGAACTAAGCATCTATAAATACATCATTGCTCATCCAGTAGAAGTCGAAAGTATGACGATTCGCCAGTTAGCGAAAAAAAGTCATGTTTCACCAACCACAATCTTACGTTTTTTACGTAAAATGGATTTTGATGGTTACTCAGAATTTAAGTACGCCTTGAAGCGCCAGCAAAAAATGGCCACCAAACAGCCAGATGAACAACCAACGTTACCTATGAGTCAATTTTTTGATCAGGTAAATGATGAACATTTTCTTGACAAAATTAAGCAGGCTGCCGATTTTATTATTGCAGCAGATACCAGTTTGTTATTTGGGTTGGGGACGAGTGGCAGCTTAGCTCAGTATGGGGCCCGCTTACTTGCCAATTATGGTATTTACACGCTAAGTATTACAGATCCTTTTCAACCGAAACCCTTGGCACGTAGAGATTTTTCGGACACGTTGTTAATCTTGCTTTCCGTTTCGGGTGAGACACCACAAGTTTTGCAGCAAGCTAAGTTTTATCAAGAAAATGGTGCGAAAACAATGGGGATTACAGCAAATCGCTATTCCACACTGGCACAACTAGTGGACTTTAATATCTCATATAACGTGCCAGAAGTGCGAATGGCAGATTTAAATCTGACTTCGCAAATTCCCGTCGTGTTTTTATTAGAACAAATTGGCATTAAAGCACATAAGGATCTTTTAAAGGCTTCACAAGTTCAAAAAGATTCCATTTTTTAAAAATTATTCTGGTTTTTTTAATCGGACTATACCAATAATGTGAAGATCAAGTGCGTAGTTTATACAAGACAATTCTAAAGATAGACCAATTAGTACCATGAAACATGTTTCGTTTTGAAACATGTTTTTTTAAAGAAAAAATTAACTTTTTTTGCCAAAATAGGTAGGCACAAATCTTAAAATGTGCTATATTGTAAATGATGAAACCGCATACAACACGATTTCAAATAAACGTTATCACTTGCAAAGTTATGCTTATTATTTGACAGGTTTTGCTATTTATATATCGTTACAAGTGATAATTTGGGAGGGTTTTATATGAGTGAGAAGAAAAACGGCTTCGTGCAAAACACACTGATTCCCTTAGCTGGGAAGATGGCTGCTTCTCGTCATTTGGTTGCTCTTCGTGATGGATTTGCGCTGGTAATGCCACTAATCATTATCGGTTCAGTCTTCATGATTGTCAGTCAGTTCCCAATTCCGGCATACATCAATTGGATGGGTTCGGTATTTGGTCCTAACTGGGCAACAGTTGTTGGTTGGGCGACTAACGCAACGTTCAATATTATTGGAATGGTTGCCTGCATTGGTATTTCTTACCAATTAGCTAAGTCGTATGATGGTGTTGACGCACTATCAGCAAGTATTATTTCGTTAGGTGCTTTCTTACTAACGATTCCTTTGACCACAGACAAGGCCGGTAACGTATTCGTGCCTTTGACAATGTTAGGTTCAATGGGATTGTTCGAAGCCCTATTGGTTGGATTATTCATTACTGATTTTTATGTATGGATGATTCATAAGAACTGGCAGTTCCATATGCCAGACACTGTGCCACCTGCAGTTGGGAATGCGTTCTCTGCATTAATTCCTGGCTTCATCATTATTGCTTTAGTTTGGTTACTTCGGATTGCCGTTGGATTTACTTTCTTCAAGACAATTCCTAATATCATCACAGTTATCTTAGCGAAACCTTTGACAGCCGTTGGTGGTACAATCTGGGGCGAACTTGTCGCTGAATTCTTTGTTTCCTTCCTCTGGTTATTTGGTATTCATGGTGCCAACGTTGTTGGTGGTATCATGGCGCCAATCTGGTTAGGACAAATGGGACAAAATGCGGCCGCTGTTAAAGCTAACAAACCTATTCCAAACATTGTTAGTCAACAATTCGTTGATAACTTCGTTCATGCTGGTGGTTCTGGTGAAACAATTTCCTTAGCCTTAATGATGTTCTTCTTAGCTAAATCAGCTAACTTAAAGGCTATTGGTCGTTTGGCTGCTGCACCTGCAATCTTCAATATTAATGAACCTATTATGTTTGGTGTTCCAATTGTTTTGAACCCTGTTATGGCAATTCCATTTATCTTAGTACCTTTAGTAACCGTTGTGATTAGTTACGTTGGTATGGATACAGGACTTGTTGCACGGACAATGGGTGTTGCGGTTCCTTGGACCACACCGCCAATTATCTCAGGTTGGTTGGCAACTGGACACATTTCTGGTGCGGTATTGCAATTAGTTAACTTTGTTGTTGGTGGTGCTATTTGGTACCCATTCTTCAAGATTGCTGATCGTCAAGCATTGAAACAAGAAAAAGAAGTTGCTGATAAAGAAGCTGCAGAAGCTGCTGCAAACAACTAAACATTCGTTGTTAAACCCAATAAAATCTGTCGAATTCTTTTCGGCAGATTTTTTAGTAAGACAGTATTTAAAAGAACCATGGGATTTGAATGTGAACAAGTCCAAGGATGGTCCATTTAAACACAAGGGTTAAATTCTACAAAAGAATTTAACTGTAGACACCTATTAATGCGTATAATTAAAGTAGACAGACATTAAAAGAGAGATTGGTTTCAAAGAGGAGCGGATTACCATGAGTAAACATAAAAAATATCAACCAAGTGCAGCTGCTGAACGAGCTGCACAAGCTACTGTGGACAAGATCAAGTCAAAAACCAAAACGCAACAAACGACCATTTATGATCTTCCAAAATGGGCGCAAAATATTGCCTATAATCGATTTGGCTACAGTGAAGCAGTTTCTTTTATTCCCTTGATTATTGCAGTTTTGGCAACGCCATTTCTAAATAATCGTGTCCCAATGGGTGGGGGACTTGTGGTAAGCAAAAATGCCCTGTTTATTGTGCCTTTCGTTAGCTTAATTATCTCTGGGGGTAGTTATGTCAGCATTAAAATTAGGCGAAAATCGGAACAGGTGAAAGACATTGAACACTTGGCTTGGAATGAGACTTTTGCCTTCCTGGCCAATCTATTGGTGGTATTCATTTGTTCGATAGTACTCATCTATCAGCTGTACAGAGCTTTTACAGCTTAATATTCAAGGAGGAACTATTTTGGGAAGATTAGGAATTTCATTATATCCAGAACACTCAACATTTGAAAAGGACAAAGCCTATTTAGACTTAGCTCATAAATATGGTTATACACGAGTTTTCACGTCACTTTTGCAAATTAATGGTGACCAAGAAGCAGTTGTGGCTAACTTCAAGAAGATTGTGCAATATGCTAAATCACTTGATTTCAAAGTGATGGTTGATATGAACCCATCTTTATTTAAACAGCTCGGGGTCACCTATGATGATTTGTCATTTTTTGATGATCTCGGTGCTTGGGGTCTACGTTTGGATGAAGGATTTACGGGAATGGAAGAGGCCCGTATGACACGTAATCCTTACGGCATTAAGATTGAAGTGAATATGAGTAACGGCACACGTTATTTAGAAAACATTTTGAGTTTTGCACCCGACAAACAAAATTTATTGGGTTGTCATAATTTTTATCCACAGGAATATACAGGACTGGGTGAAGAATTCTTTACAAAATGTTCTGAGCTGTTCCGTCAACACAATATCAATACCGCTGCCTTTGTCAGTTCAAAAGTGGCTGGTTTCGGTCCTTGGCCAATTCAAGATGGCTTGCCAACGATTGAAGATGATCGTCATTTGCCAATTGCAACTCAAGTGCAGCACTTACTATTGACCGGTCTGATTGACGATGTATTGATTGGCAATGCCTATGCTTCAGAAGAAGAGCTTAGGGCGGCTTCTGAGACGTTCTTTGGCCGATATCCGGTATTGCATGCTGATTTTGTGGACGACCTGACAACTAACGAGAAATTGGTTGCTTTGGGCAAGCCACACTTGTATCGTGGGGATGCTTCGGATTATCTCTTGCGGGACACCATGCCACGTGTTTGGTACAAGGATAAAGAAATTCCTGCACATCATGCAAAAGCAGACTTTAAACGTGGTGATATCATTGTGGTGAATGATGATTATAGTCGCTACAAGGGTGAATTACAGATTGCGTTGAAGGCTTTCCCAAATGATGGCCGTCGTAATGTTGTGGGTCACTTGACCGACGATGATTTATTCCTTTTGGATTACATTAAACCATGGAGTACATTTGAATTGAAATAAGGTTTTGAAGGCAGACTTTGCAAGAGGTCTGTTTTTTTAACACGTTTCGGCAATAAAGTGCGAAATTAATTGAGCGAAAATAAAAATATCAGATGTAGTGTCTGATATTAAATTAATGTAGGTTGTGAGTAAAATGTAAACCTTATGTTTCTGATTTCTTTGGAAACATAAGGTTTATTTTAGTAATTATTGCTATTTTTAAAAAATGGTGCTATGATATCGGTGTGATATCAAGAAAGCGGTTTCTTTTTATTTGAGAGGGTGATTTTTATGTATGAGATTCCAAGTTCAGCATTTGAATCTATTAACGACTATGGGAATGATAAGGAAAAGGCAGTGTTACATGTCTTTACACCAATGCGGATCTCAGTTGATGGGAAAATTTTTCCGCAGCTTCCGAAAAAAGATCATGGGGCCTTGAAAAAATTTTCTAAAAAAGCTGCCGTCATAAATAATCCAGCTTTAATTGAGTTTACAAATGATGAAATTAAAATCCATGATGAGCAGGGAAACGTTATTCGCACAGAAAAAATTGATATGGTTGATTTTGTTCAATTCGGAGCGCTCCGAACGTTTATGGTATTTCCAGCGTACACATTTGCGATGACCATGGTTATTGGCGTGCATGATCAGCACTATTATGTTGTGAATCCGAACTTTACGCCGTTTCAACTTTTAACGCCAATTTTAAAGCAGCATTCGGTCACAATTGAAGATCCATTTGATATCGCCAAGTTACCAAGTAATGAACAACGAGAAGATTACTTTGGTAATTCCTATGAACAGAAAATTAAGGGTACGAATTATCCGCTGTCATTAGAATGGTGGCCATTCTGACCTAGAGTCGTGGAAAAATACATGCGTTGGGGGATGCGCGTAATGTTATCAGAAAGATTAGCCGGTGTATTGGTTTTATTGTTAGCCGCATGGCAATTTTACAGTTTTAAAAAGGCGGTTCAGGCCTTTAAAGCTCATGCTGGTAGCAATAACAATGTATTTGTGGGGTACGGTTTATGGTTTGGCCTGTTCTTTGGCCTGATCCTTTTGTTTATAGGGGGAGCGTTACTTCTGGCTTTGGTTTAAAAGGCACTTATTTTGGAAGAAATATCAAGGGGTTTTATTTTGAAAATGATTTAGTCAATTTCAAAGAAGGCTTTAATATGTATAAGATTCCAGCTTCGGTATTTGAATCTATTAATGATTACGGCAATGATAAAGAAAAATCGGTATTACACGTTTTGACACCGATGCGAATTTCAGTTAATAATGAATTTTTCCCTCGTATTCCAAAAAAGAATCATAAAGCCGTCAGAACGGCTTTGGGACTTACTAAGCCAGCCACAATTGAATTTACAGATGATGAAATGATGGTGCATGACAAACAAGGCAACGTGGCTAGGACTGAAAAAATGAGTGACTTTAACTTTGTTCAGTTTGGTGCAATTCGGACAATGCCAATTGCGCCTCCTGCATATACGTATTCTATGACGATGGTTATTGGTGTTCAAGAGCGGTTCTACTATGTGCTGAATCCAAACTTTATGGTATTTCAACGCTTGTCACCCCTTTTGAAGCAACAGGGAGTTACTGTTGAGGATCCTTTTGACATCGCCTCATTACCCAGCAATGAAGAACGTGAAAATTATTTTAATAAGTTCTATGTTGAACGAATCAAAGGTACTAATTATCCATTGCAGTTAAAATGGATGCCATTTTTGATATAAAAGCGAGCAAGAAATTTTGGGGGAGTAAGTAATGATCAATAATTTATCCGTAAAATATGTACGTGTGTTAAAGCAGTGGTATATTTGGCAACTGATTGTGTTGTTTGTTGCGTTTTGTCTGAGTTTCTTTTGGGAGCCATTTGGATCAACACGATTTGTAGAAGTAGCTTTTGGTGCCTTGGTGGTGATCTTGGGAGTTGGCATACCTTTTGAAAAGCCGCTCAAGTCAAATCAAAAGGTAAAAAAGGTACTTAGAAAATGTAACTATATTTTCCAATCAGTAGGACAATTTTTTTTGCTACCGCTGGGTTTAGCCGCAATTACTTTAATCTTGCATAAAGTTTTATTATTGAATTACCCCATATTAGCGATCTTGGCTATGTTGTATGTTTTAGTAATGTATTTGCCTGCAACGTACTATGTGCTCGTAAATATTCAGTCCTATATTGGCAGAGTTCTCTTAATTACAATTATTGTATTTGAAACAATTGGGACGGGATCAGTACTATCACTCATGTATACCAGACCTAGAGAAATTGGATCCGTGCTACAAACGATTGACATGAGTGGCATTGTGAATGCGCTCGCGTTTATACTTACCATTGGTTTCTTGATGTATCTATGGGGCTTTAAACAACCGGGCTGGCGTATTTCACGGAATGCCAACTGGCTGGTCGTGGGTTTGTTGGTTGTGACTTTGGTGGCCTTGATCATCTGGAATGGTTTTGGGGATGGTGACAAGTTATCGACTATTTTCACGAGCTTTGATTTTACTTGGGGGCACTTTAACTTAAAAATTGTATTGCAGGCTTTAGAGACTATTAGTGAAGAGTGGGCCTTTCGTTTTGCAGTCCTATTTTTAAGTTTGAAAGCGTTTAGTCACCGGAAAAATCAGTACGTTTGGGTCATTTTAATTAATGGTTTGCTCTTCGGTCTGTGGCATTCAGCCAACTTACTTGCAGGACAATCGGTTAGTGCCACGTTGAATCAGATGCTATTTGCAGCTGGTGGCGGTGTTATCCTTTCAGCCGCATATCTTTATACGCAAAGTCTTGCGGTGCCAATGATTAGTCATTTCTTCCTAGATGTGCTTGCTTTTTCTAATATGAATGGCAGCTTATTGATGGAAGCACCAGACGGTGTGGAATGGGTTGCAACTTGGATTGTGGTCATTGTCCTTGTCATCGTTGGTTTGTTTGCAGTCACGGGAAAGCGAAAGCAAAGTATTCAGAAGTCGCTTGCGGATTAAGAGTCAAACGAAGCTAACTAAAAATAGAGATGAGTGTTATGGACAAAATAAAAGGTTATTTTCAAAAAATGAGTGTTCTGAAAAGAAAATGGCAATGGTATCGAATCGAATTTAGAGAACCGGTTAAATTTAATCCCAGAGATTATTTAAAATTACAAGTCCTTGGTAGATGGTGGAAAGACCCCGATAAAAATGTATATATTTTGGCCGTTCCAGGGAGTGCTAAAATTCAAAATGTTGATCAAGTGCAAGAAATAATTACGCAGGTATTAAGTGAGCAAAAATATGTGCCAAAAGAATATTTGTTGACACATGTGCCTAATGTACCGTTTACTTACACACCCTTCTAACGGAGAAGTAAAAGAGTTGAATTCAAGGATGTATCAAGATTAAGAAGATGAATAACATGCATAAAATTGCTAAAGAAGCGTTTGAAAATGCAAGTTTGTATTTATCGGGTGCGAGTGATGCTTATCGTAAAGGATTGACACCAGTAAGAATTTCAGTGAATGGCGTGGACTATGAAGCAGGACACCCAAAACTGAAAAATGCGGTTAGAGCGGTCTTGGGGGAACCAAAGCCGTTAAGCGTTGAATTTGCGAACGGTAAGATGCAAATAAGTAATCATAAAAATACGGTTATTGAAACGGAGTCCATTCAAAAAATTTCCTATATGCAAATTGGTCTCGTACGGACAATAGGAATACTTGCAGCGTTACCGCATTACTATTATGAGTTGGCGATAATCATCAGCATAAAAGATAACCAATATTATTTTTTGAATGCCAACTATCACGTTTTTGATGAACTAAAACAATTAATGAAAGAAAATAATGTGAGTTTTGAAGATCCATTTGTGCTGACGAAGATGCCTGATGACCCTGAAAAAAAGTATAAATATTTTGAAACACAATTCAATGATTTGGCGCCTGCAGCAGGATATCCACAACAATTAAACACGGTTAGTGGTAATAAATTAAAACTTGGGATATAAAATATCAAGCAAAAGGAGTGCGTATTTTGACACTTAAACATAAAATTCAAGAATATCAAAAAGAGTCGAAGGAATTGGGAGCTGCCTGGCGCTGGATCAGAATTCAATTTGATACAAGGGTAAGTTTTGATCCGACTGAAGACTCAGTTTTAGCTGCTGTCGGGAAATGGTATATTAGTCCAGATCAAAAAATGTTGATTGTGGCGATTAAAGGAGATTTGGCTAAAGAAAAAAGTATGACGAAAGCAACCCAAATCATTAACAATGAATTTTTGAAACTTGGACAAGCTACTAATAAGTATCAGTTAAAAATCGTACCAACGATTAGTCCGATGGCTTTAGTTAATTGGGCAGGTTAAAAATAAGGTATTTAAGGTTGGAGGCCGCAGCAATGACAAAGCAGAATTTGTTTGAATTTGCTTTAAATAATCTAAATGCAGAGTTGGTATGCATTAAATTTAAGCAACCTACAGATTTCAATCCTAACCACTATCCAGTTTTAAAAAAAATGGGAAAATGGACGGGGAATAAAGCACAAACAGTAGTGATTTTGCAAACTAGAAAATTAGATGATTACAAAGAGGATGTCCTTGTGAACGTTTTGAAGGGAGAAAAGCTTTATAAAACTGATTATGACATTCAAACATTTCCCATGGGAGGGATCGGTATCCCAAATATTTAAAAAATTAAAAATCACCTGTCAGGAGTAACAGATCCTTGATAGGTGATTTTTAATTTTAGAAGTAATCAGCCAAAATTGGTTTTTGATTCACAAATAAGTTGTCCAATACCGTTAATTGTTCTGGGTCAGCGTCAAGTTGACCAAAATGTTGCTGGGAAGCAAAAGAGCGGTATCCAAAGGCTGCTTTAGTGAATTGCTGAATGGTAAAGGTTGGAACGTTAGCTTGTGACTCAGAATCATGTTCGATGCCCACTTTGCCAGCGGTAGCAGAAATAGTCCAAGCTCCTTGATTTTGTTTAATAGTTTCATCTTTAAGGTTAAAGCTAATTGGTTCAAAGTTGACTTGCTGAAATGGATATTTTTCTAAAAAGGATTGTAAATTCACAATTCTACCCATCATGTAGGGCTGAGTAGTAACTTGCAAGGCGTAAGGATCAGCCAACAAGTCTCCTTGGTAACTTGGATCGGCATCCTCAAAGGTGTAGGTTTGATAACCTGCGCCATGTTTGAAAACAAAACTTGCTAGTGATTGGTAACTAGCAGGAGTCAAGTGTACAAACTCATGGACAGAAAATTGATCAGCTGTTCTAGTATAGATCAGGTAACCGGTAATGGCTTGTTGTTCATCTTGATAATAGGCTACTTGCCAATCGGGATGTTTTTCAGTGAGATATTGCCACCACCACGCTTGCCTGAGTAGGCCGCCCTTTTGGCTCAATGAGGAGGCCGAGTAAGTTTTCTTGATTAGTGGAATTGCTTTAGTCAAGCTGGTTCGAATCACCCGACCCTTGGCAGCTGGTTTGACACGTGGCAGCTTGTCTCCTGCCAAGTGATAAAGGCGATGATCAAAAACTTGTTCATAGCCGAACTTACGATAGTAGGAGAAAGAAAAGGGTGCCAAATAGGAAAGTACGACCGCATTAGCATACATATCTTGTAGCGCGGCCTGCATCAAAGTGCCAGCTGCACCCTTACCAGAATATTCTGGGACACTCATCACGTCCGTAATGCCGTTCATCAAAAAATGCTGACCATGAAAATTGACTTCAAACGGCATGCTGAAAAGGCCGCTGACTAATTCATGCTCGTCGAAAATGCCATAGGGAATACCGTGGTCAAAACGCGTGGACCAGAATTTTTTTCGATCCGCACTGTTTGGTTTGTTGAAAGCATACAGATATAACGCATACAAGGCAGATTTTGCTGTCTTATCAAGGACAAAACGTGATTTCATAGGAACCTCCATGGTGAATTTATACCTTAATTTTAGCATAATCGGCAATGGTATAGACAGATTTGAAGCTTAATTTATGAAAGATTTACTTCGAGCGGAATTCTAAAGAAATAGTCACTGAGCTTGCTTCAACCGGAATAGGTTTGCTATAATGTAGACCGTTACTAAATAGTAATGATTACTTTTTAAATAAATGGAGACGCTTATGCGAAAATTAAAGGGGATTTATGCGTTAGTAGCCTTAATCGGCGTTTTTTTTCTTCTCTTAACGGGTTGTACACCTCAAAAAGAAAAGTCAGACAAATTACATATCGTGACGTCGCTGAATTTTTACGGAGAAGCGGCCGAAGCAGTAGTTGGTAAATACGGAACCGTAGATAAAATTATTAATGGGCCTAATGTGGATCCACATGATTTTGAACCCACCACAAAAACGGCCAAATCTGTGGCTAAAGCAGATGTTATTGTCTATAACGGATTGGGTTACGATAGCTGGATGCAACGGCTAGTTAAAGCAGATTCAGAAGCGGGCGTGACCAAAATCAACGTTGGACAGGCGATTATGGGAAAAAAACTAACGGATAATCCCCATGTTTGGTATGATTATCGCACGATGCCAAGGCTGGCATATAAGTTGGCAGATACGTTTGCAAAAAAAGATCCTGACCATCGAAAACAGTACGCAAAAAATGCGGCTCGTTATGTGAAATCGTTGGCAAAAATTGAAACTCAGATTAAACAACTTAAGGCAAATCGCCAAGAAAGCCGAGTTGATGTGAGCGAGCCTGTGTTTGATTATGCCCTTACAAAGATGGGCTATCGGATTAATAATTCTCATTTTGCCTTATCAGTTGAAAATGGCTCCGATCCGACTGCTAAGGATATCCGTCAGATGCAAAATGACATTAAGCAACGCAAAATTGCCTTTTTTGTCAATAATCCCCAGGCTTCTGATCCAGTGGTAAAAAACATGGTGAAATTAGCGCATAAGCATCAAGTTCCTGTCTTAAATGTGACCGAAACACAACCGTCGAATAAAACTTATTTAGAGTGGATGACGGCTCAGTATGCGCAAGTTGCCAAAATTCAAAAGAAGGAAAGTAAATCATGAGTGAACCTGTTCTAGCAATTAAAAATTTAACTGTGTCATTTCCTGACCACTTGGTCCTAAATGATCTTTCTTTGCAATTAAATCAAGGCGACTTTTTGAGTGTCGTGGGTCAAAATGGCGTGGGAAAAACCACTTTAATTCGGGTCATTTTACGGCAGTTAGCCCCACAGCATGGCAAAATTAAGTATCATCCGGAATTTAAACGAATGAAGATTGGCTATGTTCCCCAATTTCGTAATATTGATGAAGAATATCCACTATCGATTAGAGATTTTGTGGGGCTTAATTTACATGATAGCCGGTTACCTTGGCTCTCAAAAAAAGAGCGACAAAAGTTGGATAAAATCATTAAACAGACTAATTTAGAGACAATTCAAAATACACCATTAGGGGATGCTTCAGGTGGTGAAAAACAAAAGGCTTATCTCGCACAAGCCTTAATTAATGATCCTGATTTACTGATTTTAGATGAATCAACGGCGAGCTTGGATAATGTCCGCAAATTTGAATTATTAGACTTAGTTAAAGAATTTAATGAACATCAAGGTGTGACCGTCTTGTTTATCACACATGATATTGAATTGGCAAAAGACTATGCCCATGAATACTTATTGATGCGACATGGTAATTATCAAAGTGGGCCAATCGCTCAATTTAAGGAGTCAGATTTGGAGGAGGCGGAACATGCTTAGTTTTGCATTTATGCGGCATGCCTACATAGCGGGGACTATGATTGCCATTATTAGTGGCATAATCGGAGTATATGTGATTGGGCGCAATATGTCGTTTTTAAGCCACATGTTGTCAGAAATTGGGTTCTCAGGGGCATCCTTTGGAATCTTTATGAGTTGGCCGCCCTTGAACGGGATGTTACTATTCACCATTGTAAGCTCGGTCTTGATTGGTCAGCTAAGCTCTAAATCGTCACGACGAGAAGCTTCAATTAGTGCCATTTCAAGCTTGTTCTTGGGGTCAGGTATTTTATTTTTATCATTAGCAAACAAAAATGCAAGTGACGCTACCAGTATTCTTTTTGGAAGTATGATTGGGATTAGCCAAGGGGAGGTTAACCAAATTTTGTGGTTATCTCTGGCTGTGTTAGTGATTATTTTTCTAGTTTACCGAGATCTCCGGTTTGATTCTTTTGATCACGTGGGTGCGCAAGTAAAAGGGGTCAACACGCAATTGATTTCTATCGTATTTCTAGTCATTTTGGCTTTGAGCGTGAGTGTGGCCGCTCAGATTGTGGGTTCATTACTAATATTCGTGTTACTAACGTTACCGGCGGCTAGTGCCAAATACTTTACGAGAACAGTGAGCGGGATGATGGTATTTGCGATTGGAGCCGCATTGTTGGGTGTTTGGCTAGGCCTTTATCTAGGGTACGTGACGAATTGGCCCGTTAGCTTCTTCATCGCAATGATTGAATGTGTCATCTACTTTACGGCGTTGATTTGGAATCGTGTACGTAATTAATGAATAGGCGAAATGCTTTTTTTGAAGCTTAGGAACAAAAGTGGGAATATGCCAGCATGCAGCTGGTATGGCACGCTTCCTAAGGTTGCTTTCGAAAAAAAGATTTCGCCTATTTTCTTTAAATCGCACAATTACGATAAAATAATGATATTTTTGCCCAAAACACGAACATTTATGCTATGATCGAAGGTAAAGTAACTTATATATGGAATGGAGTGGGTGTGGTGAGTGTCCGAAGAAGTGATCGATTAATCGATATGACCCGTTATTTTCTGGAACGGCCTCATACGTTAGTAACGTTAAGCTTTTTTGCTGAACGTTACGATTCTGCTAAATCTTCCATTAGTGAAGATATGGCAATTATCAAGCGGACTTTCGCTAATCGCGGAACTGGAATCTTAGAAACAATTCCAGGAGCTGCCGGGGGAGCCTTGTTTATCCCTACAATTCAAAAACAAGAGGCAAAAGAAATTATTAATGACCTCATTCAGCAATTATCAACCGCTGACCGAATTTTACCAGGGGGCTATTTATATATGTCTGACCTGTTAAGCAATCCGGTGGTGTTACGAAAAGTGGGTCGCTTAATTGCTAGTGAATATGCACATCAAAAAGTGGATGCCATTATGACCGTCGAAACGAAAGGCATCCCGATTGCCCAAAGTGTGGCGGATTATTTGGGTGTTCCCTTTATTATTGTGCGGCATGATTCAAAGATTACCGAGGGATCAACAATTAGTGTCAACTATGTTTCTGGGACCTCTGCGCAAATCAAGAAAATGGAACTCTCTAAGCGTAGTCTACAGGCCGGCACACGTGTGTTGGTTGTGGATGATTATATGAAGGGTGGCGGTACCTTAAAAGGAATGCAGGCTCTAATCGGAGAGTTTGATGCTGAATTGATTGGGACGACCGTGTTTGCCCTTGGCAATTCTGAGGGGCAACGCATGAGTGATGATGTGACCTCTTTGTTGAATGTGGATGCAAATACAGATGCCATTCGGATTCAGCCAGGAAATTATTTAACAAAAGTTTTTGAATAAATCTTTTGATCAAATAAAGATATTTTTATTAGGATTAAATTAAGTTATAAATTGAGGAAGGTATTCAAATGAGCGGAAAGTACACCGTTATTTTAGCAGCGGGTCAAGGTACCCGAATGAAGTCAAAATTATATAAGGTTTTGCATCGCGTTTGTGGACGTTCGATGGTGGACCATGTGTTAACGCAAGTCGAAAAAACACATATGGATAAAGTTGTGACAGTTGTGGGACATGGCGCACAACGGGTTGAAGATGAACTCGGAGATCGCACCGAATATGCTTACCAAGAAGAACAATTAGGAACTGGCCATGCGGTATTACAAGCCGAATCTATTTTAGGTGATCAAGACGGCATGACGATGGTGGTCAGCGGCGACACGCCTTTATTTCGGGCAAGCACATTCGAAGATCTATTTGAATATCATAAGGAAAAAGGAGCAGCAGCTACGATTTTGACTGCAGACGCAGATGATCCTTTTTCATATGGTCGAATTGTCCGCAATAATGTAGGTGTCGTTTCAAAGATTGTGGAACAAAAAGATGCCACTCGCGAAGAAGCAGCCATTCATGAAATTAATACCGGTGTCTACTGCTTTGATAACAAGAAATTATTTGCAGCCTTACACCAAGTGAAGAATAATAATGCCCAGGGAGAATACTATTTACCAGACGTGATTGAAATCATGAAATCACAGGGTGAAATTGTGGCCGCTTATGAAATGAAAGACTTCTCTGAATCAATGGGGGTTAATGATCGTAAGGCATTGGCGCGAGCTACCAAAATTATGCAGGCACGTATTAATGACGCACATATGACAAACGGTGTGACTTTAATTGATCCTGATAATACGTACATTGATGTGGACGTGAAGATAGGTTCTGATACTGTGGTGGAACCCGGAGTTTCGATCTCAGGTAATACAGAAATTGGGTCTGATTGTGTTATTGGGGCTAATTCTAAGATTGTCTCTTCTAAAATTGGTGACCGTGTGCACGTTACCTCATCAACGATTGAAGAATCAATTATGCATGATGATAGTGATATTGGTCCTAACAGTCACTTACGTCCAGAAGCTGAAATTGGCGAATTTGTGCATATTGGGAATTTCTGTGAAATTAAGAAGGCGAAGTTAGGGGCACGTACAAAGGTGGGCCATCTGACTTATGTTGGAAATGCCGTTTTAGGTACTGATATCAATGTGGGATGTGGTGTCGTGTTTGTCAATTACGATGGCATAAACAAACATACTTCAATTATTGGCAATCATGCCTTTATCGGTAGCAATTCTAACATTATTGCGCCAGTAAAATTGGCGGATGATTCTTACGTAGCAGCTGGGTCAACGATTACAGATGATTTAGCACAGTATGACATGGGTATTGCCCGAGCACGACAAACAACCAAGCCAGGCTATTTCAAAAAATTACCTGTTTATGAAGCCTTGAAACAAGAAGAAGCAGATCATTCTACAAAATAGGGACAGGTTCATTGGCTAAGTGGAAATATTTGGTTGCCAGGCATCAAATGCGCTTGCTTTTGGGGTCTGAAATGAATTATTATATATAGTGGTAATCGAACAGATTGTTAAAAATCATTATTGGAGGATTTCATGTCTGGACAATATTCTGATCCAAAGTTGAAGATCTTTGCTTTGAATTCAAATAAACCTTTGGCGGAAAAAATCGCCGAAGCAGTTGGTGTTAAGCTAGGTAAGACGTCTGTTGATCGTTTTAGTGATGGCGAGATTAGAATCAACATCGAAGAAAGTATTCGTGGAGACCAAGTGTACATTATTCAGTCCACTTCAGCACCAGTGAATGATAATTTGATGGAACTTTTAATCATGATTGACGCCTTAAGACGAGCAAGTGCGCAAACGATTAACGTGGTCATTCCTTATTATGGATATGCCCGCCAAGATCGTAAAGCACGTTCACGGGAACCAATTACGGCTAAGTTAGTCGCCGATATGATTGAAAAAGCAGGTGCTACTCGAATTATTGCACTTGATTTGCATGCCGCTCAAATTCAAGGATTCTTTGACATTCCAATGGATCATTTGATGGGCGCACCATTATTAGCAGATTACTTCATTGAACATCATTTAGATGAAGATTCTGTCGTTGTTTCACCTGATCATGGTGGTGTGACTCGAGCTCGAAAGTTAGCTGAATTCTTGAAGGCACCGATCGCGATTATTGATAAGCGTCGTCCACGTGCCAATGTGGCAGAAGTGATGAACATTATCGGTGAAGTAAAAGGCAAACGCTGCATTATGATTGATGATATGATTGATACAGCTGGTACCATTACACTTGGGGCCCAGGCTTTAATGGATGCAGGTGCTACAGAAGTTTATGCAAGTTGTACACATCCAGTATTGTCTGGTCCTGCCATTGAAAGAATCGCAAATTCACCAATCAAACAACTGATTGTGACTGATTCCATTAATTTACCAGAAGAAAAGAAAATTGATAAAATTACCCAGATCTCGGTTGGCCCATTAATTGGTGAGGCAATTCGTTTAATTCACGAAAACAAACCAGTTAGCCCTTTGTTTAACAACCGCTTCAGCAAAGAAGAAGCGCAACGAGACTAAAGGGTAGCAGAAGCGTGTCCATAGAAAATGTGGATACGCTTTTTTGTATGGCTCTCATTTTATAACTTTAGACAAAAAAATAGACTTCAAGTTCTTCTCAAAGCTTGAAGTCTACCTATGAGGAAAGGATTCCGCGATTAACATTTACTGAATCAAAATTGTTAATAACTTTACACCTTCATGTTCAATTGTTCTACCGTCGTGAACCTGACCTACCTGTGATCGTCGTTGTCAAAATCTGCTAATGTGACTCAGCGTAAGTTTATTCTCACGTGATGCCTCACACAAAATACAGGCTAACGGTGATTAAAGACGGTTTTGGAAGAAATTAGTTTTTTTATCCTAAATACCTCCGCAAACGTACTAGTTACATTTTACTTTTTCGTCTAACTTTGGAACCTTTGCAAGTTACTTCTAACTTGCACTTACTCTTGTCATTGGCAACACCTGCTTAAACCGAAGTCTAATTACATATGAACCAAAATCAGTTGCAATACTACCAAGAAAGCTATGCACCCATCAATCGCACATCGAGACTTTTGAGCCAAATACTAACTATTTTATCCGCTCACAATGTCTTTCAACATCAAAACCTTGAAAACCGATGCTCATGACTTAAGGTATCTCATCATACTCGCTTAAGTCGCGCATCAAAACTTTTGAGCTAAACATACACTTCAATCTGACTGTAAACTGCTCACATGTTTTTCAACAAGCAAAACCTTTACATGATGCCCATGATTGATAAGCTTTCACGACATAGCCGCTGGTTGTGCTTCTACCTAAGATCACCATCGGCAACCGACGACTGACCTGAAGCACTTCGAGAAGTTTGAGTTAATCGGAAATCTTTCATTCCCTTTCCTCACTTATTATATTAGCACATGATGTAACCGCTTGCAACACAAAAACATTATCTTTTTTAAAAATAAAAACGGCTGGGAAAAATTCCCAGTCGTTCTCTGTTTCTGAACTTTAATAATCGCAATCGGGGGAAAGGCTGCCATAGTAACTTACCGTTTTAGCAATTTTAGTTGCGCGGACGAGGTCGTATGCTTAAGTCAGCTTTTCCCACTCTCTAGACAGGCTTGTTTTAATCCACAAGAATTTTGATGCCTTTATAAATACTATAAATGAAGAAACCAAATGCAACGAGGGCAAATAGACTGAGTAAAATAATCAAAAACCAGCCTACAGAAGCCGCATTATTGGTCGTTAATCCTAGGATACCGGCTGTGACAAAAATGGCAAAGAGCAGAATTGCGGGCAGAAGATGCAGAACTAAAGCGTTCGCTGCATAATGCCGCGTTTCTGGGCGATCACTGGTTAGAATCCAAACAATTAATGGAAACAACACAGGTAAGAATAAAATACTCAGATAGGAAAGGGCACTTAATAATTTGTTTTCAGTGGTCATCGATATCAACCTCCCTTATTATTTCTAATTACATTTTACCGGATTTAGAGAAAAGTATATAGAAATATGGTTAAAAGTAAAAAAATAGTCATGCAGGTGTGCATGACTAAACTTTTTAATGTAAGGTCGCAGGACGACAATAGCCGACACAATGCCACCAAGGTGAAGCAACCTTTTCAGTGATCACACCACGATTTTGTGCGTCGATCATTTTTCCACTTCCGACGTAGATACCAACGTGAGAAATGTGTTTTTTGCTACTGCCGAAGAAGACAAGATCTCCTTTTTTTCGACTTCGTGTGGAAACTTTTTTGTATTTATTGTATTGAGACTGTGCAGTTCTAGGTAGTGCTTTTTTGATGGACTTTTTATAAACATATTTAGTTAAACCGGAACAATCAAATGAGTTAGGACCAACCGCACCATACACATAACGTTTACCTAATTGTTTACGGGCTTGGCTATATACTTTTGAGTAAGTCACGGTACTTGGTTTCGCTTTTAAATAACCATGCCATACCCAACCCGATGCACGACCATTCCAGCTCGTTACAAAGAAATACTGAGTGCGAACACCGTTACGAAGAATGATACGTGATTTGGTGACCCGCCAAGTGGTATTAGGATAATTCTTTAAATCATGAACGCGTTGAAAGCTGACATAGGAGCCGCCCTTTAAGTTATACAACGATCCTTTGGCACTTCTTCGAACATAATTTTTAACTGTTAAATTGGTAGTAGAGACTACACGAGAAGTTGAAGCAGCGTGTACCTGTGTGGTAGTTGCCGCTGTGATTCCGATGAAGATGGCAAACATTGCAATTAATTTGATGATGTTTTTCATGTATGTTGTTACCCCCGCGCGAATTGTTTAATGACTATCTTACGGGATAAATATTACAAGAGCGTAACTATGACGTCTCAATGTGATTAAACGAAGAAATTAATTTTGTAATAAGAAAAAAGCTTTCTACCTAAAAATGGGTAGAAAACTTCAATAATGGCAATTTTTATGCAAATAACTAGTTGGCGCTGTCTAAAGAAACACGTTGATCACGTTTCTTTTTTAAGTCACGCAATTGATCCTTTAACGCCTCAATGGCATCATTATGTTTAACTTTCCAATCTTTGTATGTGGAACGGGTATCTGTGTCGCCAATATCCAATCCGGTTTCCAACCAAAAGACGGCTTCAGTCAAGCTTGCAAAATTTTTCATCCATAGGGTGTGACCATTGTCAGAATCAAAAGCGACGTAGGATTTATAGTGCTTTGTTAAATACGTATGCTTCATGATTTTGAAAGCTTTACGTTGTCTAGTCAGTTTGTAATCGGGTAGAATATAGTGACCCTGAGCTTTAAGTTCGGGAACGTTATTGTTACGTTTTTGTTCTTTATAATCGGTTAAAAATTCTTTGGCAGTTGGTTCTGTGATTAATGTGACATCGATTTGACTCATGGTCATTCCCCCTAAAATATATTAGTTATATTTTACCATAACAATCACATTTTCACCTTATCTAAGCCTTTGTTTTCGTAATTTTTAATGGATAGTTAAGAAATAAAGGTAATTTTTAGTTCATCTACATTGTTTATTTTGAAAATATAAACTATAATTTTTAGTAGATAGCAATTATTCATTATTTTTAATATATGAGGAGATGTCAGGATGAGAAAATATATTGCAGAAATTATTGGTACTTTTGTCTTGGTCTTTGTCGGAACAGGCACAGTGACAGTTGCCAAGGGGAGTACCCTAACGATTGGTCTGGCTTTCGGGCTGGCAGTGACGGTAATGGCTTATTCGGTAGGCGCAATATCAGGCGGTCATTTTAATCCCGCGGTGTCATTGGCAATGGCAATTAATAAGCGGTTGAGTTGGAAAGACTTTGTAGGCTATGTAATTTCCCAGTTTGTGGGCGCTATTTTAGCTTCAGCAATGGTGTTTGATTTGGTGCATGAACTTGGCTTGCCAACTAACAGTTTGGGACAAACGGATTTTCCTAAAATTTCGGTAGGTGGCGCGTTCATTACGGAAACATTGGTAACATTCTTATTTGTATTGGTAATTTTGTTGGTGACAAGTAAGAAATGGGGTAATGCTAATTTTGCTGGTTTGGTAATTGGGATTACTTTGGCATTGATGATTATTGTGGCGTTGAATTTGACGGGTGGTTCATTGAACCCGGCAAGAAGTTTCGGACCGGCGTTGTTTGTGGGCGGTTCGGCGATGGCGCATTATTGGCTGTATTTGGTGGCCCCGTTGGTAGGAGCAGTGTTGGCAGCGGGAGTCGGCGAATTTGTTGGTAGTGAGGATTAAATAAGAGTGCGCGAGGCAAGTCGGTAAAAGGGCAGAAATAAGGGTGATGGATGCGGGATCGCGATCCCGCGGGAATCATTCTTATTTCTGCCCTTTTGACTTGCCGAGCGGTCCTAAAGCTCAGTGGAAAAAAGGCAGTAGAGGGTGATGGATGCGGGATCGCGATCCCGCGGGAATCATTCTTATTTCTGCCCTTTTGACTTGCCGAGCGGTCCTAAAGCTCAGTGGAAAAAAGGCAGTAGAGGGTGATGGATGCGGGATCGCGATCCCGCGGGAATCATTCTTATTTCTGCCCTTTTGACTTGCCGAGCGGTCCTAAAGCTCAGTGGAAAAAAGGCAGTAGAGGGTGATGGATGCGGGATCGCGATCCCGCGGGAATCATTCTTATTTCTGCCCTTTTGACTTGCCGAGCGGTCCTAAAGCTCAGTGAAAAAAAAGCAGTAGAGGGTGATGGATGCGGGATCGCAATCCCGCGGGAGTTGTGCTTAATTTCCGCCTTTTGTTTTGCCGAGCGGTCCTAAAGCTCAGTGGAAAAAAGCAGTAGAGGGTGATGGATGCGGGATCGCGATCCCGCGGGAATCATTCTTATTTCTGCCCTTTTGACTTGCCGAGCGGTCCTAAAGCTCAGCGGAAAAAAGGCAGTAGAGGGTGATGGATGCGGGATCGCGATCCCGCGGGAATCATTCTTATTTCTGCCCTTTTGACTTGCCGAGCGGTCCTAAAGCTCAGTGGAAAAAAGGCAGTAGAGGGTGATGGATGCGGGATCGCGATCCCGCGGGAATCATTCTTATTTCTGCCCTTTTGACTTGCCGAGCGGTCCTAAAGCTCAGTGGAAAAAAGGCAGTAGAGGGTGATGGATGCGGGATCGCGATCCCGCGGGAATCATTCTTATTTCTGCCCTTTTGACTTGCCGAGCGGTCCTAAAGCTCAGTGGAAAAAAGGCAGTAGAGGGTGATGGATGCGGGATCGCGATCCCGCGGGAATCATTCTTATTTCTGCCCTTTTGACTTGCCGAGCGGTCCTAAAGCTCAGTGGAAGTGTTTTTGACAGATTTATAGAAATGGTTCAAAGGCTGTATCCAGGAACCCACAAAATAATTCGTTTAGATTAACCGTTTTTATGCTATAATACGACTAATAATTCAGCGATTAAAGAAATGGGGAGATTAATATGACAGAGAAAATTCTAGTAACCACGACAGAAAATATTCCAGGACATCATTATGAAATTATCGGGGAAGTTTTTGGACTTACGACCCAATCTAAAAATGTGATCAAAAATATTGGTGCGGGACTGAAGAACATCGTGGGTGGCGAAATTAAAGCTTATTCGGAATTACTGACTGAAGCTCGCGATACTGCTATTTCACGCTTGCGAGATAATGCCTCTGAGCTAGGAGCCGATGCAGTTGTGATGATGCGTTTTGATTCAGATTCGATTAGCCAAGATATGGAAACGGTAGCGGCTTATGGCACGGCAGTTAAGTTTGTGGATTAGACCCAAAAATAAAAACCAGTAGATTTGGCATTCGAAAATCTGCTGGTTTTTATTTTTTCTTCTTACGTGACTTTTTCTGATTTTTGGAAACTTGTTTTTGCAGTTGGGCAACCTGATCGGACAGATCATCAATTTTATGTAGGAGTAAATTTAAATCTGAATCTTCCATGTGGGCGCTGTTTGAGGTGAAAAAACCGGTAATTGTACTAGTTAATAAACCAATAAAACCGATACCACCAAGCATCAGTAACGACGCAATAATTTTGCCAATGGTGCTATGGGGAGAAATATCGCCATACCCGACCGTTGTGGCAGTCGTGATTGCCCACCAAAGTGAATCGGCCAAGGAAATCTTTTCTACAATTGAGTAGAGTAACGCACTCAAAACGAGGATAACCACACTAATATATAGTAGGTAAACAAAACCAGTGGCGTAAAAAAATCGGTGAACAGCTTTAGTTAGCCTGCCGTCCAATCCTAATCGCCAAAAAAGATGGTAGTAACGAATTAAACGAATCACGCGTTCAATTCGGAAAACCGCAAAAATTGGGTGGAGTGGGACCAGACCCAGCATATCAAACGAATTTTCAATGAGAAACGTTTTTTTGTTTTTCGAAAAAGCAAAGCGAACTAAATAATCTATCCAGAAAATGGCTAGCATGATATTCATCAAAATACCCATTGGTCCGGTTAGCAAATTGGCATGTGTGAAAAAGGTTGAAAAGGCAATTCCACTTGATATTAACGCTAAAATGCCAATGAAAAAGTGGTAGTAGAATAGCCAATTTTGTTGTTTTTTAATCATACGACTCACCTATTGAACAAGATGTTAGCTTAATTCTAACCCATTAAATGTGACTGTAAACCTTTAAATGGCAATCGCAAGAGTTTTTTTAGAAATACCTCTACGATACCTAGTAAGTTCGACCAAAATCGATTAGAATCAAGTTTATAGAGAACTGTAAAACGGGAGGAGATACGCGTGAAAAAAATTTTAGCTTTACATACTGGTGGCACGATTTCAATGTCAGCCAATGATCTTGGTGAAGTGTCAACGAATGAAGAAAATCCCTTGTTGGATAGTCGTTTTATTAATGACAATATTACACTGACAAACGAAACTGTCTTAAATAAGCCTTCGGAACACATAACGCCCGCTGATATGTTGATCATTCAAAAGCGTGTCAAAGAGGCGGAAACACAGGCTTATGACGGTGTGGTGATCACGCATGGTACGGATACGTTAGAGGAAACAGCCTACTTTTTAGATTTAACGTTACCAAACCACTTACCAATTGTCTTAACGGGGGCTATGCGGTCTTCTAATGAAATTGGGTCGGATGGTGTTTATAACTTTCAAAGTGCAATTTTAACGGCCGCTTCGGATGAATCACTCGATAAAGGCGTATTGGTGGTGATGAATGACGAAATTCATACCGCTCGTTATGTGACAAAGACGCATACCACCAATGTGGATACATTCCGAACACCCACGTTTGGCCCAATTGGACTGGTTGGAAAACGAGGTATTCACTACTTTCAGGAATTAATTCAGCAGACGGTGGTTCCTATTGATCACTTAAAACATAATGTGTATCTGTTGAAAGCGTATGCGGGGATGCCAGCGAGCTTATTGGCGTGTTTGGATCAGCCAGAAACGAATGGGCTGGTTATCGAGGGCTTAGGCGCTGGTAATATGCCACTAGAAACCGTCCAAGCTATCCAACAATTACTGGATGACCAAATCCCTGTCGTAATGGTATCGCGCTGTTATAATGGTGTCGCGGAACCAATTTATGATTATCCCGGTGGCGGTATAGATTTAGAACGTATGGGTGTGACATTTTGTCAAGGACTCAATGGACCTAAAGCACGGATCAAATTATTAATTGGGATTAGTGCCGGTTTGAAGGGACAATCGTTACGGGATTATATAAGTAATGCTGTATCTTAAAATTAAAATTTTGTGAGAAAATTAAAAGTGCGCTATAATGTTGCTAACTGAAAGCAAAGGATGGGATTATTAATGATAGATGCAACTAAAGCAAAAAACGATTTTTACGATGCCGTAAACGGTGACTGGTTAAAAACCGCTGAGATTCCAAGTGATCATTCATCAACGGGTGGCTTTATGGACCTGGTGGATGATGTGGATAAGAAGTTAATGAGCGATTTTGCCGATATGAAGTCGGGAAAATTAGCTAATGACGATCCTTTGATAAAAGAATTTTTGAAATTCTATGATGTAGCTGCTAATTTTGAAAAACGTGATCAAGATGGGGCGACACCTTTAAAAACGTACATTGATCAAGTAGAAGCCATTCAAAGTTTCGAGGACTTGAATAAACAATTTAAAGAATGGCTATTAGCTGGATTACCAACGCCTTTTGATCTTGGTGTGGAGCCAGATTTGAAGACACAGGGAAAAACGAAGCTAAATGTCCTTTGGGCAGAAGGTGGATCACTAATTTTGCCTGATAAAACTTATTATGAAAAAGATAATCAGGCCGGACCACAGTTATTAGCAGTCTTTACACAAATGGCAGAAAAATTACTTACCATGGTAGGTAAATCAGAATCAGAGGCAAAAGTCATTGTAGCAGATGCCAAGAAATTCGATGCCTCTATGGCCCCATTCAAAAAGAACTCAGAAGAAATGAGTGATGTCTCCAAACTGTATAACCCAACGGATTTTGCTGAAATTATCAAAGATCTGGGCGTTTTTAAAGTGGATGAGGCGATTAGTGAACTGTTGGGAGAGACACCCAAGCAAGTCATTGTGACAGAACCAAAATTCTTTGAAAACTTCACAAAATTTGTAAATGAAGAGACTTTCCCAGCCTTTAAGAACTGGTTATTGGTCAATGTGGTACGCCAATTTGCAGGTTATTTGAGTGAGGACTTCCGTCAGGTAGGCGGCACCTATCAGCGCGCCTTATCTGGACAAAAAGAAGCTATGAAACAACAGAAGAGTGCCTTTTACATGGCACGTAGAATGTTTAGCCAAGTGGTCGGCGACTATTATGGCAAAAAGTACTTTGGTGAAAAGGCCAAACAAGATGTTCATGATATGGCAGTATCCATGACAGGTGTTTATAAGAAACGTCTGCAAAATAATACTTGGTTGAGCAAAGCTACTCGTGAAAAAGCGGTGGTGAAGCTAAATGCGATGGATATTCATGTGGGATATCCAGATAAAATGGAAGAGGTTTATAAACGTTTGCACACTACACCCGTTGAAGACGGTGGTGATTTGTTGACCAATGTGCAAAACTTCTCCAAGATCTTTACTGAGGACCAATTAAGTAAATACAACCAGCCTGTTGATAAAGAAAAATGGGAAATGAGTGCCGATACGGTTAATGCGTATTATTCTCCAGAAGGAAACTTGATTTGTTTCCCAGCAGCTATTTTACAAGCACCATTCTATAGTTTGAAACAAACAGCTAGTCAAAACTATGGCGGAATTGGGGCTGTCATGGCGCACGAAATTTCTCATGCATTTGATCCTAATGGTGCTTTATTTGATGAAAATGGTAGTCTTCATAATTGGTGGACAGAGACCGATATGAAAGAATTCAAGAAGCGCTCCGAAGCCATGGTAAAGGAGTTTGATGGTTTGCCATTTGCTGGCGGTAAGGTCAATGGCAAGTTAGTTGTGACGGAAAATGTGGCCGATGATGGCGGCTTAAGTTGTGCCTTAGAGGCGGCTAAGCAAACGGAGAATACCGACTTGGAAGGCTTCTTTGTGAACTGGGCAACTGTATGGCGCAGCAAGTCGACAACTGAGTATAAACAGTTGTTATTGTCGATTGATGTGCATGCACCAAACAAATTACGCGCCAATGTGCAAGTGAAGAACTTTGACGAGTTTTACGACACATTTGATGTGCAGCCTGGGGATGGCATGTATTTGAAGCCGGAAGACAGAGTGCAAATCTGGTAAAAGTAGATCATTAAAATAAGAGACAAGCAAAGTGACTGAGAGAAACCTCCCAGTCACTTTGCTTGTCTCTTATTTTATATAGGTGTAATCGGAGAAAAAAGTTGACGCAGTCACTTGCCGCTTTTAGTTATAGGGGATAAGTGACCAAAACACCTTTTTCCCAAGCTTATTTAGCTGCTATTTATTTTGTGATGTAGATGTATAAATGCGTTGTAGAGTACCCAACCTGAAATTTAACGCCATTTGATTTAATGATATGAGTAGCGGTTGAAGTACTGGTACTGTTTTTGGCATCTTTTTGAAATTTGGCAAATTGCTTCATCACAGACTTCGGTTTTGCGCCGACCTCAGTTGTGAGTAAAGCAAAGGTGGTTCCGAAATCTTTTTGACGATCTTTATTTTTCATGGCTTTGGTTGGCACAATTAAAGTCAATCCCATTAAGTTTTGGTCCTGGTAGTTCGCGCGTACGGTGTAATTTTTTTGTGTAATGACGTTTTGAACGCCGTTTTTTAAACTAGTCGGTAATAATTTGTCCTGATTTTTCTTTTTAGCTGTAGCCATGGCCGACTGCACTTCTTTGGCTTCCTGCTGCAAAGCCTGCATTTGTTTTTGTTGTGCTTTTAACTTAGCCACGGCCTTCTTCTGTTCGGCTGCTGGTAATTTGGCAATTGCTGCCTTGGCCTTTGCAGCTGAAGTTTGGGTGCCAGCCGTTTTAGCTTTCTGTTGAGCCTGAGCAAGTTGTTTGGCTTTTTGTTGGGTGGACTTAGAAAGTGACATGCCAATCACAGCCTGATTGTAGCTATTTGCCACTTTTTTATAATTTCCCAAAGCCTTGGTTTTTTTTACGATAACTTTTTTATGAATCACATTTGTGCCATCTTTAGAAGTGACCGTGACTTTTTGATCCTTTGTTTTGGCAGGTACTTCAATAATGTAGGCCCCATCTGTATTTTTGACGGTCTTTTTGGATTGACCACTAATTTGATAGCTGAGTTTAGCACCTTTATTGGTTTTTCCTTTGATTACTGCGACCATGCCACTTGGCTTCTTGGTTGTGGCACCAACGGTCAATTGGTGATTACCACAGCCTGCTAGTGTAAAAAGAGCGAGTAACCCAATAATACCTGTTACCATTTTTTTCATAATTTATCCCTACCTTTAAGTATACGTTGTGTGTTCAATGTGACACACTGTCATAAATATGCATTATACACCCTTATTCTAGGAATTACGAGTAGAACTTAAAGGGCATTTTGAAAAAAGGTTGATTAAAATTAGTAAGCATTATGGGCTGAAATAAAATTAAAGTTTGTGTTTTACTTTGATTAGTTTTTATAGTATGATGTATATTGTTGTTTAAATAGCAAAACACGAACAAAGCACATTAAGAAGCTTTGAATTAGTCATGCTAAGGGAGAAAGTACTTATGGGAGAAAAGATTAAGAACTATTTTCAAGTTGATCAGTTACATACAACGGTAAAACGTGAGATGCTGGCAGGTTTCACAACATTTATTTCGATGGCCTACATTCTTTTCGTGAATCCAAGTGTGCTTGGTGCTTCAGGAATGGATAAAGGTGCGGTGTTTACAGCAACTGCGCTGGCTAGTGCAATAGGGTGTATTTTAATGGGAGTTTTGGCAAGATATCCCATCGCGACTGCACCGGCACTGGGTATTAATGCCTTTTTTGCTTATTCGGTATGTATTGGGATGAACATTCCATGGCAAACGGCTTTAGCTGGCGTTTTTGTGGCGTCATTAATTTTTATGTTAATCACTATTTTTAAATTGCGAGAAATGATTATTAATGCAATTCCGGCAGATTTAAAATATGCCATTTCAAGTGGGATTGGTCTGTTTATTGCCTTTATTGGTTTGCATGACGGGGGGCTTATCGTAGCTAACAAATCGACAGTGGTCGGTCTGGGTTCTTTTGCGGTGGCGACTACATGGTTAACGATCTTTGGGTTGTTATTAACGGCAGTTTTAATGGTTCGTCGAGTTCCAGGAGCCATTTTTATTGGAATGGCCGCAACGGCAATTTTAGGACTTTTGACCAATTTGATTAAGGCGCCTGCACAGTGGGTTTCAGCTGCGCCAAGTATCAAGTCGACCTTTTTGGTTGGTGTACGGCATATTGGTGATATTAATACGGTTCAGTTGTGGGTTGTGGTGCTGACGTTCTTGTTGGTGACATTCTTTGATACGGCGGGAACATTAGTTGGTTTGGCTCAGCAGGCTGGATTTATGAAGAATAATAAGATGCCGCGGGTAGGTAAGGCATTGATGTCAGATTCAACTGCAATGTTGGCAGGTTCAATGTTGGGGACTTCGCCGGTTGGTGCGTTTGTGGAGTCTTCGGCAGGAATTGCGGTTGGTGGACGAACAGGATTAACGGCGGTAACAACTGGGATTCTGTTTATATTGGGAATGTTTTTCTCACCGTTGTTGACGGTGGTGACGAATCAGGTGACGGCACCGGCGTTGATTATAGTGGGTGTGTTGATGGCGCAAAATATGAAGCATGTGTCATGGGAAAAGATGGAGATTGCGGTGCCATCATTTCTGATTTTGATTGGGATGCCTTTGGCGTATAGTATTTCGGATGGGATTGCGTTGGGATTTATTACGTATCCGATTACGATGATTGCGGCGAAGAGGGGTAAAGAGGTGCATCCGATTATGTACGGTTTGTTCTTTGTGTTTATTTTCTTCATGTATATTTTGAGTAAGGGATAGAAAAGAGTGCGCGAGGCAAAACGGTAAAAGGCGGAAATTAAGCACAACGGAGGCGGGATCGCGATCCCGTGGGAGTTGTGCTTAATTTCCGCCTTTTGTTTTGCCGAGCGGTCCTAAGGCTCAGTGGAGAAAAGCAGTGAAGAGGTGATGGAGGCGGGATGGCGATCCCGCATGGAGCCACGTTTAAATGTCCCTTACTGATTTGCGGAGTTGTCCTTAAGCAAACAAAATAGAAAGGCACAAATTTTCCAAGAAGACAGCTAAAACTTAAAAAATCAGTTTAAAAATTCATAAAGAAAGAATCTTGTTACAGGCATTTTACTTGTCATGTGGGCGGTTGGGGTGTTAATGTAATAAATAACGGTTGCTAAATTATAAGTAGTAACCAGACAAAGGTATTTTGGTACGACATATCATTTTTGAAGGGAAGAGCGCGGCTGCAAAAAATTATTCATTTTTGAATCATTGATATTTCGTATCTCATTGAAGCCTTTGTTGAGAAACAAAAGGAAAGAGGGTTTTACAATGAGATTTGGAAACTTTAGTAATCAGGATTATCGCATTGCTTTGGATACAAAAACACAGTTATTCTGGGCTAGCGATAAAAATGATCCAAGTATTAAAGCAAGTGGTGTTACCATCACAGAAGCACTTAACAAGTTATACGAAAAAACTAATGGTCAAGTACACCAACAGTACGCAAACTAAATAGAAATTCGAGGTCTAGCAATTTTGAATGCTGATGATTCCGGTTCGGGTAACAAGTTCAATTCCCCTGGAATAAGTTGATACGTAGGTATTAAACTTATTCTAGAGGAATTTTTTGATACCTTGGTTACTTGAAACTAGCGATGGAGATATGGTTCAATGAATAAGTTATAAGTAGCATATGGATTATATGAAATTGGAGAATAAAGATGACAGCGAAGAAAAAATTTTATGCCGTTGCTAAAGGCAAGCAAACTGGTATTTTTACAGATTGGAATACCACAAAAGCGCTGGTTCAGGGATATGCTGGTGCGCGCTATAAGGGCTTTGCTACACGACAAGAAGCGCAATCTTGGTTGGACGAAGGTGGGCCGCGGATAGCAAAGGCCCCTTCTAAAACGGCAACGCTCTCAGGTGAGTCCACAAAAGAGCCTACCGAGGCTATTGTGGTGTATACGGATGGTGGTTCGCGTAATACAGGTAATGTTAACGGTGGTCATGTGAAGAAGCAGGACAAGGCTGCGTGGGCCTATCTCATTGAGATTGCTGGACAACAGCATTCGGACTCACAAGGAGAGTACGGAGCAACCAATAATCGAATGGAAATTATGGCCCTTATCCAAGCGCTAACTTGGCTCAAAGACAATGGGAAAGCTACCCAGGAAGTTGCCATTGTGGCTGATTCGCGCTACGTGTTAAATGCCATTCAAAAAAATTGGATAGTCGGGTGGAAACGTCGTGGTTGGCAACGTAGTGGTAATCAACCGTTGGCTAATCGTGAGTTATGGCAAGAACTCGATCGTTTATTGGCTCAGTTTCCACATCTACATTATTACTGGACAAAAGGACATGCTACGAATGCAGGCAATGTCTTCGTGGACCAATTGTTGAATCAAACGATGGATCGGATGACCAATGAAAATACTCAGACATCGTCTTTCACTGCCCGGGTAAATGATCGATCCACAGATAAGACCGACAAAGCGGCAATAAAAAATAACGTCGTACCGAAAAGCCAGCAGCAATCGGTCGACGCCATTAAAAAAAGTTTGGAAAAATTAGAGTGGTATAACGATTAAGCTTCATTATTAGGCGCATTTAGATAAAATCTAAGGGTGCCTTTTTCATTAGTGTCGGTCTTATCAAGCTGGAAATGGTTCTTTTTTAAAACAGCTTGAGAAGCGCCGTTTTTAGCTTGGGTTATGGCGTATAAACTTTTGAGACCAAGTTCCGCAAAAGCAAATGAACTCATATGTCCTAAGACTTCAGACATAATACCTTGATTTTGTTGATCGGCAAGCACTTCGAATCTAATCTCTGCAGTGTTTTTTTGGTCATTAAAATGCCAAATGCAAAGAGTGCCTAAAAATTTGTCAGTCCGACGATCTAAAATTCCCCAGAGTAACGCCTCATTATTCATGATGGCGTGCATGGTTCGATTGACATACGTAGCTGTTTGTTCAATGTCTTCGTCAATGTCACGTCCACTTAATGCGGCAATTTTTTTATCATGTCGTAGTTCAAAAATATCTTTAACTTTAGAAGCAGTCAGCCAATCTAATGTAAAATGGGGGGTTAAAATTGGATGGTACTTTTCAAACTTTTCCATAATGAGTCTCCTCGTCTGTTTGTATTCTTAATCATAGCATAACCCATTTTCGGTGCCTGCCAAGTATTTTTGCTTGGATTATTTATTGGAAGCGAATACAATGAGCATAAAAAGGGGATGAATGGGTATGAATATTACATTTGATACGGCATCTGCAGAAAAAGTTAAGGCACATATGGATGACAACAAACAGTTGCTCCTTACATTTGAGGATGGTGTTGGTAAGTATTCACAACACGCAATGATTCATATGCAAGTGCAGTTTACAATTAATATTGTGGATAAGGATGCCCCAGTTGAGGGGTATAATGCGGTAGTTCATTCTAATATTGGTGATCTGTTGATTAAGGATTATTCCGCAGAAGATTTAGAAGAAAATATGTCGATTAAATTTAATGCTCATCAAGGCACATTGCAACTCAGCGGTGATGGCGGCCTAATTGATGATAACGTTGGTTTTATTGATTTTACTGATAAAAATGGTATTAAGAATAATCCCGCTAAGTAAATGTGTCACTCGAAAACTGACAATGAAGACGTGCTAATGAGCGATCTTCATTGTTAGTTTTTAGTTACTGAAAATTTACTGAAACAATCCTAGTAGCGTGGCTTGTTCAGAGCCGAGGACTCCTGTAAAATGGAGGGGTTACGTACAGGGAGGTGTTCATGTGGATGAACGGTTAAAAAAAGAATTTAGTTGGCCCTTATTTTTGAGCCCCTTTGTATCACGATTAGGTGATGCTTTATTTGTGTTTGGGCTAAATTGGTTCATTGTCAAGGCTACTGGGCATGCATCTTTACTAGGAATTGTGCAAGGTATTGGGGGCATAATTTTGGTGGCTGGTGATCTATTTGCAGGACCATTAGTCGATAAATATAATCGAAAATTAATTATGCTACTTGCTGACGCCATTAGCTTTTTTGCTTGTCTAGGGATGGCAGCGGTCATGGATGTGAATGAACCTGTTTTTTACCAGCTGGTCTTACTAACTTGTGTCATTGATATTGGTTTGGCATTTAATTTTCCGGCTGCAAAGGCGGTCGTTCCGGAAATTATTCGGCATGATAAACTTTCTATTTTTAATTCTTGGTCAAATACTGGTCTGACCCTAGCTGACATTATCGCACCCTTATTGGGGGGCTTTTTACTCACGTTGCATTGGATCGACTTTCGGTCGTTTTTGATGATCAACGCGATATCGTTTTTACTATCCTTTATCTTTACTTGGGTTCTCAAGTATGTCCCGGAACAAAAGCATGATAAAGAAAGTATGCCTGTCTTTAAGAGTCTGGCAAATGGGCTTGGTTATGTCCGCAATAATCAAGATGTTTTCCGGTTAATCATTTTTGATGCTATTTTAGCGGCGATGTACGCCGGTTTTACACTTTTACTTCCATATGATGTGGACCGTTATTATCATGGCGATGAGCGGCTGTACAGTTACGTGTTGACCCTGGTGGCGGTCGGGGGCCTGCTTGGTGGCTTGTCACTAGTACTGAATAAGCAAAAACCCAAAATTAAACATAACTATCAAGATGCCTTTATTTTAGGAATGGCGTTAATTATTACCGGAGTGTGGGTGAACTATCAGGTGTTATTAGTAATGGCACTCATTTATGGTTTCTACACTTCCCGAATGAGTATACGAATGATGACGATTGTGCAAAATGTGACGGAAATCGCCTATTTGGGGCGTGTGTTTTCTATTTGGTTCCTCTGTTTTGATAGTATGCACCCGTTTGGTTCCTTTATTTTCGGGTTTATTTCGGACTGGTTTAACCACGGGACGTTTTTCGTGCTCGGGGGATTAGTACTTTTCGGCCTATTGGTCGTATACTTAATGGGAAGAACGCCAGACCGAAAGAAGGTGTCATAATGGATTCAATCTTGTATGATTTGGAATTTGCTAAGAACGATCAACGTCTTGCCAATGTGTTTCCTAAGGCACAAGAGACGTTTTACACAGGCTTTGTAAATAGTATCGGAGCTGACGGTGTTATTCTCAATACTTTTGATGATACGGGACAAGCTGATGGTGCAGTCTATATCCAATTTGACGCCATTGATAATGTTGAATATGACAGTCCGGATCTTAATAATATGGCTGAGATGATTCAAATGGCCGAGGATGATCATTTGTTTATGGCCACAGAAAATATTCCTAACTTTGATGCCACTAGTGATTTAATCAAACAGGTTGTTGAGGCAGCTTATCAAAGCAAACAATTCATCGTTTTAACAAGAAGTGATTTGCAAAATTATCAAGAAGGTTCAGTTGTAGCGGTGCATGAAAATGAGTTTGAAATGCATTTGGTTGACAAGTTTAATTTGGCTCATTTAGTGGAAACCAAGGTTAAGTATACAGAAGCAGAAATCGTGGAATTTTCAGGCCGTGAATTGGAAGTTGAAACGTCAACCTGGCCTAAGATTGCAAATGAAACACCAGGGTCACGGCTCATGGTGACCGATGAAAGCAATTTTTATAAGGTGTTAAAAGCAGCTGAGGAAAAACAGAGCTTGGTTTCAATTAATGATGAGACGAAATCTTCAAATTTCTTTGTGGGAACGATTAATGCGGTCAATGAACATGAGGTGCTCTGTAATTTGGTAGACATGGCGGGGCAATTCGGCGGTTATTCATTGATTCGAATGGATACGATCGCTAGTATAACCTTGCGTTCAGATTATTTGAAGGTTGTTGAAGCTTTTATTGCGTATCAAAAAGCGCACCACACCTTTGTTCAGCCTATTTTAAACGAAGAGCGTCTTTTTGATGCTACCGATAATTTATTTTTGGCTTTAATAAAACAAGCAGCCACTTTTTCACGCGTCTTGAGTGTGACCTTGCTGACGGGTGCCCATGATATGGGCTACATTTCAGAGTTAAACGATAAAACTTTCCGCTTTCATGTCGTTGAGACAGATTTATATGTGGATCAAACTGGCGTGGAGATTAATGTTGAAGATGTGGATGAAATCTCCTTTGATTTCTTAAATGCTGTACTGCTTGAAAATCATCTACGAGATAAAGGCATTTTGTAGGAAGGTGAAATGATGGGTTTTAAAGTTATTCGCGGTGACATTACCAAAATGAGCGTGGATGCCATTGTCAACGCGGCTAATACCACGCTGCTTGGTGGCGGTGGGGTAGATGGCGCTATTCACCGTGCGGCTGGGCCTGAGTTGTTAGCGGCGTGTCGACGATTACATGGGTGCCAAACCGGCGAGGCTAAAATTACGCCAGGATTCCAATTGCCAGCAAAATTTGTGATTCACACACCGGGGCCTGTTTGGCGTGGTGGACAGCATAATGAAGCACAATTGCTACACAATAGTTATTTAAATAGTTTAAAATTAGCGGATCAGAATCAGTGTACGAGTGTGGCTTTTCCATCGATTAGCACAGGTGTTTATCGATTTCCATTGCAAGACGGTGCAAAAATTGCGGTCAAAACGATTCAAAGTTTTTTAGCCACCGCTCAAAATGTTAAGACAGTCACGATGGTTTGTTTTGATAATGATACTTATCAGGCTTATTTGACTGCTAGTCGTGCATAAACGCATAAAAGCTAAACCAGTTACCCTCTCTAAAGAGGGCCGGTTTAGCTTTTTTGGTTGGATCGTTTTTGAGCTGGAGTGTCAGAGTTATACAATCAATCTTTAAGAAGTAATCAGAGTTTGGGCGGCTTACGTGCTCGTCTTTTCTCTACTTATATTTGAAAAACGACTTAATTAGTGCCGTTTACTTTTATTTATGATCTCTCATAAAATTATTGATTCTTTGAATATCGTCCGTAGTGGGCGTATACGAATTAATCTTAATGTTATGAATTTTTTCTACCGATAAATGAGTGCCAAATGCCACATCTGCATCTGTTAAATCATGCTTCTTTTGATAGTTAACGATTTCTTCAGCAAGTTTTGTTAAATCATTCATTACTAATCCTCCTAATGTGAACCTTTACATTTAATGTACCATAGTTGGAGACAAAATGAACATAATATTGTCCATTTTCTGAAGAAATTCGTCAGGCATCGCTAGATTTGTTATAATGCTCTTCAAGAGGGATTGAGGTGAGAAGCATGAAATATCAAAATTTATTGTTTGATGTGGATGACACACTACTGGATTTCAAAGCGGCTGAAAAACAAGCACTCAAGGGCTTATTTAATGAAATTCAGTACCCGCTAACTGATGAGATTGTGAGTTATTTTCGGGTTTTAAACGATAAAATGTGGCAAAGATTTGAACTTGGTCAATTAGACCGCCGAACCTTAGTCAACACACGATTTACAAAGCTATTTGCGCACTTAAATGAAGATGTGGATGGTACCAAATATGAAAGAATATATCGTGAATTTTTGAATCAAGGGCACCAGCTGGAACCTCATGCACGGGAATTATTAAATAGTTTGCAGGACCAGTTTAATTTATTTATTGTTTCCAATGGAATTGCTTCGGTGCAGGAACATCGGCTCAATGATTCAGGATTGATGAATTACTTTAACCATGTGTTTGTTTCCGAGGAGGTTGGTTTTCAAAAACCAAGAATTGAGTTCTTTGATTATGTGGCGAAGGCTATTGCCGGATTTACGCCGAAAAATTCGCTGATCATTGGAGATTCGTTAACGTCGGATATTCAGGGTGGTAAAAATGCTGGGATTGACTCGGTATGGTTTAATCCAGCATTACAGCCAAATCATTCGACGGTGAGTCCTACATATCAAATTGATGATTTATTGGATTTGAGGGAAATCGTATAAAGTAAGCGAAGCAAATCAAAAAATTGAGGAATTTGCAGAGTTGTCCTCCTCTCGGTGGAGAAATGGACGAAAGGTACCAAAAATAAACAAAAAGCAGTTCTTCTGAACACTGCACTAGGGCCCTGTCAAGTTGACAGTTGAAATAATAT
>NZ_JQBR01000009.1 GCF_001438655.1 Pediococcus cellicola
TAACACTCCTTTTTGGTACTTATATTGTTTTTCCTGTACCTGACTTAGTCGATAATATTCTCCATTTCGAATTCATTTTCGCCAAGTGTAAATTAATCCATCACTCTTCAGCCCGAGAGTCTGGCATATTTTTCGGCCACTCATGCCACTGTTTAGAAGCCGGACTGTTCAAGTTTCGTTTCATAGGAATAACAATTATTTGTCATAATAAAAACACCTCCGAATAAATTTTACTTTTTTCGAACGTGCTTTTATATGTTTGTATCAAATTATAACTTCAGTTCCTATAGCAATTACAAACATAATTTTTTATTGTTTTTCGACATGACGTATCTCCCAACTGACTACTCCTGTTTTACGCATATAGACAGCTAGTTTTTGGCTTTTTACTGCCGTAACGTAATATGCATTTTTGTCAGACCCCCCTTGAAAATTTGAAGTATCGCTAACTTTATCTTTGCTAGACAGACTTCTTAAAAAGATATATGTATGCTTATTATTAGCAACAGATTTCATTTGCTTATAATTCTTCTCTCTAATCATGCTATCCATCTTGGAATTCACTTGATTAACGGTATACATATCAGAATTTAAATATACGTATGCAACTACGCCACATACGATAATAACTAGCACTCCAAATATTGATAACCATTTTTTCTTTTCATACTCACCCCTCCACTATAACGATAACCCATTATTTAATACTATGAGCATGATTATTTTGTGAAGTTGGCTATAGTAGGTCATTTTTATTCATTTTTTCTATTAAACTTAAATTTTGTGGAAACTTTAATTAGTGAATGCGAAACCAATGCTGAACGTGGTATACTAGTAGCTGAAATTACAAATTGAAAGGATGTCATATTTTGTCTAATACACCAAATCATCAAAAAGTTGTTTTAGTCGGCGATGGCGCTGTTGGTTCTAGCTTTGCATTTGCAATGGCTCAACAAGGAATCGCTGAAGAATTCGTTGTTGTCGATGTTATCAAGGAACGTACTCAAGGAGATGCACTTGACCTTGAAGACGCCACACCATTCACTTCACCAAAGAAGATCTATTCTGGTGAATACTCAGACTGCAAGGATGCGGACTTAGTTGTTATTACAGCCGGCGCACCTCAAAAGCCTGGAGAAACTCGTTTGGACCTTGTAAACAAGAACTTGAAGATCTTATCAACAATCGTTAAACCAGTTGTTGACTCTGGCTTCAATGGTATTTTCTTGGTTGCTGCTAACCCAGTTGATATTTTAACTTATGCAACATGGAAATTCTCAGGATTCCCTAAGGAGAAAGTTATTGGTTCAGGAATTTCATTGGATACCGCTCGTTTACGTGTGGCTCTTGGTAAGAAATTCAACGTTTCACCTGCTTCTGTGGATGCTTACATCTTGGGCGAACATGGTGATTCAGAATTTGCTGGATACTCAGCTGCTACTATCGGTACAAAACCATTACTTGAAATTGCTAAAGAAGAAGGCGTTTCAACTGACGATCTTGCTAAAATCGAAGACGATGTTCGTAACAAAGCTTATGAAATCATCAACAAGAAGGGTGCCACTTTCTACGGTGTTGCCACTGCCTTGACACGTATTTCAAAAGCAATTTTACGTGATGAAAATGCTGTTCTCCCTGTTGGTGCATACATGGACGGCCAATATGATGGTTTGAAGGACATTTATATCGGAACACCAGCTGTAGTCAATGGCTCTGGTTTGGTTCGTGTTATCGAATCACCATTGAATGCTGACGAAAAGCAAAAGATGGCTGCTTCTGCTAAAACTTTGAAGAAAGTTTTGAATGATGGTTTGGCTAACTTAGAAAAATAAGTTCATTTAATCCTTAAATGACGAATCGATCATTTACGAAATCCAATTCGTAGATGGTCGATTTTTTATTAACTCATATTTATAGAAGCATTGCGATTTCCTAATTTTTGCAGTATCTTAAATTATAATATCAAAACGTTTAAGGAGAATCACAATGACACATCACACTCACCACTTTGGCCGAATCTTAGGAATTATTGCCCTACTATTCGTCCTCGCGTACGGGATTGGCACCTACCATTTTTCTCATAATGAACGATTCCTGCCCAACACAAAAGTGGCAAATATTCAAATTGGGAATCAGTCACTGAGTCAGGCCAAAAAAACAATTAACACTCACCTTTTGCAAAAGGACTTCGTAATTAAAGAAAAGGGTCGCACGTTGACTTCTTTTAACCTTCGGAGTGTGAATTTAAAATTAAATTCTCTCACGCCTTTAAAAAGGATTCTTCAAAACCAAAACCCATTTACGTGGCCACTATCCTTTATTCATAGTGCACAAGCAAGTCATTCTTCCACTTTGAACCTTTCTCAGAATGATCAAAAGCTTAGCCAAATCGTATCCAAACACGTTGCCCGCCTAAATCGTCATCGGGCTGCAGGAAAAAGTGCGCGTTTAACAGTTGCAGCTGGGCATGTTAAGCTCGTACGGGCTAGCCAGGGAAATCGAATTGATCCGAAAAAATTAACACAACAGTTGAAAAAATCTTTATCACTTGGTCAAACAGCTTTGACGCTCACAAGTGCGACTTATCTGAGTCATCATTCTTCCAAAAACACGGCAGCACAGCGAGCAGCCACCCAAGCAACGGCTATTTTAAGCGAAAAAGCTATCTATAATATTGCTGGGTATCATTTTAGAATTCCCAAAAAGACCATTGCCAATTGGTTAACCTATCAAAACCAGCAACTTTCTTTAGACCCCACTCAGGTACAAGTCTATGTTTCTAAGCTGAATGCCAAGTATAAAACGTACGGTAAACCCAAGACCTTCACGAGCACTTTGCGAGGTAAAGTGACTGTAAATGGTGGCCTATTTGGATGGAGTTTCCGCATTACCGATGAAAGTGCAGCTTTAAGTGCAGCCATTTTGAGTGGGAAAGACTTTACCCGTCAACCATTGACTCAAGGTACCGGTTATAATACCAATAAACAGATTTTAGGAAATACCTACGTTGAGGTTGATAAAAAAAATCAAAAAATGTTCATTTATAAAAAAGGTAAATTAGTCTTAAAAACAAACGTCGTCACGGGTCTGCCTCCTAAGCAAACTACGACAACCGGTGTCTGGTCCGTTTGGGCAAAGAAACGCCACTCCACACTCCGGGGTAAAGAGGCCGATGGTAGTGCATACGCTTCAAAAGTTAGTTATTGGATGCCCATCGATGATACAGGAATTGGTATTCATGACGCTTCCTGGCAACCAACCTTTGGTGGTGATTGGTATAAAACTCACGGCTCCAACGGCTGTGTAAATACGCCGCCATCTGTGATGCCACGGGTATACAAGTTAGTTGCCTTAGGAACACCCGTGATCGTTTTTTAAAAAAAACTAAAAAGAGTGTGATAAAATAATGAGAAACTTTTATTATCTTATCGCACTCTTTTTGAAAACATGCTATCATTAAGGCTGTGAAGATTACTATTCAGTTGGAGGGATGTTATATGCTCTTAAAATCACTTGTTAAACCCAAAGAACGTTTGACCACTGTGAGAGAGGACGCTACTTTGGAAGAAGCGTTACAAATTCTTGAGGATTCAGGCTTTCGCTGTGTGCCAATATTAGATGAAACTGGTCAATTATTCCGTGGAAACATTTACAAAATGCATATTTATCGTCATAAGTCTCGAGGTGGCGATATGAGCCTTCCTGTGACTACCTTATTAAAGAATGCGACCAAATTTATTTCGGTAAACGCAGCGTTCTTTAATGTCTTCTTTTCAATCAAAGACTTACCGTACATTACAGTTTTGGATGACAATAATCATTTTTATGGGATTTTGACCCATGCACGTTTACTAGATATGCTTTCTCAATCTTGGAATGTGAATGTCGGCAGTTATGTGCTAACGGTCGTTTCAAGTGGCGAACGTGGCGATTTAGCTTCAATGGCTAAGATTATCACTAAGTACACCTCGATTGCCAGTGTCATGTCCTTAGATGCTCAAGGTGGCGAATTAGTTCACCGAACACTCTTTACGTTGCCATCTGATGTTGGCAAGAAAAAATTAGACCGTATTGTGGATAATCTAGAACGTAAAGAATTCCGGGTACCCGAAATTGAAGATTTACAGTCCTACGATCGTATTTAAAATTCGTGATAAAAAAACGAAAAAAAAGGTACTTTTCTTCAAGCATGCGACGCTCGACTTAAAACACTAAAGCAATAAGTTGCTATGGCAACCCAGAAAACCGATAGAGTCTTTTTTTACATCGTCTGGTTTTCGTAGCCAAGTGGATAAGTTAGCCTTTTTGATCCAATTTGCCTATTCAAGTTCAGATACAGAAAGAGACTGGAAAATTCCAGTCTCTTTTTTGTGCAAATTAATTTTCGATACGCTGATTGAAGTGTACGAATCGGTCTAAGTAATACATAATGGGTGCCGTAATAGTCATGATGATCAGCTCAGAAACGGCCGTTGTGAAGTATGTCCACCAAAATGGTAGATTCAGTGTTAACTTGAGTTCTAGAGCTACCAAACACATTGAAACTGTAAACAAGACCGTATTTAGGGCCATTTTTTGCCACATCTTTGGTAGCCGAGGGCTAACATACCCCACGATTAGCAAGGCCAATAATGTTTGTCCAGTTCCAAAGATAACATTTGGAATCGAGTTTCCAGGACCGAATGCATTGAACAACAACACACCAGCCGTAATGCCCCAAATATACTTCTTGTTAAAAACCACCAAATGATTGAGTCCTTCGGAAATTCGAAATTGAATGGCACCTGACGCCAAATTTAAAATACCAACTAATAACGATAGTACGATGTACAAAGCTGCCACCATGGCATTAATAATCCAGGATTTCGTCTGATGATTAGTCATTAGAAATACCTCCTTAGTTTTTTTGTGTGGGATAATTGCGAACCACGAACCTTTTTATGATATCATAAAATCATCCATAATTCAGGAGGCTTTTATGAAAAATACACTGATTATCCGCCCTTTAGCACCCCAGGACGCTGAAACATTATATAAAATGGAAAATGAAATCTGGAATCATAACAATACGCCCGTTGACATTTATTACCCCGATGCCCAATCTTACTTAAAAGATCACTCCGCTAAAGACACCATTGTGGCTTTGATTAACCAATTGCCAGTAGGATCAATTGATTTTCATCCCGCTACTTCTAAAACAGCCTCAAAATACACTTGGACCTTTGGAATTGGAGTTACCCAAAAATACCAATCAGCTGGTGTGGGTGGTCAATTGCTTGAACACCTTAAACAATTAGCTAAGGAAGCTGGCGTTCACAAACTTCATTTGCGGGTTTTGGCAACCAATCCTCGTGCCATTCAGTTTTATAAAAAACACGGCTTCGAAATTGAAGGAATTCTGAAGGACGAATTTTTCCTAGCAGGCATGTTTGTAGCAGATTATCAAATGGCTTACTTTTTAAAGTGAGCTTCAACATATGCTTTTAAAACAACTGCCTGATTATGTGTTTCATCCTTCGCGCCAAATAGAAAAATGACGTTCTGTGTTGTTAATTGAGCCTGGATTTGTGTGACAAACTGGGGCGTAAATGAATTCTCATTTAACTCGGCTTGATATTTTTTTTCAAATTCTAGAAACTTTTGGGGATCATGGTTAAACCACTTTCGAAGGTCGGTACTTGGTCCTATTTCTTTTGCCCACCAATCTAACTTTGCGTTAACTTTAGAAATACCTCGTGGCCAAAGACGGTCCACTAAGACCCGGTAGCCGGACTCATCAACCGGTTTGGTATAAATACGTGCCAACTTAATTTCCATAATTGCTTCCTTTCCAATAAAAAAGTTGAACTAAAAAGGCTAGCTGCCACGTAACAGGCGCTAACCTTTTTCTCTATGTGTAATCGTTCAAACCTTTTTTATGTATGACGCACATTGTCTGCCAGACCCACACTTACCTTCAGTGCCGTGTCAACCTCACGCATTTTATCCGGCGCAAGTTGCCCAACCTGGTCCTTAAGTCGCTGTTTGTCAATTGTTCGAATTTGTTCCAATAAAATCACTGAATTTCGTTCTACGCCCGTCTCTGCAGCTGTAATCCCAACATGGGTTGGCATCTTTGGTTTTTGAATTTTAGCAGTAATAGCTGCCACAATCACGGTCGGACTATAGTGATTACCAATATTATTTTGAATAATTAAAACAGGGCGCATACCACCCTGTTCCGACCCAACTACAGGAGACAAGTCTGCATAAAAAATGTCGCCACGTTTAATATTGGCCTCACTCATTGCAACTGTCACCCCTATATTTAATTAACTCTCTAAAAATTCATTGTAGCATTCATCATCACAAGCCTGAAACTCATGCACAATCTGCTCATTTAAGCTAGCCATTGTCGCATATCCTTCAATAAGTGATTGAACGCGGTCAAATTGATGATCCGTAAAATAAGTTTCGACAACATCATCAGAAACTGAATCTTGACTAACGCCAAACAAGTCACAATAAGCTTGCAAATGGCTTATATTAAGGCCTTTATTCTTATCCGTACTCAATTGATTCTGCTGTTTAATTTCCATGATCAAAACTCCCGTCGCTATTCATGAATTACCATTACTATATCACGTTTTCGTACTAAATGGTAATAAATTTATTAAGCTTTTTGATCATGCAAGTAGTTTCGTGGAATACGTGATGAAAAGCCACAGGCAATTTCATAACTGATTGTCTGCGCAGCTTCTGCAACATCAACCATCGTAATGGCATTTTGTCCACTTTTGCCAACCAAAACCACTTTGGTCCCCACCGGATATGATTGTGGCAAACGAATCATTAATTGGTCCATACAGATTCTTCCAACAATTTCACAATAGTTACCATCTACCAAAACATGAAAGCCCTGCAACCGTCGAGGATAGCCATCTGCATATCCAATTGGCACGGTCCCAATCCATTCGTCATTTTCAGCAGTATACGTAGCACCATAGCCCACTGAACGCCCTTTTTTTAGCTCTTTCACAAAAACTAATGCCGACTCTAAAGTCAGGGCCGGGCTTAAGGGGTAAGGTGCAGATAACACGCGTCCTGATGGATTCATACCATAAAGCGCTATGCCAAATCGTATCATGTTTCCCCCGCATGCTTTATGCCACAGACTGGTTGCCGAATTTGCCACATGAACGTAGCGCGGCTTTTGCTTTAAAACGGCCATAAACGCTTTAAACCGGTTCACTTGCGTCTGAAAGTACGTTTGATCCAACTCGTCTGCCGTCGCAAAATGTGTAAAAATTCCTTCGAATTCAAACTGCAGCTTGTGCTGAATTAAAAAAGCTTCTACGCGTTCTAATTCTGCAGGTTCCTGAAGCCCAATTCTACCCATTCCCGTATCCAGGGCGAGATGGACGCGTACTTTTTGACCATCCTGTAAAAATTCGTCGGCTTTTTCTAGCCATTGCTGACTCCCCACAGCCACCGAAATGTGTTGGTCTGCAAGTAATGGTGCGTATTGAGGTGCCACAATACCCAGAATTAAAATGGGCTGTGTAAAACCCGCTTCACGCAGGGCTAATGCTTCGTCCAAGATGGCCACACAAAACCCGGTTGCCCCGGCCTCCAGTGCGTAGCGTGCCACGTGAAGTAAACCATGACCATAACCGTTGGCCTTAATCACCGCAAATAAATCCGTTCCCGATTGCATACGTAGTCGTTCTTGCTGAATATTTTGTCGAATAGCTTGTGCATCCACTTGAATTATAGTTGGTCGATGAATCCCTGCGTTCATAAAAATATTATCCTTCCTGTTCTAAAATAACTTGTGTCATGACAAATTGACTCGTGTGCGATATAGAAACGTGCGCTATCCCAGTAAACGGCTGCTTTCTAACGACAGGTTTTCCGGACGGCTCATCAAGGATTTCAATATCTTGAAATCCTATCTGTGTGCCTAACCCAGTGCCATACGCTTTACTGTACGCTTCCTTAGCCGAAAACCGGCCCGCTAAAAATTCTGCGGCACGCCTCTGCGTTAGCTTTTGATAGACTGCACGTTCTTTTTCAGTTAAAACCCGTTGTGCAAACTTAGGTAAGCGCGCTTGGATTTTAAAGACACGATCAATTTCAGTAAGATCAATTCCCATTCCATAAATCATAGACTCATCTCCAAGTTAAGTTACCCTCATTCTATCAGATTTAAATTAGACGTTGGTCAATTTTTATTTATTGACGTAATGACATCATCCTTTCAAGTGTAGAACGTACTCTAAAGAAAGTAAACTTCATCTTTCTCAATGCAAAGTGAAATCCATTCACATTATTAAACCAAAAAATGCGAGTCCCTCAAACTCATTTATTGAGTTGCGGGACCCGCATTTTTGACTTACTAATTCAATTTCAACTTAACTGACTAGTTATGTTCACGAATCGTAAATTTTCGGTTAGACGAAGAATGGCGATTGCCATTGCTACTATTACCATGGCTACTGCCACTGTTCTTCTTGTAATTTCCATGACTGCGATCGGACTTACCATACTTATCACGATCCCGGTTGCCACGATAATTACCATTACCATGGCGGTTGTTATTACCACGATAGCCGCCACCACGGTGACCGCCATTACCATGATAATTACCCCCATTGCCCTTTTTATGTTTTGGCAATGGTCGTTCAGGCGTGATTCGCACCTTAACTTGGCTAGAATCAGCTTTTGTCTTGCTATTTAGTAAAGCAGCCGCCAATTGTTCTGGGGTATACTTTTCTAATAATTCTTTGGCTTGATCACTAAATTGATCATCTTGTGTTTTAGTCACAAGATCTTCAATTTCTTGTTCTGCAATTGCCACACGGCCTTGGAAGGCTTCATCATTTGTTGGTGGCTTAAGTGGCAACATGCGCTTCTTTGTAAGCTTTTCAACCTCGCGAAGATAATCCATTTCCCAAGGAGTCACAAATGTGACAGAAACACCATGAGCACCGGCACGACCCGTACGTCCAATTCGATGAACATAACTATCAGGATCTTGTGGAATGTCATAGTTATAAACATGTGTCACACCCGAAATATCTAATCCACGAGCTGCTACATCAGTAGCCACAAGAATATCAATTTGTCCATTTCGGAATTTTTGCAAAATGCTGGAACGGCGTTGTTGCGTCAAATCGCCGTGAATACCAGCAGCATTATAACCACGAGCTTCAAGGCCACGAGAAACTTCATCCACACGGCGTTTTGTACGGCCAAATACCAAGGCCAGTGCTGGATTTTGAACATCTAAAATGCGGGTCAACATATCAAATTTTTCAAATTCTTTTGATTTAATGTAATATTGATCGACCAAATCAGCTGTAAGCTCTTTAGACTTAACTGTAATTTGTTCTGGGTCAGTCATGAACTTAACCCCAATTTTCTTCATTGCAGGTGGCATCGTTGCAGAGAACAACAGTGTCTGACGACTATCTGGTGTTTCTGAAATAATTGATTCGATGTCTGGCAAGAAGCCCATGTCCAACATGTCATCGGCCTCATCAAGCACTAATGTCTGAACATTTTCCAATTTAATTGTATGACGACGAATATGGTCTAATAAACGTCCTGGTGTTCCAACAATAATTTGGGGATGGCTCTTTAGGTTTTTAATTTGGCGACGAATATCTGCACCACCATAGACCACTTGAACTTTAACATGTTTGGCTCTTCCTAAACGGTAGAGTTCTTCTTGAGTTTGAATGGCAAGTTCCCGAGTTGGGGAAACTACTAATGCCTGAACGTTTGGATTGTCAGTATCCACATGTTCCAAGATAGGTAATCCAAAGGCCGCTGTCTTTCCCGTTCCTGTTTGAGCCTGGCCAATAATGTCCTTACCAGCTAAAACGTGGGGAATAGTCTGTGCCTGAATCGGGGTTGGTTCTTCATAACCACTTTCTTGAATGGTTTTTTGCAACTCATCCGATAAATCAAAATCTGTAAACTTCAAATAATTTTCCTCCTAGTGAAATCGTGAAGTGCTTCTGTCAGAATCCAAAAGAAAATCCGTCCTTTTATCCTGCGGTTCTGAGAAGTCACTGCTATAAACATAACCTTAACATCATACACCCGTGAATATAAATAAGCAAACCAGACCAATTAGGCCAGTTTGCTTAATTTGACTATTCTGCCTTTTGTAAAGCCGATAAAACCTTTTCAAGGTGAATCCCATGGCTTCCCTTAATCAAAACCTCATCTTGATTTGTCAGTTTTACCTGCAAATCCTCAATTAACTGTGTTTCTTCATTTACAGCATACCAATGAATTTGATTTGCTTCATATTTATTTTTCAAGCCTTCAGCTAAAGCCTTCATATGGGTTCCCACTAAATAAACTTCCGAAATAAGCTGTGGATCCAAGTATGCACGAAGACTCGCGTGCATTTCATCCGACTGTTCTCCCAGTTCCAGCATATCGCCCAAAACCACAAACCGTTTTCCTTTAGTTTCTGTTTGACTGAATGAGCTAATGACCTCTTTAGCCGCCGTTGGATTGGAATTATAGACATCACTCAAGATTAATTCGCCGTTTTTTCCCGATACCCATTCCGTTCGATTATGTGTCACCCTAAAGTTCCTAAGTGCAGCAACTGTCTGGGCAGGATCGATATGATAGGCTTTGGCTACTGCAATCGCAGCAAGCGCATTCATCACGTTATACTCACCAATCATGGGAATCTCATAAGTCTGGTTAGGTACTAAATTAATCTCAAAAGTGGTATGATCCCGTGCAGTTTGAATATTGGTTGCAAACAATTCGTCAGCCGCATTGCTACCAAAAGTATATTGCTGCTGTTCAACTTGTTTGCTGCGCTCACGCAAGAGTGGTTCGTCTCCATTATAAATAAACAAACCATCTTCTTTTAAACCATCGGTAATCTCCATCTTGGCATCCGCAATCTTATCACGAGAACCGAAGAATTCAATATGGGCTTCCCCAATCATAGTAATAACTACCGTGTCTGGTTGAGCCATTTTACTCAAGAAATCAAGCTGACCAGGGCGATCCATCCCCATCTCAACCACGACAACCTCAGTATTGGCATTCATATTTAGTAGGGTAACTGGAACCCCAATCTCATTATTAAAATTAGCTTCTGTTTTTACCACGTTGAACTGTGTTTCTAGCAATGAAGCTGTCATATCCTTGGTCGTGGTTTTCCCATTACTACCAGTAATTGCGACCACTTTGGGATTGATTTTTCGTAAATAGTACACAGCTAGCTTTTGTAAACTTGCGAGTGGATCATCAACAATTAATGCCGGATAGGCGCTGGGCACATTAGGATGATCTTTGGCCCACAAAGTGGCTACTGCTCCGTTCTTTATTGCGTTATCCACAAAGTCATGACCATCTCGTTGACCTTTCAATGGAATAAATAATGAATTTGGTCGTACCTTGCGGCTATCAAACTCAACGTTTGCAATCGTAATTTCCTGCCAGCTCTCAGGTACGTCATCAATTCCAATCGCATTGGCAATCTCTGTCAACTGCATTTTCATTTTATCCATTCTCCTAATCTCTAATTTAGAACCCTTAAATTATACCACATTCAAATTCTTCGCCATTTTGAATTGAAATAAAAAAACTGAACTTCATATTTGTTTGTATCAATTCACAGTCCCTTTTATCCAAAACTGTAACTTGAAAAACAAACATGTCGCCCAATTTTTACTTTAGTTTTTTACAATATTAATAAAACTGATCGTCTTCAAACGCACTCGAATCCGTAATCACCAAATGCCAGTGTCCACTAATCATATTGTACCGTAACACAGCCACTTGGGTTGCTTGGGTATAAAGTGATGTGCGACTCCGATAGATAGGTGATTGGGCATTGTCCTTCACCACTAAAATTGGAATTCGATATTGCTTTTCCTGTTCGAATGCTTGGTCAAAAGCAAAAATAATGCCACTGCTTAAAATTGGCGTTAATTGGCGTAGCAGCGTTTGTGGAATATCTGCAAAATTTTCATATCGCCTAAACATTCGTCGCTCATTAAACGACTGCCGTGTATGTCGGATAAGCGAGCCGTTTAAAACCGGATAAAAGTTTTTCAGCTGCCGATAATAAATTTTAAGCTGTTTACTGGCCAGTGACAAAAACACAAAGTCATTTTGTAACTTATAAGAAAATGGTGTTGTGTAATGTGTATGCATGTGCCCCAAATATAACAATTCAGCAATTTCTTCTGGAAGTAATTCGTCTAATCCTTCCGGACGTGAATAATCTAACCAGCTCACGTGATCCGCCTTAGGGTTGGTCAAATATTTACGGATATTAAACGTCCCGCTCACTGTATTCAATTGTGTATGATTATCAATACTTAAATTATCATTTACCGGTGTATTCAACACCAAAATATGCGTTGGTATTCTTGGAATGCCACGTAAGAAATCTTCAACACTTAGTCCTCTTGAATAAATCAAGTTTGCAATGGGCTCCAAGTGGATATATACGAAATCATCCCGCATAATCTTAATAGCTCACTTTCAATATTTTATCGTTCACCTAATCATTGTACGCTAGTTTTCAGCAAATGACTTACATCTTTTCAAGTCTTGCAATTCGATCTGCAATGGGCGGGTGTGTATCAAACAAATGCGATATTCCCCCCTTTTTACGCAAGGGATCAGAAATGTACAGCGCTGAGCTAGTCGGATCCGCCGCTTGCATCGGTTGACTATCAGAAATTTTTTCTAAGGCATGAATGAGTCCTTGGGGATTTCGAGTCAATTCCACACTCGAAGCATCCGCTAAGTACTCTCGATTCCGTGACAATGCCATTTGGGCAATAGAAGCCGCAATTGGCCCCAGTATAATCAACACAACTGATAGGATTAAGAGAATAATTTGCGCACTTCCCCCCTCAGAATCGTTATTGTTTCGGCGACGACCTCCGCCCCACCAAAATGAATGCATCCCAATATTTACAAGCATTGAGATAGCTGCAGATAACGCTAAGGCAATGGTTTGCAACCGAATATCGTAGTTACGTACGTGAGAAATCTCATGCCCTAAAACGCCTTCCATTTCTTCTCGGTTCAATCGTTGCATAATACCACTTGTAACGGCAACAGCAGCATGTTTAGGATCATTACCCGTGGCAAACGCGTTTGGACTGGGATCATCAATAATATAAACCTTGGGCATGGGCACTTTACCCACTAAAGCCATATCTTCAACAATATGCCAAAGCTCAGGCTGCTCCTGTTCACTAACCTCGTGGGCATGATTCATGCGCATAACGACCGAAGTGGACTGTGAAATCATGATTCCCATATAGATGACTGCGATCACTGCCGACATGATGAGTCCCGAAATCGCACTATCATAGAAAACATACCCCAACGCACCACCAATTAAGAGGACCAGTAACGTAAAGCCGATCATCACATAAATGGTGCGTCGTTTATTTTGTGCAATTTGTTGAAATAGCAACGTTAACCACTCCTTGCTTAGCGAACACTTTTATAAATCCTCATATTTTTTGAAGGATACCTCTGGGGTTTTGGTTTCTTCTTCAGGCACCTGTAAATAAGTAGCCTCTTTAAAGCTCGTGACTTTCGCCACAAAGTTACTTGGAAAAGTCTGTAGCTTCATATTGTAGGTCGCGACACTTGAATTATACAGTTGTCGTGAGTACGCAATTTTATTTTCGGTATTGGTGAGTTCTTCCATTAACTTACTAAATTCCGCGCTGGCCTTTAAATCTGGGTAGTTCTCTGATAAAGCGAAAACGCTTTTTAGCTGATTACTTAATTGATCCGATAAAGCCATTGTTTGTGTGCGTTCTGCAGCCGTACTCTGTGGTGTACCGGTTGCGGCCACTAATTGATTACGCAACTCTACAACCTTTGTTAAAGTGCTCTTTTCATAAGATGCATACCCTTGTACAGTTGAAACTAAATTGGGGATCAAATCATTACGCCGTTTTAATTGCACATCAATCTGACTCCATGATTCTTGAGTATAGGTACTGGCTTTAACCAGATTGTTATATAATAAAATAAACAGTCCAATTAAAATGACGACAATCACTGCGATTACTATTCCTGTTGTCATACGAATTCTCCTCTACGTTTTGATACCTTGATAATACCAGACGCTCGATCGTTTATAAAGCTAAAGGACTGAATTCAAACAATATTTAATATTAGGTGGTTTTATGGAAAAAATTTTATTTGTTTGCTTGGGTAATATCTGTCGTTCTCCGATGGCTGAAGCAATCTTTCAACAAAAATTAGTTGCGCAAAAGTTACAAAATCAATTTTGGGTGGACTCCGCCGGTACTAGTGATTGGGAAGCCGGAAACCCCGCTCATCCACAAACCTTAGCCGTTTTAAAAAAACATCATGTGGCTCACAACCCACTTATTTCCAGACCAGTCACACAAGCTGATTTTGAAAAATTTGATTGGATCATTGGTATGGATCATCAAAATGTCCGTGATTTAAAGGCATTAGCGCCCGATTATGCAAAATCTAAAATTAGGCTCTTTATGTCCGTTGCTCCAGAAAATTCGGCGGCTGACGTTCCCGATCCCTGGTACACGCACAAATTCGAAGCCGCCTATCAGCAGATAAATGCTGGTGTGGTTGATTGGGTAGCTTTTCTAAGCCATAAAAAGTGACATAAAAAAGCGACTGAAATTTTATTTCAGTCGCTTTTGGTTTCCAAACTTTATTAGTCGGAATCGCGGAAAAGGCTATGTTTGAAGTTAAAATACTTTTTTCTAGCCCTTTTTATTTATTATTGAAATTTTTAGAAAAACTGCTCTGAATTTTCTTTGGTGCCTTCTTATATGCCATGGAACTTTCGTATTTTCCTCGAATCATCAAACGTTTGGCCCCCGTCGCATCACAGGTAATTAACGTAATTAATTTTTGATTAGGCACATCATTAATCACATCAACTCTGGTAGCCGCAATAAACTTTCGCTCTGTTGCTTTATAGGTATAAATACGTTTTAAATCCGTGACGTAAATCTTCATACCTGGGCGCATTTTCCAGTACAACGGACTAAACAAAATATCCTTGCGTACCATATGATGCCCAGCTAAAGCATAGTTGCCTTGGCCCATCTTCATGTCCGCTTTCAACGTCGCAGCTGCTAACGCTAAATTTTCATTCGTCACGCCGTTTGCAATGGGCAAATTAAGCTTCACTTGCGGAATGCTAATCTCTCCGACCACATTTAGCTTAGATGAATTGGCCCGGGCCTTTGCCACGGTCTGAAAGTCGAGTGATTTGACACTTCTAAAATTATAACTTGCTTTTTTATGCTTATTCTTCGTAATTGTTTGTTGTGTGATTTGTGGCTTATAGGAATCCACCAACCAGTTCTTAATTTGTTCATTGAAAATCAGTGCCAGACTAACTAGCAGTAATAAAAAGATCAAAAAAGTTGTTAGCCAATTTCTCACACGATGTTGTTTTCTTTGCATATACTTCTTCTCCCCTGTGTTCTCGAATAGTGGTATCCTAATAAATATAGTTTTTAACTCATTAAAACTTTTTTAAAGGAGGATAACTTTGCTTTCAAAATTTAAAAAAACCATTTTTAAAAAGCGGGCACCTTGGGAACAGAACTTAGTTGTCCTTTGGTTTGGAACCTTTATGGCCGGCATGGCATTTAGCGAAGTCATGCCTTTCTTGTCGCTTTACGTGGATACACTTGGCCAGTTCTCCAAACAACAACTCTCATTCTACAGTGGGATTACATATTCTGCAACTTATTTGGTGACCGCTTTCGTTTCACCACTTTGGGGACGCTTAGCCGATAGTAAAGGGCGCAAATTGATGATTTTACGTGCCTCACTAGGTATGGCCTTTGTGATTGGTGCTATGGGACTGGTGTCTAATATCTGGCAACTGATTGCCTTACGGATGATCCAAGGCTTCTTCTCCGGTTACATCAGCAATGCCAACGCACTGCTGGCCACCGAAACCCCAAAAGAAAAAAGCGGGTTAGCCTTAGGCACCTTATCCACCGGCTATGTCAGTGGAAATTTAATTGGACCATTGCTTGGCGGGCTTTTAGCTGAATTCTTTTCTTATCGGATTACTTTTTTTATAACTGGTGCTGTTTTATTAATTGTTTTCTTCCTCAGTTATTTTTTTGTACACGAACATTTTCATCCTGTTCAACGTGCCAAACCGCTGTCTACAAAAGAAGTGATTGGTAAATTACAAAATCCTAAAATTGTTTTTGGCATGTTTTTAACAACCATGATTATTCAAGCCTCTAACAATTCCATTACCCCAATTCTAAGTTTATATGTACGTCAACTTATGCAAGGAATCGGCCCCGTCACTTTAGTAGCCGGTGTGGTGGCCGCCGTTCCTGGCATTGCCACATTATTCTCTGCACCACGATTGGGTGAACTAGGAGATCATATTGGTACAGAAAAAATTCTGTCAATTGGTTTTATTTTTGCCATCTGCATGTACATCCCCATGGCTTTTGTGAATTCTGTTTGGCTGCTAGCCTTCTTCCGATTTATGGTGGGCATCTCAGATGGTGCCATGCTGCCCGCTGTGCAAGCCATCCTGTCTAAACGTTCTCCAGCAGAAGTCACCGGAAGAGTTTTTAGCTGGAACCAATCGTTTCAAGCTTTAGGAAATATGTCGGGTCCTCTAATTGGCTCTGCTGTATCTGGATCCTTTGATTACGGTGCCGTTTTTATTTCTACTTCTGTATTAGTTGCATTAAATTTTATTCTTGTTCAGATTGTCTCGCGATTAGAACAAAAAAAAGCAAATTAAAAAAGCTCATATCAGCGGTAATGCTGATTCGAGCTTTTTTAATTTTACTATTATTTGTTGTCGTCTGAAAAACCGTACTTCTTGTTGAAACGATCGACTGTTCCGTCGACTTGGTTGAACTTCTGACGGCCCGTGTAGAATGGGTGTGAATCAGAAGAAATTTCAACACGAACTAATGGATATTCTTTCCCATCGTCCATCTTGATGGTTTCATCAGAAGTCTGGGTAGAACCAGAAATAAACTTATAACCAGTTGTTGAATCTTGAAAAACAACTTCGTGATAATCTGGATGAATTCCTTTTTTCATTATAATTACGCTCCTTTGCCATGAGTCATTTACTGAGACATAGTTATTTATACTAATTAGTCAACGTCCACTATAATATCATGAATATTTGTTAGACGCAACTCCACAATTGTCAAAAATCACCAACAAATCTTGTGACGTCTGGCTTAGTAGCCAAATTGGCCTTACTAGCTAACAATGCCTTTTCAAGTAACAATATTTTACCTCGAATTGCGACGTCGTGTAGTTGATTTAAACTTCACATTTTCAATATCTTGTAAAAAGTCACGATCATTTTTGGTATTACGCAAAAACTGCAGAAGTTGTTCCGTTGTTTCTAGTGAATCGCCAACCATTGCCCGGCGAATCCGCCAAATTTGATCCAATACTTTTTGCGAAAGTAGCAATTCTTCTTTACGAGTACCAGACTGTTTGATATCTAGCGCCGGAAAAACTCGTCGCTCTGCCAGTTCGCGTGATAATGTTAATTCAGAATTACCGGTTCCCTTAAATTCTTCGTAAATCACATCATCCAAACGACTCCCCGTCTCAACCAATGCCGTCCCTAAAATGGTCAAACTGCCGCCCTCTTCAATATTCCGTGCGGCACCAAAAAACTTTTTGGGCTTATAGAATGCTGCAGGATCAATACCACCGGAGAGCGTACGTCCACTTGGTGGAATGACTAAGTTATAGGCACGTGTCAGGCGTGTAATGGAATCTAACAAAATGACGACGTCTTCTTTATCTTCTACTAAACGTAACGCGCGCTGTAAAACTAATTCGGAGACACGAATATGATTCTTTGGTTCCTTATCAAACGTTGACGACACAATTTCACCCTTAATGGAACGCTCCAAATCCGTAACTTCTTCGGGTCGTTCATCAATGAGTAAAACAATTAGTTTTACTTTCGGGTAATTGGTTGCAATTCCATTTGCAATTGATTTCAATAAGGTGGTTTTTCCAGCCTTAGGCGGTGCCACAATCAAACCGCGTTGGCCGAAACCGATGGGTGTGAAAATATCAATTAATCTGGTAGCTAGGTTTTTCGAGGTTGTTTCTAATTTGATTTGTTGCTTTGGATAAATTGGTGTAAGTGCAGGAAAATGAGGACGTTGCTTGGCTTCTTCCGGATTTTTACCGTTCACACGATCTACGTGCATCAAACCATAGTATCGTTCCGAAGGTTTCGGATGCCTTGCTTTACCAGTCACCAGATCCCCATTTCGCAGACCAAAACGGGTAATCTGAGACGCTGAAATATAAATGTCCTCTTGAGATGGTCCGTAATTAATAGGTCTCAGAAAGCCAAAGCCTTCCTGCGAGACGATATCCAAAACGCCTTCCATCTCTACGAAGTCTTGTTCTTTAGCTTGTGCACGAATAATTGCTAAAGATAATTCGGCCTTATTCATTTGCCCATAGTACGGAATCTTAAACTGACGTGCAAATCCATAAATTTTTTTGAGCGTCATATTTTGAAGCTCCGCCATTGTCAAAAAATCGCTCATGCTTTACCTCTATTTAATTCTTTCTTCTTCATCACTAACAATCTCAATATCGGCACCCAATTGTTGTAATTTGTAGACAATGCGATCATAGCCACGTAAAATATTTTCGGCTTTATTAATCGTTGTCGTGCCATTTGCCATAAGTCCTGCAATCATCAAGGCAGCCCCAGCACGTATTTCACCGGCTTCAACTTCGGCACCGTGGAGCTGTTCCGTATGGGCCACGATAATAATGTCATTTTCAACCCGAATATTTGCTCCCATTTTTTGCAGCTGAGCAATGTGCTTAACTCGTTTAGGATAAATAGTATCCACGATGACACTATTGTCTTGTGCTTTTAACAAAGCAGGCGTGATTGGTTGCTGAAGATCAGTCGCAAATCCTGGAAAGGGATTGGTTTTAATTTCGATCCCGTGAAGATTCGTGGCTTCTGGTACAAAAATACTATCTTCATCCACAACCAAATCAACACCGAGTTCGAGTAATTTTGAATTAAAGGATTCTAAATGCTCCGGAATAATGTTGTTAATCTGAATGCCTGTACCAACCGAAGCAGCCAGAGATAGATATGTCCCAGCTTCAATACGATCTGGAATAATCGTATGTGTGGCATCAGTGCCCAGACTGTCAACACCATCAATACGAATGACGTCCGTACCGGCTCCCCGAATCTTAGCGCCCATACTATTCAAGAAAGTCACTAAATCAATAATTTCAGGTTCACGAGCTGCATTTTCAATAGTAGTTTGTCCATGTGCTTTAACTGCAGCCAAAATCACATTAATTGTCGCACCTACTGAAACCACGTCTAAAAAGATATGTGCCCCATGCAGTTCTCTGGAATCAGTTGTAATATAGACAGAATCATTTTTTTCGTTAACGGTCGCTCCTAGTGCTTTAAACCCCTTGATATGTTGATCAATGGGACGCGGGCCAATATTATCTCCACCCGGAAAACTTACTGTGGCACGTTTGAATCGACCTAGCAATGCCCCCATAAAATAGTAGGAAGCACGCAAACTTTTAATGGCCTTACTAGGCAAGGCACTTTCAATTATATGAGTTGGATCAATTTCCATGACACCATTTTCAAACGTTGAATGCACATTCATAGATTCAAGAATAATCATTAAGTTATGAACATCCAAAATGTCAGGAACTGAGTCCAGGCGGACAGGGGTGTCAGCTAGTATTGCAGCTGGAATCAAAGCTACCGTGCTGTTTTTAGCACCGCCAATGGTTACTTCACCGGAAAGTTGTTGTCCGCCACGGATTACCATTTTCTTCATGTGTACTTTCCTCACTTATCAACATGCTAATAATTGTACAGTCAATTCTAATCATAAATAACCTATATCAAAAAAACAACCATTAATTTAAAAAAAGTCAGTTATTAACCCGAAGCAGGGTTGTCAAGCTAGCAGCCACTTCCCACAACCTTTACTTCTTAACTTTGTGTTAAAAAAAGACCGAAGAAAAAGTAACGATTTTCTTCGGTCTCCTACTAAAAGTTACTGCTTTATAACCTAGTTACAAAGTTATTTTAGTTTTATTTATTTGCTGCTTCAATAAATGCCTTAAACAAGCCTTCTGGTCGTTGTGGGCGTGATAAAAATTCTGGGTGATATTGCGAAGCCACAAAGAATTTTTTCTCTGGTAATTCAATCACTTCTACCAAATGGTTATCAGGAGAGGTTCCAGAAAAGACCAGACCATGTTCCTGCATTTCATCACGATATTGGTTATTGAACTCAAAGCGATGACGATGACGTTCTTGAATGACATCCTGATTATTGTAGGCCGCAGCTGCCACGGAACCCGCTTTTAACTTACATGGATACAGCCCTAAACGTTGTGTTCCACCCATATTGTGGACATCAGCTTGGTCAGCCATCAAATCAATAATGTTGTGCTTAGTTTTGGGATCCATTTCTGTGGAGTTAGCATCTTTGTATCCTAATACATTTCGCGCAAACTCAACTGAGGCCATTTGCATACCTAAACAAATGCCTAAGAATGGCAAGTCATGTTCACGTGCGTATTGAATGGCTGTAATCATCCCTTCAATACCACGATCTCCAAATCCACCAGGAACGATTAAGCCATCCACATTACCTAAAATTTCAGTAATGTTTTCTGGCGTGATTTTTTCAGAATCCACTTTTTGAATCTCAATTTTGGCATTGACCGGATAACCAGCATGCTTAAGCGCTTCGGAAACGGAAATATATGCATCTTGTAACGCCACATACTTACCCACTAAAGCAATCTTAATGACATGGTCCAAATCATTTCGAACGTGTGCCGTCATTTTGCGCCAAGCTTCCATATCAGCTTTTGGTGTCTTCAAGCCAAAGTGATCAACCACTAATTGGTCCATTCCTTGAGCCTGCAAATTTAACGGAATTTGATACAAGTTATCCACATCACGAGATTCGATCACAGCTTCTGGATCTACGTCACAGAATAAGGCAATTTTATTGCGCATGGACTGCGTAATTGGTTTTTCTGTCCGAACCACCAAAATATTTGGTTGAATTCCTACCCCACGTAATTCTTTAACACTGTGTTGAGTTGGCTTCGTCTTCATTTCACCAGCTGCACGTAAGTAAGGAATTAATGTAGTATGAATATAAACCACATTTTCCGAACCCACTTCACTCTTCATTTGACGCAAAGCTTCTAAGAATGGCAGTGATTCAATATCGCCAACTGTCCCACCAATTTCTGTAATCACAATATCGGAATCCGTAATGGTACCTGCACGCATGATTTTTTCTTTAATTGTATTGGTAATATGAGGAATCACCTGAACAGTTGCGCCCAAGTAATCACCACGACGCTCTTTTTTCAAAACCTCAGAATAAATTTTTCCCGTTGTCACATTTGAATACTTGTTCAAATCATTATCGATAAACCGCTCATAGTGACCTAAATCAAGATCCGTTTCAGTACCGTCGTCTGTCACAAAAACTTCCCCATGTTGATAAGGATTCATTGTTCCAGGATCTACGTTAATATAGGGATCAAACTTCTGAATGGTAACCTTTAAACCGCGATTCTTAAGCAAACGGCCAAGAGAAGCTGCTACAATTCCTTTACCAAGCGAAGAAACAACACCACCGGTGACAAAAATATACTTAGTCATTTTATAACTCCTTTGAGGTTTTTTAGGGACATTCAAAAAAATAAAAATGCTCCCTATTCATTTGGAATAGGGAGCACATTAAAATCCGTACTGTTGTCTTTGCACATAGCAAAGCGCCCAATAAAGATAATACAAGCTCACATCTTAATTGTCAAGCTTAAGTCAGTGAATTAATCATCGTCATCCGAATCGTCATCATCATCTAACTCTGATAGCTGGCCTTCAATGCCATCAGGTAAATCATCATCTGGCAAATCGTCACTATCATCATCTTTGTTGGTATCAGTATAATCGTCATCATCATCAGAATCGAAGTCATCGTCATCATCGGCAACCACATCATCATCTTCTGGATCATCAGCATCGTAATCAATGACATCATCGTCATCAGCTGCATCAGCTAAGAAAGCATTGACCTTCTTACGCTTCTTACGCTTTGGACGATCATCATCTTCGTCTTCATCTGCATGAATAATAGCTTCGTCAATAGAGTCAAAAGGATACCACGTACGTAATCCCCAGCTATTGTCTCCTAAAGAAATGAAACTACCATCAGTGTTTAAATCAGTATAAAATTGTGATAAGCGATCGCGGAATTCTTCATCGGTTTTGCCAAGATATTGTTGAACTTCATTAGCAAGATCCACAAATGCCATGGGATCTCCGTGTTGTGCAAGAATTGCATGCGCAACCTCAATTAAAGAAAGCTCTGTTTTATCCTGACCATCAAAAATTTTCAAATCCAAACTGGTGCACGTCCTTTCAACAGTCTACTCCCTATAATACATTACCTAAGCTGTAAATTGCAATCTAATTCTGTAGTCTCCTAATAAACTTTCCCCTGCAAACAACTGATAGTCCACTTTGACCGTCCCCGAAAAAGGACGATCACGCAATCGGACTTCCAAAAACGGTGTCACAGTATCAACTGGCAAAATGCCATATGGTGTACGATAGCGCGCTTGAATTCGTTTGCCATTGCTGAATCGTAACCGTAATTTATTTTCTCCAGACCGTGTTAACAAAACGTCGCCGTCATCATCAATCTTCATTGTAACTGGAACTTGTTTATTGGTTTGCTCTTCAGTTTCTTGATACCGGATATAAATTGAATCGCCCATTTGAAAAAGCTGACCCTTCTCATCAAACGTAAAATGAGATTGTTCTCCTTCTTGCGTAATATAGGTATCCAAATGAATGGCCACAGGTACGCCAGTATTAAGTTCATCCATCGAAACAAACACCCTCTTTTCCCAAAAATAGCTTCTCTATTAGTATAAACCCAAAGTATCATTCATCATAGCGTTTTGGCTTTATCGGGACTGAATTGTTATACTTAGTTTAATCAATAAATTTAGATGGAAGGAAGCCTATTTTCATGGATTATCGGAATCAACTTTTACCAATGGAAAAGGTGTTTCGCGACCCCGTTCACGATTACGTTTATGTTCAAAACCAAGTTATTTTAGATTTAATTAACACCAAAGAATTCCAACGCTTAAGACGTATTCATCAACTAGGCACCACATCGCTAGTTTTTCACGGTGCCGAACACACCCGCTTCTCTCATTCCTTAGGCTGTTATGAAGTGGCTCGCCGTATTTGTGACAGTTTCGAACGTAATTACCCTTCCAAAAAGCCCGGTGATGGCCTTTGGGATAATTCAGAACGTCTCGTCACACTGTGTGCGGCTTTACTTCATGATATTGGTCATGGTGCGTACTCACATACTTTTGAGCATATCTTCCATACTGATCATGAAAGTTATACCGAGCACATCATCACAGATCCTGAAACACAGGTTAATCAAGTCTTGCGACGCGTGTCACCCAAATTTCCTGCTGAGGTTGCCAGTGTCATTGCCCACAAATATCCGAATCCTCAAGTGGTTCAAATGATTTCTAGTCAAATTGATGCCGACCGGATGGATTATCTTTTGCGAGATTCTTATTACACTGGCACTAACTATGGTACTTTTGATTTGACCCGTATTTTACGCGTTATGCGCCCTTATAAAGACGGTATTGCCTTTTCAATCAGTGGCATTCATGCAGTTGAAGATTTCATTGTGAGCCGTTTTCAAATGTATCTGCAGGTTTACTTCCATCCGGTTTCACGTTCTATGGAAATGATTTTAAGTCATCTTCTCCAACGTGCAAACGAAGTTTATGGCCAAAATCAGAATACTTTAGAACAGCAACGAGACTTTATTCCCTATTTTTTAATGCCATTTTTTAAGCATACCGCAACGGTAGCCGATTATTTGCGACTGGATGATGGAGTATTAAACACCTATTTTCAACAGTGGGAGGACGATAAAGATCCAGTTTTAAGAGATTTATCGAATCGCTTCTTGAATAGAATCCCTCTGAAATCTGTTCGCTTTACGCAAAATTCCGAATACTTGCTTCCTAGATTACGACAGCTCATCGAAAAGGCTGGTTTTAACAGTACTTATTACACCGCCATCAATGACAGCTATGATTTGCCTTATGATGCCTATGATCCTAGCACCCAAAAGCCACGTACCCAAATCGAACTGATGCAGCATGATGGTAGTTTAGTGGAATTGTCGACGGCCAGCGCCCTGGTTGCGGCAATTACTGGTCGTGTTTCAGGCGATCAACGTTTCTTTTTCCCAAAGAAAATGCTTGCTTCTGATACCAGTGAACTTTTTTATCCAATTTATCAAGAATTTCAGTCCTATATTAATAATGGAAATCTTATTCGTCCAAAGGAGGTATAGCTGTAATGAAAATCAAACTTGTCGCCATTGACTTGGATGGCACCCTTTTAACTGATGATAAAAAAATAAGTGACGCAACCGTCAAGGTCATCAATCAGGCCAGTCAAGCTGGTGTCAAAATTGTGCTTTGCACTGGCCGACCTTTAACAGGCGTTGCAGAACATTTAAAGACCCTGGGCCTAGCTGGTGATGATCAATATGTGATCACTTACAACGGTGCGCTAGTTCAGACAATTGAAGGACGCGTTATTATCCGTCATACGCTAAATTACGATGATTACACGGATCTTGAAGCTTTAAGCCGTAAATTACGCAGCCATTTTCACGTAGAAACTGAAAATCACATTTATACGGCCAATAAAAATTTAAGCCCATACACGATTGGCGAAAGTTTTTATGTTCGGATGGGTATTCGTTATCGTGAGGTCAGTGAAATGCCCCATAGTTTAAAAATTCCCAAGGGCATGTTCATTGATCCCCCGGAAAAAATTACGGCTTTGCGGCACAAAATTTCTCAAAAATTTTTAGATAAGTATTATTTTGTTCAAAGCGAACCCTATTTCCTAGAAGTTCTTAATAAGTCTGCCAGCAAGGGAAATGCACTCCTTGACTTGACTAAGCGACTCACCTTCAAGCCTGAAAACGTGATGGCCATTGGAGATCAAGGAAACGATTTATCCATGTTACAATTTGCTGGAACTGCCATTGCAATGGGTAATGCTATCCCCGAGGCAAAACAATTAGCTACTTTTGTGACAGATACCAACGAAAACGATGGGGTGGCGCATGCCATTCAAAAATTTGTTTTAGATGCGTAGCCCTCACTTATGCACTAAAATAAAGAATCGAGAACTTTCCTCTATTTGAGAAAGTTCTCGATTTTTTATATAAATGAAATTAAAATACTCATCACAATTGTAAAAATACCGACATGTAAAAAATATTTTGCCGGTCTCGTAATCACAATTGGGCTGTTTTTAAGACGTCCAACTTTGTGAACATCAATCTTTTTTTGCGGTAACTTTTCTTCACCTTTTGCAGGTCTTTTGAACCACCCGGTGAGTAAATGCCCACGTTCCAAAACAAAAATTACCCCAATCAGCAATAATGCCAAGCCTAACATAAAGAAGTGGTTACTAGTCGCAATCGTATTTCGAGTAACTATCCAGTCAATAAGACCGATCAAAACTAGAACAATATCGGTTGTTAATGCTTTATGTGTTTTAATAAAATTCGTAATTTTCACACCTTTATTTGCAGTCAAAAAATATGACCTTATTATATGTTTGTATTATACCAGTTAATTTTCCTTCAAGTCTGTTTTCTTAATTGACTAATTTTGGGTTCAAATGGTTGATGACTATATTTTTCCTGTACGGTAGCATTGATCACGCCACCAATAAGCAGAATTTCGGCCAAGAAATCTAACCAAAGCATGATGACAATAAACGTCCCAATTGTTTTGTAAGTGGTGACTGCCCCACCAAAATAATGTAAATACAGTGTGAAAAATTGCGTTAAAATGACTAAAGCAATCATCGAAAAGAGTGCGCCAACCCAGACATATCGCCAACGCACTTTGGCTATCGGAATAATCATGTACAAAATTGTCAAAATCAGCCACACCCCAAGCACCATAATTGGCCACTTAATAAATTCCAGCAAACCCACCAACTCCTGGGACAAATTCAGTACTGGGGCAAGATAAGATAGTAAAAGCTGACCAAATGAAAAAAACAACACGATGATAACTAGTGCTCCCATAAATAATAAAACGATCAAAAACGATAAAATTCTCATTAAGATAGCATTTGTGGTCCCTTCCATATCATAAGTGGCATTCAAAGCCTGTTGAAAAGCACTAATTCCTTTGCTAGCAGACCACAATGCCACTACCACCCCAATTGAAAGAACACCACCACTATTTGTCGTTAATAGCTGTTTTATTAACGGACGCAAAATTGTATAAATATTTTCTGGCATAATTTGATGCACATATTTTAAAACAGTTTGGACCGGCAAATTCAATAATGGAATTAAATTTCCGATTAACAGGAGCAATGGAAAAAAGGAGAGTAAAGTGTAATAAGCTAACACAATACTATTATTTGAAATGTTTCCTTTTTTATAGCGACGCCAAAAAATCGCGACGAACCCGAAAAATGTCGTTTTTCGAAATCTGTTTAACATCATCGTCCTCCCGCTTCTTTTTTCTTAATTTTACCACGTGACCAATGCTTATTAAAATGATAAGACAAAAATAAGTAATCCAATCAAAAGCACTTAAAAATAGTAATCTTTCTAATGGTTTAATGTTAAAATTAGCTTAGAATATATCAGTTGAGGTGAGCTTATGTCAGATAGTAACTATGATGTATACGTAATTAAAATGCTAGAAGTGGCTTATGATGCAACCATTGATCAGACCGCGCGCTTTGACGGCCTTTACAAAGGGATGATCTGGCCATACAACCACGGTGATGTGCCATGCAAGGCCCTTGCATGGCGCATCCATTCATGTCACACGGGAAGCCAGTCTAAATACCGGCATGACTTTTGTTGAATTTTCCTGGAAAAACAACACAGTTTGGATTTCAAAAGAAGGTATTATACCACCCAAATTAGCAGTAAAAACCCTATTAACTAATCAGTTGGCCACGCTAGTTGACGGCCGCGTGAACTACCCCTATTTTAAAGCAATACCGCAAACTCAAAGCCACAGCCATATTCCAGTTGGGTATCTTAGTCAGAGCTCAATAACTGCAATGCTGCGTTTTCATTTTCTGCTTCAGCAACAATTGTAAAATCTTTTTTGTCTGCAAAAACTGTTTTTAAACAGTCCCTATAAATTGGATGATCGTCAACGATCATTACTCTTACCATGTTGCGCCTCCAAACAGAATATCAGCCTACCATTTAGAATGTTATTCAATCAAATTTATGTATGCTTTCCTTTTTCCCCATTACGAATCATTGTTTTAGCTCACTCTAAAATCAAAACTTGTTTTCATCATATAGTCTTTTTGCTTTTTATTGTAACAAAGCCTACCGTCATTATAAAACAACCCGAATTATACTTTGGTATGCTGCTTCTCTTAAACTAAATTTTAAAGATAAATAACCAAAAAGGAGTAGATTTCTCTACTCCTGCCTCACCTATCAATTATTTTTTCATTATTCTACGCGTGGTTCACTTGCTTCTTCTACTTTATGACGCCCTTTATCCATTGCTCGTTTGGCTTGATCAGCTTTTTTCGAAGTGAAATCACCCGTTTTTTTAGCTGTATTTGTGACTTTGTCTTGTACAGTTTCACTATCTGCTTCATATTCATCACGTGTTTTGACATCAACCACATTCACGTTTAGTTCAATCACATCCAAGTGTGTCATTTCCTTCACTTCACGTGTGATGACTTCCTTCATTTGATCATAAATATGTTCAATATCTTTCCCATATTCCGCCACAATATCCATATCAAGCGCCACTTGTTTCTTGCCGACTTCTGCATTAATACCAGAATGAACGTCGTCTGTATTCACTAATTTGTCCTTGATATTGGAAAAGAAGCCACCATCCACCGTTAGCAAACCATCAATTTCTTCTAGTGCAATGCCTACAATTTTTTGCACAACCTTGTCATCGTATGTCAATTCGCCTCTGATATCAGTATTTGCTTGCATCTTATCTTGTGTTTGTGAGCCTGTTCGTGTATTCATTTGATCCCTCTTATTCATTTGATTTTTTTGTCCTGCCTGATTTGATGCGTTAGGTTGAATAAGTTCTTTTTCTTTCATTTGAATAGCCTCCCTTTATTGTTTATCGTTCAAATAGTCATCCAGTAAATGACTTTTGTCTAGATACAGCCCGATAGCGATTCCTACCCCCATTAAAATAATGATGAGTAAGGTCTGAAAAAAGCCGATTGTCACAAACAAAAGTGCCACAATTAATCCGATTACGCCACCAATGATGGGAAGTTTATAAGTTTCAAACATTTTTTCCATTTGCAACCTCCTCTACTCAACGCGAACTTTATTAGAAGTTGGCGTATCACGTGGTTGGTACCGTTCTAGTCTTACATACACCTTTACGGAATGATGCGGTCCCACAAGGTTTTTAATGCGATCTTCCACGCTTGCCGACCACTCATCTGCATGGTCAACCAAAGCAGAAGTTCGTTTGATGCTGCCCTTCACATTAACTTTAATTCGATGATTCAATGTCTGAACTTTAATCCTCGGTGCTCTTATGAAATCATCCTCATTTAACATCGAACGCACAATACCCTCAATGGCACGGCTATGCACGCTTAACTTGCCACGATCATCCTTCAACGTAAAGGTCGTGGTGGCTTTGGGGTAAAAAAGAATGACTAAGATACCCACAATAAACGCCACTAAACACGCTATCGCAATCCAAAAAATGGCACTATACGCATAGTAGTTGGTTGTGAAAAAGTATCTAATGCTTCCCCATATTTCCGAATTTTGCGCCCATGGCCAAGTCACAGAAACAGCGAACACGCAAACGGTCATGAAAAGCAACGAAAAAATAATGAGGAGCGTTTTTGAAAATTTATTCATCTACTCGTCCTCCTATAAATTAATTGCCTCACCACCGGTAACACCGTATATTTGTGCCGTCACATAACTGGCATCGTTTGAAGCTAAAAAGACGTAAACGGGTGCTAATTCAACTGGCTGGCCAGCTCTTTTTAGCAGTGTGTCCTGACCAAATTTAGGTAAGGCTTCTTTGGGTTGTCCTTTATCCAATTGCAGTGGCGTCCAAATTGGTCCGGGAGCAACACCGTTGACACGAATCCCTTTTGCGGCTACCTGCTTTGCCAGATTCACCGTAAAATTAGCAATTGCTGCCTTGGTCGCCGCATAATCCATTAAATGATCACTCGGATTAAACGCCTGAATGGAAGTCGTCGTGACAATACTGCTGCCAGCTGATAAATGTGGTAATGCGGCTTTAGCAATCGCAAACATTGCCAAGATGTTTATCTGAAACGTATCGTGAACCTGCTTAGATGTTAAATGTTCTAATGAAGGCTGCGAAATTTGTTGCGCCGCGTTCAGAATCAACGTATCTATGCCACCAAATTCGGCAATAGTTTTGGCAATCAACTCCTCAGGTGCCTGCTCATCACGCAGATCGCAGGGAAGTATCAATGCCTTGCGACCAGCTTCTTTAACGATCCGAGCCACTTCATCGGCATCCTGTTCTTCACCCGGGAAAAACTGAATAGCAACATCTGCCCCTTCACGAGCAAATGCAATAGCTGCTGCTCGCCCAATTCCCGAATCTCCGCCAGTGATCAAAACACGGCGATTTTCTAGTTTATGATTACCTTGATAACTTTTCTCACCACAATCAGGAATAGGTTGCATATTTGCTTGGAGAGCCGGCGTGGGTTGATCTTGTTTTTCAAAGCCTTCTGTTTGGTACAAATAGCGTGGATCTTTCAAATCTGGTTCATTCATAGCTCTTACTTTCCTCCTTCTCCATTTGTTTTCGTCGGTTCTTTCGACACTTGCTATCAAAGTAGCAGAATCCTTTAACAGTTTTTTAGCAGTATGAAGGATTCCCTTTTGATACTTCTAGAATAACGAACTCTCATTGGCTTTCCAAACAAGATGCTCAACATTTTCTAATGATTAAAATAAGCAAATTCTTTCATTAAGTGACCAATTTTCTGCCATAATAAAGTTAGTCTTTACATACATTTTGACAAGTCATTATGGTTTTTCTTAAGGAGGAAAATTCGATGATCATCACTTATCAAATTTCTGAAAGCGGCATTGTTGAAACAAAATCGACCAAACAAGCCAATTGGCTTGTTTTAAAAAATGCTTCTCAAAATGAAATCCAAGCTGTCATTGAGCAATTCAAGCTTCCCAATGATATTTTTATTGGTGCCGATCAAGCTGAAGAAGTAACACGCTTTGAAAAACTCAATAAGACAGACCTTCAGGACAGCTATTCACTTGTTTTAATGAATCTTTCGGCTCATACCAAACAGAAAATTGAAACGCGGCTTGAACCTGTTTCTTTCGTCATTTCTGATGAGTTACTGATCACCCATGTAAGCGGCAATTCGGATTTTGTAGATCGTTTATTGGAAAAATACGGCCCTGAAACGACAAGTGCCCAGCGTCTCATTTCATTTGCGATTCTAATGACTTATACGCATTTTATTAAAGAACTTTTCGAACTCAAAAAAATTATTGATGAATTAGACCAAGCTGCACGCCGAACAACCGAAAATGTTGAGCTTTTTAGGCTTGCAGACACAGAACGCCGCATTGTCTATTTAGATCACACCCTTCAAGATCAGGCCGAGACACTTTCGGTTTTATGGCAAGAAAAAAGCTTTATCAACCGCGTGGAAGATGAAGCTTTGATCTACGATATTAAGTTGCGCCAACGACATGCAGACAAATTAGTTCATGTTTATCGTGATTTATTAGAAACGATTGGTGGTTTATTTACCGATATGATGGATAACAATCTTAATCACTTGATGAAATATTTAGATTCCGCCGCACTAATCATCTCAGTTCCTGCCCTCATTGCTGGCATCTGGGGCATGAACACAGGCGGCATGCCAGGAAAAAGCTCGTCATTAGGTTTTTTTCTTGTGATGGGCTTAGCTGTTGTCTTAACATTTGTGGTTGCGATTCATCTCAAACACAAAGATTTCAATAAATAAACCGTCGCATCGAGAAATTCTTTTCTCAAGCCGACGGTTTTTTTGTATGTCTACATTTAGGTCATCACTAATTTGATTCATACTTTCCGGAAATTGTATTCAACTTTGACACACTGCCGGTCTGTGAATTATAACGGTAAATACCAGTTAAACTCCCAACGGTGTTCGTTGAATTGCTTTGCCGAACTTCAATTTGATACTCATTCGTGCCGATCTGACTAACCCCAAATGACATTCCAGTTTGAGCCGTGATACCAGCTGCACTCTGGAAAGATTGAATAATACTATCATTTTGGTCATCACTTAGACTACCTGTCGATGCCGAGCTCGAACTGTTTGTTGCATTTGAGCTTGCATTTTGACTCGTTGATGAACTGTTTTGATTAGCATTAATTTGGTTTGTGAGTGCTTTCCCCTGGTCCTGTAAACTCTTGATAGCTTTCACAGTTGAAGGGAGTGCATTCAATTGCGCCAACTTAGCCTTAGCGGTCTCGTAATACCCATTTGAAACAGCATCATAGGCACTTTGATAAAGTGTATTGGCCTGTTTCAATTGACTAGCCTGAGTATTCAAGTCCTTAGCCTGAGAAGTCAGCGCGTTATTCTTGGTCTGCTCTGACGTCATTTTAGATAAGTTAGATTGGGCAGTAGAAGTGTCCCCTTCATTCAAAGCTGCCTTGGCAGATAAATAATTTTGAACATTAGCTAATAACTCATTCACCTTGGCATTATCACTGTCTAATCTTTGGGCCCTTTTCAAAGTTGTTAAAGCTTCATCATTTTGCCCGTTTTCAATTTGTCTCTGTGCTTTTTTAAATAATTTAGCAACTTTTTGTTGGTTGCTCCGATTCGAAGTGGAAGATACTGATGAACTACTTGAAGTCCCACTTTGACTGCTTTTGGCACACGCTGATAATGAAAACAACATGGTGACCGCAGTCGCTGCAACTAAACTCCGCTTAATACTTAATTGTAAGGTCATGATTTTCTCCTCCTTGACGACATTATACCATGTTCCTTAACTAATTAATAAATGAATAACCAAGAGATTAAATATCCAATCATACATAAAATTAAGACGGCAAGGTGTACCCACTTGAACATCACTATTAAGGCTAAATACTCGCGAAAAATTGCAAATGGTAAATAATATATAGAAGTCGGCGCACTAACCCCGGTCATCGTGGTATGTAGCCTTTTAGCAATAATGCCTGCCCGAAAGACATGAAAACTGTTGGTCACAAAAATTGCTCGATGAAAGATTTTGTTCTTTGTCATCAAAATTTGTGAATTTCGCAAATTTTCATAAGTTGAGGTAGATTTATTTTCCTGAATAATCTGGTCTGCAAGAATTCCTTGTGTCATCAAATAATTAGCCATGGCTTGTGATTCAGGCATGATTTCATCAGGACCCTGCCCACCGGAAACAACAAATTGTGGATGAGCCCCACGTTTTAATTGTTTTTGGTACTGGCTAATGCCTTTGTCCAAACGTTGTTTTAAAATTTTGGAAACTTTACCATTAGGGAGCAGACCCGCTCCTAAAATCACAATAAAATCTACAGAATAAGCCACTGGTAATTCATCAAGTAAAGAAGCCACTAAATAAGCCAAAAACCCCACTGTAAAGTAAGCAATGCCCAGGTAGCCAATCCCCAAACAAAACCATAAAAATCTATTATGAACAAACAAAACATTTAGTAACGTGACAAGCAGCATTCCCCATATTAGAAAGCCTACTAACGCCAATAAAACATATCCTTTTTGACGTCCCATTTCATGAATAAGCCGGCGACTGTAAAGAATGCAAGCTAACGCAAAGAGAAATAGCGCCACTGGAATGAGACCGGTAAAAGCAAGCGTTAAAACTAAAAGAAGTGCTTGTACCCATGGCACTTGCATACCTTCCAGCCATTGCCAAACAGCGATGACAAAACAAATAAGTCCTGCCATTAAAAAATATCCGTTTAGAAATCTCCTGCGATCCGTTATCCAAAGTGTCATAAAGATGGCTAAGCAAATGCTCCCCCAATAATTAAAATCCATTTTGCTCACCTCCTAAAATTTGCTTATAATTTAAAATAATTTTGCCATTAAAATTAGCTATCTGTTAAATTGTTTTACATAACGCAAAAAAAAAATAAAATCAAGACTTTCATTTTTTTTAATTGGAGATACAATATATAGTGTTCTCTGATTTTGAAATCAGAACATGTAGTATACGGCCGTATATGAAGAATTTAAGCTAGGGAGAAGATTATATGTCTAATTACTTACATTTTTTGGCTCATCAATTAAAAGGATGGCCACAACAAAACTATTATTTATTCTTTTTCAGTCTTGGTTGTCAAATCATGACGCTTGTCAATGCCCCAATTACAGCCTTGACGATCACAACCTTCATCGGAACGACGTTAGGTGTTTTATGTATTCTAGCAATTAATGCTGCTAAATCAGTTAACGGATGGTTAGGACTTTTATCTGCCCTCTGCTTTATTATTACAGGTTTTGCTGCAAAAAACTACCTAAGTATGGCAGAACAGTTAGCTTATGTGGTCACTTTGGACTTACCCGTCTTAATGAGTGCCAACTGGAACGTCAACATGGTTTCTAAGATTCGTAAATTCACCGGTAGAACCTGGTTCGTTGCTTTAGCTTCTACTATCATTGTCTATTTCGTTTCTGGTTACTTAATCGGTACTTTTACAAACGATCCTCGTCCTTGGGTTGACGCCATCAGCTTCTCCATTAGCTTAACGGCCGGTGTTATCTGCTTCCTACGTTACAACAACCAATACTTTTGGTGGGTGGCTTCAGGAATTGCACAAATGGTACTTTGGTTCATTTCCTTCCGTCAGGGATCCGCAACACTTGCAATGTTTGTAAACAGTTCTATTTACTTGATTAACGATGTTTTGGCATTTACAACTTCCCCATGGTACAACAAAAAGGAACGTGCCCGTCTTATCAAAGCTGAAAATAGTTATTCTGAAAAAGAAGAAGAAACAGTGGCCGATGTCACTCATGCTTAATTCTTAAATTAATTTCTAATTCTAAAACACATCTCTCCTTGCGAGGGATGTGTTTTTTCTGGTTTGGCAACTGTCAGTCAGACTAGAAAAATAGGCGAGGCTCCCAGCTAAGAATTCTCCTAGCCTCCGCCCAGTTTCCCTTTCTCTTTTTTCCACAGAGTTTGAGGACAACTCCGTAGGTCAGACTAGAAAAATAGGCAAGGCTCCCAGCTAGGAATTCTCCTAGCCTCCGCACGGTTTCCCTTTTCTCCTTTTTTCCGCTGAGCTTGAGGACAACTCCGTAGGTCAGACTAGAAAAATAGGCAAGGCTCCCAGCTAGGAATTCTCCTAGCCTCCGCCTCGCCTATTTTTCTAGTCTTATCGACCTACTACGTTCACTTATGTTTTTCTCATTCCAAAAATTGCTGATACTATCAGCACCACCACAATCGCGCCGATTATCGAGGGAATCAACGCCATTCCTGCCAGCTGAGGCCCCCATGTGCCTAATAAGGACTGCCCCAACCAAGCACCCACCAGACCCCCGACAATATTGCCGATCCAGCCTGCTGGCAAATCTCTACTTGTGATTGCACCCGCAATGGCACCTATAATTCCACCAATAATTAAAGCCCATAGCCATCCAAACATCGCTACTCACTCCTTTTTTCTGTCTAGAGTTTTAACATCAACCAGTGATCACTTAGCTGTTGCTATAAACGCCTCTCTACAAAAAACAAGATTTGTTTACAAAATTAGCATAGCAAATCTCTAGGCCAATTCACAAGCTTAATGCTTATTATAATCATTAGGAAATCCTGAGACACAAGTTCACCTCATCCCCGCATTCTACCCCGTTTTTAGAACCCTGATTTAATAGTTATTTTTTGCATGCCATCTCAACTTAGCTTATGCTATATTTATAGAACGTTTTCATTTCAAACCGCTTTAATGAATTGCTAATTCTAATACTTTTAGGAGATGTTTACATGAGTCATATCATTCCACAAATTAAACTAAATGATGGTGCTATTTTCCCACAAATTGGATTTGGTACCTATAAATTAAACGGTGCCACGGGGGTCAGTGCCGTTCGTAGTGCCATTGATAATGGCTACCGTTCCTTAGATTCTGCTTATAACTATGAAAATCACGGTGCTGTTGGAGAAGCGATACGCCAAAGCGATATCCCTCGTTCACAAATCATGGTAACCTCCAAACTGCCAGGTCGACATCACCAGTACGATGAGGCCTTGACCACCATTCAGGAGTCTTTGTATCAAACAGGATTAAAATACTTTGACTTGTATCTAATCCACTGGCCGAATCCAAAAGAAGACCATTACGTTGAAGCCTGGAAAGCTTTAATTGACGCCCAAAAATGGGGACTTGTACGCTCTATTGGCGTTTCAAATTTCTTACCAGAACATATCGATCGACTCATTGATGCCACCGGAGTAACCCCCGCCGTCAATCAAGTAGAACTCCATCCCTACTTTTCACAAGATCCACAACGTCAATATGATGCCGCACATCATATTGTGACTCAGGCTTGGAGCCCACTCGGACGGGCAAACGCTGTCTTACAAGATCTTACAATTGAAAAAATTGCCGCTGCGCATCATAAATCAGTGGGACAAACCATTCTCCGCTGGGAAATTCAACTTGGGGTAATGCCTTTGCCAAAGTCTGCATCAACAGCTCGGCAACGCGAGAATATCCAAATCTTTGACTTTCAACTTACTGATCAAGAAATGCAAGCCATTACTGGATTAGATCGGCCAGATGGGCGAACGAAAGATCAAGATCCAGCTGTCTACGAAGAATTTTAAACCGACATCTAATTGCGTTTAAATTTTCCACAAAATAAAAACGAAGACCAACTTTATAGTTAGGCTTCGTTTTTTCTATTTTTTGGAGCTCGCCTTATTTTTACGTAATCCCAAATAAAATGGTACCGCAATTAATAAGGCTCCAAACCCGAATAATAATTGAGACACGTTTACTTGAATTAATAACCAGCCACTCACTAGAATCGCAACAACCGGAATGATCCAACCACCAGGTATTTTGAATGTTCTCGTCTGTTCTTTACGTGTGTATCTAAACACAATTACTGCCAAACAAGTTGGAATATACTGGGCGAATCTGGACACCACACTAATTTGTGCCAGTGTTTCGAACGTCCCTGACCAAGCAATTAAGAGCGAAATGGTGGCCGAAATAATGATTGCAACATATGGTGCATTCTTGCCATTTCGTTTACCGATAACAGCTGGCATAATTCCATTTTCTGCCATTGCAACTCCAGAACGTGGGGTAATAAAGGACGAGGCCACACAAATACCGCCAATTGAAATGATGGTTCCTGCTGCCACCAAACTTGTGCCAAAGCTTCCCGCAATTTTGCCAAATGCTTCTTGAATTGGTGCAGTAGATGCCCCAAGATTTTGGCCCAAAATTCCAATTGAAACAACTTGCAACAGTACGTAAAATAACGTCACTAAACTAATGACTAACAAAATAGCTCGCGGTAAATTTTTTTCTGGCTTACGCATATCACCAGCCGCTACAACCAACCCTTCAAACCCGGTAAAAGCATAGAAGAGTAAAACTGCTGCTGCCGCAAATGAGCCACTTTGATAGTTACCACCTGGAAATAATGGCTGAAAATGACTACCATTAATTGCAAAAAAACCAATGAGAACAAACAACACCAACGGGAACAATTTAGCAATAGTGACAATATTATTCACAATTTTAGAAATAGTTACACCGGAAATATTCATTAGTGCCAACCCAATAATGACAATAGTAACAATCAGGTTTTTAGAAAATGTCGTATTCCAAGCTGGAATTATTCCTGACAGAGCCGTAGCAAAGGCAACCGCCATGGTTGCTTCCGCAATAATTCTGATAGCCCAAGTCACAAACCCAACTTCATAACCAATAAATTCGCCAAAAGCTGCTTTAGCATATATGTACGGTCCCCCATTTACTTTAAACAAGGAGGCACACTCTGCAAAGCAAACCGTAATACTTGCAACAAGTAGGGCGTCGAAAATAAAAACACCAATACTTGCAGTTCCAATGAGTTTCATAGCTTGGTTAGGTAGCAAAAAAATTCCAGAGCCAATAATACCATTAATGCCTAAAAGGACAATACTCCAAAATCCCATCTTTTGTTTTTCTGTTTCCATTCGCGACATTTCCTTCCTTTTTTACGATTTTTCTAAAACCGTTGACTACGTTTCACTAAATCCTTGAATAACGCCAACTGTTTTGGAAATTCCCGCCACATGTTTTCGGGATGCCATTGAACTGCCAAAATTTCAGCACCTTGTGTGGATTCAACCGCCTCAACCACTTGATCATCACTTTGAGCTGTCACTTCAAGCCCAACCGCCACCTTGCGTACAGCTTGATGATGGCGTGAGTTCACATAATCGCGGGTTGTATCAAGAATTTTCGTTATGCGACTGTGTTGCGCAATAGTCACATGATGGGTTGGAAACTCTCCAGGGGCGGCTTGTGCATGACGAATTTTGCAAGTTGGATCTTGCGCCGCCAAATCTTGAAAAACAGTTCCACCCATTGCCACATTGATCACTTGAAGACCTCGACAAATTCCAAAAATTGGTTTTTTCTCCTCAATCGTTGCCTTAATGAGTGCAATTTCGAACGCATCACGTTTATAATATGTGCGCCCTATTTCTGGAATAGGTTCCTCCCCAAAAAAAGTCGGATCCACATCCGGTCCTCCAGGAATAATTAACCCATCGAAGGTTTTCACTAGTTCATGAGCAAGCTCAGGACTAGTATAAGGCAACACAATTGGTAAGCCTCCTGCTGCTAAAACGGCATCTACAGCACCTCTGGGAGCAAAATCAGCACGTCGTTCATTAATAATTTCGGAATCTGCAACGCGAATATCAGCAGTTATCGCAATAATTGGTTTCATAGTTTAGCATTCCTTCCTCATTTTTTAATTCAATTTTAACAATATAACATTATTAGGAAGCTTTCTCAAGCTAAAAATAACCTTAGCAAATCTAGTCACTTTAAAAGTGTCATGCCACTATGCCAATTACCCAAACAAAAAATCTCACCCCAGAAGGATGAGATACGTCATTTTCAATATTCATATATAAGGACTTTACTTTTCAATTTCCATTTTTTGCCAGTCTTTTCCCCAAATCACACCGACAATTTCTTCACCTGTATGTGACATAATGACGGGTCCTAGTTGATTGCTTTCAAATATGGCACTCGGAAAAGTTTCTTTTATCGTTTCTTCCCATTTTGAACTCAGCTCTCGGTCAATCCCATAGATAATTGAAACACGATAATCAGATTCTGCACGGTCCAAATCAGAATGCAGGTTTTCCAAAACTTTTTTGAGTGCTCGCTTACGTGTTCGCTCTTTACTTTGTACCACAATCTGACCATTCTCATTCATATCCAAAATTGGTTTGATTCGCAACAAATTGCCCATAATTGCAGACCGATTTGTGATTCGGCCTGAACGCATCAAAAAACTTAAGTTATCGACCATGAAGTCAACTTTGGTACTTTCACGCAGCCGTTCTAAATAAGGGACAATCTCATCGCCAGTTTTACCCTCGCGACGTAATTTTGCTGCCAACAAGACCATATTAGCTTCCCCTTGGCTCGTCATTCGTGAGTCAAACGGAATGATATGTATCTCATCAATCGTTTTGGCATATTCAGTCAGATTATTTATAAAACTTGTGATCCCGCTAGATAGATGAATACAAATCACTTCATCATACTTTTCAGCAATTAATTTATCAAACACCTTTTGCATTTGTCCCAATGTAATTTGTGTGGTAGACGGCATCAGGCCAGAATTCTGAAGCTTCTCATGAAAGAGTTGATCATCGATATCAATATTTTCCAGGAAAGTTTCTTGACCAAAAATAACTGTAATTGGCACAACAATCACATCATTTTCTTTGACCTGTTGCGCAGTTAAATAGGCTGAACTATCCGTTACAATTGCTGTTTTCATAGATTTCTCCTCATCGTTTGGATACTTTTAGTATAAAGAGTTATTTAAGAATAGCAACTCAAATCTTTCACGCAGCGCAGAAAACTAAATTTATATACTTTTAGTACATAATCAAGTTTAGAAACAATATTAATCTATCATATGACACAACAAGCACACATCAATATTGAAATGCCATTGTGAGATCGCTACCAACTGCGCTATAATAGCTTTATTGAGAAGAAGAAGGGATTAATCAAATGAACTATGAGCCAGACAAGGATTACCTAAGTATTGATATCGGTGCTACTTATACGAAGTACGCCCTTATTGATCATGGGGGCAACCTAAAGGTGAAGTCCCAATTTAATACCCCACGTGATAGTGTGGATACTTTTTTAAAAAAAATCTATGATGTTATTAATGAAGTCCTTCCTAATATCAAGGGGGTTGCTTTTAGTGTGCCTGGCCGGATCGACCAAAAAGCACAAATTATTTATCATGGCGGTGCACTGCCCATGTTGCATGGCCTCAGCCTCAGCAAGATTATTAATCATCGTTATGACTTACCGGTGGGCATGGAAAATAGTGGTAAATCAGCAGCTCTTGCAGAACTATGGTTAGGCAATTTGAAGGGCATCCATAATGGCGCGGCAATTATTTTGGGAAATGCAGTCGATGGTGGCATTATTTTAAATGACCAGCTGTGGCATGGATCTAATGCACAAGGCGGTAATCTCAGCTTTATGTTATCCCAAATAAATGGGGAACCTGAAAATCCCGATAATTTAATGTTTTCAGCTGCCTCTGCTGTTAAAATGATTAATGGCATTGCTGAAAAACTCGATTTTGCCGATCGTAATGATGGGATGCGCGTATTTAAAGCCATCCAAAATGGGGAACCAGTCGCTCGTGAATTTTTCGAACAATACTGTCGCCGAATTGCTTACATGATTGTTAACATTCAAGCTGTCCTAGATCTTAGTCGGTTTGTTATTGGTGGGGGTATTAGTAGCGAAAGTATTCTTGTTCCTGAAATTAAGCACCAACTTCAACTGCTTCGTGATGAAAATTCGTTATTACGTAAAACTGTGGCTGTCCCTGAGATTTTAACTGCTCGCTTTAAAAGCGATGCCAATCTGTATGGTGCCCTTTACAACCTTTTATCCCGCTTAAATGATAAAGAATTGATTCCAGAAACCGATTCTGATAAGGACGACAATTCTAACCACAAAAACTAGCGTTTAAACACAAAAAAGAGAGACTGGGGAACCCCCAGCCTCTCTTTTGGTATCTTACGATTCAAAAACGGTCTAGTTAATCACTCAACACTGTTTGTTCAATACTTAAAATGGCAATCCGAATAATAGCTAAATTCACATTTTTTTCGGTATCATCGTCCAATTCCAAATATTGACTTACATATTTGTCTAGTTCTTTGTACACACTACTTGCTTCTATTTCGGAATCCGAGGCGTCCTGATACGTACGCAACATCTTTTGGATTTCATCTTTTTCAACTGCATCTGAAAAATCAGTGACAACTCCAGCTCCATCGTACATTTCAATTAAACTGGTATCTGGATTAATATCCAAATAAAAGTCCGATAATGGCGTTTCAATCAAGAAAAATCCTAAGTCGCTATAGTTATCAGCATGAATGACTGCTCCACCTTGGTCCCCGCGATCAATAAAAACATAATAGTTATGTTGATCTTTACTTTTCACAAAGTAATCGACTCCAGTTAAATGAGGTAATTTTTGGATAATACTATCTTCATTAACCTGGATTGCATGTCCGGTTTCGTTGATCTGTGCTAACGTTGGATATTGGTAAAGCATTCTAAACCTCCCACACTGAATATTCAGTGATTTTCAATTCATAGGATTCATTATACAACTAATTGGCATAAATGCATGTCCTACTGAATTAAATAAACTTTACATTCATATGGACGAAGTGTTTCATTTTGATCATCCGCATAATTGCCAATCAATTCTACCTTATTACTTTGTTGACTTAACTCATACCATCGCTGGACCGTTCTCTGGGTAAAATTACTAATGACAAGTAAGTCCTGATCCCCAAAATGACGTGTATATGCCCAGACCTGGTCATCATCAGGATCTAATAATTGATAATCGCCATACACTATAATGTCATATTGCCGGCGCAACTGATTCATTTTGCGATAAAAATTAAAGACCGAATTTTCATCATCAATAGCTTGCTTAGCATTAATTTTTTTAAAATTTGTATTTACGGCTAACCATGGTGTTCCCTGGGTAAAACCTGCATTTTCACTTTCATCCCACTGCATAGGCGTGCGGGCATTATCACGCGAAGAATGTCTAAGATCGTTTAACATTTCTTGGGAGGAGACTAACTGCTTTTGATCCACTAACTCATGATAAGCATTAAGGCTTTCAATATCTTGATATTGATCTAACGTTCGAAATTTGGCATTTGTCATTCCTAACTCTTCACCCTGGTAGATATACGGGGTTCCCTGCATAAAATGTAAAGTTGCGCCAAGCATTTTTGCAGAAACCACGCGATACTTAGCTTGGTCGTTGCCAAATCGTGACACAACACGTGGTTGATCATGATTATTCCAATACAAGGCATTCCAAGCTTTACCCTCTAAATCAGTTTGCCATTTAGACATGACTTGCTTTAAGTCCGTCAACTTCACACGATTCGTGCTCCACTTACCTATTTCAGGATTATCATTGGCATCAAGCCCCATATGTTCAAACTGGAAGACCATCTCTAATTCGTGGCTATCAAATCCAGTATACCGAATGGCATCCCGCGTCGTTGCATTCGGTGTTTCACCAACCGTCATTACGTCGTAGTGTGATAAAACCGCTTCATTCATTTCTTTCAGGTAGTCATGCACGTGAGGCCCATTTGCTGCTAAATTTTGCTGTCCCGCACTCTTTACGTCCGGAAGACCCTCCGGCTTGGAAATTAAATTAATGACATCCATCCGAAACCCATCTACGCCTTTGTCTAACCAGAAACGCATAATGTCAAAAACAGAATGCCGCACATTGGGGTTATCCCAATTTAAATCTGGTTGTTTTTTGGAAAACAAGTGTAAATAATATTGTTCCGTTTTTTTGTCATATTGCCAGGCAGAACCGCCAAAAGCACTTTGCCAATTATTAGGCGCTTCGTCATTTTTGGGATCGCGCCAAATATAATAGTCACGATAGGCGTTACTACGGTCTTTTCGACTTTCTACAAACCACTGATGCTCGTCAGAAGTATGATTAACAACTAAGTCCATCATGATTTTTAACCCCATTTGATGTGCTTGAGTTAAAAGACGGTCAAAATCCGCCATACTGCCAAATTCTTTCATGATTTTTTGATAGTCGGCGATGTCATACCCATTATCATCATTGGGTGATTGATAAATTGGATTTAACCAAATCACGTCAGCACCCAATTTCTTAATGTACGTCAAGTGTTGTGTGACCCCATTTAAATCACCAATACCATCATTATTCGTGTCTTGAAAACTACGCGGATAAACTTGATAGACAACCGCTTCTTGCCACCAATGTTTTTCCATAAACAAAACTCCCATCTAAAAATCTGAATTTGTCTTTAACTTCATTATGACCGGTTACGGAATCTGTTTCAATCTTCCCGATTATTACTAAATTAACGAAATAATATTATTGAACATGTGCAGCCCAATATTGTAACGGATGTCTTTTGTATAAGCGTACGTGATCGCTAACAACCAGCCCATTAACGCGTATACAAACCAGCTCAATAAGCTGCTCACATCATGGACGGCCCCAAAAATGGCACCGCTCAAAAAAACACCCAGCAACCGAATTCGTTTGTCCTCAGAATTAAAAAACCAATTAAAGAACAAACCTCGAAATAAAAGTTCTTCAATAATCGGACCAAAAATAACAGCGTCTAAGCCCATCCACCATGGAATAGCTCTGGCGAAGGCCATTACTGTTTCTTGATTTTCGGATTCTGGTAAAGCACTCATTCGACTTAACCAAATTTGTAAAGCCAAAAAAAGAATCCATAAAATCAAAATGATTCCCATAAAAATCCCGATTTTTTTGGTTAGTTTTGTTCGACCAAAATGAGCTGGATTATCCGTTTTTAATTGCGTGGTATACATTTGGATAAATAAGACCAACATGAAGCCCATCGTAATTAGATACATCACGAACGCTACTGACACAAAAATTGGATTATTCGGTAATTGATAAGCAAGTCCAAGTGGCAGTGTACTAATTTGATAAACAAAGAACATTCCAATAAATTTTAAAATGTTAAAAAATAATTGTTGCCAGTTTACTTTCATGAGAGCTCCCCCAATGCATTCAATATGCCTTTTAGTTTAAGCGTTACCACCCACAAACGCAACTTTACACCATCATTTTAATCTATTTAAAGTTAAGGTCGTTTCTTTCTTATTGAAAACGTTTGCGGTATGCTTAAACTATAGAGATAAATGGAGGACTTTAACATGGAAATTAATCAACAAATTCACAATCAAGCCACATGGTTCACCTTAACCAATGACCACAACGTTTCTGTGATTATTAGTGATTTTGGTGCCACAGTCGTTGCAATCAATACGCCTGATAAAAATGGTCACGTGGCAAATATTACTTTGGGTTTCATGCATTCCCATTCCTACTTGCAGCACCATGATTACTTTGGCGCTACTGTGGCTCGCGTGGCCGGCCGACTTGCTAATGCTTCTTGGCAAGGCCACCAACTCGACATTAATAGTACCCCCAATCATATGCATGGTGGTGAACACCCTTCCCTTAGTTATACTCATTGGAACTTGATCAAATTAATCAAAACTGATTCACAAATTGGTGTCGTACTCCGTTATATTAGTCCTGCCGGTGAAAACGGCTACCCTGGTCGGCTTTCAATTTCTGCTATGTTTGTTTTAGATCAAAAAAACAAATTTACCATTACCTATTTTGGCAACACTTCTGAAACAACCTTATTTAACCCGACAACCCATATCTACTTTAATTTATCGGGCAATGCACATGCCGTTGTAGACAACCACGAAATCCGAATTAATGCCGATACTATTGCCGAAACCGATGCTAACAAGCTGCCCACTGGAAAGTTCTTGTCTGTCGCTGATATGCCGTATGATTTTCGCCAACCTCAAAACCTCGGTTTGGCTCTCAGTAAGTTACCTAACGGACTGGACACACCTTTCAAACTCAATCCACAAAGTTCATTGCAGCCACAACTAAGCTTGAAAGATCCAGAATCAGGAAGAAAACTGGGAATTCACACAAATGCCAATTCTTTTATTGTCTTTTCCACAACTGGTTTTGAAGGTGACTTTTTAGTTGATGGGACTCGCAAAATGACTTCTCAGTTAGGGCTTGCAATTGAACCACAAATGCTGCCAGATGCGCCCAACCATCCTAATTTTGGCAATATTGTGATCACACCAGATAATCCCATGATTTATCAAACAGCTTACACCTTAAATTAAATTGTATTTCAAAAAAATGAAGTTGTGATTTTTTCAACCACAACTTCATTTTTTATTTTTCAAATGCTTGTTTCAAGACTGAATAAGTCAGCTCACTGGTGTTGCCCACAACACTGTCTGCCTCATGCAGTTCGTTAGCATCGCCCACACCAACTGCCACGGCACCCGCTGCTTTGATAGCTTCCACGCCAGCTTTGGCATCTTCAATCCCCACACATTGCTGAGGTGTCAAATGAATTTGGTTAGCCGCTTCAATAAAAATATCTGGAGCTGGCTTGCCATGTTTCACTTTTGCTGGATTGGCAATGGCATCAAATTGTTGTTTCAACCCTAACTTTTCAAGAATAAACGGCGCATTTTTACTTGCAGAAGCAACCGACAATTTCACATGGTTAGCTGCCAATTCGTCCAGTAAATTTTCAATTCCAGGTAGAATATCGGCCTGCGTCAACTTGCTGATCTCATTTAAATACAACTCATTTTTAGTCTGAGCAAGTTCATTAACTTCTTCAGCTGTATACTCATTCTTCATCCCAGCAAATTTCAAGATTCGATTCATAGAATCAATCCGGCTAATGCCTTTCAAGTCACTCTCAAAACTGGCCGGCAGGGTCACATTCAATTTTTCTTTGGCCAAACGACTCCACGCTTTAAAATGAAATCTTGCCGTGTCCGTAATTACACCATCCAAATCAAATAGGACACCTTGCATGCTAGTCGCCTCCTTTAAGCGCAACAACTTCTTGATTTAGTTGGACTTTCAAGGGTTGCCCCTTTAATAAATTAATTTTAGTTCCTGTCGTATCTACACGGACTTCAATCAACCGACCGCGGAAGTTGATCCGGAACTGATAAGCGGTCCACTTTTTTGGTAAGAACGGTTTAAACGACAATTGATCGCCTGACACACGCATCCCGGCAAATCCCTGCACAATTGCTAACCAACTACCAGTCATTGAAGTTATGTGTAAGCCGTCAACTGTGTCATTGTTATAATTATCCAAATCTAGTCGCGCGGTTCGTTCATACATTTCAACTGCTTTTTGTTCATATCGTAAATCAGCTGCCAAGATGGCATGAACACAGGCCGACAAACTGGATTCATGGACTGTCAAAGGCTCATAAAAGTCAAAATTACGTTTCTTCACGTCTTCTGGGAATTTATCGATAAAGTACCAAATTCCTTGTAGCACATCAGCTTGTTTGATGTACGGTGAACGCAATATTTTGTCCCAGGACCAATGTTGATTAATAGGTAACTGGTCTTTCGGAATTGATGTAACCGGTTGCAAATCTTTATCCAAGAAACAATCGTTCTGTACAAAAATACCGAGCTTTTTATCTTCTGGCAAATACATTTTATGAATGATATCTTGCCACTGAGCTTCTTCTTCTTTAGAAATTGCTAAATCGGCAATTTTTTTATCACTTACTTTTTTCAAAGATTCAAGCGTATATTTTAACGTCCATTGAGCAAGAAGATTGGTATACCAGTTGTTATTGACATTATTTTCATACTCGTTGGGGCCAGTTACACCATGGATCATATAGACACCTTTCCGTTTGGACCAGTGCACACGATCCGCCCAAAAGCGTGAAATAGCGGTTAAAACATCAATCCCTTTGGTTTTAAGGTAGGTCTCATCCCCCGTGTAACGTGTATAATTGTATATTGCGTACGCAATTGTGCCATTACGATGAATTTCTTCAAAGGTAATTTCCCATTCATTATGATTTTCAATACCATTAAACGTCACCATTGGGTACAGTGCGCCTTTAAGCCCTTGTTCACGAGCATTATGGAACGCGCCTGCCAACTGGTTATGGCGGTATTCTAACAAGTTTTCTGAGACTTTTTGATCCGCTAAGGATAAGTAAAGAGGTAGTGCGAAACCTTCCGTATCCCAATAAGTGGCACCCCCGTACTTTTCTCCTGTGAAGCCCTTTGGTCCAATATTAAGCCGCTTATCCTCACCATAAAAAGTTGAGAATAGCTGAAACAAATTAAAACGAATGCCTTGTTGCGCAGCATCATCTCCTGAAATTTGAACATCAGCTTTTGCCCAACGTTTAGCCCACTCAACACTTTGCTCTGTCACCAGTTGTTGGTGAGTTTGAGCAGCTACTTTTTGGCTAAGAACTTCCATGCCAGCTTTGAGCGTCGCATCGTCATCATAATCACGAGAAGTAACCACAATCACGCGTTTTTCAAACTGACTTGATTCTTGATTTGCCAATGTGCCTTCAAAAGTATTCACAACATTTTTTTCTGTTTCTGCTGTCTGAACGGCCTTAAGATCAGTCTGATGGGTCATTTGCGTCCCCACAGTGAACTGCGGTGTACCAAAGTCATTTGGCTTCGTTTCTGCAATTAAATACCCACTGTCCGTTGTTTGGGCTTTCGTTTTGACATTCCAAAACTTTTCATCATAGTTAGCATCCTCATTAGAAACATCCGCATTTATTTCAGAAACAATTCTAATGGTAACCGGCTGTGATCCCAAGTTTTCAACCTGATACGACACATCAAACAATTGTTTTTGTGCCACGCTGACAAAGCGTTGAATTGTAAAGCGCACCTGTGTCTCCTGATTGTCCACTGTAAATTGACGGGTCAAAATACCGGTCTTCATATCGAGAGACAATTCAAAGTCCTTGATAGGCGTCGTAGCCAAATCTAATTTTTGGTCATTTAGCCAAACATTGACTTTATCAAAATTTACGGCATTGATCACCTTACCAAAATATTTAGGGTAACCATTTTTCCACCACCCAACAACCGTTTTGTCAGGAAACCATACACCACCAATATATATCCCAGAATGCGTATCAGCAGAATAGTCTTCTTCAAACATTCCTCGCATTCCCATGTAACCATTGCCAATGCTGGTCATGGACTCTTGAAGTCGCTTATTCGCTTTATCGAGTTTATGGGTAACGATCTTCCATGGATCGATCTCAAAAGTTCGTTGCATGAATGAATCTCCTCCTCTATTAAAAAGGGATCAGGCAAGACTTACGCCCAATCCCTTTTTGTATTCGATCTAAATAATTGCTTTATCAGTCTCATCATCAAAATAGTGAGCTTTCGTCATTTCAAATGCCATTTTCAGCGTATCACCAGGTTCGTGATAATCTCTGGAATTAACTTTAGCAATAAAATCAGTTGATCCCGTGCGTGAATAAAGCATCGATTCAGATCCCAATAACTCTGAAACTTCAACTGTAGCATCTATAACTGCATCTGGGAAAGTTTGTAAGGCAACTTCTTCAGCATGAATATCTTCTGGACGAATACCCAAGGTCACTGTCTTGCCATCATAGCCCTTTGACTGCAATGTCTTAAGTTGGCCACCAGGAATGGCAACTCTGAGTCCACCCTCGCCGACTGCATAACCACCATCTATTTTGACTTCAAAGAAATTCATCGCAGGAGACCCCATAAACCCAGCCACAAACTTGTTGACTGGCTCATTATATAATTGTGCAGGTGTCCCGACTTGTTGAATACGTCCCTCATTCATAATGACAATTCTATCTGCCATAGTCATAGCTTCAACTTGATCATGTGTCACATAAATAAAGTTTCTGCCTAAACGTTGATGAAGTTGTGCAATTTCAGTTCGCATTTGAACACGAAGCTTAGCATCCAGGTTAGAAAGAGGTTCATCTAATAAGAATAGTTTTGCATCACGTACAATCGCTCTTCCTAAAGCAACACGTTGGCGTTGTCCACCAGAGAGTGCTGCTGGTTTTCTCTTCAGATAATCAGTTAATCCTAAAATCTTAGCCGCGTTATCAACCCGTTTTTTCGTGTCTGCCTTATCATTTTTACGAATATTTAATCCAAAGGCCATATTGTCATAAACCGACATGTGTGGATAAAGCGCATAATTTTGGAACACCATCGCAATATCTCGATCCTTAGGTGCCACTTTATTCATGACTTTACCGTCCATCTTAAAGTCGCCTTTAGTAATATCCTCCAAGCCTGCTATCATACGTAATGTGGTTGATTTTCCACATCCGGAAGGCCCAACAAAGACTATAAATTCACCATCATTTATAGCTAAATTGATGTCGCTAGCTGAATAGTCAGTATTGCCTTGATAGCGTTTATAAATGTGATCTAAATTAATTTGTACCATTTGAAACGCCCCTCATTTTGATTTTTTGACTTTCAGTAATCATAGGTAAACCTATGAACCAATCTAGATGTGGTCATTCACATCCCAAAGTCAATCATTCTTTTCCACTCTTCCGCCAAACATTCGATATGCGATAAAAACCGAAAGAGAAACACTGCATATTACAATCAAGAATGCTAATTGTAAAACTAAATTTAAAATTAATAATGTGATCAGTATGACCGTTGCCACAATTATTTTCACTGGAAAGTCTAAACACAACTCTGTGAAAGATTGTGTTGCTTCAGTACCTACCTTAAAACTTGTTATCAGCAACATTGCTAGCAGAATTATTGAAGAAGTTAGCACAAACATGTGTGGGAGTACTAGTCCAAAAGATAATTTGTTAAAGAAAATCAAAAGTCCCAAACCACCCGCAAAAGATAAATTGAGTTTGACATTGCGCAACATCTGCACCCAATTCATAATTTCTTCTTTAAAGAACGAGCCACTTCCATTAACTTGCCAATCCTCAACCGTTCGAAAAGTTGCCATTAAGCTAGGAACCGTAAATATCGTCAACATCACAACTAAAATCAGGTTAATCATTATAAATCCAACATTTAATTCAAAACTTCCCAAAACAATGAGTGTTAGAATTACGGAAAAATTAATTAAAAACCATGCAAAATTAATTGTAAAGAGCGACCAAGCCCAATTGCCTGCAGCTAAAATTTTTTGACCACCTTTTGTTTTTAAATTAATCACTGTAAATCCCAACTCCTCATTTTCATTCTACTTAACAGCTCCGTCAGTGACACCTTTGATAATCCATTTCTGTGCTGCCAGATAAAAGACAATAACTGGAATAATTGAAAGCGTAATGCCGGCTAACGCTAAATGCCATTGCTTAGTGTATTCACCAAAGAAATTAAACATCTGAAGCGGAATGGTATATTGAATTTGTGGAAGTACCAACGATGGCAACAAATAATCATTCCAAATCGCAATAATATTCAAAATTGCAACTGTCACGGTCATCGGACTTAACATTGGAAAGATCACCTTGTAAAAGATTTGCCAGCGACTGGCACCTTCCATTTCGGCCGCCTCATCCATTGCGAAAGGAATACTTGATAGTGTGCCTTGGTAAAGAAAAATAGATAGGCTGCAATCAAACCCTAAGTACATGAACATTAGACCGTACATGTTTAACATGTGTACACCACCAAAATTGGCAGTCAAAGGAATCATAACTGACTGAAACGGAATCAGCATCGCTGAAATAAAGAGTAACAGTAAACCACTACTTAATTTGCTGTGGTTACGTTGTAATGCATAAGCTGCCATTGAGGAGCAAAGGATGATTAACAACACACTGCAAACGGTAATGATGAGCGAGTTAGTTAATGATCCAATAAAATCCAAGGCCTTAAACGAATTTACGTAGTTATGTCCGGTTGCTGGATGTGGCAATGCAAGTACGGAAGCAAAGATTCCCTTTGGTGTCTTAAAGGAATTAGTCACAATCATATAGAAGGGAAATAACCATAACAATCCGATTAAAGCACCAAAAATAGCAACCAAATGTGTACTTTTCTTACTCATTACATATCCACCTCCCGTTTACGATTATAGAAGACTTGGATTAGCGAAATGGCTGCGACGATAATGAAGAAGATAATCGCCTTTGCTTCTGCTAAAGAAAAATTACTAGAATTGTAAGCAGTATTTACAATATCCATAGCTAACATCTGGGTTGAATTGTATGGACCACCACCAGTTAACGAAAGGTTTTGATCATAGATTTTGAATCCATTAGAAAGTGTCAGGAACATACAAACGGTAAAAGCTGGTGCAATCATTGGAAAAGTAATTTTAGTAAATCTTTGCCATGCGGAAGCGCCATCAATTTCGGCGGCCTCGATAATTTCTTGAGGAATATTTTGTAGATAAGCAATGTAGATAATCATAATATATCCGCTCATTTGCCATACCGTTACAATGACTAATCCCCAAAATCCAGTGTGCTCGGTTGTCAACCAATTCTGTAGCCACCCAGCATGAAGTGCATTACCTAATGCACTAAATCCTTGGGTGAAGATAAATTGCCAGATAAATCCCAAGATCAATCCACCAATCATATTTGGCATAAAGAATACGGTTCTTAGGAAGTTACTTCCTTTAAACTTCTGTGTAACTAAAAGTGCTAAACCTAACCCGATTACGTTAAGTGCAATAACGGTGACGATTACAAACGCAACTGTAAACCAAAAGGCGTTAACAAACGCCTTATCGTGAAGTAACGTAATGTAATTTTGAAATCCCACCATTTTGGTAAATGACAATCCATCCCAATTTGTAAAGGAATAAAACAATCCTTCTAACATTGGAATAAAGACAACCAAGGCTAACGCAACGAGGGTTGGCGTCAGAAACAGCCAAAATGAAAGACTACGGTTTTTCATGTTACATTACCCTCTTTTATTTATTAATTCGAACTGCTTGCTTGTTGTTTCTTCCAACCATCTTGCATATTCTTTACAGTAGCAGCCCAGCCTTGTTTGCCTGATAGATACTTCTGTAAGTTTGGTTGTGCAACATCTGGATCCCATGAAGTACCAGTATATCCAGGGAATGCCCAGCCGATGGTCTTATTTTCATTTGAATACTTAAATACAGTTTGTGTCAATGCATCTTGCATCTTGAAATTGCTGTAACCTTTGTAAGCTGGTACAAAGTGTAATGTATTTACAACATCTTTTTTACCGGCTTTAGAGGTGTATAACCAATCCAAGAAGTTTTTAGCAGCTGTTTGTTCTGCTGAAGATTTTTGTCTGTTAACGGCCCAGTATAATGATGTTCCAACTGGTAATTTACCTTCTTCACCTTTAACAGGAATTGGAATCATGCCAACATCATTTTTAGCAAATTTCTTATCAATTTGTGCAATAGTAGGATAAATCCAATCACCTTGTTGAATCATAGCTGTTTTACCTTGTGAGAAGTATTGGTTAACTTGTGCTGAGTAATCCATTTGCATTACTGGTTTGATAGAGTATGTACTCTGTAAATCAAGCATTTGTTTCATGTCAGCATTCTTGGTAAATGGCATTGTCTTAGAATTGTATAGCTTCAAAGCATTCCCTTTGAAATCTTGACCAATGTACAAGTTAGCTAAATGGTCAGACATAATCCAAGCTTCCTTACCAGGTAAAGCAAAGACACCCTTAATTCCTAACTTAGTCTTCATGGAATCGATCTTTTTAACAGCCGCCTGTAATTTAGCATAGGTTGTTAAACTTGTTGCATCAATTCCTGCTTCTCTAAAGACTTTCTTATTATATACAAATCCATAACCTTCAACGTTAAATGGTAAGCCAACCGTCTTCCCGTCAGTCTTAACAGAACTTAAAGTTCCAGGTTGAGCTGCTTTGGCAGCCTTTGTGTCAGACAAATCAGCTTCGTGAGCTTTGAACTGTTTAACATCAGCCGGACCTGCTAAACTAAAGATCGTCGGCGCATTACCAGATGAAATTCTAGTTTTTAGAACTGGATCATATTGTGTCCCACCGCCAATAGAAGTAACTTCAATTTTTACATTAGGATGTGATTTCTCGTATTGAGAAGCAATTTGTTTAAATTGCTTATTATTTTCTACCTTCCCTTGTAAAATGGTAATCTTAACATTCTTTTTACTTGCGTTACTATTTCCGCAAGCTGCCAATGTTAGTGCTGCGCCAGCCACCATCGTAACTGTTGCAAGATGTTTCCAAAACTTATGACTCATAATAAGAACCTCCCTGTAATTTTTTTATTTCGTCCTTACGCATTTCATTGTACGCAGGATAATTACTGTTATGCAAGCGCTTTCTGAGTGTTACCGGTAACAGCTTTTTTTCACTCTTTAAATCGTTTACCCAGACTTTCGTCTCTAAATAGCAATATTTTCAATCACAATTGGGCTCCCACTAACGTGAATAATGCCGTTTTTAATCATGACCAAACTTCCATCTATAGTGTTACGATAGTTTCCATCTTGAAAGCTAGTTTTAACAATGCCACTATTGCTATGCAAAGAAAAAATTCCCAGCCTTTGTTTCTCATTTTTACTATAGTCAACCATTACAATATCATTACCAGCATCCTTTAGTTGATAAGTCCCCTCAACTTGAATGGTATCTTGGCTTAATTTATGCATTTGTTTAATTAATTTCGACAGATCGATAGTTGTATTCCAATTTAATTTGTCTGTCTCAAATAAACTTGGTGTGTGGGACAACCCAAACTCCTGCCCCGCATAAACCAAAGTGGCTCCTTTCTGAAATTCAGAAAAAGCAGTCCAATTCAACAAATCATTTTCATTTTTTATTAATTCATGTGCTCTCGGATTATCATGATTTTCAAGATTACGCATTTTCACATAATTGGCTGGATACATAATGTCTTGTCGATTCAATGTCTTTACATACTCATTCAATGAGATTTTTCCAGCCAGATAATCATGCCAATCTTGATCAATATCATAATCATACGCAAGATCAAACGCGCGATAAATTTCGCCATCTGAAGAAATCCAATAACCCTTACTACGAATTTCACGAATGTAGTCACCGCCCGTTGATTCTGCCAACCAAACTAAATCAGACTTTACCTCCGACACTTCTTTGCGTGCCTCTAACCAGAATGGCAAGGGAACCTGCGGCGCTACATCACAACGAAAGCCATCCACGATCTTTGCATATTGTTTTAGAGTTTCGATCTGATAATGCCATAAATCATGATTAGAATAATCAAGTTCAGCCACATCCGACCATTCTGGATTTTTATTAAATAATTTTCCTTGGCTATCGTGCAAAAAGTATTCCGGATGTTGTTTTAATAGCACCGAATCACGTGAAGTGTGATTGTAAACGATGTCAATCATTAACTTCATTCCTTGGCGGTGAATTTGCTCCGCCAAGTGAACAAAATCATCCCAAGTTCCCTGAGCAGGATCAATTTTACGATAATCCTGAATGGCATAGGGTGAGCCTACAGTTCCCTTGCGGCCCGTGTGACCAACTGGATTAATAGGTAATAACCAAATAAAGTCTGTTCCCAATTCTTTTATTCTGGGTAAATCTGATTCTAATGCCCTTAGAGTTCCCTCTTTGGTATGATTTCTAACAAACACACTATAAATTTGCAACTTACGAAGTTCAACACTTGTATCATCAGCCATTACTTTTACCTCACTTACTTTTCTTCAATTACAATACTGCCATGTGCTTCAATTGTGACGACATTGTCAACTAGTGAACTCGCTTTGTTGGAAAGTAACGTATGCACAACTTTCAGAGTTGGAATACGATATTTCACCGTCTGCGTACCAAAATTCACAATAACAAAGGCCCTTTGTTTATTTAACTTTCGTTCATAGGCATAAATTTGAGGCTGCGTATCTAGTAACAAATAGCTTCCTGCCTCAAAAAGTGGCGAAGCTTTGATTTTCAATAGTGCCTTATAGAATTCCAGCTGACCATCACTTTCCCGCAATGACTCTGCCGCCGTCACTTCATTATGTTCTGCCCAATTCCACGGATGATGGGTAGAAAAACCGACGTACTTGTCATTCTGCCATTGGAAGGGTCCCCTAGCCGTCATTTCGTCTTGTTGATTTAAAAGATCAATAATCTCTTGATCCGAGTATCCCTTTTCCTGCATAAACTGGATTAAATCTACGCCCCTTTGATCATGAAAATCCTTTAATTTTTTATACTTCAAATTACGCATGCCGATCTCTTCACCGTAATAAATAATGGGAACACCCCGTTGCAAATACATGCAGGCGGCCAACGCTTTGGGTAAATCTTGATCACTTTCATCAACGTGCAGGCGATCCAAAACGCGACTAATATCATGATTACCCCAGGTTAACGCGGGCAAACTCGTTTGAGATAACACTGCCTCCCAAATCGAGAAAGTTTCTTTCAATCGTTTAACATCCAAATACCGAGGTTGGAAAAACATTGGCAGTTTTTTATCTTTTAATGGGTAAACCTCACCATAATTATCGGAAGTCACCACCATATCACACCCAAATTGTGAAGGTCGGGTATATTCAGCTGCTTGGTACGCATCGGCGGAAGAAGCTTCTCCCAAGAAAAAGACGTCTGGTTTATATGCTTTTACTGCCTTCACAAAATCCTTAAGATAGTTTTTAACTTCAGGTAAATTGGCATAAAAAGCCGAATCAACTGGATATTTTTCTTTTTGATTTAGAATTTGTTGTTCAAAATTTGCCTTAGCAATATGAATAAAAGCGTCCAATCGAAACCCATCTACACCTTTATCAACCCAAAATTTAGCAATATCGGCCATCGATTTTCGAACTTCAGGGTTCTGCCAATTAAGATCAGGCATTTTTTTATCAAAAACATGACAATAATATTGAGAACCGCCTTTAGGGTCTGGTGCCCAAACACTACCTCCAAAAAATGATCCCCAATTATTAGGTCGCTGTCCGTCTTTTTCCTGCCAAATATAATATTCTCTAAAGATACTATCTTTATTTGCAATAGCATCCTGGAACCAAGGATGCTGATCTGAAGTATCATTGATAGGCAAATCCAAAATTAAATGCATATTGCGTTTATGAATCTGTGTCACCATTTCTTTAAAATCATTCATATTCCCCAATAAGGGGTCAATTGCGAAATAATTCGAAACATCGTAGCCATTATCAACCTGTGGGGAAACAAAAATGGGATTTAACCAAATCGTGTTTGCTCCTAGATTTTGCACATAGTCAAGCTTCTGGGTAATTCCAACTAGATCCCCAATGCCATCATTATTAGAATCTTTAAAACTTTTAGGATAAATTTGATAAATTATTGCTTGTTCATACCAGTTACCCATCGCAGCTCCTCCTTTTTTGAAAACCTTTTCATTTGCAAGCATAAAAAATAAGCCTATCAAATGCAAGGCTTATTTTGGATGTTACCGATAACATTATTTTGCTGCATCGCGAATCGTGCCCCCCATACTAATTTGTGGTTCAAACATCAGTGAACCAGCTGAATCAACATGATTCATAATCTTATCCAGTAACCGATCTCCACAAGCCATTCCCATTTCTACAATGGCTTGTTTAACGGTTGTAATTTGTGGAAATGCCACCTGATTCAAAAAGACACCATCAAACCCCGTAACCCCATAATCTTTAGGAATTAGGCCGCCACAACTTTCAATTGCCCGTTCAGCACCCAAAGCCAATCGGTCAGACGCGCAAATGAAACAAGTATCGGGTTCAAACTTATCCCAGTTATCAACAACAAATTTTTGAGAGAGGTGACTATGATTGTCAAAGCGATGAATTTCCGGCAACATTTGGTTTTCTTGCAAAAGTTGTAAATAACCTGCCTCACGCGAATATTCAAACGATTCTCGACTATCCATACCAATGAATATCAATCGTTTATACCCTCGTTTTAAAGCTAAATTGGAAATCATAAAGGTTCCCGCTTTATTGTTAGTATCCACATAGTCAAATCCAAACCGATTTTCTCCAAAAATAACAAGTGGTTTTTTTAATTTTCCAACCCATTCAAAATCATCTTTTCGCATGCCGGTCACCACATAACCATCACAATTACCAATATCAAAGTTTCTACGTGTAACTAACTGTAAGGAATACTGTTGCGCATCCAGTGCTCTGGCTATCCCAATCATCAAATTCATATAATAAGGTTCCGTCGTATCAATATCTTCCAACACACAGAATTTAATAATCCGTGTACTGTTATTTACCAAGGCCTTAGCAGCCACATTGGGATGATAATCTATTTCTCGCATGGCCTGATAGACTAATTGCTTTAAATCATCCGTTACTTTTTCTGGATGATTGATCACGCGGGACACAGTCATTTTTGAAACATTTGCCAATTTTGCGACATCATTTAAGGTTGCCATTTGGTCTCTCCCCCTTACCAATTTTTTAACTAATATATTTATTATACCAAGTAATCCCTTACGAAATCGATTTTTTTTTAAACCGGTTATTTTCACTTTCTTTTTCCAAGTTCCACTTATCCTCACTTATTTTGTGCTACACTTTTACATGAGTTCAGGAAACTTAAAATTGATTGCGTTTAGATACCGATCGCATAATTAGGAGTGTGTAGATTTGAAAAAAATTTTAGTTATCAACGCTGGGAGTTCTTCATTGAAATGGCAACTTTTTAATATTGAAGGCCTTACTCTCATTAATAAGGGTGCCATGGAACGCATGCAAACACCCGAAGCCGTTTTTACTATTATTCGCAATGGCGAAAAAATTTCTCAACAAATCGCCAATTTAACTTACCAACAAGGCGTGGAGCTGTTATTCGATCAATTAAAACACCTTCACTTAATTCAAGATGTGACTGACATTGCTGCCGTCGGACATCGCGTGGTTGCTGGAGGCACAACCTTCAAGCAACCTACCCAAATCACTACTAAAAATTTAGACCGTTTAAAGGCTTTAAATAAATATGCCCCGCTTCATAATCCCGTTCAGGTTGCGTGCATCGAAACTTTAATGCAAGTTCTACCAGAATCAACGCCGCAAATTGCCGTTTTTGACAGTCAATTTTACCTAGATATGCCAGAACAAAATGCCCTTTATGCGATTCCGTATGATTATTCCAAGAATTATCAAATTCGTAAATATGGTGAACACGGCATTAGCCACAGTTATATTTTGCACGAAACCGCTCGTTTTTTAAATAAGGACTATCATGACTTAAAACTTGTTACGCTTCATTTAGGCGGCGGATCTTCCATTACTGCTAGCAAGAATGGTAAACCGTTTGATACTTCAATGGGCTTTACTCCTCTGGAAGGGTTACCTATGGGTACGCGATCCGGTTCCGTCGATCCTGCTGTAGTTCCATTTCTAATGAATGAATTACACGTTGATGCCAACGAAGTTATCAACATTTTTAACGAAAAGTCCGGACTACTGGGAGTTTCAGGTTTGTCCGCTGATATGCGTGATATCATGGCAAATGCCCCGACAAATACCCGTGCCAAACTCGCTTATGAAATGTTTGCGAGCGCTGTTGTGAAATATATCGGAGGTTATTTTACCGAGTTGGGTGGTCTAGATGCCATTGTGTTCACCGCCGGAATTGGTGAACACCAAACTGACTTGCGAACTGATATTATCAAACGACTAGCCGTCCTAGGCATTAAATTAGACGAAAACAGTAATCAGCAAGGAGCCGGTGAACGCGTCATTAGCGCCGATGATTCAAGTGTGAAGGTCTTGATGATTCCAACTAATGAAGAACTCGCAATCGCACAAGCTGTCAAACAACTTACAAAATTAAACTAACAAAAAAGTGGCAAATTAGTCTTTTTCAGTGATAGATAGGATATCTACCCTAAAATCGATTAATTTGTCACTTTTATTTGTTTGTTTTTCTAGAATATTGCAAAAGATACCAGCCACAATAACCAAAAGCCAATATACCGGCAATACCTATCCATAGACGATCTGAAAAGCTTCCTTGTCGAATTTGGTTTACGACAACACCCAGCAATCCGAGAATAATAAAAATATCGAAACCTAGTAAAATAATTGTAGAAATTTTCATTTGTTTAATCCTTCTTTTCATCCGGAATCGGGACCCTTTGTTTTAATCCCTTGGCACCACGCAAATTACGAATGGTTCGTAAAAATGAGACGACAAGGACTGCATTTGAGGCCGCCCATGCTAATGGATTTGCAAAACAGGCACTGACAAATCCAAACATTGGTACCATCACAGCCCCAATAAAGATTCGCGAGGCAAGTTCGGCCACACCTGCCATCGTTGGCGCAAAGCTTTGACCAAGCCCTTGTAGCGCATATCTCACCACAAACAATATGGACAACAAGAAGTAAGCTGAGCTGACAACCCAGAAGTAAGTTTGTGCTAACTGTGTGACGTGTGGTTCCGAATTACCAATAAATAAGTTAACAAGTGTATGACTATTTAAAATAATCAACGCGGCAACGACTACGCTATAAGCAATAGTCACAATCAAACACTGACGAATACCAGCTAAAATGCGGTCATAGTTTTTGGCTCCAAAATTTTGTGCCGTAAACGTCGCCATCGTAATACCTAAAGAAGCCATCGGTTGCGTTGCCAGCTGGTCCACTTTACCAGCAGCTGTATAAGCCGCAATCGATTGCGGTCCCAATTCATTTAAAGAAACCTGTAAAATGATTGAACCAATGGCAATGATTGAGGCCTGAAATCCCATTGGTAAGCCAATACGTAATTCTTCTAAAATGATTTTGCGATCAATTTTCATATCTTGACGAGTGACATTTAGTTCAGGAATGCGTCGCTCAATATACCAAATACAGAGGACACACGAAACAAGTTGTGCCGTAACTGTAGCAATACCAGCTCCCGCAATGCCAAAATGAAAACCAATAATAAGGACAATGTCTAAAATAACATTTAAAACCGCTGCAATAATCAAAAAGATTAGCGGTGTGCGACTGTTACCTAAAGCGCGTAACATATTGGAAAATAAATTAAAAAACATTGTGACCGTAACACCAGCAAACAAAATACTAATAAAAGTTTCTGCCCCTGAGAGTAACACACGTGGTGTTTGCATGACCTCTAGTAGCGGTCGTGCAAAACTCACACTGAGTACAGTTAAGATGACACTGGTTGCCGCACAAATCCAAATACTATTCGCAAAGCTCTTCTTAACACCCTTCAAATCACCATTACCAAAATCCTGAGCTGTAATAATAGATAGGCCAGTTGTCATTCCCTGTGCGAACCCAATAATCAAGAAGCTTAGCCCACCAGTTGCGCCGACTGCAGCCAAAGCATTCACTCCGACGGCTCTGCCGACAATAAGCGTGTCTGACATGGTATAAATTTGTTGAAAAATATTTCCTAAAAATAACGGAATGCTAAAAAAGATAATTCCTTTAATTGGACTGCCCTTAATGAGCGAATTGTCCATTATAACCCCTCCCTAGTGAGGATCATTTTTCGATAACAATTTTTACTCCATAATTAAGTCTATACTACCTTGTTTATGATAAAAAACAACTTCAAACTTCATTTTTTATTGTCACACATTATACAAGCCTTGAAAAATTTTGGTTTAAAACGCTAAACGGCATGATCCCTAGGAATAGGAATCATGCCGTTTAGACAATGTCTGATCATATTTTTTTATTGATTTTTAGTAACGATCGATTTATTTGCTTTTTAGTTTAAAGCCCAAGCACCCATGCCTTGTACTTTGTACAAACTTACAGCGGCATCAACTTGTTGTTGAACAGAACCACCACTAATGTGCATGTTCTGGAATAAACCATAAGCACCACTAGAACTATTACGAACTGATGGTTGCCAGTTAGATTCACGCTGGATAATAGCATTCCAAGTTGATGCAGGAACATTTGTACGTGATGACATTTGGCTCAAGACATAACTCTTCAAGTTGCTACCAGTGTATGAAGCTGATGAGCTTGTTGAAGTTGATTGTGTCTTAGCAGCTGCTTTTTGTTGTGTAGAAGCAACTGACTTGTAGCTTTGTGTGTTCTGTGAACTCTGAGTTGACTGCACATTTTGGTTACTTTGAGTATTAGCAGTATTTGCTGATTGTGTGGCTTGTGTCTGCTTTGTTGAAGCAGCTGAGTTATCACTATCAGTCTTGATAAGTAATTGCTGACCAACGTAAATCAAGTTAGCATTTGCAATGTTGTTATCTTTTGCTAATTGTTGATAATTTGAATCCTTCTTGAAGTTATACTCGATTTCAGAAAGTGTATCTCCTGATTTAACCGTGTATGTTTCATCGGCGCTAGCGGCAGTTGTCAATGCAACTGTACCTAAAGCGATAGCTGATAAAAATGCAACTGTATACTTAGTAAAATTTTTTAACTTCATGTAAATAATAATCTCCTCTTTAATTCTCTTTTTTTAACCAACGCTAGCTATGATACAGGACCAACTTTTCGCTAGGATTTCACGTATATAACTATTTTGCTATTTTTGTAATACTTTGTAACATAATCTCAATGTTAAGCGCTTCATACTTGTTCTCGCTTAACATCGCTAGACCCGGATTGAGCCTCTTAAAAATAATAAAACCACCTATTTAGGTGGTTAATTTGAACTTTTTATAGTTTAGTACCAGCCATTTGCTTGCCAGAATGACTTAGCAGCTGACCATGAACCATAACGTGATGACACATATTTGTTGGCTACTTTTTCTTGATTAGCAGCAGAGTAATCACCATTTAAGTAAGAAGAACTTAATTGATATTTACCAATATACTGACCATTACGAGCTGTATATGAACCACCAGATTCTTTATTAGCAATCCAAGCCTTGGCAGATGAATCACCACCGGTTGCTGCTGTTGTAGTCTTAGTTGCTGTTTGTTGACTCGTTTTGTTTGAACTTTGTGTTGTTGTATTTTGCGTGTTAGCTGAATAATTTGCTTTTTGTGTATTAGCTGAATAGTTCGTCTTGGCAGACGTATTCGTTTTTACAGTCGAAGCGGTATTCTTAACAGCTGGTGTTGTTTGTACTTCATGTTGTGTGGCTTGTTTAATTTCACCATCACTCTTAATTAACAATTTTTGACCCACATAGATTAAGTTAACGTTCGAAATCTTGTTAGCCTTTGCTAATTGATCATAATTTAAATCGTGATTGAATTGGTATTCAATTTCGGAAAGTGTATCACCAGATTTAACGGTATATATTTCATCCGCACTGGCAACAGTTGTTAAAATAGTTGAACCTAATGTCACAGTTGAAAATAAAGCGACTGAAAATTTAGTAATTTTGCTTCTTAATGTCATATTGATAAAATCCTCCTGATTGCGTTTGTGATTTAATTTATGTTGCTATCCTACCTCCTGTTTTTTACAGACTGATGACTAGAACATATCAATTTAGCCCTTTTTTGAAACGATTCGTAACCGTTAGTTCAAAAAAGAGGTGTCAGCGCCGGTATTAACCTATTTTCATACCGACGAAAATCTAGCCAAAACAAAAAGAAAGTTGGAAATTTTTGTAAAATTTCCGACTTTCTTGCTTAAATAACCTGATTTACTTAAAAATAATCCCATAACATTGGCGAATCTGCTTGCAAGGCATTCCCCAAATTTTGAACAGCGTCTAAATTTCCTGAAATGGCCCCCACACGTTTTAAGTACATTAATTGACGGTACCCCATTAAAGCTTTCGTCAAGTTTTGAATATCTAAATGAATATCAGCCATGTTACGTTCGTTTTCGCTCACTTTTTCAAAACTTGTGCCATTAACATTGACCTTCAATCGCCAAATGCCATTATTTTGTGGAATCAAGGCATCCCGAATTCCTAAACGTAAGGACTTTACTTTTTGAACAAATGGATAATCCGCTATGAATTTTTGTAAATTAATAATTCGCGCCATCATATATGGTTGAATACTTACATTTACTGCATACGGATTTGCCATCACATCTGGATAGCCCTTGGGGTCGCCATCAGCATACTCAAAATTAGCAAACATAGATTCATGCTGACAAATAAATCTTAATAAGTACTGATAACTAATCTGATTTGTATACATTAATTCTTGAATTTTAAAGGTGTCGCCTCGGGTTTCATAAATCACATAGCCGGCAGCACTCTGATCATCCTCTAAATACACGCCAACTTGCCAGCGGGGATGCTTTAAGACTAAATAATGCCACCACCATGCTGCTCGTTTAAGGCCACCATGGCGACTTTGCTCATTATTTTCATAAACCTCGTCAATTAAAGTAATAGCTTCACTCAACGGTAATCTAAGAAAAGTGCCTCGCTCCTCAGCAAGCTTAATTCGTGGTAAATCCGTATTATGAATCCGATAAACGGCTCGATCGAAAACTTCTTCATAACCAAAACGACGATAAAACTCATAAGAAAACGGTGCTAAGTAAGATAAAGCCACACCATCTTTACGCATATCCGAAAATGCTTGCTGCATCAAAGCCGTAATAGCGCCATGACCACCAAATTCTGGATAGCTCATCACATCCCCAATCCCATTCATTTTGTAGCCCACACCGTGAAAGTTAACTTTAAATGGTATGCTGAGCATTCCACTGCTTAATTTATTCTCGTGAAAAAGGCCGTACACATGTGAATGTTCATAACGGTCATTGAAAAAAGCCTGCCGTTGCGCACTATCCTCATTATTAAAGGCATACAAATAAAGCTGATAAAATGCCTGTAATTCTTTTTTGGTAAGCTGCTTAATCTCACTCATGTACTGGACCCCTTTTTATCTTTTTGTTTGCTCTCTCAATTTAGCTACACACCAACCCAATCCTGTAAATAGAATAGTGCCACCGACCATCACGAGTTGCTGACTAGAAATAGCCTTAAAAGATACCTGGGTTGCCACGAAAGCTAAACTACCTAAAACACCTGTGCCTATTAGGCCGAGCTCCATTATTTTTATTGGTTTCATATTTTTCCTTCTATATTATATATTTTTTTCAAACAGCCGTGTGACTTTATTTTCAAACCGTGATCATTTTTAATTTTGTTTGTCTTCTTTTATGAAGAATCGATTGCAGTCTTGTCATTAAGCATGCCTACGCCTTTTTTCCTATTTTAATTTAATGCTAATTTTTTTATTCTTGATAGCGACCAAGGGCCCTTGGATCTTTACTTAAGGAGATTCAAGAATTGGAAAAACAAACTGTACAAGACGCTTTTAAATTCTTATATCAAGAAAATCGTGAAAAGATTATTTACGGCGCAGCCAAAAAGCTGCATCTACATCCAGCACAAACAAATTATGAAGACTTTATTCAAGAAGGCTATCTTACTTTTGTCCAAGCTTATGATCGTTATCCGTCATCTCCATTGGACAATCCGCAAAAGTTTTGCATTTATGCCTACCAGGCTGTATACTGGCGGTTCCTAGATCTGATTCGGCAATCAAATCGGTTAGCGGATCAGATCGAAGTGAACCCACTTCCCTTAGTGAATCAGGCACACTCTAACTTAGAGGAAGCATTTGAAGCCATCTACCAAGACGAATTATTTGCACAGCTTTACAATTCTTGTACAAAGTCAGAACAAATGTTTCTTATTGACTGTTATGTATACCATTTAAAAAGTTCAGAAATTGCGTGCAAACATCACGTTTCAAGACAATGTGTCTCAAATTGGCGGCGTCGGGTTGGAAATAAGGCACTAGCGTATCTTACAAAAAGTCGTCCCTAAATTAGATTAACTATGTTAATATATGTAGTGATTAAAATATCTTACCACGTAGTAATTTATAAGATAGAAGGAGGAAAAAATATGGCTAAGGTTCATCCAGATTATGAAACCATTTCAGCTATTTCGACTATGATTCAAAACATCGATACTGATTTACAAGCCAAATTTTCGGTTAGTTTTGAACAATTTCGAATCCTAAGTTTTATCGAGAACATTCGACCAAAGGAAACCACGGTCAGTGCCCTCGCTAAACATTTTCATTCCAATAATTCAGCTACTTCTCGAAAAGTAAGCGCACTATACAAACAAGATTTCATTCAAGACCACGTTTCCGGTGAAGACCGGCGAACACACTGGATTACCTTAACCGAAAAAGGGGAAAAGATAATTAAGGCAAGCCAAATTTTTGCGGAGCGTTATTTACCAGAATTAGAATCACAAATGATGCAGCTCCTTTCAGATGATTTAAAGCAGCGTAACAAATAAATTAGCTGAAACCATTTTCAAAATGGCCCTACTTGGGAATGACTCCCAGTAGAGCCAGTTTTTATTTTTACCTCTAACCACATTATTTCAAAACTATTCTCCGATAAGCTTGCAAAAATCCATATAGTTGTGTTTCAATTACATTAACGGCGTTGAATATTATGCAATAATAACATTTTAATGGTGCAAGTAATTTACGAAAAGGGGAATTATTATGCCAAACGAAAATCCGATGGAATTTGTGAATTTCTCAAAGATGTACCGTCTATTCTTGCAAACTGATAGTCATCTAAAAACACAGTATTCTATTAGTTTCGAGCAATATCGTATTATGGCTTACATTCTGTCACTCAAAAAGCAAGAGGCAACCGTAAGTGACGTTGGTCATCATTTTGATTCCAGTTCACCTGCGATTTCACGTAAAATTCGCGTGCTATTTAATCTTCACTACATCATTGATCATGCTGATAATCATGATCGCCGCGTTCACTGGTTAAACCTCACACCTGAGGGTAAACAAGTTACTGATACCGTTTCGAAATTTTTACGGGCTAAAATTCCGGGATATCGAAACTCAGGTTGAGCGTTTGTCGAAAGAGGATTTGCGACATTAACACTATGTTTTTGTTGCACTAATCCAAAATAAAAAGCCAGAAAACAAGATAAATAATCTTTACCTTGAATTCTGGTTTTTTACTGTCTTTTAACGTTAGCCCTTAAATCTGCAGTTAACCCTCGATCTTAATGGCAATTTTGCCACCAGCGCGACTGACAATCTCATCTAACGTTTTAAAGGAGACGTTAGCACGGCCACTCTCCATTCGTGCAATTTGCGACTGACGTTTGCCTGCTCGCTCCGCCAATTGGGTCTGGGTAAAGCCATTTCGAATTCGGAATTGAACCAATTCTTTAGCCACCTGTACTTTGATTTCTTCTTCACTTGTTCTTACTTCTTTATCCATCATTGCTCCTCCATCTTTGCCATTCATTTATTATTTTATAACAATTCTAAAATTTCTAAAGGGGTTTCGAAAATATATTCTGCTTCCTTAAAATCAGCATTGGGTATTGCTCCCCACTTGGCATTGCCAAAATCAATCCCTGCAGCATGTGCGGCTTGTAAATCATACTGAGCATCCCCAACATACAAGAACTGCTCTTTAACTATGTCCGGAAACTTGGCCATTCCAGCTAGCAATGGTTCTGGATTCGGTTTATGCTTGCTTGTATCCTCTGCCACCACAACCTGATCTGTATCTTTGGCAAACGGATACTTTGCTACTTGGCTTTGCCAACCATAGCGTGTTTTGGAAGTGACAATTCCAACCTTAGTTCGCTTTGTATGTAATTTTGCAAAAAGTGCATCAATACCTGTAAATTCTCGAACTAAATCTTGGTGGTGTAAAAATTCTTGTCCGTAATCCACAACGGTTTGTGCAGGATCAGGCGAGCCTAATTTTTTGAAGACTTCGACTGCTGATAATCCCATCAATTGACGAGTCTGCGTCTTTGTAACGGGAATGTGCATGCGGCCAAACACAGATTGAACAGTTGCCCAAACAGCCTCATCCGTTTTCAGAAGCGTATTATCTACATCAAACAAAATAACTTGGTACATAACCGGCCCCTTTCTTTTTAATGGAACAAACAATGCATTATATCATAAGAAAGCGGTCCCTCTCAATGCTGTTTATCGTTTTTTTCAATTCCTTCAAACTTTTTTACAAAACGCGCTCACTACCTAAACTGGACGTTGCGGTCGACCACATAAATAAGGCATGTGTTTTTGAAAACAACACTGTGTGATATCGACGACTACTTTGTCATAGATATCTTATTAAACAGGAATCCACAGTTGAACTAATTTTCAAGTACACATGCCTTTATTTATATTTCTATTAATCTTTAACTTTTTTCAAACCAAATTTTGTTTGTGGTGATACCCAGTAATAGATTGCACCAATCACAATTGGATATAGCAACACAATTACGGTTTGTAAGAACATGCCATTACCAACACCATTAATCGCATAATTAAAGGCACTCATTGCATGAGTAACTGGTAGAAGTTCCGAAACAGCTTGATACACAGTGGTTAACATAGAAGTTGGCAACAAAACGCCAGCTAGTTGTCCAAGCATCAAAATCAAGGAGAACAATATTCCTGGTGCGCCAAATAACAAATCAATCAAGACACACAGGGCTGTGAAACTCACACCAGTCACAATTGCAGTCACCATTAATTCAATCGGATGTAACACTTCAATACCACCAATCATTGTAAAGGCTAAGACACCCACAACTTGGAGGAGGGTTAAGAGCAATAGCATGCCATTAGATAAACCAAACCCGTTATGACGATGCCCTTTACGACGAGCATATTGCCCTAATTGGTTCAAAATCGCGGCGATAAATAAAATCATTGCAATCACTAATGGTGCAAACATGGCCTTTACCGAACCAACCGAGTTCAAGACTTGATCCTGATTAACTGGATTCACAAAGTGATCAACGTTTTGTGGTTCTGCATTCACGTTTTGAACCTTCGTAGCGCCATCTTGGAGCTTCGAGTTCAACAAAGCAATTCCAGTATTGGCTGTGACAAGGCCAGCCTGCACCTGATCTGAACCGCTAGCTAATTGATCAGCACCAGATTTCCCTTGTTTAGCACCCGTCTCTAATTGAGCAGCACCACTGGTTAATTGTGGACTTGCTTGTGTCAGTTTTTGACCACCAGCAACCAACTTATTTGCACCTGTTGTTAACCGATTGACGCCACTAACTAATGTTGGAACTTGGCTATTCAACGTCTGCAAACCAGTACTTAATTGTTGCGAACCAGAATTTAATGCTCCCGAATTTTGCGTCAAAGTGGTTAACCCTGTCGCAAGTTGTTGAGAACCGCTCTTCAGTTTTCCAACCCCATTAACCAAACTTGGAACCTGACGATTCAAGCTTGCTAAGCCACCTGTGACTTGACCAGCGCCATTACTTAATTGTGTGACCCCATTAGTCAAAGTTGGAACCCGACTGTTCAAGGTACCCAATCCATTTTGAATTTGGCTGGCACCAGCAGTTAAGCCATCATTATTAGCTACTAACTGCGCGGCACCCTCGCTTGCGGAATTAACACCAGCAGTATACTTTGTTACCCCGCTTGTGTAGGTAGTCACACCACTAACTAATGAATCTTTGCCATTCACCTTGGCATTTAGTTGCTGAACACCTGCCGTGAATTGTTTAAATTCATTCAAATTGTCGCTTAAGGTTGGCAATTGTTTTTCAAGTGACGCTAAAGTCTGAACGGTCGTGTCACTCATTAATGGTGACGCTAATAAGTCATTAGCTTGGCTAACCACACTACTTAAGTCTGAAATGGTACTAATAGTCGTACTATCAACGTTTAACTGACTTAAAGTGTCCGCTAAACCACTTATCTTGTCTTTGGCACTACTCAAACTTTGTAAACTAGTTCCAGTTGCTGCAATTTCTTTAGCAGAAGCTGCGGCATTAGTGGTACTAGTAGTGGCCTGATTTTTGGCTTCAGTAAGTTTAGCTTGATCAGCACTGCTTAATTTGGAAGTATCCACACTGCCTAATAAACTCACAATTTTTTGACTTGCAGTTGCTGAAACTTTTGCCTTAGTCGCCGCATCATTCAAAGCGCTAGAAGCTTTATCCAAATTGGCAAATGAACTATTCACATCGGCTAAACTGCTTTTAGCCTCACTTAGTTCAGACAGTACGCTACTTAATCCTGCCAATTGTTTCAAAACAGGCGTTAACGTCTGCAACTTAGTTTGCAATTGCTGTGCACTTTCGATTGTTGCCGGCGCATCCTTCAGGTTAGCCATCGCGGCTGTGTCACTTTCCAAAAGTTGCTGCATCGCGGCAATTTTGGCATTTGCAGAATCAGCTGCTGTATTCAACTGACTAACACCTTGTGATAATTGGGTGGCACTTGAAAGTAAGTTTGTTGAGCCACCATCCAAGTCTTGTGAACTCTTACTCAATAAACTTAAACCACCATTTAACGAACTTACGCCGTTTGTGTATGTCGTAATTCCTGAAGACAATGAGGTAGACCCCAAACTCAGTTGGTCCACACCAGTTGCTAAGGTTCCTGTTTTGGCTGCCAAAGTTTTCAGACCATTATTAACTTGGGACGATCCATTAAATAACTTAGCAACTCCCAATGGCAATGCAGCCGTTTTAGTCGCCAACTGTGCTAACCCAGAATTAAGTTGGTCCGCACCGGCCTTAGTTTTTGCTACGCCGTTTGTGTAACTCTGGACACCAGTATTTAATTTCTGTGCTCCCCTTGTTAACTGAGCCACCCCACTGGCTAAAGGCGCCGTCTTTGTTTGCATTTCAGTTAAGCCGCTGGCTAAAGTTTTATTCCCTGAAGCTAAGGTATCCACACCAGCCACATATGTATTGATACCATCACTTAACTGTTTTGTTCCTGACTCAAATGTAATCATACTGTTGGCTAAAACATGCAAGTTTCGGTCAACTTTGGCATTGCCATCTTTTAATTGGACAACCCCATCTTTTAATTGTTTGACCCCATTAGACCCGCTTTTGATTCCCGTGCCTAATTTATTAATTGAAGTCAGCAATGTTTTGTCGTAAGACTTCTGAATGCTGGCAACAACTTGTGTTTTCACCTGACTCGCAACCTGCTCATTAATAACCTGAGAAAGAAAGCTGTTATGTTTAGACAACTTAATTTTTAGATTGCTAGACTTAGGCGTTTTATCCAAAGCAGTTGTGATGTTTTGAGAAAAATTCTTTGGAATTGTGATTGTCATCAAATAGTGTCCTTTTTTCATTTCATTTTTTGCTTTTTGAGCAGAAACAAAATGCCACTTTACCTGATGATTATGACTCAAATTCAAAAGTACTTGCTTCCCCGCATTTACTCTTGTATCTTGAAAATTCGCGGCACGATCATTATTCACAACCGCTACGTTCGTATTTGTCGTATGTGCTTGTTGCGAAGTACTAATATATCTGAAAATCATCGCTGTTAAAAGGATCGGAATTACTAGTGCAAGCACCAAAAAACTCCATCGTTTGCTATGCGGATCCCAGTTTTTAAAAATCATGTCCTTGCCATCTCCTGTTTTGTGCGCATTAATTACTTACAAGTTAAAACTTTAATAGTTGCTAAAGGCGTCGTCAAAACGTAAGTAAACTTTAAATAACTTTCTTTATGAGACAAAAAAAGTTCAAAACCCCAATAAATAGGGCTTTGAACTTGTCATAAAATTAATTTGCTTGTTTGATACTCAAACTGGGTTAAATGCCCGTCTATCAATGTTTAACACTTTTTTTAAATAAGAAGTGACAAAGCGGTCATTTTGAAACATCAAAGTGGCGTCTTTTATTCAAAAAATGCCAAATACTTCTCAAAAATAGCGCGCATTTCAGGTTGTGCCAACATCATTTCTGGGTGCCATTGAACCCCCAACAGGGGACGTTCATTTTCAACTGTCTCAACCGCTTCAATGACACCATCATCAGCCGTCGCACTACGTTTAAGTGGCGTTGCCAATTCTTTAATCATTTGATGATGAAGTGAATTTACAAATAGTCGCTCACCCAAGATTGCCTGTAGGTTCCCTGTGACGTTAACCCAGTGTGTGGCCACATTTCCTAAGCTTTGAGGCGCTTGATCATGTTGAATTTTCACTTTTCGCTTTATCAAAGATTGGTCCTGGTAAAGTGTGCCGCCTAACGCCACATTAATTAATTGCACGCCACGGCAGATTCCTAAAATCGGTTTATGTTGCTCCCAAGCTAGCTTGAACAGCGCCATTTCAAATTGATCACGTTTTAAAGAGGTTGTTTTGACTAAAGCGTCTTTTTGCTCCCCATACAAACTCGGTGTGACATCTTGTCCGCCTGGCAAAAATAACCCATCGATAGTTTCAAAGTACGCTTCAGCTAGTTCTGGCGTCTGAATTGGAATGACAACGGGCAATCCACCCGCTTGAACAATTGCATCAATGTTGCCTTGGAAGGTATAAGTGGCATGATTGTGATAAAAAATCTCCGAATCCCCAGTAAATACGTTGCCGACAATGCCTATTTTTGGTCTCATTTGACCCCTCCATTACTTTAGTACTATAAAGCAACACACCAATCCAGTTTGAATTTCCAACTAGATTGGTGTGTGAACGCTTTTTGAAGTTCTTATGTTCGTTCGTAGGTACTTAATACAGATTCATAATGCGCACGACTAATTTTTTTACAGGACATCACTATAAAATAGCGTTTAGCCCCATCGATTAGTCTCGTTCACTTACTTACTAATATAAGCTGTCTTATAATTCCACTGCGTACCAGCCGTATTGTGAATAACACCCTTCACTTTTGGATTTACCAAGAATGAATAGTTTGTCTGATACAACGGCGCAATGGCTGCTTCCTTCACTACCAACTGATCAGCCTTAATCATATCTGCCCAACGTTTGTTCTTATCATTGGCATCTTGATTCTGCGCGTTCTTAACTAACTTATCATAAGTGCTATTCTGCCACTTACCGTAGTTGTAGCCACTATTACTCTGTAAAATCTGCAAATGAGAAATTGGATCTGTAAAATCTGCTCCCCATCCAGAAACATAAATATCGAAATCGCCCTTGGCTGCTCGTGAATATGCTACCTTAGATGGAATATTCACCAAGTCAACCTTCATACCTGGTAATTTATTTTGAAGTTGTACTTGGAAATACTCCGAAATGTTCTTGTCATCATTTTCATTCGTAGACATCAGTGAAACTGTTAATTTCTTTTCCCCAATCTCTTTCATACCTTGATTCCAAAGCTTTTTAGCTCTTGAACCATCATATTCTACAGTTCCCTTAAGGTAAGCCTGTTTAGCAAAATCTTCGCCAGTTTTTGGATTTTCGGCTAAATCGGTTGGTACAAAACCTTTAGGTAAAGTCGAATCATCACCAATAACCTTATTAACTAGCTGTTTTCGGTTAATTGCCAAAGAAATGGCCTGACGAATATGCTTATTGTTCATTGCCTTGCGCACTTTTGCATCTGATGATTTAAAGTTAAAGGCTAAGAAACGTGTAATGCTGTACGGAATCGTTTGATAATCTGCATTGTTTCGATAGTTCTTAATCTGGGTACTTGAAAGTTGTGCCATATCTAATTTCTTAGATTGATACAAACTTAAAATGGTTGAAGGGTTCTCATTTACTGAGTAGTTAATGCGACTCAACTTAACTTTCTTCTTATCCCAATACTGATTATTTTTAACAAACGCCCAATGATCATTTGTTCCCTTCCAACCAGTCATCTTAAACGGACCAGTATAAACCATGTACTCAGAATTTGTGGCGTATTTACTGCCATACTTGTCAATCACTTTCTTACTTACTGGTGAAAAGAGCGGATACGTCATCAAGACTTTAAAGTAAGCAATTGGCTCGTCCAAATGAACGACAAAGGTTTGCTTGTCCGGTGCCGAAACACCTAACTTTGAAGGGTTTAACTTTCCAGCATTAATTTTTTCTGCATTTTTAATTCCTGAGAATAAATAAGCATACTGCGACTTTGTGTCTGGATTTAAAGTGCGTTGCCAAGAATAAACAAAATCTTGTGCCGTAATCTTTTGTCCATTACTAAACTTAGCATTCGAACGGATTTTAAATGTCCATGTTTTGCCGTCTTTAGAGACTTTGCTTGAGGAAGCCAATCCAGCAATTGGCTTCCCATTTTTTCCTAAACGGTATAAGCTTTCAAACACATTTCCTGTTTGCCCATAGCCAGTTGCCTTGGCAATATCAATGGTATCTAGAGGTGCATCCGCCGATAAATTAAGAACCTGCTTATCCGCTAATTTACCTGAACCACTTTCTGAATTCTTATTTCCACATCCCGCAAGCACCAAAATTAATGCCGCCGCGAATGTTGTTAAAGCTATCCATCTTTTCTTCATCCTGATCAAACTCCCCTATTTAGAATTTATCTCAATTTTTTAATACAAACGTTACTTTCTCAATACACGGACAACCTGGTGACACAAGCATCACGCCCTTTCATTTGACCAAACAAAAAACCGATTAACTGCATTACGCAATTAATCGGCTTAACTTATCACCTTATAAATTCTAGGCAAATGTTAGCGAAAGATAATTACAATTTGCAGTTGCACAAATAACCATGTTGTATTTTTGACAACATGCTACGCAACATTCAGCTTGCATTTTTGACTGCATCATAATATATCTTCCTTTCCATTTGTTCATCACACTATTTAGATTATCTAATTACTTATTTTAAGTCAAGTAAAAACTTGTCAATTCACTAAATTAATTTGAAAGCCACTTTTATACCAAAAAAAAGTGGCTAAAATGGTGTTTTGACTTCAAACAGCAAACGCTAATTCACAAAAGTGATAAACTGCTATGGCAAATCTAAAAGGAATGCGTCAGTCTTTTGCTAATTTCGAGGATTAAAGTTTGGAAGCAAAAAGAGGCCGGAATTTTTCCAGCCTCTTGAAAAAAATTAAATGGTTTCACCATTACTTTCGATGACTTTCTTGTACCAATAAAAGCTCTTCTTTGGCGTTCGTGAATAGTCACCAGTTTGGTCATCGTGGCGATTGACGTAAATGAATCCGTATCGTTTTGACATTTGCCCCGTGCTTGCCGATGCTAAGTCAATGCATCCCCATGGCGTGTAACCAATCAGATCCACACCATCGTCTAAAGCTTCTTTCATCGCCTGAACATGCCCACGTAAATAGTCAATTCGATAATCATCTTGAATCGAGCCATCGGCTTCAACCTTATCATAAGCACCCAGCCCATTTTCAACGATCATGACTGGCACTTGATATCGTTGATAAACTTGGTTCAAATAAATGCGTAGTCCTTCAGGATCCATGCTCCAGCCCCAATCACTATATTTTAAATATGGATTCTTTGTGCCGGCTGACATGTTACCGCTGACCTTTTCTTGTTTATCTGGATGAACCGTGACAGCACCTGATGAATAATAACTGAAGCTATAGAAATCAACTGTCCCATTTTTCAACGTTTCTGCGTCACTTGGGTCAATCTCTAAATGAATATCATTTTCGCGCCAATACTTCTTTGCAAATGCTGGATAAGCCCCACGTACATGCACATCTCCACAATAGAAATTATTCATTTCCATCTGTTCTTGCGCCAAACGGACGTCTTTGGGATCTGGAGTAAGCGGATAAACTTCAGAACCAGCAATCATACAGCCAACTTTATTTTCGGGATTGATTTCATGCGCAAGCTTTACGGCTTTTGCACTCGCAACCAATTGATTATGAACGGCTTGAAAGGCCTTTTGCTTTGCTTCTTTCGTAATTTTAGCAAAAATTGAGGCCCCATCTGAAACGGGAACGCCGGCCTGAATATAACCACCACCGAACATCAAAGCGGTATTGATTTCATTGAAAGTCAACCAAAGATGAACTTCATCTTTGTAAGCTTCAAAGAGAACACGGCAATAGTTTTCAAAAAAGTCAATCACTTTTCGATTTGTAAAACCACCGTAAGCTTCGGTCAAATGGTAGGGAACTTCATAGTGAGAAATGGTCACTAGTGGTTCAATACCATATTTATGACATTCTTGAAAGACGCAATGGTAAAAATCAATGCCAGCTTGATTAGGTTCTTTTTCGTCACCCTTAGGAAAAATGCGGGTCCAAGCGATTGACAATCGATATGTCTTGAAGCCCATTTCAGCTAGAAGTTTGATGTCTTCCTTGTAGTGATGATAAAAATCACTCGCAGTATGGGATGGATAATACGCACTTGAATCCACTTTAGCTGTAAAATGGCGTGGCTTTTCAACCGTACCACCCGTTAATAAGTCTTGAACACTGACGCCTTTGCCATCCACATTCCAGGCCCCTTCGATTTGATTAGCTGCGGTAGCACCGCCCCACAAAAAGTTCTTCGGAAATTTTGCTGTCATTAATTTTCATCCTCCTTACATATTCTTACAATGATTAGTGTAACCGTTTTTAGAAAGCGCTGTCAACCGTCTTCTACGGGAGGTTTTATTTCTTCTTTCCAACCGTTTATGTGCTACGATATAAGTTAGAGAATTTATTTTATAGAAACGCGGTGACTTATCATGAAAATTGCATTAATTGGCGCAGGGCCTCGAAACCTAATGGCATTAGAACGCCTTTTGGCTTGGTATCCACGTGTCCAAGTTTCCAATCTAGAAATTCACTTATTTGATCCATTTGGCATTGGTGGTCGCGTTTGGCAGTCCGATCAACCTCATGAACTTTTGATGAATTCACTTGCCGCTAAAATCACCTTGTTTACAGACCACACGATTGAAATGGAAGGACCAGTTAATCCGGGGCCTACCTTATTAGAATGGGCGCAGCGCTCTGGGATTACCTTTATACAGGCAGGGCACTATGAAAAAGCCAACTACCTTGTAAAAGAAATTGGTCATCTGACTTCAGAAAGCTATTCAAGCCGAGCTTTATTTGGTGTTTATCAGGATTGGTTCTATCAGCAACTCGTTCAAAAAGCTCCCGAGATGGTTCACATTGAGCTTCATAAGACAGCCGTCAAGACGGTCAAAGGGCTCACACACCATGCTTACGAACTCCGTTTTGACGATTCAGCAGAAACCTTTGATGGTGTCTCAATGGCATTAGGTGAAGGAATGTCAGAACCTTCTTCAACTGAAAAAGAACTGACACATTTTGCAAATGAACACCATTTAATTTATTTACGCACGGGCTATCCTTCTGAACAAGCTTATGACTCAATACCTGCCCAAAGTTCTGTTCTTTTACGCGGCCTAGGTTTGAACTTTATGGACGCCATGATCATGTTAACCACACATCGTGGCGGTAAGTTTCACCGTCAAAAAGATGACACCCTAGTCTATGAACCATCTGGTAAGGAGCCTAAAATCTATGCGGGGTCCGGTCGGGGATTCCCTTACCACGCACGTGGCTTCGATCAAAAAGCTGTCGGTGAAACGCGACCTTTGTACTTCTTATCGAATCAACTTGTGGCTCACATGATTGAAAATCAGGAACAGATGAGCGGTCAAGAATTTCTAAACGATATTTATTCAGATGCAGCCTGCACGTATTACACCAAGCTGGTTGCCCAAAAATACACGGGAATTAGTGCTCATGAATTTGAGCAAGCCTTTCAAAACGATCCGCTTTCAAAAGAAGTCTTAGATGATTATGGTATTGCTGAGGAGGATCGCTTAGATTGGGAGGCACTGGCCCATCCAGATGCTTTTGCCAAGACCTATGCTGATTTTCAAAAAGTGTTGTTACAATATTTGGACCACGATATTACGGAAGCCAAATGGGGCAACAAGACCAGCCCATTTGCCAGTGCCATGGATACTTTACGGGAGTTACGTACAAATATCCGTAAAGTGGTGACCTACAAATTAATTTCGGATGAAGACTATGCGAAATATATTCTTGGTGGTTTTAACAGTTTCAATAGCTTTTTAGCAGTTGGCCCACCAATTCTGCGCTTAGAACAATTACTGGCCTTGATTAAGGCCGGTGTGATTGAAATTTTGGGCTCTCAGTTACAACTAGAAACATCTGGAAATGAGTTTGTGGCATATTCCAAACGTTATCCAGAACACAAAGTAGCTGTTAAAAGTGTCATTGAAGCTCGGTTAGCTCCCGTTGACATTAGAATCAGTCGAAATGAATTAATTCAAAACTTACTGGAAACCGGAATGGCACGTCCATATGAATTGCATTTTCAAAATGGTAGTACGAAACAATTAGGTGCCATGGATGTGACGACCGAAACCGCGGAGATGATCGACAGCGATGGTGATCCCGTGCCTAACGTTTACATTTGGGGACTTTCCACAGAGGGCAGACATTGGCTCACAAATGGCAGTCCTATTCCAAGCGTTAATGATGTCCGTTTACGAATGGCAGATATGATTGCAAATCAAATTCTTACCTATACTGACTAAAAATAAATCTAAAAAAGAGCTCTCAACTTGGGCGGACAGTCTCAAGTTGAGAGCTTTTTTGGTCTTGTACGTGCAGTATTTTTGACGAAAAACCATTTTTTCGTGAAATCAAAAAAACACCTTGGTAGTAACCAAAGTGTTTTCACGTAAATTAAGCTGATCACTGTAGTTTAAAACTCACACTATGTGTCTGACCATCAGCCGATTTCACTTGAATTGTGACAGGATCTGTTTTGTTTTGATAAGCATAAGTGACATCTAGATCACGCACTGTTTCGTCTTCATCAAAATCATCATCACGTTCAGCGGTACGTAGTGTTTTCCCGTCTTGCGTTGCCTTGATTTCACCAAAGTTGGCGAAATTGGCCCGTTTTTCAGTTTTAGGCTCCCAATCCACCTTTACTTCTAATTGACCATCATCAATTTCAGCTTCAATTTGATGAATCGTGAATTTATTGAATTGCCAAGGACTGGTCAAAAGCTGTGTTTCGTCATCCGTATTGACCACTAGACTTGAAGCGTGACTACTTGTTGAAGTGGCTTTTTTGGAAGAACTAGCTTTTGAAACCGATGAACTACTCGTGTCGCTTTCTGAGCGTGAATCATTTGAATTATTGGCGCAACCACCTAATAAAAGGAATGCAGAGGAAAGAAGCAAGATTGTTGTTTTTTTCATAAGATTCTCCTTTGTTAGTGAGTCCTAGTTTTTATTTACCTTATCTTTAGTGAAACATTTTTCCGTAATAAAATAAACCTTGTTGCTCATTTTCAGCAATTTCTATTTTTGTCACGCTGCAGTTAGCTGGTTCCTTAAATGCCAAGGGGTCCATGGCTTTAACCGCGTTTTGTGCAAAGCTTCGTACCGTAAATCCGTGGGTCACAATAATTATTTTTTCATGAGCATACTTTTGATGCATTTCAGCCGTGAACTCAGCTACACGTTTTTCTACGTCCGTAAATTTTTCACCGTGTGACACTTCGTAGTAACTAGGATAAACCGCGTTGCTACCAGGGATGAAATATTCTCCATATTTGGCCTTTAATTCCTCATCATACCGGCCGTCCCAGTCCCCATACGAAATTTCCAAAAGACGCTTATCAATTTGAATGGGCAAGTTTCGTCCAGCATTCAAGATATCAGCTGTATCCTTTGCTCGCGTCAACGGACTAACAATGATGCGGTCCGCAAAGCTAATATCAAAATTGTCATGCAGGTCTTTTGCTTGTTGGATTCCAGTTTCATCTAATTGTGAGGGCTGCTCGTCAACTTGCCCCTGTTTAAAGTTCGTCACATTTCCACGCGTTTGCCCATGCCGCACAATATAAAATTCAGTCATGTCTATCTGTCACTCCATCTCTCGTTGTTTAAGTCCATGTTACAGCTTTCGTATCGAAAATGAAAACCCTTTTAAAAATTCCCACCTCGAACTTCTGCCACATTATAAACTAACGCAAATGCATCAGGGGCAACTGCATGAATTTCGTTGAGAATATGTTGATACTCGGCGTTTTCAACCACAAGCATCAGCATTTGTTTTTGATCTCCAGAATAGCCACCTTTGACATCAAAAATGGTGACACCTTTTTCCATTATCGTCACTAGGCTGTGCTTGACATCCTCAAGATTCCCGTCACTCATCACATAAATAACCTTTTTCCGGTCCAACCCCGTTTCGATATAGTTCATGATAAACATGGTTAAAACTGATGACAGAATCGCTAAAAAGAAAGCTTCAAAACCAGAAACGAACACGTTGAAAAAGCAAACCAAACCATCAATGGCTAATAGCCCAAACGCCGGTTTGATATTGAAGTACTTTTTGAAGATTAGCGGTGGTACCGTGGTGCCACCACTAGAAGCATCAATATGATAAAGCAACGCCACTCCGGCAGCAAAGATGGCCCCACCAATAATTACGGCTAATAAACGGTCATCTACCAATTTAATTTGTGGTGTTAATGCCAAACAGACGGGTAAAAATAAGCTACCAAACGTAATACGGGCAGTAGTTGCTTTATCCAAGGTAAAATACGACAAGACTAACATTGCCACGTTTAAAATTAAAACGACAATCGACATATTCATTCCAAAAGCTTCATGTAATAGAATGGCAATTCCGGTTGTCCCACCCGAAGCAACATTATGTGGTGCGTAAAACATATTAATACTAATCGCAATGATTTCTAGGGCAATTAAGATTAAGCCCAGTTGAATCAGCCAGTGAAACTTGCGTTTATTCATCACATCACCTTTCCTTTCGGTTAATTTACTTAATTTAATTATCGCAAATCCCTACATAAAAAGCTAATGATGTGTATAAATTCGCAGTATACAAAAAGAGGCTGGAAAAAATTCCAGTCTCTCTGAATCTTATTAGTTGAAATCGGGAAAAAGCCTGACTTCTCCACTTAGCCATAAAGCCAGCCAATTTAAAAAAGCAATCATTTGATTTCCTACGACACACTCGAAATCAAAACACCTTTTTCCCCATTTTTTCCTAATTTTTTCGATTTTTATTGATGATCTAAAACGAGTTCAATAACACCCTTACGCGGCGCAAAGTTAATATTAACAACTGTCTCTGTTAATATTTTTTCGTATTCCACTAATGCATCTGCTGGTAATGGTGTATTTTTGCTTAACGCAACCAACACATCATCTACTGTCGTACTCAAAGAAATTGTCATAAAAATATTGATTTTTTCAATCACATCTTTTACCAAGTCCGTCAATAAGCCATTTGGTTTCCCTTGAGCATCGGTAATGACTAACTGGCGACTATTCACCAACGCATGATCAATCCGACTAATCCGCACAACATCAAATACCGATATCATTTGTCCAACCCCACTTTTGCTTAGTATACCAAGCATTATATCTCAAAAATGGTAGCGGAAACAAGGCGTACGACTTCAAATTTATCATTTAATTCATTTCATCATTTTCATTAAAAATTATGAATTCAAACTTGGCACACCCATCACAACAAAAAGACATTTTATTTCATAGTTAGAACGGATCGTAGCAAGCCAAGATGTGAATGACGCGTATAGTCTCCCGACGATGGCACCTATTTTTGAACACTTTCGGTAGTTACCCTCTTTACTTACTAAATGTGAGCTGCTAGGATTAAGAAGTAAATTTGACATGAATGAGAGGGAAAATAAAAATGGATACACAATTTTTAGATACTTTGAAAAAAAGGCGTTCAATTTATAATCTGGGTAAAAATATGACTTTAACCGATGACGAAATTAACAGCTTAGTAAAAATGGCCATTCGAGAATCACCCACATCCTTTAATGCACAAACGACCCGAGCTGTAATCTTATATGGCAAAAAGCACGACCAACTTTGGGACATCGTCGTTAACCGCCTGAAATCTGAAGTACCTAGTGCACAAGTTTATGAGACTACCAAACAAAAAGTGGCTAGTTTCAAGGCTGCTTATGGCACCATTTTATACTTCACAGATCGTGCGGTTGTGGCAAATTATGAAAAACAAGTGCCATTGTATGCCGTCAACATCGAACCTTGGTCAGAACAAGGACTTGGTGGCGCACAACAAAACGTGTGGACCGCTTTAGCTGCCAACAACATTGGCGCAAACGTTCAGCACTATAACCCCATCATTGATGGTGAGGTCCGTCTTGCTTTTGATATTCCTGAAACTTGGGTCCTAAGAGCACAAATGCCATTCGGTTCAATTGAACAACCTGCGGCACCAAAAACTTACATCGATGACCACGACCGTTTTAAAGTTTTAAAATAAATTTTGTTACTAAAAAAGCATATGACCAGGCAATTTTTTGAATTTTTGCTTAGTCACATGCTTTTTTTAATCCTCGTAATCTAAAGTAGCCTGAATCGCCTGCTTACGTTTGCCAGTCATCAGAAAGATAACAATTAGGATGAAGACCACTACTTGTCCGATAGTAGTAAGCCAATCGATTGTGCCCGGTGCTGACATGATCATACTAGCCGAACTCGATAATCCTAAGAAATCATTTAAGAAGTGAATCAAAATCGGAAAACCTATGTTTCGTGTGTACAAGTAAATAGAAGAAAAGAGCAGCCCTGCGGCTCCAGCTGACAACATTTGTTCAAATGTAGCCGACCAGGACTGACCGGCAAAGCCATTTGCAAAATGCCATAGACCAAATAAAATACCATTACTACATACAGCCCATTCAATCTGATGCCGATTATTTTTTAGTGCCCGTAGGCATAAGGACAAAATTGCAAATCGGAAAAACCACTCCTCTTGAATCGTCGTCAAAGCCGTCAAGACCATTTTTAAATTAATTTTGGCCATTGAAAAGTCATACTTAAACAAAATATCTGAAACATGGCTGCCACTACCAAACCCATTCCAAATGACATACCATAACGAAAAAATAACTAAAAAGGTAACGACACCCCAATTAGCCTGTTTGGAAAATGTAAAACTAGGTAGTTTGAATCCCCACAGGTACATTAGAAAAGTCACACTGACTAGTATGGCAACGACGTCTGCTGCCTGCGTTTCATTAATGGTTTGAAGGACATACCCAACCTGCTTAGGTCGCGTATATTCCATGATTAATTGTGAGCCGGCACTGATTCCTTCGACAATTAAGAAACAAAGTAAAATAATGCGACCTACCAGAGATTCAATCTGCATGTACACAAAATAGGTCACGGGAATATACATGAAAAGCAAATATACCAGAAAAATAACGGTCAGTATAAGAAAACTTAAATGAGTGAGACGATGCAAAATCAGCATTAAATAGGATAAGCCAATCGGTAGTAATATGGCTTGACCCATTGTTTGAAAATAATAATTGCATTTTCTAAGTGCCCGCCTTATTTTTTGCTTTGCTTGTAATTCTTTTTCAAACGGAATTTTGAGTGCTAGAATCACCGTCAAAACACTAAAAAGCAAAATAATGACTCTTCTTGCTGTGACTTGTTCATGTTCAAACAGGAATGAATAGCCAATTACCCCCGCAAAGCTCAAGAAGCTCACAATTAGTTGACCAATATACCATTGTTTTAATCGTCGAACATGTTGTTCAGATAATTCTCGTTTCATTTTTAACTCCCCCTCAGAGGAATTATCCGTCTCATTTCAGGTCTTTGTCAAATTGTGATTTTCAAAAGATATCGTTGTTTCACAGCTTTATCTTTTAGCCAGTAAGATTCAAACCAAGTAGTCATTAAGTTCGCATATACCCGATGAATCCTCTACAATAAAACTATACCGAACAATTTGGAGGAAATCATGACAACTTTAACACTCTTTTTAGTTGCATTAATTGCTTTAGAACACTTGGGAATTATGTTAATTGAAATGTTTGCAGGTCCTAAAACACAGGCTCGCACTTTCGATATGCCACTAAATTTCGTAAGCCAAACACATACGCGTACTGCTCTGGCGAATCAAGGCATTTATAACGGCGCATTGGCTTTACTTATTATTTTCAGCCTCTTTATTTTTAATGGAGCGATGCTGATGGCAGTCATTCGTTTATTCATGATTTTTATCATGATCGTCGGTGCCTATGGTGGCTTAACAGTTACCCGTAAAATTTTCATCGCTCAACTACTGCCAGCGACTATTATATTAATCTTGTCATTTTTATAAACCGTTGCGTGTCATTTTTATTTAAGGGTGATTCAGGTGAAAGAAAAACTAACCGCTCTTTTTAGCTCTGCTGCCTACAATATTTTAATTGCCGTTTTGGCCATAATTTCTATCGTACTAGCAGTCCTTGACATTAGAAATACGGCAAATTTGCAAAAAATGCCGTTCAGTCTGATTGATAATAGTATTCTCTTCTTCTTTACCTTTGATTATTTCTGCCGGTTTAGCTTGGCCAAGAAGAAAAATCAATTCTTTTTGAATAATATTTTTGACTTGCTAGCCATTATTCCATTTAATTCGTTGGCTTCCTTTTTGCGTGTGGCGCGCTTGGTACGTATCGCCCGTCTCTTGAAATTAATTCGTTTCACGCGCGTAGTTGGATTAACTGGGAAGTTTTCGCGTAATGTACAACGATTCTTGAAAACAAACGGTTTTATTTATTTTATATATGCCAGCGTTGTGATCCTGTTTTTGGCCACCAACTTGTATGCCATCGTAGAAAACGAAAGTTGGAATAATGCCTTTTGGTGGGCTATAACCACTACAACTAATGGAGGCTATGGCGATATCAGTCCACAAACCCTAATTGGCAAAATTGCTTCCGTTTCGTTGATGCTGGTTGGAATTTGTTTAGTTGGTATCCTTACCAGTACCATCACAAACTTCTTCGTTCATACCGAACTACCCGACAAACCAGAATTGGAAAAAATCACCAAACAAAATCAGCTTTTACTGGAAGAAATTAAGACCCTAAAAACAGAAATACATGCTTTAAAGCAGCCACGCGACCATGTGGAGAAAAAACACAAAGATAATTAGGACAGCTTCCCAAAACAAGTAAAAAGA